>NZ_JBWKWT010000002.1:175307-581925 GCF_059422365.1 Pseudomonas sp. GW821-FHT01E10
AAATTGGTAGACACGCCAGCTTCAGGTGCTGGTGACCGCAAGGTCGTGGAAGTTCGAGTCTTCTTCTGGGCACCAATTCCGAGCTTGAGATTAGATCAATTTCAAGGCTCACACAAAAACCCGCGAAAGCGGGTTTTTGCATTCCAGGCTTCTGAATTATTAAAATTAAATCAGGGGTTTACAGATCAAAATGCTCTCCGTATAGTGCGCCACATCAACAGCGGCAACGCTGAAGATCATGCCCAGATGGTGAAATTGGTAGACACGCCAGCTTCAGGTGCTGGTGACCGCAAGGTCGTGGAAGTTCGAGTCTTCTTCTGGGCACCAATTCAAATTCAAGGTCACGATCTTGAATTTCACAAAAACCCGCGAAAGCGGGTTTTTGCGTTTCTGGCCTTTGAAGCCATAGCCGCCCCTTGTGGCGAGGGAGCTTGCTCCCGCTGGGCTGCGAAGCGGCCCCCTCATTCTTTCAGTCAAACCTTATTGCCCGGTTTTGCGACTGCTCCGCAGCCGAACGGGAGCAAACTCCCTCGCCACAAAGATCTGCACCAGCCCCTCTAGCAAACCCTCACCCGCCCTGCAAGGCGCACTTGAGAAGCAATATCGTTTATCATTGTTTCAAGTTTTTGCAATGCGACAGTGAGGAACCCTGCGAATGATGCTTCGAAATACCCTGCGCCGCGGCCTGACCATCACCCTCCTCGGCCTGACACTCGCCACGCCCCTCACCCAAGCCGCCGATCCGGTTTCCCTGACACTCTATAACGGTCAACACAAGGAAGTCGGCGACGCCGTCGCCAAAGCCTTCGAAGCCAAGACCGGGATTCACGTCAATGTGCGCAAGGGCAGCAGCAACCAATTCGCCAGCCAGATCGTCGAAGAAGGCGATCGCTCCCCCGCCGATGTGATCTACACCGAAGAATCGCCACCGCTGAACAAGCTCGGCGAACAAGGCCTGCTGGCGAAAGCCGATGCCGCCACACTTGAAGTCCTGCCCAAGGACTACGTCGCCGGCAATGGCACCTGGATCGGCATCACCGCGCGGGTCCGGGTCGTCGCCTTCAACCCTAAACTGATCGACGAAAAAGACCTGCCCAAGTCCGTAATGGAATTCTCCGATCCAAAATGGCAAGGCAAGGTCGGCTTCGTGCCCAGCAGCGGCGCCTTCCAGGAACAGGCGGTGGCGATTATCAAGGTCCACGGGATGGACGCCGCCGAAGAATGGCTGACCGGCCTGCGTGCGTTCGGCAAAACCTACAGCAACAACATGGTTGCACTGAAAGCCGTGGAAAATGGCGAAGTCGCCACCGTGCTGGTGAACAACTACTACTGGTTCGCCTTACAGCGTGAAAAAGGCCAACTCGACTCGAAGCTGCATTACTTCACCGGTGGCGACGTCGGCGGACTGATCACCGTTTCCAGCGCTGGCGTACTGAAATCCAGCAAACATCCAAAAGAAGCCCAGCAATTACTCGCCTACATGGCCAGCGAAGAAGGTCAGCGTGTGATCACCCAGACCACCGCTGAATACCCGCTGCACAAGGGCATGGAATCGGATCGCGGTCTCAAGCCGTTCAGCGAACTGCAAGCGCCGAACGTCACGCCAGCCGATCTCGGCAACGCCGAAGAAGCCCTGGACCTGGAACGTGACGTTGGCTTGAACTGATGAGCGCCTCGTTATCCGCCCCCGCTTCGCATGGGGGTTACATGCCAAGGCGCAAGCGGCCGTCGATATGGCTGCTGCTACCGGTTCTACTGCTGGTGGTACTCAGCCTGTTGCCGCTGGCCTATGTCGGCCTCAAAACCTGGCAAGCCGGCTGGGCCGAGGCACTGCATCTGCTGTGGCGGCCCTACGTGTTTGGCCTGCTGCGCAATACCCTGGCGCTGATGCTGGGCGTCACATTGGCCTGCGGTGTGATTGGCTTGTCACTCGCCTGGCTGCTGGAGCGCAGCAATCTGCCGGGACGGCGGTTATGGGGCGTGATCCTGTGCCTGCCGTTCGCAGTGCCGGCGTTTGTCAGCAGTTTCACCTGGGTGTCCCTGAGCGCTCACTTCGAAGGGCTGGGCGGGGCGATTCTGGTGATGACGCTGTCCAAGTACCCGCTGATCTTTCTGCCGGTCGCGGCAACGCTGCGCAATCTCGACCCCTCTCTTGAAGAGTCTGCCCGCACCCTGGGGCAGAATCGTTGGGGTGTATTCTTCAAAATCACCCTGCCCCTGCTCTGGCCGTCACTGCTGGCCGGTTCACTGTTGATTGCGCTGCACATGCTGGTGGAGTTCGGCGCGCTGTCGATCATCGGCCTGCAAACCTTTACCACGGCGATCTATCAGCAGTTCGAACTGGAATTCAGCAACGCCAATGCAGCGATGCTTTCTGCGGTGTTGCTGGCGCTGTGCCTGGTGCTGCTATGGCTTGAGTTACGCGTGCGCGGCAAAGGCCGTCACGTACGCACCGGCCAGGGCGCTGCGCGGCATGCGGAGCAGGTTCGCCTCGGGCCGTGGACGGCTGTGGGACAACTTTACTGCTTGCTGCTGGCGATCATCGGCAGCGGCATTCCACTGGGAATGCTGGCGTACTGGCTGATGGTGGGTTCGTCGGCAGCGTTCCCGGTGGCCGCGATCAGCGAGGCATTGCTCTCGTCGCTGGCGCTGTCGCTCGGTGGCGCTGCGCTGTGCCTGGTGCTGGCGGTGCCGGTGGGGTTGCTGGTGGTGCGCCATAAAGGCCGACTGGCAATCTGGGCCGAGCGCTTGCCGTATCTGCTGCATGCACTGCCGGGATTGGTGATTGCGCTGACCCTGGTGTATTTCGCCCTGCATTATGTGCCAGTGCTGTACCAGACCTCGACGCTGTTGCTGATAGCCTATGCGCTGTTGTTTCTGCCACTGGCGCAAGCACCGATTCGCACCGCACTGAACAAGGCCGCACCGCAACTGGAAGAGGCCGCACGCACGCTGGGGGCGTCGTCTTTCAGCGCGTTTTGTCGGGTGACCCTGCCCATCATCTTTCCCGCCCTGGGTGCTGCGTTTGCGCTGGTGTTTCTGGATGCGATGAAGGAACTGACGGCGACGCTGCTGCTGAGCCCGACCGGGCTCAATACGCTGGCGACGGAAGTCTGGGCGCATACCGCGAATGTGGAGTTCGCGGCGGCGGCGCCTTATGCGGCGTTGTTGATTGTGGTGTCGGGGTTGCCTGTGTATCTGCTGACGACGCGGATGTATTTGAGTCGTTGAAAAGCTTCGCGGGCAAGCCTCGCTCCTACAAGGATTACGTAGCCCTTGTAGGAGCGAGGCTTGCCCGCGAAGGCACCAGACCTGCGAACGAGAAACCTAAGCCCTGAACTGCCCCAGGCTCGCCTTCAACTGCGCCGCCAACCCATCCAGCACCTTGCCGCTGGCCGTGGTCTCCACGACCGCCTGAGCCGCCTTCTCAGCTTGAGCATGGATGGTCTCAACCCGCCCACGCACGGCCTGCGCACCTTGCGCCTGATGCGCCGCGGCCTGGGTCGCCAGGCCGATCGCCGCATGCACCTGCTCGACCGACGCCTGCACCGACTGTTGCAACCGCGCGCTATCGCGCAACACCAGCAGACCTTCGCTGGCCTGACGCCCAGCCTGCCCGATTGCCGCGACGGCCTCACGCGCGCCCTGCTGCAGTGCAACGATGTGCGCCTGAATGTCACCGGTGGAGCTCTGGGTCTTGCTCGCCAGAGCCCGCACCTCGTCCGCCACCACAGCAAACCCGCGACCGGTCTCGCCGGCACGCGCCGCCTCAATCGCCGCATTCAGTGCCAGCAAGTTGGTTTGTTCGGCGATCCCGTGAATCACCGTCAGCACCACTTCAATCTGCTCACTCTGTTGCGCCAGGCGCTCGATGACTTTCGCGCCGGTGTCGACCTGTCCGGCCAATGCCTCGATGAGACTACCGACCTTCGCCGAAGTCCGGGTGTTCTCATCCGTGGCCTGACGAATGCCCACCACCTGCTGCAAAGCGGCCTGCATGGCGTGGCTTTCAGACTGAGCCTCGTCAGCCATTTGCGACAACGCGCGCAGGCTTTCGGCCACTTCATCGCGCTGCATGCCAGCCGCTGCATCAGCACCGGCATTGCGCAGGGTCATGGCGCCGATTTCCACGCCGGTACGCTGGGCCACATCGCCCGCCTCGCGCACGATCGGCTGTAATTTATCCACAAAGCGATTGACCGCCGAGGCCATGTCGCCGATCTCGTCCTGGCTGTTGATCTGCACGCGCTTGGTCAGGTCGCCCTCGCCTGCCGCCAAGTCATCCATCGCGACAATGAGCATTTTCAGGCGATTGACCACTCGACGCCCCAGCACCACCGCCAGTAACAGCAGCACACCGAAACCCACCACCGCCAGGCCCATGCCGATGCGCCAGCGCAAAGCCCCTGCGGCTTCCTGTACGGCGCCCGTGGTGTTGGCTTTCATTTCAGAAGCAGTGGACTGCGCCGATTGCAGACGTCCGCGCATCGCCGTTGCGCTGTCGGCCGCCGCACCTTTGAGGCTGTCACCCACCAATTGATCGCTGCTGGCGATCAGCGCCGAGAAGCGCTTGTCCAGCGCCGCCAGATCGGTTTCCACAGAGGCAGTTGAGACCCCCATCAAGACTTTGCCGATTTCCACGCCATTGGGACTGATCGAGGCTTCGAGGTAGTAGACCGACGGATCGCTCTTCGCTGCGTCCAGCACCTTGTCCAACGCCCGCTCGCCCTGGCCTTTCTCCAGAAGCGCCTTGTTGATCGCGTTCTCCCGGTTGAGATAGCGCGTCAGGTGCTGGCCCGTGGCGTCGTCATAGACCACGAACAACACGTTGGGATTGCGCTGGGCGCGGCGAGCGAATTCGGACAGGGTGGGAATGTCGCTGTCCCACATGGCGCGGGGTGCGACCGACGCCAGAAGTTGCGCCATGTCATTGGCCGAATCCTTCAGGTCCTTCTCCAGCGTCGTACGCAGTTGAGCCTGCTCGTCTTTCAAACGTGAAGACAGCCCAGCGGTCAGGCGCTGACGGGTATTGCTGGACAGGTTATCCAGGCTCGACGTGACTTCACGCCCCGCCTGCTCCAGCTCACCGGAGAGCTTTTGGCTATCGGAGCCCAAGCGCACGCCCAGATCGGTTTCCAGCGCAGTCACCGTGCTCCGGGTCAGAGCGACAGCCACCAGCACCTGCACCAAAAGGGCGATACCAAGGGTAACGAACACGGGCCGCAACAAACGGCTTTGTAACAGTGAGAGAACGGCCGACACAGGAAATCCCTCTACTCTAACGCCATTAAATTGATGGCATTCTGAAGGCAATATTCACAGCAAAGGTCATGCCGTCCAACAGGCATAAACGACAAAGGCCCCGATTAAGGGGCCTTTGTGTTTTACATCAACGACTTATTAAGCGAACGGGTGACGCAGAACGATAGTTTCGTTGCGGTCCGGGCCCGTCGAAATAATGTCGATCGGCGCGCCGACCAACTCTTCGATGCGCTTGATGTAGTTGCGCGCAGCCTGAGGCAGCTCCTCCAGGGTCTTGGCACCCAGGGTCGACTCGCTCCAGCCCGGCATCTGCTCGTACACCGGCTCCAGGCCGATGTAGCTGTCGGCGTCGGTCGGTGCGTCGATCACTGCACCATCTTCGTTCTTGTAGCCTACGCAGATGTTGATGGTTTCCAGGCCGTCCAGCACGTCCAGCTTGGTCAGGCACAGACCCGAGATGCTGTTCACATCGATAGCGCGACGCAGGATCACGGCATCGAACCAGCCGCAACGACGGGCACGGCCAGTGGTGGCGCCGAACTCGTGGCCACGCTTGGCCAGGAACGCACCAACGTCGTCGAACAGCTCAGTCGGGAACGGACCGGAGCCGACGCGCGTGGTGTAAGCCTTGGTGATGCCGAGGATGTAGTCCAGGAACATCGGACCAACACCCGAACCGGTGGCGATGCCGCCAGCGGTGGTGTTGGAGCTGGTGACGTACGGGTAGGTGCCGTGGTCGATGTCCAGCAGGGAGCCCTGGGCGCCTTCGAACATGATGTCCTTGCCGGCACGACGCAGGTTGTGCAGCTCTGCGGTGACGTCGAGCATCATCGGCTTGAGCAGCTCGGCGTATTCCATGCACTCGTCGAGTGTCTTCTGGAAGTCGATCGCTGGCTCTTTGTAGTAATTGACCAGTACGAAGTTGTGGTAATCCAGCAACTCGCCCAGCTTGGCGGCGAAACGCTCACGGTGGAACAGATCACCGATGCGCAGACCGCGACGGGCAACCTTGTCTTCGTAAGCCGGGCCGATGCCGCGACCGGTGGTGCCGATCTTCAGCTCGCCACGGGCCTTTTCACGGGCCTGGTCCAGTGCTACGTGGTAGGACAGGATCAGCGGGCAGGACGGGCTGATACGCAGGCGCTCGCGCACCGGTACGCCTTTCTCTTCCAGCTTGTTGATTTCCCGCAGCAGGGCGTCGGGTGCAACCACCACGCCGTTACCGATCAGGCACTGCACGCCTTCGCGCAGCACGCCAGACGGGATCAGGTGCAAGACGGTTTTTTCGCCGTCGATCACCAGAGTGTGACCAGCGTTGTGGCCACCTTGGTAGCGCACTACGGCGGCAGCATGTTCGGTCAGCAGATCAACGATCTTGCCTTTGCCCTCATCACCCCATTGGGTGCCCAGGACTACGACATTCTTACCCATAACACTTGTCCTCATTCGCGCAAACTTGGTGCCGGCGGCGGCCGGCAGGAAAACTCAAGAAGCCAGTGGCGATACTTGCCAAAGCCCGTTCTGCTGAATCAATTGCCGGTCGCAGTCCGCTTCACGGGCGGCGGCCAAAGGCTGCCCAGGCAATGCCTGAACGACACGCTGACCCTCACTGCGCAACTGGCAAACCTGCTGCCAGAGTGCTGCATCCGTACTGTCAGGCATCCAGATACCGCCAGACGGTAGCTCGATCTCAGCACGCCCCAGGGTCACCAGGGTTTTCAAATCGGTGGAGAAGCCTGTCGCCGGACGGGCGCGACCGAAGTCGGCACCGATATCGTCGTAACGACCGCCCTGAGCGATGGACTGGCCAACACCCGGCACGAACACGGCGAACACCACACCGGTGTGGTAGTGGTAGCCGCGCAATTCGCCCAGGTCGAAGTACAGCGGTAACTCCGGGAAACGCGTGGACAGACGCTCGGCAATCGCCAGCAAATCGTCCAGGGCCGCCAGAACAGGCGCCGGCGCATTGGCCAGACGCTCGCGGGCAGCGCTCAACACTTCACGACCGCCACACAGGTCGACCAGCGCTCGCAGCATGCCCGACAGATCGGCAGGCAGGCCTTCGGTCAAGGTAATGACCTCGTCGATGGCTTTACGTTGCAATGCATCGAACAACTGTTGCTCGACTTCGCCGGACAAACCGGCGGCGCGGGCCAGGCCGCGGTAGATGCCGACATGCCCGAGGTCCATGTGCACATCCGGCACATCGGCCAGTTGCAGCATGGCCAGCATCAGGCTGATGACTTCCACGTCGCTGCTTGGGCTGGCATCGCCGTACAACTCGGCGCCCAGTTGAATCGGGCTGCGCGAGGACGACAACGCACGTGGCTGAGCATGCAGCACGCTACCGGCATAGCACAGACGGCTCGGGCCTTCGCGACGCAGGGTGTGCGCATCGATGCGCGCCACTTGCGGCGTGATGTCGGCACGGAAACCCATCTGCCGGCCCGACTGCGGGTCGATGACCTTGAAGGTGCGCAGATCGAGGTCCTGGCCTGCGCCGGTCAGCAGGGATTCCAGGTACTCGATATGGGGAGTCACGACAAACTCGTAACCCCAGCTCTGGAACAGATCCAACACCTGGCGACGCGCAACTTCGATGCGCGCAGCCTCCGGTGGCAGTACTTCTTCGATGCCATCTGGCAGCAGCCAGCGGTCTACCGTTGCCATTACGCCATTCCCCTATGATCCGGGCAGCAAGCCTTTGGGCGAGCCTTGAGTGAAGCAGAAAATGATCGGCTCATGTGCATAAACCCCGCGCATGAACAACGTGGCGAAAAGCCTGGAACCGGCTTCGCCAACCACTTTCCTCGAAAAACCTGTCGAGTCATTCAACTCGGGCGCCTGCATAAAAACAGCAATCAAACGTGCAGACGCAAAAAAGCCGGGAATTTCCCGGCTGCCGCATCATACACACGTTTTCCCAAAGGATCACCCCGCCCGAGGCTTTAGCCGCCAGGCGGGGGGATGATTCAGGTCAACGTCGTATCAAGGCTTGGCTTTTTCCAGGTAACGGAAGAAGTCACTGCTCGGGTCCAGGACCATGACGTCGGATTTGTTCGCGAAGCTTTCACGGTAGGCACGCAGGCTACGGTAGAACGCGTAGAACTCCTGATCCTGGCCGTATGCCTTGGAGTAGATCGCAGCAGCCTGGGCATCACCATCACCGCGAACCTCTTCGGATTCACGATAGGCTTCAGCCAGCAGCACGCGGCGTTGACGGTCGGCGTCGGCACGGATGCCTTCGGCCAGCTCGTTACCCTTGGCGCGGTGCTCGCGAGCTTCACGCTCACGCTCGGTGCTCATACGCTCGAACACGCTGCGGTTCACTTCCTTCGGCAGGTCGATGGCCTTGACCCGGACATCGACAACTTCAATGCCCAGCTCTTTTTCCGCCATCTTGTTCAGCGAAGCGGTGATGTCTGCCATCAGCGCATCACGTTCACCGGATACCACTTCGTGCAGGGTGCGTTTACCGAACTGGTCACGCAGGCCCGACTCCAGACGACGGGACAGACGCTCGTCGGCAATCTGCTTGAGGCCGGAAGTCGCGGTGTAGAAGCGCTCGGCATCTTTCACGCGCCACTTGGCGTAGGCATCGACCATCACGGCTTTCTTTTCCAGCGTCAGGAAGCGCTGTGTCGGTGCATCCAGCGTCATCAGGCGCGCATCGAATATGCGCACCTTGTTAACGTAAGGCACTTTCACATGCAGGCCTGGCTGAACATCGGCCTGGACCACGCGACCGAACTGCAGCAACACCGCACGCTCGGTCTGAGCCACGATGTAGAAGCAGTTCCAGGCAACGATCGCCACGACGACGCCGACAATAAGGGCGATCAGCGATTTATTGCTCATCAGCGACTCTCCCTGGTACGTGCCTGCTGTTGCTGCAGATCAGCCGCCGCACGCACATTCACTTCATTGCTGCTGGCTGCTGCGCCGGTCACCGGAGTGCTGGTGCGGCGACCATCCTCGACCATCTTGTCCAGCGGCAGATACAGCAGATTGCTCTGGCCATTCTTGTTGCCGGTCACGAGAACCTTGCTGGTGTTGCTGAAGATTTCCTGCATGGTGTCCAGGTACAGACGCTGACGGGTAACTTCAGGCGCCTTGCGGTACTCGGCCACCAGTTTGGTGAAGCGGTCAGCCTCACCCTTGGCGCGGGAGACGGTCTCGTCGCGGTAACCGTTGGCATCCTCGAGGATGCGCTGGGCCTGACCACGGGCTTCCGGCACGACGCCGTTGGCGTAGGTTTCAGCCTGGTTACGCGAACGCTGCTCGTCTTCACGGGCGCGGATCACGTCATCGAAGGCTTCCTGGACTTCACGCGGTGCAGCAGCGCTCTGTACGTTGACCTGAGTGACGGTGATACCGGTGCGATAGGTATCGAGGAAACGTTGCAGACGCTCCTTGATTTCGCTGGCCATCAATTCACGACCTTCGGTCAGCACCTGGTCCATGGCGGTAGAACCCACCACGTGGCGCAAGGCACTGTCGGTCGCATGCTGCAGGCTGGTTTCCGGCTGATCGACGTTCAGCACGAAGTCCTGCAGGTTGCTGATCTTGTACTGCACGGTTAGCGGCACTTCGACGATGTTTTCGTCTTCAGTCAGCATTTGACCCTGCTTGGTATAGGCACGCTCACGCGTGACGTTTTCCAGGTACTTGCGATCGATCGGCGGGAAATAGATGTTCAGGCCCGGGCCGACGGTTTCATAATATTTGCCGAAGCGCAGCACCACGGCCTGCTCCTGCTCGTCGACCACGTAGACAGCGCTGTACAGCCACACGGCTGCGAGCACGGTCAGACCGATGCCGAGCAGGCCACCAAAGCCGCCACTCTTGCCCGGACCACCACCCTCGTCACCGCGTTTCTTGCCACCACCGAACAACCCGTTCAGGCTTTCCTGCAGCTTTCGGAAGGCCTCGTCGAGATCCGGTGGTCCCTTGCGGTCGCCGTTATTGCGGCGCTTGCCACCCCAAGGATCCTGATTATTCGAGTTGCCACCCGGCTCATTCCAAGCCATAGCGCTCTCCATCTGATAAAGCAAAGACGCACCCACGGCGCGCCGACCAATGCTACAGAATGCCTGTCACCGCGGCACAACCGCTTTCTCAGGCTTTTATTGCAAAGTGTGTTGCTCGATGAATTCCATCGGTTGCAGACCTTCGCGGCTCACGAGTCGATTCAATTCGATCCGTGGCAAGCGAACGGCCAGCAGGCTGATGCCTTCTTCGTCGTGTTCTTCTTTTTGCACCGCACCGAGTTCGAAAAACTGCGCACGCAGTCGAGCAAAACGTTGCGGCAAGCGCAAGGTGCCAACAAACAAATCGCTGCCCAACAGTTCCGCCACTGCCTGCTTGAGCAAGTCCAGGCCGGTACCGTCCTTGGCCGACAACCAGACCCGCTGCGGCTTGCCATCGGCATCGCGCTGGATCTGCGGCTCAACCCCCTCGAGCAAATCGAGTTTGTTGTATACCTCAAGGATCGGCAAGTCTTGTGCCCCGATCTCCCCGAGCACCACCATGACCTGTTCGATCTGGGCCATACGATCAGGCTCGTGCGCATCGATCACGTGCAGCAGCAGGTCGGAGTTGCTCGACTCTTCGAGCGTAGCTCGAAATGCCTCGACCAGTTTGTGCGGCAGGTGACGAATGAAGCCCACGGTGTCGGCCAGCACGATCGGCCCGAGGTCCTCGAGCTCTAGTCGGCGCAAGGTCGGGTCGAGGGTCGCGAACAGCTGGTTGGCGGCAAAGACGTCGGAATCGGTGACCGAGTTGAACAGCGTCGATTTGCCGGCGTTGGTATAACCCACCAGTGAAACCGTCGGAATGTCAGCACGCTTGCGCCCGCGACGAGACTGCTCGCGCTGGCTGCGGACCTTTTCCAGGCGCCCCTTGATCTGACGCAGACGAATCCGCAACAGGCGCCGGTCGGTTTCCAGTTGGGTTTCACCCGGCCCGCGCAGGCCGATACCGCCCTTCTGCCGCTCAAGGTGAGTCCAGCCGCGAACCAGACGCGTACTCATGTACTCAAGCTGGGCCAGTTCGACCTGGAGCTTGCCTTCATGGGTGCGGGCGCGTTGGGCGAAGATATCGAGAATCAGACCCGTGCGATCGATCACGCGACACTCGAAAATACGTTCGAGGTTACGTTCCTGACTGGGCGTGAGGATGTGATTGAAAATCACCAGATCGACCTGTTCGGCTTTGACCAGGTCGCGTAACTCTTCGACCTTGCCGCTGCTGATCAGGGTTTTGGCGGTTGGCCGATGACGCGGCACGTTAAAAAACGCGACGGTCTCGGCACCAGCCGAAATTGCCAACTCCTGAAACTCCTGCGGATCTTCGCGCGCCTCAGGGTCCTGACCATCCAAGTGAACGAGAATTGCCCGCTCACCACCACCGTGGCGCTCAAAGAACAAAGGAGACTCCTATCAGGCGTTACCTGGCTCAGCGTCGCCTGCTTCGGATTCGGTTGCGCTAGGCAGACGAATTGGACGAACTGGCACCACTGTAGAGATAGCGTGTTTGTAAACCATCTGGCTGACGGTGTTTTTCAGCAGGATAACGAACTGGTCGAAAGACTCGATCGTGCCTTGCAGTTTGATCCCGTTGACCAGGTAGATGGAAACCCCCACTTTCTCTTTACGTAAAGTATTCAAGTAAGGGTCTTGTAGCGAATGCCCTTTTGACATGTGCCGCACTCCTTTAAGGATTCAATATAAAAAATAGGTAAACAGATGGCTTGGGGCCGTCACACCCCCAAGGATAGACGGCAATTGCAAGGACTCAGCTCAATATGGAGATGGTCCCGAGGTATTTCAAGGCGCGCGGCAGATTGTCGCAATCGAGGCTGTCCAACCAGTGTAAATCAGCCCAACTGCGCAGCCAGGTGAACTGGCGCTTCGCCAATTGGCGCGTGGCAATGATTCCACGCTCCTGCATCTCGGCTTGCGTCAGCTTGCCATCCAGGTAATCCCAGACTTGTCGATAACCTACTGCACGTATAGACGGCAACCCGGAATGCAAGTCACCTCTATCTCGCAGGGCTACGACCTCGTCGACGAATCCCTGTTCCAACATATTTGTGAATCTTTGTTTAATGCGCTCGTGCAGTACCTGGCGATTTGCCGGAGCGATGGCCAAGTTCGCGACAGTATAGGGCAATTGTTGCAGTCCCGAAGCGGCTGCTTCAGTACTTTGCGCAGATTGTCGCAAGCGTAGCTCAGTCATGCTCTGGCCGCTGACGCGATAAACTTCCAGTGCACGACTAAGGCGCTGCGGATCGTTCGGGTGAATTCGCGCCGCGGATTGCGGATCAATCACCGCCAATTGATCGTGCAGGGCTTGCCAGCCAAGGCGTGCAGCCTCTTCTTCGATTTGCGCACGAACGTCCGCATCGGCCGCCGGCATGTCGGCCAGACCTTCGAGCAAAGCCTTGTAATAGAGCATTGTGCCGCCCACCAGCAGCGGAATATTGCCCCGCGCGGTGATCTCGCCCATGGCTTGCAACGCATCGCGACGGAAATCCGCGGCGGAATAACTCTCGGCCGGGTCGAGAATGTCGATCAGACGATGCGGGAATTCGGCCAGGATCTCTTTGGAGGGTTTGGCGGTGCCGATGTCCATGCCGCGATAAACCAGCGCCGAATCGACACTGATCAGCTCGCAGGGCAGGACCTTGGTGAGTTCGATGGCCAGGTCGGTCTTGCCGGCGGCCGTCGGCCCCATCAGGAAAATCGCGGGAGGGAACTGGCTCATCAACGACCGCGCAAGAACAGTTTGTCCAGATCGTCCAGGCCCAGTTGGGTCCAGGTCGGTCGGCCATGGTTGCATTGACCGCTGCGCTCGGTGTTTTCCATGTCCCGCAGCAGGCCGTTCATTTCCGGCAAGGCCAGGCGCCGATTCGCGCGAATCGCGCCGTGGCAGGCCATGGTGCCGAGCAGTTCGTTCAAGTGCGCCTGAATCCGGTCGCTGGTGCCGTATTCCATCAAATCCGCCAGCACATCGCTAACCAGTCGGTTGGCCTCGGCCTGCTTCAGCAACGCAGGGATTTGCCGGATGGCCAGGGTTTCCGGGCCAAGGCGCTGCAATTCAAAACCCAGACGCTGGAACCAGGCGACGTTTTCTTCGGCGCAGTCGGCTTCGCGCTGGCTGACCGCCAGGGATTCCGGCACCAGCAATGGCTGACCGCTCAACCCCTCGCTGGCCATGGCGACTTTCAGCCGTTCGTACATGATCCGCTCATGGGCGGCATGCATGTCTACCAGCACCAGGCCTTGGGCGTTTTCCGAAAGAATGTAGATGCCCTTGAGCTGCGCCAGTGCATAGCCCAGCGGCGGAATGTCATCTTGCCCGGCCGGCAGCGCGACCGCATTGGCCTCGGGCAACGGCGCGAAAAACTCGCGATAGGCCGCCTGGGCTTCGGCGACGGGCACGCCGGACTGAGGTCGTGGCGTGTATTGATACTGATAACCGGCACCGGCGCCAGAGCCCGCCGAAGTATTGAAGGACGGCTGGGCCTGAGGCTGCTCCAGCAGCGCATTGGCCGCCAGACGCATCTCGCCCTGCGGGCCGAACTCGCCGGCTTCGATACCGGTTGGCCGGACCATGGCTGTCGCGACAGGCGCGGCCAACTGGTCTTCCGGCCGCACATCACCCAAGGCGCGATGCAAAGTGCCGTAAAGGAAGTCGTGAACCATGCGCCCGTCACGGAAGCGTACTTCGTGCTTGGTCGGGTGCACGTTGACGTCGACGCCCGCCGGATCGACTTCGAAAAACAGCACGAATGTCGGGTGCCGACCGTTGAACAATACGTCGCGATAAGCCTGGCGCACTGCGTGCGCCACCAGTTTGTCGCGCACGGCACGGCCATTCACAAAGAAATACTGCAGATCCGCCTGGCTGCGGTTGAAGGTCGGCAACCCGACCCAACCCCACAAATGCAGGCCATTGCGTTCGATTTCGATCGGCAGCGCCTGCTCCAGAAAGCCCGCCCCACAGATCGCCGCCACACGCCGGGCGCGGGCCGCGTCATCATGGGCTTCGTGCAGACTGAGGATGGTTTTGCCGTTGTGACGCAGATGGAACGCCACATCGAACCGCGCCAGCGCCAGACGCTTGATCACTTCTTGCAGGTGATCGAATTCGGTTTTTTCGGTCTTGAGAAACTTGCGGCGCGCCGGGGTATTGAAGAACAAATCGCGCACTTCCACCGAAGTGCCCACCGGATGAGCCGCTGGTTGCACGCGAGCCGCCATGTCCCGGCCTTCGGTTTCCACCTGCCAGGCTTGATCGGCGTCGCGAGTGCGGGAAGTCAGAGTCAGACGCGCCACGGAACTGATGGAGGCCAGCGCCTCACCACGAAACCCCAGGCTCATGACCTGTTCGAGGTCTTCCAGGTTGCGAATCTTGCTGGTGGCGTGACGGGCCAGGGCCAAAGGCAGGTCATCGGCGGAAATGCCGCTGCCATCGTCGCGCACCCGCAGCAGCTTGACACCACCCTGCTCCACATCGACATCGATGCGTTTGGCGCCGGAGTCGAGGCTGTTTTCCAGCAACTCCTTGATCACCGAGGCCGGGCGCTCAACCACTTCACCAGCAGCAATCTGGTTCGCCAGCCGCGGGCTGAGTAGCTCGATACGCGCCGTGTTGGTCAGCACCTGGTTCATTCTTTGGCCGCCAGTTCAGTGCCTGGAATGGTCAACGTCTGACCAATCTTCAGCTCGTCACTTTGCAAGTTGTTGGCACTGCGCAAGGTGGCCGCAGACACCTGATAACGCACGGCGATCATCGCCAGGGTTTCACCGGGGCTGACGCGATGGTCACGCGGGCCTTGGGCGATCTTGCCGGAATCGCGCAGCCAGGCAATGTAGGTGCCCGGCGGCGGGTTTTGCTGGAAGAATTGCCGCACGCCGCTGCTGATGGAGCGCGCCAGCGCCTGCTGGTGGCTCGATGCCGCGAGTTTCGAGGCTTCGTTGGCGTTGGAGATGAACCCGGTTTCCACCAGGATCGACGGGATGTCCGGCGACTTCAACACCATGAACCCGGCTTGCTCCACGCGCTGTTTGTGCAGCGGCGTGACGCGACCGATGTTGCTCAAGACTTTCTGGCCAACGTTCAGGCTGGAAGTCAGGGAAGCGGTCATCGACAGGTCGAGCAGCACGCCGGCGAGCATCCGGTCCTTGTCGTCGAGGCTGACGTTGCCGGCACCGCCGATCAAGTCGGAACGGTTTTCGCTGTCGGCCAGCCAACGGGCGGTCTCCGACGTAGCGCCGCGGTCAGACAGGGCAAACACCGACGCGCCGAACGCAGCGGCTGAAGGCGCGGCGTCGGCGTGGATCGAAACGAACAGGTCGGCGCCCTTCTTGCGGGCGATTTCGGTACGGCCGCGCAACGGAATGAAGTAGTCGCCGGTACGGGTCAGTTCGGCGCGGAAACCTTTCATGCCATTGACCTGACGCTGCAACTCACGGGCGATGGCCAGCACCACGTCTTTTTCACGCTGACCGCGAGACCCCGAGGCGCCCGGGTCTTCGCCGCCGTGACCGGCATCGATCACCACGATAATGTCGCGCTTGCCAGCCGGTGCGGGTGGCAGCTTGATCGAAGGCTCGGACGGCGTGACGGGTACGGCGGGTACCGTGGCCACAGACGGTGTTGGCGCAGGCGGTGGCGCGGCATCGGCCGCGTTGTCGAACAGGTCGACTACCAGGCGATTGCCGTACTGGGCGTTCGGCGCCAAGGTGAAGCTTTTCGGCGTGACGGCTTTTTTCAGGTCGATGACCACCCGCAAATCGGTCGGCGTACGCTGAGCCGAACGCATTGCCGTGATCGGCGTGTTGGCCGTGGAGACGTTCAGCGGCGAGCCGAGCGTCGCGCCATTGATGTCGATTACCAGCCGATCCGGTGCGGTCAGGGTAAAGACGCTGTGCTGGACAGGCCCCGTCAGGTCGAACACCAGTCGAGTGTTATCCGGCGCCCGCCAAAGGCGAACACTGTTGACCTTCGTCTCGGCCACAGCGTCGACGGTCACCGCCAAAAACAACACCCCTACGGCAGCAACCAACGCGCGAAAGCGCATACCTAACCCCATCATTTATTTGGATTCCAATGCCAAAACGGCACACCACGACTCGCCACGCGAGCCTTGGGGCAAAATTCTCAGCGAACGCCCGCTGTCTTGCGGGCTAATGGTAATGGTCAGGTCGGGCTTTGGCAAAAAGCCTGCACCCTTCTGGGGCCATTCAATAAGACATAATGCGTCGTCATCGAAATAGTCGCGGATGCCGAGGTACTCCAGCTCCTCGGGGTCGACCAATCGATATAAGTCGAAATGGAAGGCGCGGACGGCGCCGATCTCGTAAGGCTCGACCAGGGTAAAGGTCGGACTTTTTACCGCGCCGGTATGCCCCAGGCCACGGATGATGCCCCGGGACAGTGTGGTTTTCCCCGCGCCCAGATCCCCTTCAAGAAAGATCAGACCGTGCCCTCCGGTGGTTTTGGCGATACGTGCGCCAAAATCGCTCATGGCCTGCTCATCAGCCAGGTACAGGGTTACTTCAGACACGGTGCTTGCTCCTCCAACAACTGACGAATGGCTGGAATCAGATCACTGGCCGCCAGCCCGCGGCCTAATTTACCTTGTTGCGCACCGGCATTGGCGTGCAGCCAGACCGCCAGGCAGGCCGCGTCATACGCGTCCAGGCCCTGAGCGAGCAAGGCGCCCACCAGACCGGCCAGCACATCACCCAACCCGGCCGACGCCATGGCCGGATGGCCCTGATGACACAGCGCCAGACGCCCATCGGGGCTGGCAATCAGACTGCCAGCGCCCTTGAGCACTACCACCGCTGTATATTTTTTGCTCAACGCATGGGCCGCGGCCGGGCGGTCAGCCTGTACGGCGGCTGTCGATATCCCCAGCAATCGTGCCGCTTCGCCCGGATGCGGCGTGATGACACTACCTGCGGGCAAGCTCACGCCACCTTCGGCCAACAGGTTCAATGCATCGGCATCCCAGACTTGTGGCTGCGACGCGTTGGCCGCGGCCGACAACAGGCTGCGCCCCCAGGCGGCCTGCCCCAGCCCCGGGCCGACGACCAGCACCGTGGCCTTCTCCAGCAAGCCCATCAATTGATTGGCCGACGACGTACCGAGCACCATGGCTTCCGGCAAACGCGCCAGGGCGGCCGGAACATGCTCGCTGCGGGTGGCCACGGACACCATGCCGGCACCGCTGCGCAGGGTACTTTGTGCACTAAGCAGGATGGCGCCGCCAAAACCGCGATCACCGCCAACGAGCAATACGTGACCGAATTTGCCTTTGTGGGCAGTTGGAGCGCGGCCGGTCAGACGCGGCACATTACCGGCCGTCAGGCGACGCGCACTGATCTCGGCCCCAATAAATGTCTCGGGGGCGACGTGCAGATCGTTGAATACCAAATCGCCCACCACATCCGCCGCGTCACCGGTGAACAGCCCCACCTTCAACCCGATGAACGTCACAGTCAGGTCTGCTCGAACCGCAATGCCGAGCTGGCGACCCGTATCGGCGCACAGCCCCGAGGGGATATCCACCGCCGCAACCGGGAGCCCACTGGCATTGATCGCGGCGATGGCGCTGGCGAACGGCTCGCGCACTTCACCGGTCAGGCCGGTGCCGAGCAAGGCATCCAGCACAATGCCGCGCAACTCGGAGTGCGGGGTCCAGCCTTGAATGGCCACGCCTTCGGCCACCGCCTCGGCATGCGCCGACGCGGCATCGCCCTGCAAACGCCCGGGGTCACCGGCGGCCAGCACCCGCACATGCCAGCCGGCACGTCGGGCCAGCACGGCCACCAGATAACCGTCGCCCGCGTTATTGCCATGGCCGGCCACCACACTCAATTCGTGCCCGGTCGGCCAATGGCGGACCAGCGCACGCCAGGTCGCCCGTGCCGCACGCTGCATCAATTCGAAGCCCGGTGTACCGGCCGCGATCACGCTCGCATCGAGCCCTCGGACTTGCGCGGCGCTATACAGCGCGTCGGGTAATTCATCTTTAGTGTGCGGCATGCGTCTTCAGGCTCCGATGTCTGGCAGAATTATACGCATCTCAGCTCCGGTTTCTCTCGCCTCATGCCCGCTATTACCACAGACCTGCCCGCCCTCGCCCAATCCATCAAGGACTGGGGCCGCGAGCTGGGCTTTCAGCAAGTCGGCATCAGCGGCCTCGATCTGGCCGAGCATGAGCAGCACCTGGAGCGCTGGCTCGCCGCTGGCTATCACGGCGAAATGGATTACATGGGCGCCCATGGCAGCAAACGCTCGCACCCGGAAGAACTGGTGCCGGGCACCCTGCGCGTGGTTTCCCTGCGCATGGACTACCTGCCGGGCGACACGCACATGGCGCAACGGCTGGCCCAACCGGAAAAAGCCTACGTCTCGCGTTATGCCTTGGGCCGCGATTACCACAAATTAATTCGTAAACGCGTGCAACAACTGGCGGAAAAAATCCAGGCAGTGATCGGCCCGTTCGGCTACCGCGCCTTCGTCGACAGCGCCCCGGTGCTGGAAAAGGCCATCGCCGAACAGGCTGGCCTGGGCTGGATCGGCAAAAACACGCTGGTCTTGAATCGCAAGGCCGGCAGTTACTTCTTCCTCAGCGAACTGTTCGTCGACCTGCCGCTGCCGGTGGACCCACCCCACGCCACCGAGCACTGCGGTCGCTGCACGGCCTGCCTGGACATTTGCCCGACCAATGCCTTCGTCGGCCCCTATGTGCTGGACGCCCGTCGCTGCATTTCGTACCTGACCATCGAACTGAAAAGCGCGATTCCTGAAGATTTACGACCGCTGATCGGCAATCGGGTGTTCGGTTGCGATGACTGCCAGATTGTCTGCCCATGGAACCGCTTCGCCCGGCCTTCCGGGGAAAGCGACTTCAAACCCCGGCACAACCTGGACAACGCCGAACTGGCCGAACTGTTCATGTGGGACGAAGAAAAATTCCTCAGTAGCACCGAAGGTTCACCGTTGCGTCGGGCCGGTTACGAGCGTTGGTTGCGCAATCTGGCGGTCGGCCTGGGAAATGCGCCGTCGAGCATTCCGGTGCTGGAAGCGTTGACGGCACGGCGGGACTATCCGTCGGAACTGGTGCGCGAGCATGTCGAATGGGCGCTAAAACAACACGGGCTTATGTAGTAGCTGCCGAAGACTGCGTTCGGCGCGACTGCGAAGCGAGCCCTTCGGCCTCGAACGCAGCCTTCGGCAGCTGCTACAGGGACTGCGTGTAAATCAGGCTTCGTCGTTATAAACGAACTTGGGCATTTCCCAGTGGAAACGGATCGCCAGCAAGCGCAGCAGGAAGCCGCCGAATAGCGTGATCAGGATCGCCTGTTCACCCGGCAATTGCAGATAGATACAGAATAAATAGCACCACGCCGCAGCAAACGAGACGCTGGCGTAGAGTTCGCGGCGGAAAATCAGCGGGATGTCGTTGCAGAAGATGTCCCGCAGAATGCCACCGAATACCCCGGTGATCACGCCGCTGACCGAGGCCACCAGCATGCCGTGGCCCATTTCCAGGGCGGTCATGCAGCCGATCAGGGTGAACGCCACCAGGCCCGCGGCGTCGAGCACCAGAAACAGCGAGCGCAGATGGCGCATCCAGCGCGCAGCGAAGACGGTGAACATCGCAGCGATCGACGTCAGCACCAGGTATTCCGGGTGTTTGACCCAGGTCAGCGGGTAATGGCCAAGCAACACGTCGCGCACCGAACCGCCGCCCAACGCCGTGACGCATGCAATCAATACCACGCCAAACCAGTCCATGCCGCGACGGCCCGCTGAAAGGGCGCCAGTCATGGCTTCGGCAGTAATGGCGATCAGGTAGAGCATCAGCAACATGGTGGCGGTCCTTACGAGAAGGCGCGCAGTCTACTCAGATCGTCAGGGCACCAAAAGGGGGCAAGGGTACCTGTGTCGAGGGAGCTTGCCCCGCTGCGCCGCAGAGCGGCCCTATTTGCTGAGAGAGCAACTCTTCAAATAGACCACGCCGGCTGACTTTACGACTGCTACGCAGCCGAGCGGGACGGTGCGGCGTTCCGACAAGCCCCCTCGCCACAAAAACCCTCGTTGCCACCCAATCAGAACTTGATGAAATTCTTGCGGTAGTGCTGCAGCTCGGCGATCGATTCGCGGATGTCGTCCAGGGCCAGGTGGGTGCTGCCCTTTTTGAAGCTGTCGCGCACGTCCGGTGCCCAACGCGCGGCCAACTCCTTGAGGGTCGACACGTCGAGGTTGCGGTAGTGGAAATAGCTTTCCAACGACTTCATGTGGGTATAAAGGAAGCGACGGTCCTGGCAGATGCTGTTGCCACAGATCGGCGACTTGCCCTTCGGCACCCATTTCTCCAGGAAGGCGATGGTCTGGGCTTCCGCTTCGGCCATGCTGATGCGGCTGTCGCGAACCCGTTGGGTCAGTCCGGAGCCGCCGTGTTGACGGGTATTCCACTCGTCCATACCGGCGAGGATCTCGTCGCTGTGATGAATGGCGATCACCGGACCTTCAGCCAAGGTGTTCAAATTACTGTCGGTGACGATGGTGGCCATCTCGATGATGACGTCGGTATCAGGGTTCAGCCCGGTCATTTCCAGGTCGATCCAGATCAGGTTCTGCGGGTTCTGCATATGTCGGCTCCTCGGCGTAGGTTCGCAGTTTAGCCTAGGGAGGCGGCCGGGCGTGCTAAACTCGCGACCGTTTTACCTAATCGCTGCATTCTCGATACGGAACACCCATGGCCAAACGCCAACTCAATCGTCGTCAAAACTGGCGCATCGAAAAGATTCAGGGCGAGCGCGCTGCCCGCGCCGCCAAACGCGAGTCCTCGGCTGTCGAGGCACTTGAGGGTGGCGACCTGGGTCCGGAACAGACGGGCCTGGTGATCGCGCACTTCGGTGTACAGGTTGAAGTCGAAGCCCTCGATGGCGAGCTGGCCGGCCAGGTATTCCGCTGCCACTTGCGCGCCAACCTGCCGGCGCTGGTGACCGGTGATCAGGTCGTATGGCGTGCCGGCAACCAGGGCATCGGGGTGATCGTGGCGCAACTGCCGCGCAAAACCGAGCTCTGCCGCCCGGACAGTCGTGGACAGCTCAAGCCGGTGGCGGCCAACGTCGACATGATCGTCATCGTCTTCGCACCGCTGCCAGAGCCTCATGCCAACCTGATCGACCGCTACCTGGTTGCCGCGGAACATGCGGGTATCCGCCCGTTGTTGCTGCTGAACAAATTCGACCTGATCGACGAGCAGAACGCCCCGGCGCTGAATGCCTTGCTGGCGGTTTACCGCACGCTGGGCTACCCGGTGCTGGAAGTGTCGGCGCACCACGGCAACGGCATGGAACAACTTCAAAAACTGTTGGACGGGCACATCAGTGTGTTCGTCGGCCAGTCCGGTGTCGGTAAATCATCTTTGGTCAACAGCCTGTTGCCGGAAGTCGAAACCCGCGTCGGCCCGCTGTCCGAGCTGTCGGGCCAGGGCACCCACACCACCACCACCGCGCGGTTGTTCCACTTCCCCGGTGGCGGTGAGTTGATTGACTCCCCGGGTATCCGCGAGTTCGGCCTGGGTCACGTCAGCCGTGCCGACGTCGAAGCCGGCTTCATCGAGTTCAACGACCTGCTCGGCACCTGCCGCTTCCGCGACTGCAAACACGACCGCGAACCGGGCTGCGCCCTGCTCAAGGCCCTGGAAGATGGCCGCGTGCAGCAGCAACGGATGAACAGCTACCGGTCGATCATCGCCAGCTTGCCTGAAAACAGCTATTAAACAGACGCGCCAGCCGCCCCGACATCAATGGGACGGCTGGCTGCTCGTAACCACCTACAAAACAACCTACAAAACAACCCGTCGACTTAAACATCAGATATTTCTGTAGGGCATCCGCACGCCTGTTTGAAGGGTACTTCTCTTTAACCGTAAAGGCCTTGTTCCAGCCCTTCAACTGCATACATTCAAGCCCTCTTCGCATATTAGCGATACTGAGGGACAGCCATGCCAACCTATCACTTGTTCATCGTTCACTCGTGGAACCGTTCAGGCGCCCATTACCGCGAACTCGCCCTCAAGGGACACTTCTGATGCCTGTATTCATCAGCTATCGTCACGCGGATCGCCCCTACGCGATCGCCATCAGCAGCCGTCTGATACAGGCCAACATCAAGACCTACTTCGACGTGCTGGATCCGGAATCCCAGACCACTGACGACATCACCGGGGTCATCACCCGCTACATCAGCGCGAGCACGCATCTGATAGCCGTTGTCTCGGGCAAGACCGTGCCGCCATGGTGGGTACCGTTCGAAATCGGCGAAGCGACAATCAGCAACCGGCGGATTTGCTCATTCCAGACCGAACCGGCGGAACTGCCGCTGTACTTCGATAAATGGCCGAAGCTCAGCACTGACAAGGACCTGGATTTTTTCATTGAGGCCTACCGTGAAGAAGTGGCGACCAAGCGTTCAATGACACTGGATTCAATCAGCGAATCCCTTTGCGGCAGCTACAGACGCAATGCGGAACTGTTCCACGACCAGCTCAAGAGTCGCATCCGACGGGGTTTCTGAGAGGTGCAAAAAAGCCGCGATGATCGCGGCTTTCTTGTATTTCAATGCTGACCAATCAACGGCCGAACGGTTACTCGCGGCGCAGGTCAATCCTTTTTGGGTCGTGTCGGGTTGTCCTGACGATAGGTGTGCTGGGGATTGATGACCAATTGCCTGACCTGGCTGTCCAACTCTTTGCTGTGATACAGGTCCAGGCATTTCAGCAGCTCAAAACGAACACCTTGTCGCTCTGATTCGACCAGTGGATTGTGATAATCACGAACCAGAAACTGGTCAACCAGAGATTTACCGGCTTGAGGTGCTTGCTCCAGATCGAAATAGGTCCAGTCCATAAGCGCACTGGCACTGCTTCCGGCATCCTGGGCGGCTTCAGGTTCGCTCTTGTAGGCTGTCGCGATGCAATCTGCCAGCACCATATCCTTGTAATTCTGCGCGTAGGTGCGCCCGCCTGCCTGTGGGGAGCGGGTCGGATCATCCTTGGACCAACTGTTGGAAGGTACGACGGCCCAAGCCAGGACCAAAACCGCAGTCAAATATTTCATCACGACAAACTCCAGAAGTTCGCGCGATCGGTTTGATAATTCACACCTGGCTCATTGAAATAGCAGTGGCCATAACACATTCAGGTCTAGACCTCAGGAAACCGCTGCCGGCGGTTTCGGCTCGACGCTCTTCAGGCCAGGCTTCTGGAACGGGTACAAGTGCTGGCGCAGGATACCGCCCGGCAAGTCCTTGCCAAAAACCCCGTAGCGCGTCGGCCACTCCTTGGGTGGCAACTTGAAGGTGCCAAACAGCATATCCACCAGCGGCGTATGGATCGCATAGTTCTTGTAGATGTAATCCTTGTGCCGGGCATGATGCCAATGGTGATAGCGCGGCAGGACCAGCACATAATTCAGCCAGCCGCCGTTGATCCGTACATTGGCGTGGGCCAGCACTGCCTGCACCCCGACCAGAATCACGTAGGCGTTCAACGCCTGGGGCGCAAAACCCAGCAGCATCAAAGGCACCAGCACGCCGGTACGGGTGAGCAGAATCTCGATGAAGTGGACACGCGAACCGGCGAGCCAATCCATGTGCGTGCTTGAGTGATGTACGGCATGCATGCGCCATAACCATGGCACGACGTGATACAGCCGATGCAGCCAGTACTGACCGAGGTCAGCCACCAGTACCGCCAGCAAGAACTGCACAACGATCGGCAGGCTTTGTACGCTGGCCTGCAAATCCGCCGACACGGCCCAGCCAGCCATAAAGCTCGACGAGGCAGTGATGAAAATCAGGATGAACTGCACCAGCATATGACTGACAAAAAAGTAGGTCAGGTCAGTTCGCCAGTGCGGACGCAGAATGTTTTGCTCAGGGTCCTTGGAATAGAGTTTTTCCAGGGGGATAAAGACGATGGCCGACACCAGCAGAGCCAGGACGAACCAGTCCAGCCCCAGCGAGTACGGTGTCTGCCCAATCGAGCTGATCTGCACATTGGTGCCGCCGAGAAACACCGCCAGCCCCGAGGCGACAAGTCCGGTAATCCCCAAGCGCTTTCGCTTGTTGAGCAGGATATTCAGGGTGCCCAGGCTGAAAGACAGTACCAGCCCAAGCAATAGCGTGGTGCGCGCAAACTGTTCGTCGTACACCTTGCGCAGTTCGGCGGTGGTCAGCCATTCGGGAAAGAGAAAGCACAATACCGCCAGCAGGCTCAATAGCCCGAGCGTGGCTGAGATGTAGCCACTGACCCGCCCTTCACCAAACTTGAAGGGTGCATTGCCATGCTGCTGAAAATAGGACTTGAGTCTTTCCATTACTGATCTTCCATGATTCCGAAAACAAACTTGCAGTGAGTCGAGTCGGTGCGACGCTGCAGTGACGCAGCCAGAAACAGAAAAGCCACTCATGGTGGCTTTTCTGCAGGTTATTGCTTGGGCGGTACAGCGGGTTTGGGCGGTTCGCCCGGCTTCGGCGCCGGATTATCAAACAGATTCAAACGCTCACGAAGTTCGTGTGCCGGCAGCGGTTCCTTATCCGCCGGCAATGCGTTCGGATCGGCTGGCGGCGCATGCACTTCGCCCGGGCCACCCTGCCCTTGCGTCGGCGCTGGCGCCGGTTCGGCACCTTGTTCACCTTCGATGGCGCGCTGGGCTTTCTTGGTCAGCACCACGATGTCGATCCGGCGATTGACCGGATTGAACGGGTTCTCCCTGTCGAACAGCGCCGACGAGGCATAACCGACGACTCGCGCGACCTGGGCATCCGGATAACTGCCGGCGACCAACGCACGACGAGCCGCGTTGGCGCGATTGGCCGAGAGTTCCCAGTTACCGAAATCGCCGGTGCCCGAGTACGGCTTGGCATCGGTGTGGCCGCTGATGCTGATCTTGTTCGGCACCGCTTTGATGGTGTCGGCCATGGCCAGCAGAATGTCTTCGAAGTACGGCTTCAGACGCGCACTGCCAGAGTCGAACATCGGGCGGTTTTCGGCGTCCATGATCTGGATGCGCAAACCGTCCTGGGTGATCTCGAAGAGGATCTGGTCCTTGAATTTCTGCAATTGCGGGTTTTCATTGACCTTGTTCTGCAACTCTTGCAGCAACAACTCCAGGCGTTCCTTCTCGACCTGCTCGGCCATGCCTTCAACCTGCTCGGCGTCGATGGTCACCTTGTCTGGCTGTGGCTGAGATTTCACCTCCGGGTTGAGGGTGTTCTCCGGCGCCAGGGTCGGCGTGCCGCCCAGGTCGATGATGTACGGCGTACCGCTTTCGGAAAACCCGACCGGGTCCTTGAAGTAACCGGCGATGGCGATCTTCTGTTCAGGCGTCGCGGTGGACAGCAGCCACAACACCAGGAAGAACGCCATCATCGCCGTCGCGAAGTCCGCGAAGGCGATTTTCCAGGCGCCCCCGTGATGCCCTCCGGCGATGCGCTTGACGCGCTTGATGATTATCGGCTGGTTATTTTCCATGACTTAACGACCGCGAACCGCTTGTTCCAGCTCAGCGAAGCTAGGACGGTGCGCCGGGTACAGAACCTTGCGACCGAACTCCACCGCCAGCGACGGCGGCATCCCGGAAGCCGAAGCCACCAGCGAAGCCTTGATGGCTTCGTAGGTGTTCAGTTCTTCCTTGGCATCGTGAGCCAGGGAGTGGGCCAGCGGACCAAAGAAACCGTAGGCCGCGAGAATACCGAAGAAGGTACCGACCAGTGCCGCCCCCACGTGCAGACCGATGGACTTCTGGTCGCCTTCGCCCAGGGATGCCATGGTCACCACGATCCCCAATACCGCCGCGACGATACCGAAACCGGGCATGGCGTCGGCGATGCCGTTCACCGCGTGGGACGGGTGCTCGAGGTCTTCCTTGAGGCTGTAGAGTTCCATGTCGAACAGGCCTTCCAGCTCATGGGGAGCCATGTTGCCGGAGGACATGATGCGCAGGTAATCGCAGATGAACGCGGTCATGCGTTCGTCTTTGAGCACCGCCGGGTACTTGGCGAAGATCGGGCTCGCGGCGGCATCTTCGATGTCGCCTTCGATCGCCATCATGCCTTCGCGACGGCTCTTGTTGAGGATCTCGTAAATCAGCCCCAGCACTTCCAGGTAGAAGGTGTGGTTGAAACGCGAGCTGAACATGCCCAAGGACTTCTTGAGCACGTGCATTGTCATGTGGCCGGGGTTGGCCTGCAGGAAGGCGCCAAGGGCCGCGCCACCGATAATCATCACCTCGAAAGGCTGGATGAGAGCGGCAATCTTGCCGTGGGAAAGCACGTATCCGCCGAGCACGCTCGCGAATACGACGATGATGCCGATAATTTTAGCCATAGGTAGGAGAGCACTTACTGAGTCGGGTTCAAGGTCATATTCGGAAGTTAAAAAATCTCTTCTTCTACTTATCGGCAAAACTGCGCCAGACTATAGCCAGTTAAGGCGAAAAGCTAATTTGACCCGTTCAGGGCATAGGTAAAGCAGACGATGATCGCGTCCAGACATGGCTAACGAAACGAACGTCCCAACGCCAAAACCAACCACGCTTGAAGGCTGGGTCAAGCTTCTCGATGGCGTGCGCCTGCCGGTTCCGCAAGCCAGCCACGACCGGGTCTGCAAAGCCATCCGCGATAACCGCAGTTCCCTGCGCGACATCGCCGAACTGATGCAGGAAAGCCCGGCCCTGGCCTTGAGCGTGATTCGCGAAGCCAACCGTCACACCCATGGCAGCATGACCGAGCCTGCTGAAAACCTTGAGGTGGCGATCAATCGCCTCGGTTTGAAACGCACCGAAGAACTGCTCGACCGCCTGCCCGCCGAACCCCAATTGCAAATCCCCGTCGCCCTGCGCCAGCTTCAACTGATCAGCCAGCACGCCACTCAACAGGCCAACGGCTTTTTCGCCAGTCGCCTGGCGCGACTGTGGCAGGACATCCACTGGGGCAGCCTGCTGTTTCTTTCGCCACTCTGGCCCATGGCGCTGACCCACCCGCAGTTGCTTGAAGAATGGGAGCTGCGGGTTATCCATAAAGGCGAGTCGGCACGCAAAGTCGAAAAGCAATTGTTCGGCGTGCGCCTGCTGGACATCTGTCTGGCACTGGTGGACGTCTGGCGCCTGCCGATCTGGGTACAGCAAGGTTATCGGCTGCTGCGCAGCGAACAACGTGAGCTGGTGAAAGTCCTGCGCATCGCACGTGACAGCGATCACCCGTTGCGCCAACAGAACCGCCTTGATGACGACCCGACGTTGCGCCGCTGGCTCAATCAGCCTGCCAATACCGTGCTGCTGGCCAACGGTCTGGCGCTGGCGGCACAACAGGCCTGGGACAGCCCCCATTGCGAGCGCTGGCAGTACCTAACCAGCCTTTACCTGCAAATGCCGATGGATGAGGTGCAACAACAATTGCACCAGCAGGCCGCCAACAGCGCTCGCCAACACGCCATGCCAGACCTCTGGCACCCGGCCGAATCGCTGATCTGGCCACCGGGTGCGCACCGCGTTCATGCCGGTTTGTTGCCCGCACCGGCACCGACCACCGAAGACCTGGCGAAGTGGCGCAAGCAATGCGCCGAATTGCTGGTGGAGCCGAGCCGCTTTACCAATGCCATGCACTTGACCACATCGGCCCGGGACGCCCTGGTGGCGTGTGGCATGCGCCGGGTGATGATTCTGATGGCCGATCGCACGCACGCCAATTTGCGTGTGCACCAGACCGCCGGGCTGCCCAAGGAAGTGGCCGGCCTGAACCTGGTGGTCAGTCAGAGCACCGTGCTGCAACGCCTGCTCGCGCAACAGGCCCAGGTGCGCCTGACGCCGGCCAACAACGCACAATTCTCGGCCCTGCTGCCAGCCAGCCTGCGCTCACAGTTCAGCGGCGAACACCTGCTGCTGCGCTCACTGGTCAACAACGGCCGGGTGATCATGATCGTGGTAGCGGATCAGGGCGGCGGACCGTTCTCGGAAATCACCGTGCAAGCGTTCAGCAAAACCGCTCAATGCATCGAAAAGGCCCTGCACAGCTTTAGCCACCGCTAGGGCCTGTTATCAGTTATTTCCTGCCCCAAAATAACTGATAACAGGCCCTCATGACGCTGCGCTACAATCCTCCCCTTTGTGCTCTGGAGACCTCACATGTCTGACTTCTCTGGCTTGGCGCTGGTGATCGAACCGAGCGACCTGCTCCCGCGTCTCGACTCCCGCGAACTGATTCTGGTGGACCTGACCAGCAGCGCCCGCTATGCCGAAGGGCATATCCCCGGTGCACGCTTTGTCGATCCAAAACGCACTCAACTGGGTCAGGCGCCTGCGCCGGGCCTGTTGCCGACCCACGCCGCGCTTGAAGCATTGTTCGGCGAACTGGGGCACAACCCCGATGCAGTCTATGTCGTCTATGACGACGAAGGCGGCGGTTGGGCCGGGCGCTTTATCTGGCTGCTGGATGTCATCGGCCACAGCAAATATCACTATGTCGACGGCGGCCTGCCGGCCTGGCTGGCGGAAGGCTTGCCCATGTCGATCCAGATCCCGCCGGCAGTCGGCGGCCCGGTCGCCCTGACCCTGCACGACGAACCTGTCGCCACCCGCGAATACCTGCAAAGCCGCCTCGGCGCTGCTGACCTGGCGATCTGGGACGCACGCGGCCCGCTGGAATACTCCGGCGAGAAAGTGTTGGCGGCCAAGGGCGGGCACATCCCCGGCGCGGTCAATTTCGAATGGACCGCCGGCATGGATCAGGCGCGCAACCTGCGCATCCGCACCGACATGCCGAAAATCCTGGAACAACTCGGCATTACCAAAGACAAAGAAGTCATTACCCACTGCCAGACACACCATCGTTCTGGCTTCACCTATCTGGTGGCCAAGGCGCTCGGTTATCCGCGGGTCAAAGGCTACGCCGGCTCCTGGGGCGAATGGGGCAACCACCCTGACACGCCCGTAGAGATTTAAGTTTTTCAAGGACAGTTAATGAATAAGCGTTTGTTTATCCTCAGCCAATACCTGCTGCCCCATCACTTGCTCTCGCGACTGGCCGGCTGCATTGCCGAATGCCGTGTGCGCTGGTTCAAGAACGCCTTTACCGCCTGGTTCGCCAAGCGTTATCAAGTGGACATGTCCCAGGCGCTGGTCGAAGACCTGACCGCTTACGAGCACTTCAATGCGTTCTTCACCCGCGCCCTGAAGGACGGTGCTCGCCCACTGGATCAAACTCCAGGCGCGATCCTCAGCCCGGCCGACGGTGCCGTCAGCCAGCTCGGCCCGATCGAACACGGTCGCGTTTTCCAGGCCAAGGGCCACAGCTTCAGCGTGCTGGAACTGCTGGGTGGCGACGCGGCCAACGCAGCGCCCTTCATGGGCGGCGATTTCGCCACCATTTACCTGTCGCCGAAAGACTATCACCGTGTGCACATGCCGCTGGCCGGCACTCTGCGCGAAATGGTCTACATCCCCGGCCGCATCTTCTCGGTCAACCAGACCACCGCTGAAAACGTTCCGGAACTGTTCGCCCGCAACGAGCGTGTAGCGTGCATTTTCGACACTGAACGCGGCCCGATGGCCGTGGTACTGGTGGGCGCGATGATTGTGGCGTCGATCGAAACCGTCTGGGCTGGCTTGGTCACACCGCCAAAACGCGAGCTGAAAACCTTCCGCTACGACGAAGCGGCCCGTGCGCCGATTCACTTGGAAAAAGGTGCGGAACTGGGTCGTTTCAAGCTCGGTTCTACGGCGGTCGTGCTGTTCGGGCCGGATCAAGTGAAATGGGCTGAAGGGCTGGGCGCCCTTTCGCCAGTGCAGATGGGCCAGGGCATCGGCCTGCCAACCGCCTGATCCCTCGATCCGATCCCACGAACGCCTTTCGTGGGATCGGGCATTTCCTCCCACTGCGCCCCCTCCTCCAGCGTTCATAGCTGCTACAGTCAAAGTCATTCGTTGCCCATTTCACGGTCGGAGTTTGTCCACGGCATGAATGAGACCAATCCTGCCCTGCTGCTACGCGCACCGATCCCGACGCAGTCGCGCCTGTCTTTCTGCGAAGCCACGCCACGCGACCTCAAGCGCTGGATCGCCAACCTGCCCAAAGCCAACATCGGTGAAACCGCTCGCCAGTTGTATCAAGGCCTGAGCGAACTCAACCAGTTGCTCACACCCAGCGACAATCGCCTGCAATTGCTCGAATTGCTGCGGCCCGAGGTGTATTACGTCTGCAAGCACCTGGAGCGGCATTTCCTGCATCAGGCCATTGTGCTCGACGAGCGTTCGCGCAAAATCGCCAACCTTTGCCAGGCGCTGCAGAGCCACTTGGCGATCGGCTACAAGCAGATCGTCGTCCGCATCGCACCGCGCTTCAGTAAAGACCGTGCGCCGCTGCTGACCCAGTCATTGCAACGTGCCGTCCATTGCTTGAACGGTACGTTGATCCGCGCAACTGAGCTCTATTGCCCGGCGCCCGAAGGGCTGTGGCTGGAACTGCATCAGCTGTACCGGATCGGCTGCGAACATCAGCTGCAACATCAGAGCGTGCGCGATGAACTGGCCAGCCAGACGCAAAGCCTGAGTATCGAGCAGACCTACGTCGTCGCCCTCCTGCTAGGCGCTTCACGCTGCAATCAACTGCGCCAGAACCAGATCGCCCGGCTCGCCGAGGTGCTGGAACCCTGGAGCCAATGGATCAAACTGCAACCAGCCAAACCGGACAGCGGGCTGTTTGCCGTCGCCTCGGACCTCGACAGCGGCCCGCGTTATCGCACCAAGTTCCCGGCCGAACAACAGGAGCGCTTGTTGGGGATCGACCCGCAGCCCCTGGTCGCCGCCATCGAAACCCGTCTGCAACAATCGGCCGACAAGGCATCGCCGCTGCCGGTTCCGATGGGCCTCAATCTGGATACGCTGCAACACCTGCATGCCGCCTGGGGGCAGGCCTCCGAGCGCGGCTTCCAGCGCACCGTCGGCCACGGCACGTTGACCCTGTGCGTGGGCATGAGCGCCCTGCACTTTTATCTCGGTGGCAAACGCCCGTTCAACGACATCCTGAAAAAACCCGGCGCCCGTCCCGCGCAGTTCTCGGCAACCGAGCCGACAGGACGCGCCAAGGACCAATGGAAACAGGCCTTCGACGCCGCCCCCCATGGCACGGCAGACACGCTGCTGCCCTACGAAGAGATCGAATATCCACACCTTCAGAAACATGACAACCACGAGGCGTCCGGCCAACAGCATTTCCCGACCTACGCGCTACCGGTGATCAATCACAGCCCTGGCGGTTATTGCCTGGCCTGGCCCGGCGCAGTGCCTGCCGAACTGCAGGCTGGCGAAATGGTCGGTATCGAGGATACGGCCGGTCAAGACTGGAGCGTTGCCGTGGTGCGCTGGATCCGCCAGGTACGGGGCGGTGGCACGCAGATGGGTATCGAGCAGGTTGCGCCTTACGCCGAGCCCTGCGGCCTGCAACTGATTCGCTCCGACGACGAACACAGCCAGTACTTGCGCGGGCTGTTACTGCCCGCCATCAGCGCCATCGACCTGCCGGCCACCCTGCTCACCCCGCGCCTGCCGTTCCAGGAAGGGAATAAGGTGCTGATCAACACCAATGGCCAGGAACGCCCGGCCGAGCTGGAGCGACGGATGACGAGCACCAACAGCTTCAATCAGTTTGCCTACCGTTCGCTGGAGGTAGCCAGAAACGAAAACGCCGCGGAAGGCGGCGTGGTCGGGGTCGCGCAAGAATTTGATTCGTTGTGGAAGTCGCTATAGCGGCGGGGCCCAGAGACCGAGGCGCCCCCATCGCGAGCAAGATCGCGATGGGGGCGCCCGGACGGTCGAAAACTCAGAGCTGCCCGTCGCGATCCCGGAAGCCCAGCAGATACAGCACGCCATCCAGCCCAAGGGTGGAAATCGCCTGCTTCGCCGATTGTTTGACCAATGGTTTGGCGCGGAACGCTACGCCCAGCCCGGCAATCGCCAGCATCGGCAGGTCGTTGGCACCGTCACCGACGGCAATCGTCTGCTCCAGACGCAAACCTTCTTTATGCGCCAGCTCACGCAGCAAATCCGCCTTGCGCTGTGCATCGACAATCGGCTCGACCGCCACGCCGGTGACCTTGCCGTCGACCACTTCCAGTTCGTTGGCGAACACATAGTCGATGCCCAGCTTGGCCTGCAGTTGCTTGGCGAAGTAGGTGAAGCCGCCCGACAGAATCGCGGTCTTGTAGCCCAGGCGCTTGAGTTCGGCGAACAGAGTTTCGGCGCCTTCGGTCAGGCGCAGGGAAGCACCGATGGAGTCCAGCACGCTGACGTCCAGCCCTTGCAGCAAGGCCAGGCGCTCCTTGAAGCTGGCGCGGAAGTCCAGCTCGCCGGCCATCGCCCGCTCAGTAATCGCGGACACCTGGTCGCCAACGCCGGCGGCCTTGGCCAGTTCGTCGATGACCTCGGCTTCAATCAGCGTCGAGTCCATGTCGAACACCGCCAGACGACGGTTACGGCGGAACAGCGAATCTTCCTGGAAGGCGATGTCGACGTTCAGCTCTTGCGCAACGCTGAGGAATTCAGCCCGCAGCGCTTGCGGGTCAGCCGCTTCGCCACGCACGGAAAACTCGATGCAACCCTTGCCCTTGTCGGCCGGGGTGTCCAGCGGCATGCGGCCGGACAGACGGTCGATATGGTCGATGTTCAGACCGTATTTGGCGGTGATCGAACTCACACGCTGCAATTGCTCGGCGGTCACTTTGCGGGTCAACAGGGTGACGATGTGGCGTTTCTTGCCCTGGTTGCCGACCCACTGCTGGTAATCCTCTTCGGACACCGGCGTGAAACGCACTTGTTGCTCAAGCTCATAGCCTTTGAACAGGATGTCTTTGAGCACCGAGTTGCCTTGCTCGGTGTCAGGAATTTCAACCAGGATGCCGAACGACAGGGTGTCGTGGATCACCGCCTGACCGATGTCGAGAATGTTCACACCACCCTGGGCCAGAACGCCGGTTATGGCCGCAGTCAGACCCGGACGGTCGACTCCCGTGATGTTTATCAGGACGATTTCGCGCAAGGCGCACCCCCGCAGGTGGAAAAAAACCGCATTCTACCCATTTTCAGTGACCATCGGGCACCGCGAGCGCTTTGACGGCCTAGGGCCTGTCGCTATACTGCGCGTCAACTTCACGGACAAAGAGCCGAGCTCAAGTGAACCGGCCCACGCCAGTAAAAACCGATAACTTCTTTCTGCTGATCTTCCGGGCACTGCGTCATCGCCGTGTACCGATCGCATTACGCATTGCCAGCCATAACGTGATCCTGGTCGCTCTGGCCCTGGTGATCTATGCCTGCGTGATGGGTTTGCAGTTCAAGCAGGCCATGCACGAGCAGGCGGATGCCCTGGGCGAAAGCCTGACTACCCAGACGGCTACGTCGGCCACGGAGCTGTTGGTGTCCAACGACATCCTCAGCCTGAATGTGCTGCTCAACAACCTGACCAAGAACAAGCTGGTGGCCCACGCTGCCATCTACAGCGTGGATAACCGCATCCTCGCCGAAGCCGGTCAGCGTCCCAAGCACGGCCTGCTGGGCGAAGCCGAAGGCATGTACCAGAGCAAGATCACCTTCCAGGACGTGACCGCCGGGCAACTGCGCATCAGCCTGGACATGGATCAGTTCCAGCAGCCGATGACCATCAGCCTGCAAAGCATGGGCATTCTGAGCGCGATTCTGCTGGCGCTGTCCCTGGCCTTGAGCCTGCGCCTGGGCCGCAATATCTCCACGCCGCTGCTGCAATTGCGCGTGTGGCTGCGCAATATCGACGAATACACCCCGGCCACCGAGCGTCAGGATGAAGTCGGCGATCTGGCTCGTCAGCTGCACGCCAATTTCGCGCCGGAGCCGGCCGAACCCGAGCCCGTTCCAGAGCCCGAGTTCGACGACAGCGATGACGACGAAGAGGCCGATCCGGCCTTCGAAGTTCGCAACCTGCGTGATCCGAGCTTCGATGAAACCCGACCGGTGGCAGGTCTCAAGCCTGCGCCGCGGCGCATTGTCAGCACGGTCGAAGACGACGAGGACGACGAAGATCCGTTTGCCGACCTGCGTGACGACTCGACAGACAATGCGCCGAAATCCGTCGCAAAGCCGCAGGTATCGAACGTACCTCAACACAGCGCGGTACTGGCGGTACAACTGGGCGCGCAGGATCAACTGCGTCGCCTGCCCCGCGCACGTCTGGAAGAGCTGCTCAAACGCTACCGCGATTGCCTCGATCAGGCGGCGTCGCTCTACCAGAGCGAACTGCACACCCTGAACGATGGCAGCACACTGATGCTGTTCCACACCGAAGACAGCGGCGATGACTACCTGACCAACGCCATCTGCTGCGGTGAGCTGCTGCGCGCCCTGGGCCATCAATTGCAGATCGAAGTCGCCGACAGCGGCATCACCCTGCAATTGCAGTTGGGCCTGACCTTGGGCGACGAACTGTTCAGCTTGAGCCAGATCGACCTGCTGCTGACCGAAACCGCTCAGGATGCGCTGGCCCTGTCGCAACACAGCCGCAACCTGCTGCTGGTGGAGCGCAAGATCAGCGACGACGCGCTGATTCGCCAGCGTGCGCGGATCCGCCCGATTGCAAGCCCTGAGGGGGCGTGCTGCGTAGAACGCCTGATGGAGCCTTATCCATCGATGCTGGAGCGGCAACTGGCGCGGATGCACGAACGCCGGGCATAAACCTTGACCCCTGCTGTAACAAAGCCCGCACGTGAGTGATCGTCTGCGGGCTTTTTGTTGCCCCTTAACTCTTGTAGCAGCTGCCGAGCTGCTACAACCAACCCGCAAAAACAACAAAGCCCGCACAAGGCGGGCTTTGTTCTGGACTCAATCCAGGCTCAGAACCTGAACACTTCCATATCCGTACGAATCGGCGAGGCCATCGGGATCTTTGGCTGTTTCTCGGGCTCTGCTGCCGGTGCTGCCGGTTTGGCAGCTGGTTTACGCGGTGCTTCAGCGATCGGTGGCTGGTTGGCCAGTGGCTTGAGCGCTGTGGACAGTTGCTCGGCCAGACGCTGCAGCAACACACCCTGGGCCTGAACCTGGGACGCCGTGCCGCCGGAGTGCTGCTCCTGCAGATGAATGATGCGGTTATCACGCACCTGACCACGACGATCGATCAGGCGCCATTGCGCGTCCAGGATCGCCGGTTGCGACACACCCGAGTCCAGACGGGTGATGGTCAGCAGAACCTGAACATCCGGCGTGAAGCCCACTGTCGCAGGTGCCAGGACAACGCGTTGGCTGTCCAGATGACCAGCGACCTGACGCAGCAACAGCTGATCGATGTCCGACGACAGGCTGCCCGCCCAACGACCGTCGGCCGATGCTTGAAGGCTGCCATCCGACTGACGCTGCAACAAGGTTTCGCGTTGCAGGTAATCAGCAACCGTTACCGGGCCCAACAATACCGCCATGCCCGCGCTTTGCGCAGGCTGAGCCGGACTTCCGCTGTCCAGCTGATACAGCGACACCGGCTGGTGCACGCTGCAACCCGCCAGGCCAAGAACGCCAGCGAGCATCAAAATAAAAGGAAGGCGCAGAGCAGTCATCGTCCCATCCAGGTGGCTGCCACAAGGCTCACCACAGTGAAAATACTCAAAAAATATGAAGAACACTCGGCTACGCCGGCGCTTGAAAGGCCATATCATCCGTGAATATGCGTTCCGACTCCAGCGCCAAAGCGTCGATCTACGCGTCAAATCGTAGATCGAGCGCTCTAGGACGCTTAATTGAGGTTTTCGACGAACAGCGCATCCACCCTCTGGAAGCCCCGTGGCAGTTTGTTACCGCGACGCCCACGCTCACCTTTATAGTGTTCAAGGTCGTCCGCCTTCAGTGACAAGGTACGTTTGCCGGCCTGCAGCACCAAAGTGGCGCCCTCCGACAAAACAGCGATGTCCGTGACATATTCTTCGCGACTGGCAACACGCTCACCGGGAATCCCGATGATCTTATTCCCTTTACCTTTACCTAATTGTGGCAGATCGCTGATTTTGAAGATCAGCAGGCGACCCTCGGTGGTCACCGAGGCCAGCCAGTTGTGTTCACGGTCGGCCACTGGACGCGGCAGGATGACCTTGGCGTTGTTCGGCAGGCTCAACAGGGCCTTGCCCGCCTTGTTCTTGGCTTGCAGGTCTTCGCCCTTGACCACGAAACCGTAACCGGCGTCGGATGCGATCACGTACAGCGCATCGTCTTCAGGCATCAGCACGCATTCGAAGCTCGCCCCTGGTGGCGGCGTCAGACGACCGGTCAGCGGTTCACCCTGGCCACGGGCCGACGGCAGTGTGTGGGTTGCAACCGAATAACTGCGGCCGGTGGAGTCGATAAACACCGCAAACTGGTTGGAACGCCCGGCCGCCGAGGTCTTGAAGCCATCCCCGGCCTTGTAGGACAGCCCGGTAGCATCGATGTCGTGACCTTTGGCGGAGCGAACCCAGCCTTTTTCCGACAACACGACCGTCACTTTCTCGTTCGGCAGCAGATCGTGCTCGGTCATCGCTTTGGCTTCGGCGCGCTCGACGATTGGCGAACGACGGTCGTCGCCATAGGTTTCGGCGTCTTTGATCAGCTCGCTGCGTACCAGCTTCTTCAGCTTGGCTTCGCTGCCCAGCAGGGCTTGCAGCTTGGCCTGCTCCTTGAGCAGTTCGTCCTGCTCGGCACGCAGCTTCATTTCTTCCAGTCGCGCCAACTGACGCAAACGGGTGTCGAGAATGTAATCGGCCTGGATCTCGCTCAGGGCGAAACGCTCGATCAGACTGGCCTTCGGATGCTCCTCGGTACGGATGATGTGGATCACTTCATCCAGGTTGAGGTAGGCAATCAGCAAGCCGTCCAACAGGTGCAGGCGACGCTCGACCTTGTCCAGACGGAATTGCAGGCGTCGACGCACGGTCCGCACGCGGAATTCCAGCCATTCCACCAGCAATGCACGCAGGTTCTTGAGCTGCGGCTTGCCGTCGAGGCCAATGATATTGATGTTGACCCGGTAGCTGGATTCCAGCTCGGTGGTCGCGAACAGGTGCTGCATCAGCGCTTCGTGATCGACCCGGCTGTTGACCGGAATAATCACGATGCGGCAAGGGTTCTCGTGGTCCGACTCGTCGCGCAAGTCCGCGATCTGCGGGGCTTTCGACGGTTTGGCCTGCATCATCGCGGCAATCTGCTCCAGCACTTTGGCACCAGAGACCTGGTGCGGCAGCGCCGTCACGACGATGTCGCCGTCTTCGACGTGGTAAACAGCGCGCATGCGCACCGAACCGCGACCGGTTTCGTAGATTTTCAGCAGGTCGGCGCGCGGCGTGATGATTTCCGCTTCGGTCGGATAATCCGGCCCCTGAATGTGTTCGCAGAGCTGCTCGACCGTGGCTTTCGGTTCATCCAGCAAGCGCACGCAAGCGGTCGCGACTTCGCGCAGGTTATGCGGCGGGACGTCGGTGGCCATGCCCACGGCGATACCGGTGGTGCCGTTGAGCAGGATGTTCGGCAAACGGGCCGGCAACACCAGAGGTTCTTCCAGGGTGCCGTCGAAGTTCGGGCCCCAGTCCGCCGTGCCCTGGCCCAGTTCGCTGAGCAGCACTTCGGAATAACGCGACAGCCGCGCTTCGGTGTAACGCATGGCCGCGAAGGACTTGGGATCATCCGGCGCACCCCAGTTACCCTGGCCGTCGACCAGCGTGTAGCGGTAGCTGAACGGCTGGGCCATCAGCACCATGGCTTCGTAGCACGCCGAGTCGCCGTGGGGGTGGAATTTACCGAGCACGTCACCGACGGTACGCGCCGACTTCTTGTGCTTGGAATCGGCGTCCAGCCCCAACTCGCTCATCGCATAGACGATGCGTCGCTGTACCGGTTTCAGGCCGTCGCCGATATGCGGCAAGGCACGGTCCATGATCACGTACATGGAGTAGTTGAGGTAGGCATTTTCGGTGAAGTCAGCCAGTGACCGGCGTTCTACACCGTCCAGGCTGAGATCAAGGGAGTCGCTCATGCGGGCCTCATTATTTCGTGGTCTGGCGCAGCAGCATGGTGCCACCGCGCTGGGTAAATTCAAGTTTGTTCAGTGCGCTCATGCCGAGCAGCACTTGATTGCCGTGCAAACCGGGCGCCACCAGCGCGCGAACGTCACGCAGCACGATGGCGCCCAGTTGCAGCCGGTCGAGGCGGGTCCGATAACCCTCACTCAAGCCATTGGCCGTGCTCAGGGTCACCCCGAAGCCTTTTTCCAGTTTCAATCGTTCAGCCATTTCGGCCGGGATCGACACATCGGTTGCGCCGGTATCGAGCATGAACTCCACGGGCTGGCCGTTGATCTGGCCGGTGGCGACAAAATGCCCCTGGCTGTTACCGATCAGCTTCACCTCGATAAAACCCTGGCCCTGCTCAGAGCTGACGACGGTGTTGGGATTCTGTTGACGCTCCTCCCATTGACCGAAGAACCGCGTTGCCAGAAACAGCGCGGCGCCCCAGGCCAGCACCATCAACACCCGACCGGCGCGTTTGCCCGGCGGTTGCTGACTCATGGCTTGGCACTCCAGCCACCTGCAGGCGCGGCAAAGCGCCACACAATCGGCCGTACTTCACCGTCGGCGCGCGCACCGTAGTTGTTGTCGATACCGATCCAGGCACCGTCGACGTCCACGATCAACGCTTCTGCCAGCCCAAAGGGCTGTGAATAACGACGGTTTTCCTGCAAGGCCTCGGCAGCAAACGACCAGCAGCGCTCGACCTTGGTCGTCACCGCATCACGGCGACAGATCTGAAAGGCGTTGCGCTCAAGGGTAAACAGCTTGCCGTCGAACAATGACAGATCAGAAAAATCCCGAGGGCGCGCTCTGGCGTGGGGAAATTGCGCTGGCTGCATTTCCACCCCGCCTTCACTCAGCAGCACACAGCTACCGTCGCAGTCCCACACTGTTTGCTGGCGCTTGATCAGCAACAAACCGCGGCGCTCACGTTCGGCGGCCAGCCACAGCGTGTCACCGGCCGGATTGATCGCCAGGCCTTCGAACAACGCATTGAAGTGCAACAACATGCCGCTCGCCCGCGCTTCGCGCACCAGCATCGGCGAGATTTTCAGCCAGGACGCAGGCCCGGTTGGCGGTACTTGCAACACCGCGGCGTGGCCTTCGCTGACGATATAACGATTGCCCGCGCTGTCACAGGTGATGCCTTCGAAATCCAGATCCCCGCCCCGCACGAACGATGCCGCCCAAGTCCGCGCACGCAAGCCCCAAGGCAAACCGGTGTCGGGCACCAGGGGTACGTCAATGTGCACGGTTTCGGCTTGCCAGGTGGGGTTACGGGTGTCGAGGCGATAGATTTGATCATCGTCGCGATCCGAAACGGTCCACAGCTCCTTGCCACACTGGGCCAGCCCCGACAGATTGCCGCCGCGCATGCCGTCGACGGCATGTTCGGACAACAGGCGCAGCTCTGGCGCGGGTTCCGCGCAAATCGTTACCGAAGTCAGCAGCAACGCGCACGCCAGGGCCCAGCCAAAGCGCATCAGCCCAGAACCTCGGCCAGGTTGCCTTTGGATTCCAGCCAGGTCTTGCGATCGCCCGCGCGTTTTTTCGCCAGCAGCATGTCCATCATTTCCGAGGTCTCGGCGAAATCTTCACCCAGCGTCAGTTGCACCAGACGCCGCGTGTTCGGGTCCATGGTGGTTTCGCGCAACTGTGGCGGGTTCATTTCACCCAGGCCCTTGAATCGGGTGACCTGCGGCTTGCCGCGTTTCTTCTCGGCCACCAGGCGATCGAGGATGCCGTCGCGCTCGGCCTCGTCGAGGGCATAGTAGATTTCTTTGCCCAGGTCGATACGGTACAGCGGCGGCATGGCGACGTAGACGTGACCAGCCTCCACCAGTGGGCGGAAATGCTGGACGAACAAGGCGCAGAGCAAGGTGGCGATGTGCAGACCGTCGGAGTCGGCGTCGGCGAGGATGCAGATCTTGCCGTAACGCAACTGGCTCATGTCCGCCGCGCCCGGGTCGACACCAATCGCCACGGCGATGTTGTGCACTTCCTGGCTGGCCAGTACTTCACTGCCGTCGACTTCCCAGGTGTTCAGGATCTTGCCGCGCAACGGCAGGATCGCCTGAAATTCTTTGTCCCGCGCTTGCTTGGCCGAACCGCCTGCGGAGTCACCTTCCACCAGGAACAGCTCGGAACGCATCGGGTCCTGCCCGGCGCAGTCGGCGAGCTTGCCCGGCAATGCCGGCCCTTGGGTAATGCGTTTGCGCTCGACCTTCTTGCTGGCCTTCAGACGACGGCCGGCGTTGTTGATCGCCAGCTCGGCCAGCAACATGCCGGTTTCCGGGTTGGCGTTGAGCCACAGGCTGAAAGCATCCTTGACCACGCCGGAAACGAAGGCGGCCGCTTCACGGGATGACAGGCGCTCCTTGGTCTGGCCGGAGAATTGCGGTTCCTGCATCTTCATCGACAGCACGAACGCGATACGCTCCCAGACGTCTTCCGGCGCCAGCTTCACACCACGCGGCAACAGGCTGCGGAACTCGCAGAACTCGCGCATGGCGTCGAGCAAGCCCTGACGCAGACCGTTGACGTGAGTACCGCCCTGGGCTGTCGGGATCAGGTTGACGTAGCTTTCCTGAACGCTGTCGCCACCCTCGGGCAACCACAGCAACGCCCAATCGACGGCTTCCTTGTTACCGGCCAGGCTGCCGCAGAACGGCTCGTCCGGCAGGCGTTCGAATTCGCTGACGGCGTCTACCAGGTAGGAGCGCAGGCCGTCTTCGTAATGCCATTCGACTTTCTCGCCGGTGGCCTTGTCTTCAAAACTGACCAGCAGCCCCGGGCACAGAACGGCCTTGGCCTTGAGCACGTGCTTGAGGCGGCTGATGGAGAATTTCGGCGAATCGAAATACTTCGGGTCTGGTGCGAAAAACACGCTGGTGCCGGTATTGCGCTTGCCGACGGTGCCGACTACTTCCAGCTCGGTTTTCTTGTAACCGTCGGCGAAGGTCATCTGGTATTCGTTGCCGTCGCGTTTGACACGCACCCGGACTTCGGTCGACAAGGCATTGACCACGGAAATACCCACCCCGTGCAAACCGCCGGAGAACTGGTAGTTCTTGTTGGAAAACTTGCCGCCCGCATGGAGTTTGGTGAGGATCAGCTCGACGCCCGAAACACCTTCTTCCGGGTGAATGTCCACCGGCATGCCACGGCCGTCATCGCTGACTTCCAGGGAGTGATCGGCGTGCAGGATGACCTGCACCGACGTCGCGTGCCCGGCCAAGGCTTCGTCGACACTGTTGTCGATGACTTCCTGGGCGAGGTGGTTCGGCCGACTGGTGTCGGTGTACATGCCGGGGCGTTTGCGCACCGGGTCGAGGCCCGAGAGGACTTCGATGGCGTCTGCGTTATAAGAGCTAGCGCTGGGAGTGGCCATGGGGTCTCGTCGTCAGTGTTCAGTGAAAATAGGGGGCAATGATCACAGTGCTGTGAAATCGATCGCCTGATACAAATCTGCGCCGATGCCGGCAAAACTCAATATTGTCGGCAGTTGCGCGGCAAAACCCTGGAAACTATGGTCGCCGCCGGCCTGAATGCGCAAGGCACAGGCCCGGTAATATTGCTGGGCGAGGCGATAGTCCAGTGTTTCATCGCCAGTTTGCAACCATACCTGAAACCGCTGCGGATCCTGGGGCGCCGGCACTTCCAGCTCGGCCAGGGCCGTCACGTGGTCGTGGGTCATTTCCCAGGTCTCATCGGTATACAGGTTTTTCTGCGTCCCCAGAAACCCGTCGAACATCCGGTGTGGGCTGACGGCAGGGTTGATCAACAGGGCTTTCAAGCCATGGCGCTCGGCCAAGTGAGTCGCATAGTAGCCGCCGAGTGAGCTGCCGACCAGCAGTGGCCGCCCCAGCTCCACAATCGCCTGTTCCAGCTGAGCGATGGCCTCGCGGGGATGGTGATGCAGGGCCGGTACACGCAACTGATCGCTCAAGCCCAGCCGCTCCATCACATTCATCAACTGACAGGCCTTTTTCGACGCCGGCGCGCTGTTGAAACCATGGATATAAAGGATCGAACCAGACATTTGAGCTCCCTGTGCGTCGGGTAAAGAAGGCGGAGTTTACAGGGACTCGGGGGGAATCGGGGACATGCGTGGGATTCATGTCGCCTGAGCGAATGCCATCGCGGGCAAGCTCGCGATGGCCACGCCTCGGCCTTTGAAAATGACAAAGAAATCAGTAGCCGTTGGAGCCGTAATCAATCTGGAAATCGAACCCGGTCACGCGCTCAACGCCAGTTTCAAGCTGACCATCGGGCAACAGCCGCAACCACCGATACCCCGGCGCCTGCTCACTCACCTTGAAATCGTCGCTGCCCGGCTCGAACTGGATGCAGGTCGAGGGCGATGCGATCAGGCGAACACCGTTGCGCTCTTGATCAATCTCCTGATGAACATGCCCCCAAAGCACCGCACGCACCTGCGCAAATCGATCCAGCACCGCGAACAACGCCTCTGGATTGCGCAATCCAATGGGCTCCATCCACGCACACCCGATCGACACCGGATGATGATGGAAACACACCAGATGATGCCGCTGCGGCGCCTCGCTCAACGAGCGCACGAGCAATTGCAACTGCTCATCCTGTAAATACCCCGGCACCGAACCCGGCACCGCCGAATCGAGCAACGTCACCCGCCAGTTGCCGATGTCCACCACCGACTCCAGCAATGCACTGTGCACCGCCGCCTCGGCCATGATCCGCGGCTCGTCGTGATTACCGGGGATCCAGCGCGCCGGGGCATCGATCTGCCGGGTCAGGTCGCGAAACAGCTGGTACGACTCCAGCGTCCCGTCCTGGGACAGATCGCCAGTGGCAATCATCAGATCGATCTGCGGTTGCTGCTTCAATACCAACTCAATCACCTGTTGCAGGCTGTCGCGGGTATTCATGCCCAGCAACGTCGCGTCCGCCTCGGCAAACAGATGACTGTCGGAGAGTTGCACCAGCAACGCCGGATCGGCGGTGGTCAAAGTGGATACGCTCGGCAAGGCGTTCTCCCAGGGCGTGATCACGGGATTGGAAAGTGCCGCAATTATGCTGGGGGACGATCAAAAGAGGAAACCTGTGAACCGGAAGCAGTTCACAACTACACAGCACTCTTAGCGCACAACGGCGTACTCGTGTCCGCAAGCCAGGCAATGACTCAGCCATTCCCCCAGGAACAGATTGAGTTGAGCCTTTTCGTCCGGCTGATGCATCGCGGCGTTCGGGTAAGGATAGATGCCGCGAAAGCGTCGTGCATGTTCGGCACTGATAACTTCAGCCATGCGCGCGTCGTGATACACCTGCACTTCCAGTTGCGGCACCGGCAACCAGGGCAGGCTGTGTTCCTGACGCACTTGCAGGGTGGTGGTGTATGGACAGGCTTGCAGCACTTCCAGGGCCAGCACGCCCAGCATCTGGTCACCCTGGGTCACGGCAATGCGCCGGGCCGCCGGATCGTTGCGCATGTCCGGCAACAGTCGCATCAGGCGCGCGTAGTTGGCCTCGCAGGAAGCTTGCAGCCCCACGAGATCAACCCGATAGCGATCGCGCAGCTTGTTTACGACCATAACCCCCTCACTTCCACGCGGTTCAAAGCCAACCACTGCAAGGCAATGATGCTCGCTGCGTTGGCAATACGTCCGTCACGCACGGCTTGCAGGGCATCTTCGAAAGCCCAGACCGTGACGCGAATATCTTCAGCCTCTTCCTCCAGCCCATGCAGGCCGCCAACCCCGGCACTGTCACAACGCCCCAGGTACAAGTGCACAAACTCGTTACTGCCACCCGGCGATGGAAAATATTTGGTCATCGGCCAGAGCGCCCCGAATACAAGTCCAGCTTCCTCCTGCGCTTCGCGGTGAGCAACTTCTTCCGGTATTTCATCCTTGTCGATCAGACCGGCGACCAGTTCGATCAGCCACGGATTGTCAGTCTTGCCCATGGCGCCGACGCGAAACTGCTCGATCAGCACCACTTCGTCGCGCAGTGGATCATAAGGCAGCACACACACCGCATCGTGGCGCAAGAACACTTCACGATTGATCTCGCGACTCATGCCACCGTCAAACAATTCGTGGCGCAAGTGCACGCGGTCGAGCTTGTAGAAGCCCTCGTAGCACTTTTCGCGCCGAACGATATCAACGGCGGTCGGAATGGCGTTGGCAAAATCAGTCATGACAATCCTCGTTTACTGCAAATCCGTTACGAGGCTCCTTTTGGTTACTTGCAACCTCGACTTCGCGCCATCCTAACGCGCCCGCGATGTTTGATGCAGCCCCTTTACAGTCAGCGGGATAGACGGTGAGGGCGAAACCAACTCTAATTAGCTTAGTGGCGAACTGACTGCCTCGTTGAGAGTCGAAGCGGGTAACTTTTCGCCTTCCCCTGTTTCATTAAGGACGCCCATGTCGCTTTTCAAGATCGCCTCCGTGGCCGCCATCGCCCTGACCTTGGGTGCGTGCCAGAGTCTTTTCCAGCCCAATTACCGGGCGCCGCTGGAAACCACCCGCGACGCTTCCGAACAGCTGAAACCGGGTTGCGCCAACCCTGACTGCCCGCTGGTGAACATCGATACGCTGCACTTCCCGGCTGAGCCTGCGCTTGACGGCATCATCGAAAAACGTTTGCTGCAAATGACCCGCACCTCACCCGACGCCCCTGTAGCGCCGACACTGGCGGCCTATCGCGAGCAATTTTTGAGCAGTGCCGAGCCGCGCTACAGCAGCTACTTGCAAGCCAAGGTACGTGAGCAGCATGACGGCTTGGTGATCATTGAATTGTCCAGCTATCTGGACAGCGGCGGTGCGCATGGCACGCCGGGCCGCGGTTTCATCAACTACTCGCGTCAGCAGCATAAAGTGCTGACGCTGTCGGATATGGTGATCCCGGGGCAGGAAGAAGCGTTCTGGAAAGCGGCCCAAGTGGCGCACAACAGCTGGCTGATCAGCACCAAACTCGATCAGGAGCCAGAGTTCGTCAAGAGCTGGCCCTTCGTGAAAACCCAGAACGTAGCGTTGACGTACGGCGGGGTGATCCTCAAGTACGAAGTGAGCACCCTTGCGCCTTACGCATTGGGCCACGTCGAACTGAAGATCCCCTACCCACGCCTGAACGGCATTCTCAAGCCTGAGCTGTTTCCCGGCCGTAGCTGAAGGCTCGACCAAGCACCAGTTGCAGCAGCCCTGCCAGTACCAGCGACGGCAGGGTTGCGCCGATGTCCGGATAGAGATTGGCCAGCAAGTGATAAGTGCTCACCCCGCCCAGCCAGGCGAGCAACGCCGGCCAGCGCAAGGCAGCCGATGCCACACGGGCACTGCGCTTGCGCAGGATGAAGTGATCCACCAGCACCACGCCGAACAGCGGCGCAAACACCGAACCGATCAACAGCAGGAAATTCTGGTACTGGGCCAATGGCGCCAGGCAAGCGATCAGTGTGCAGATCACGCCGATGGCCAAGGCCAGATGCTCGACTTTCAAGCGCAGCAGAATCCCGCTGGACACCGCCGCCGAATGAATATCGGCAAAGGCATTTTCTGATTCATCCAACAGAATCAGCAGCAACGGAATCCCCAGGCCCGCACCGGCCAGCGCCAGCAGCAAGGCATTCACTTCACCACTCGGCGCGAACGCCAGGGTGTACGCCACGCCCAGGCTCATCAGCCAGAAGTTACCGATAAAGAAACCCAGCGCCGTACCGCCGAACACATTCTTCGCACGCTTGCCGAAGCGCGAGTAGTCGGCAATCAGCGGCAGCCAGGACAGCGGCATCGCGATCGCAATGTCGAAGCCCACGGCGAACGGCATCGAACCATCACCGGCCTGCGCCCACAACGCCGCCAGGTCGGCCTTGGCGAACAGGTTCCAGGTCAGCCAGATGCACGCGGCCAGCAACAGCCAGATGCCCCACTTGCGCAGGATCTTGCGCACGAAGGTCAGCGGACCGCTGACCGCCAGCAAAGTCGCCAGTGCACCGAAGAACAGCGTCCATAGCAGCGGGTTCGACCACAGGCTGCCTTCGCTGAATGCACGGGCGCCGAGCAGGCTGGCGGCGTCGCGCATCACGATGATTTCGAACGAACCCCAACCGATCAGTTGCAGCAGGTTCAGCACCGCCGGAAGGCTCGCGCCTTTTGCACCGAGGCTGAGTTTGAGCGCGGCCATCGATGACAGGCCGGTGTCACTGCCGATCACGCCGACAGCGGCCAGCAACAGCACGCCGACCAGCGTGCCGAGAAAAATCGCCAGCAATGAACCGGACAGGCCCAGACCCGGCGCGAGCAACGCGCCGGTCTGCAATACCATCAGGCCGATGCCGAGGGAGAACCACAGGGAAAACAGATCCCGACCGCCGAAGACGCGCTTGTCGGTCGGCACGGCGGTATCCGGGGAGTAAGTGCTGGGTTGAATGCTCAAAGGGTGTTATCTCAGAGGAACATGTGTTGTGGTGTTGACCACCCTTTGTGGCGAGGGAGCTTGCTCCCGCTGGTCTGCGAAGCAGACCCAAAACAAGTCACCGCGGTCTGACAGTCAGGTTGCGATTACCGATTTTACGACTGCTTCACAGCCGAGCGGGAGCAAGCTCCCTCGCCACAAGGGTAAGCGGCGCACCCGAGTGCGCCGGTCAGATCAAACCTTCTTGTACAGCTGACTGCCTTCCTGCTTGAACCGCTCAGCCTGTTCCGCCAGTCCCTTGGCGACTTCGGCATCGACGGTTTCGATCCGCTGGTTGGCCGCATATTCACGGACTTCCTGGGTGATTTTCATCGAGCAGAATTTCGGCCCGCACATGGAGCAGAAGTGCGCGACCTTGGCCGAATCCTTCGGCAGGGTTTCATCGTGGTACGAGCGCGCGGTGTCTGGATCGAGGCCCAGGTTGAACTGGTCTTCCCAGCGGAATTCGAAACGCGCCTTGCTCAAGGCGTTGTCGCGAATCTGTGCCCCCGGATGCCCTTTGGCCAGGTCGGCGGCGTGAGCGGCGATCTTGTAGGTGATGATCCCGGTCTTCACGTCATCCTTGTTCGGCAGGCCCAAGTGTTCCTTCGGCGTCACGTAGCAGAGCATGGCGCAACCGAACCAGCCGATCATCGCCGCACCGATTCCGGAAGTGATGTGGTCGTAGCCTGGGGCGATGTCGGTGGTCAGTGGGCCGAGGGTGTAGAACGGCGCCTCGTCGCAGCACTCCAGCTGCTTGTCCATGTTCTCTTTGATCAACTGCATCGGCACGTGACCCGGGCCTTCGATCATGCACTGCACGTCATGCTTCCAGGCGATTTTGGTCAGCTCGCCGAGGGTTTCCAGCTCACCGAATTGCGCTTCGTCGTTGGCGTCGGCAATCGAGCCCGGACGCAGGCCATCGCCCAGCGAGAAGCTGACGTCGTAGGCCTTCATGATTTCGCAGATGTCTTCGAAATGGGTGTAGAGGAAGTTTTCCTTGTGGTGCGCCAGGCACCACTTGGCCATGATCGAACCGCCACGGGAGACGATACCGGTCACGCGCTTGGCAGTCAGCGGCACGTAGCGCAGCAACACGCCGGCGTGGATGGTGAAGTAGTCGACGCCCTGCTCGGCCTGTTCGATCAGTGTGTCGCGGAACAACTCCCAGGTCAGGTCTTCGGCGACGCCATTGACCTTCTCCAGTGCCTGATAGATCGGCACGGTACCGATCGGCACCGGCGAGTTACGGATGATCCATTCGCGGGTTTCGTGGATGTGCTTGCCGGTGGACAGGTCCATGACCGTGTCCGAACCCCAGCGAATGCCCCAGGTCAGCTTCGCCACTTCTTCTTCGATGGACGAACCCAAGGCACTGTTGCCGATGTTGCCGTTGATCTTCACCAGGAAGTTACGGCCGATGATCATCGGTTCCAGTTCGGTGTGGTTGATGTTGGCCGGAATGATCGCGCGACCGCGGGCGATCTCTTCACGGACGAATTCCGGGGTGATGATTTTCGGCACGCTGGCGCCAAAGCTGTGGCCGGCGTGTTGCTGGTCCAGCAGGCCGGCGGCGCGGGCCACTTCGAGCTTCATGTTTTCGCGGATGGCGACGTATTCCATCTCGGCGGTGATGATGCCTTTACGGGCGTAGTGCATCTGGCTGACGTTGGCACCCGGCTTGGCGCGACGCGGGTTGTTGACGTGGGCGAAACGCAGCTTGGTCAGCTCCGGATCGGCGAGGCGTTCCTGGCCGAATTTGGAGCTCAGGCCGGACAGGCGCTCGGTGTCGCCACGGGATTCGATCCACGGCGACCGCACATCGCCCAGGCCTTTGCGCACATCGATGGTGACATTGGGGTCGGTGTACGGGCCCGAGGTGTCATATACCACCACTGGCGCGTTGATTTCGCCGCCGAAGTCGGTCGGGGTCACGTCCAGGCTGATTTCGCGCATCGGCACGAGGATGTCGGGGCGTGTGCCCTGAACATAGATTTTTTGCGAGCGGGTAAACGGCTGAACCGATTGCTGATCGACCTTGGCCGAATCACTCAGGTTGGTTGCGATTTTTGATTTTGTAGTCATCACGGGCTCTCCAGACACACATCCAGGCAGTGGATTTTTGTCGGAGCGAACCTGTAAACGAATGGACGCACGGGCGCTGAAAAATCCAGCAGGTGCTGTGCTCGATGCTCGAGGGGTGTTCGATTGTCGAACAACATCCCGGACGAAGCACAAGAGGACTCGCCGGGTGACGAGAAATCTTGTTCCCTACGCAGGCGCTAACCTGATCAGGTTCAACGGGATCCGAAATTATTCGATCTCAGCCTCATAGCAAGGCACCCCGACAAGAACCCGGCCAGTCTAGACATAACCGGCAAAGAACGCCAACACCACGGTAAACACCATGATGAATGGCGCAATCAGCGGATTGTTGCCATGCCTGCGTGCATCTACACTCGCTACGCCGTGCCGCGCCTTGACGCTGCAGGGCGCCGCGCCGTAGCCTTGGCGTTCAAATTATCAGCATAATTTTTTAGGGATGGCCTCATGCTGCGCAAACTCTCACTGGCCCTTGCCGTGTCTTGTGCGTCCAATGGAATGGCCTGGGCAGCAGAAGCGCCCTTATCGACCAAGACCGACCTGGTCAGCGTCTATCAGGAAGCGGTGGACAACAACGCCGATATCGCCGCCGCCCGCGCCCAATACGGCGCCCAGAAGGAAGTCGTGCCCCAGGCCCGCGCCGGGTTGCTGCCCAACCTGTCGGCCGGTGCCAACATGAACGACACCCGCACCGCGCTCGATCAACCATCGGTGACCTCGAACCGCAGCGGCACGGTGTATCAGGCGACCTTGTCGCAACCGATTTTCCGCGCCGACCGCTGGTTCCAGTTCCAGGCCGCCAAGGACGTCAACGAACAGGCCGCCTTGCAACTCTCGGCCACTGAACAAAACTTGATCCTGCAAAGCGCCGAAAGCTACTTCAACGTACTGCGCAGCCAGGACAACCTGGCCTCGACCAAGGCCGAAGAAGCAGCCTTCAAACGCCAACTCGACCAGTCCAACGAGCGCTTCGACGTCGGCCTGTCGGACAAGACCGATGTGTTGCAATCCCAGGCCAGTTACGACACCGCGCGGGCCAACCGGATTGTCGCCCAGCGTCAGGTGGATGACGCGTTCGAAGCGCTGATCACCCTGACCAACCGCCAGTACAACTCGATCCAGGGCATCGTCCACACCTTGCCGATCCTGCCGCCGGCACCGAACGACGCCAAGGCTTGGGTCGACACCGCCGCCAAGCAGAACCTCAATCTGCTGGCCAGCAACTACGCGGTGAGCGCCGCCGAAGAAACCCTCAAGCAGCGCAAGGCCGGGCATGCCCCCACCCTGGATGCGGTCGCGCAATACAGGAAAGGTGACAACGACGCCCTCGGTTTTACCAACCCGAGCGCGACCGGCGTGCATTACGGCGGCGATGTCGAGCAGCGCACTGTCGGCCTGCAATTGAGCATCCCGATCTACAGCGGCGGGTTGACCAGCTCCCAGGTGCGAGAGTCTTATTCACGGCTGGATCAAACGGAACAACAACGCGAAGCCCTGCGTCGCCAGGTCGTGGAAAACACCCGTAACCTGCATCGCGCCGTGAACACCGACGTCGAGCAGGTGCAGGCACGTCGACAGTCGATCATTTCCAACCAGAGCGCGGTGGAAGCGACCGAAATCGGTTATCAGGTGGGGACACGCAACATCGTCGACGTGCTCGATGCCCAGCGTCAGCTGTACACCTCGGTGCGCAACTACAACAACACGCGCTACGACTACATCCTCGACAACCTGCGCCTGAAGCAGGCCGCCGGCACCTTGAACCCGGGGGATTTGCAGGACCTGACCCGTTATCTCAAAGCCGACTACAACCCGGACAAGGACTTCTTGCCACCAGATCTGGCGAAGGCTGCGGCGGAGCAGTTGAAAGCGAGGCCTTAAACAGCAAAAGATCGTCCGAAGGCTCGGGCCGCGTTCGGACGATCTTTTTTGTTCGCGCGACTCGGTCTACCGCTCGATCAACCTGCCCAACCCGTCCAGCAACCGCTGCAACGCACCCTGATTGGTGCGCATTACCTTCAGCCCCGCCTCTGCCATCCGCTGTGCATCGCGCGGCAGTTCGAACAGCCGCTGCACCGCCAGTGCCAGGCCTTCAGCATCATCGACCTCGGCCAGCGCCCCGGCACTGCGCAACTGCGCGGCGATTTCGAGGAAGTTGAACAGGTGCGGCCCACTGAGCACCGGTTTGGCCAAGGCCGCCGGTTCCAGCAGGTTATGGCCACCATTGGGCACCAGGCTGCCGCCGACGAAAGCGCTGTCGGCCAAGGCGTAAAGAAACAGCAACTCGCCCATGGTGTCGCCCAGCAACACCGAAGTATCTGCGGTCACCGGCTCGCCCGTCGAACGCCGCACCGTGGTGAAACCTTTTTGCCGGCACAACTCAAACACCGGGTTGAAGCGCTCCGGATGACGCGGTACCAGAATCAACAAGGCATCGGGATGATTGGCCAACAGCCGACGATGGGCATCGAGCACCACTTCGTCTTCACCTTCATGGGTGCTCGCGGCGATCCACACCGGGCGATCCTGCGCCTGCCATTGCCCGCGCAGCTCGGCAGCACGCTGCAGCAGTTGCGGATCGATAGTCAGGTCGAACTTGATCGAACCGGTCACTTCAACCGTTTCCGGGCGCGCGCCCAAATCGCGGAAACGCTGCGCCTCGGCTTCGGTCTGCACTGCGAACAGGCTCATCTCGGCGAGCATCGGCCGGGTCAGTTTATGGAAGCGGCCATAACCTTTGGCCGAGCGCTCAGACAGTCGCGCATTAGCCAGGGCCACGGGAATTCCACGCTTGGCGCACTGATGGATATGGTTGGGCCAGAGTTCGGTTTCCATGATCACTGCCAGTTTCGGCCGGACCCGATCAAGGAATCGCGCCGCAGCGCAAGGCAAGTCATAAGGCAAATAGCAGTGCTGGATGCGCGGCTCGTTGGCAAACAGCGCCTGGATGCGCTCAGACCCGGTCGGGGTCATGCAGGTGACGGTGATCGGCAGCGTCGGATATCGCTGCAGCAAGGCACGGATCATCGGCGCCGCGGCGATGCTTTCGCCTACCGACACCGCGTGCACCCAAAGGCCGTCCGGCTTCATCGCCGGTAGCGCGAGGGAGAAACGCTCGCCAATGCGTTTGGCGTAAGCCGGCGCCTTGCGCGCCCGCAGCCAAAGCCGAATCGCTACCAATGGCAGCCCCAGGTAAAACAGCGCGGTGTAGAGGGTTCTATTCATGGCGGCGGAGTTTATCGGTTTTTTAGCCAATCGCCTGCAAGTGCACGGCAAAACGTTCCGCCAGCCAACGGGCTGCCGGGCCGAGGGGCTCGTCGCGGCGCCAGACCAGCTCCACAATCAATGCCGGCGGCGTCCATTCGCTGGTCAGTTCGACCATCAGATTCTGATACGCCGGGTACTGCACCACGTGGCGCGGCAACCAGGCCCAGCCGAGGCCGCGCATCACCCATTCGGCCATCACATAGAAACTGTCGGCCCGCCAGACCTGCGGGCTGGCCGGCTCACTGCCGGGATAGACGCTGGACTGCGTGGACATCAGCAGCTGTCGATGCTGCGCCAGTTGCTGGCAATTGACCTGCGTCTGCTGCGCCAATGGATGCCCCACGCCGCACACCGTGACCATTTCAACGCTGCCCAGCACTCGGCGCTCAAGGGCTTCGGGAATCTGCTCGTGATAAAACAGCAAGCCCAGGTCGGCCCGGCGCTCCACCAGTTTGCGCGCGACATCGCCCTGGGCGGCACTGGTCAGTTGCACTTCGAGGCTGGGAAATTGTTCGGCCAGGGCTTCGAAGCTTTCAACCACTGCCTGATAAGGCATTGCCTCGTCCTGAGCCACCCGCAAACTCGCTTCCTGACCGCGCATCATCGCCAGTGCCCGGCCATTGAGGCGCTCACATTGGCGCAGCACTTCCCGCGCCTCTTCAAGCAGCGCGGTGCCGGCTTCGGTGAGTTTCGGCTGGCGACCACTGCTGCGATCGAACAGGCTGACGCCCAGGTCTTCTTCCAGCAGCGCAATCGAACTGCTGACCGCCGACTGCGCCTTGCGCTGATCCCGCGCCACCGCGGAAAAGGAACGTTGTTCCGCGACACTGACAAACAAGTGCAGCTGTTCCAGACTCCATTGCATATTCATGGCTCAACCCATCTCCAGAACAGATAGGTAATGACTTTACCGCATCTGGCGGATCTCTAGAATGCCGACCTCAGAAAGTAACACTTCATACGAGGATTGACCCATGACCGCTTACTACTACCTCGCCATTGCCATCTGCGCCGAAGTGATCGCCACCGTTTCGATGAAAGCGGTCAAGGGTATCAGCACGCCACTGCCGCTGCTGCTGGTCATCGTCGGTTACGGCATTGCTTTCGGGATGCTGACCCTGGTGGTGCGCAGCGTTCCGGTCGGCGTGGCCTACGCGGTGTGGGCCGGCATGGGCATCGTGATGGTCAGCGTCGCGGCACTGTTTATCTACGGGCAGAAACTGGATGTGCCGGCAATGCTGGGGATGGCGCTGATTGTGCTGGGCGTCGTGGTTATTCAGCTGTTCTCCAAGACCGCGGGACATTAAAACCCGAAGCACTATCTTACTGTGGGAGCACCGCACCGCCGCTCCCACAGGTTTTGCATCCGCTCTATTGATCACCAACAAATCTCCTGCGCATCGAGTCTGTATACTGCGCCCTCGTCTTGAACACTGAGGTCGCTGCATGCCATCCGTTATTTCCACCGACGTTCTGATTGTCGGCGCTGGTGTCGCCGGCCTCTGGCTGAATGCACGCCTGCGCCGCCAGGGTTTCTCGACCGTGCTGGTGGAAAGCACCAGCCTCGGTGGCGGGCAAAGCCTGAAGTCCCAGGGCATCATCCACGGCGGTGCCAAATACGCGTTGCACGGCGCCCTGACCGGCGCCTCGGAAGCCATTGCCGACATGCCGCGTCGCTGGCGTGAGGCGCTGGCCGGCGACGGTGAACTGGACCTGTCCGGCGTGCGCGTATTGTCCGATGCCCATTACCTCTGGTCCCCCGGCACCCTCGCTGGCAACCTCACCAGCTTTTTCGCCAGCAAAGCCGTGCGCGGGCGGGTCGATCAGGTCAAAGGCGATCAATTGCCGCCGGCGCTGCAAGACAAGCGCTTCAAGGGCAAGGTCTATCGCCTGACGGAACTGGTGGTCGACGTGCCGAGCCTGATCCAGCGCCTGGCCGACCTGGCTGGCGACGGCCTGCTGGCCGGTCAGCACATCGAACCGCTGCTGGAGAATGGTGAACTGGTCGGTTTGAAAGTCGACGAACGCGAAATCCGCGCCCAGCGCATCGTTCTCAGTGCCGGTGCCGGCACCGCTGACCTGCTGACCGCGCTGGGCCTGAGCCAACCGGCCATGCAGCGCCGTCCCCTGCACATGATCATCGTCAAAGGCCCGAGCCTCAAACCGCTGTACGCCCACTGCCTGGGCGGCGGGCCGAAGCCGCGCGTCACTGTGACCACTCACCCGGCCGCCGATGGCCAGTGGGTCTGGTACGTGGGCGGCGACATCGCCGAAGCCGAAGGCGTGGCCCGCGAGCCAGCCGCGCAAATTGCCGCCGCCCAGAAAGAACTGGGCCAACTTCTGCCGTGGATCGACCTGAGCACCGCACAGTGGGCGACCTTGCGGGTCGAACGCGCCGAGCCGCTGCAATCGGGCTTGACCCGCCCGGACAACGCCTTCCTCGCCGAGCAGAATCGGCTGCTGGTGGGCTGGCCGACCAAACTGGCCCTGGCACCGGACTTCGCCGACCGCGTCTTCGCCACACTGCAACGCGACGGTATTCAGCCGAGCCATGCCGCGCCGCTGCCGGAACTGCCGAAACCGCCGATAGGCACCCCTGCCTGGGAGCAACTGCTGCCATGAGCCAACCGACCCTGCATGACCTGCATCGTCCGCTGGGCAGCACCGGCCTGCTGGTATCGCCCCTGGGCCTGGGCACAGTGAAACTTGGCCGCGATCAAGGGGTGAAATACCCCAACGGCTTTCAGATCCCCGGCGACGACGAAGCCCGCAGGCTGCTCAAACTCGCGCGCGACCTGGGCATCAACCTGATCGACACCGCCCCGGCCTATGGCCGCAGCGAAGAGCGTCTCGGCCCGTTGCTGCGTGGTCAGCGTCAGGACTGGGTAATCGTCAGCAAGGTCGGCGAAGAGTTTGCCAACGGTCAGTCCCGCCATGATTTCAGCGCCGCGCATACCCGGTTCTCGGTGGAGCGCAGCCTGCAACGCCTGGAAACGGACTTTATCGATCTGGTGCTGGTGCATTCCGACGGCAACGACCTGGCGATCCTCAACGACAGTGAGGTCTATGCGACCCTTGCCGAGCTCAAGCGCGAAGGCAAGATTCGCGGTTTCGGTTTTTCCGGTAAAACCGTCGAAGGCGGCTTGAAGGCTCTGGAACAAGGTGATTGCGCAATGGTCACCTACAATCTGAACGAACAGAACGAGAAGCCAGTCATTGACTATGCTGCTGCTCACGGCAAAGCGATCCTGGTCAAAAAGGCCCTGGCCAGCGGCCATGTGTGCCTGAGCCCGGGCGTGGACCCGGTGCGTGCCAGCTTCGAGTTGTTGTTTGAACACCCGGGGGTGGCCAGTGCTATTGTCGGGACCATCAATCCGCTGCACCTCGCCCATAACGTCGCGACCGTTGCCCAGGTCCTTCGTAGCCATTGATGCCGCCCACGCGGCCTTAAGCAGGAGCCGACATGCCGCGTACGCTGATCAGAAAGAACCCGAGCAACTTCAAGACCCTGCCGCTGTTCGTCGAAGCCACACCCGAAGGTTTGAGTTATCAGAGCGTCGGGATGCCGTTGAATTTTTCCCAGACCCTGCAACGCCGCCGTCCGGTGACGGTGGCCGACAGCGAGCGGTTTGCCCTGGAGCTGGCGAACCTTGGGATCTCGGTGCGCCTGACCCTGCATTGGCAGAATCGCGATTACTGGGTGTTGGTGCGTCAGCGTCGGCAGGATCGCGGCGACGTGGTGCTCAAGCTGATCTCCGGCTACGTGCCGGCCCATGAGCTGAACCTGCCGCTGCACACGGCGACCCAGGAAATTGCCGAAGAGTGCCTGCTGGAAACCCCGGAGGGCTGGCTCAGCGGGCGCTTCAACGAAACCTGGCTGCCAGCGCCCTACTCGGCAGCCCTGCATTACCGCGAAGCCCTGCCGTTTCGCCTGACACCACTCTCCGGCTCGGCGCGGCCGGTGCGCTGCGCGAACATGCCGCTGATCGAACGTCCCCGGGCCTACGTGCACTTGCCGACAGCCTCGCTGCAATTGATCTACGATTTGCGCCTGGACGTGCCCAAGGAAGCCAAATCCCTGAGCCTGTTCCATGTCGACGAGCGGCTGGAGGGCGATCAACTGGTGGCCCGGCTCGATCGCAAACGTCCCGATTTGTACCTGATGCCACTGCAGGACGGTCAGCCGATGGCCGAGCTCTATACCCTGAAAAAGGATCACCTGTACCCGGCAAGTACCCGCGGGTTGTATCTGGCGGAGAGTTTTGCCCGGCAGGAAGGCTGGCTGGTGAGGGATGAGCGGATTCGCTGGAAGGATTGGGTGCGGCAGCAGGGTTTGACCCCACCGGGGAAGGATTCGGGCCTGGCCCGGTTACGCGGGAAGGCGAAGCAACTGCTGAAAAGAATCGTGCCGCGCAAGAAAGTCAGCTCTTGAAGCATCACAAAAGCAAAAGATCGCAGCCTTCGGCGGCCCCTACAGGGTCATGTGCATACCTGTAGGGGCCACCGATGGCTGCGATCTTTTTTATGGCTTTACTCCGGCTCTGATTGGCGAATCTTCTCGACAATCGCCGTGGTCGAGCTGTTTTCCACCAGCCCCAGCACTTTCACGGTCCCGCCGTAAGCGCTGACGATGTCCGCGCCAACCACTTGGTCGATCCCGTAATCACCGCCCTTGACCAGTACATCCGGCTTGACCGCACGCAGCAGGTTTTCCGGGGTGCCTTCAGAGAAGCTGATCACCCAATCGACGGCGCCTAAACCTGCCAGCACCGCCATGCGACGGTCGACGCTGTTGATCGGCCGACCCGGCCCTTTCAAGCGACTCACCGACGCATCGTCATTGACCGCCACGATAAGGCGATCACCTTGGGCGCGCGCCTGTTCGAGGTAAGTCACGTGGCCGGCATGCAGGATGTCGAAGCAACCGTTGGTGAACACGATCTTCTCTTTGTGCGCTCGCGCGTCATCGACCGCCAGCAGCAACTGCTCGAGGCCCAGCACACCGCGCTCGGAGCCTTCCTCACGCTGGATCGCACGACGCAGTTCCGGTGCGCTGATGGCCGCGGTACCGAGCTTGCCGACCACGATGCCCGCCGCCAGGTTGGCCAGGGCTACCGCGTGGGGCAGCTCTTCGCCAGCGGCGATCGCCGCCGCCAGGGTAGAAATCACCGTGTCGCCGGCGCCGGTCACGTCGAACACTTCACGGGCACGGGCCGGCAGGTGCAGCGCCGGATGATCCGGGCGCAGCAAGGTCATGCCGTGCTCGCCACGGGTTACCAGCAATGCACCGAGGTCGAGGTCGTGCATCAGCTGCGCGCCCTTGCTCACCAGTTCGTGCTCATCGGCGCAACCGCCGACGATGGTTTCGAACTCGCTGAGGTTCGGGGTGATCAGGCTCGCGCCACGGTAGATCGAGAAATCCTTGCCCTTGGGATCGGCCAGCACCGGAATGCCACGGGCACGGGCGGCCTGGATCAGCACCTGATGGTTTTTCAGCGCGCCTTTGCCATAGTCGGACAGCACCAACACCTTGATGCCTTCGAGCAATTCGTCGACTTGCTCGCCCAGCGCCAGGGCGTCAGTTGCGAAAGGCTCTTCGAAGTCGATACGCAGCAATTGCTGGTGACGGCTCATGACCCGCAGCTTGACGATGGTCGGCTGGTGCGCAATGCGCTGGAACAATGCCCGCACGCCGGCACCCTTGAGGCTATTGACCAGGCTGTCGGCGGCTTCGTCGTCGCCGGTCACGCCGACCAGCGAGGCCGGCGCACCGAGCGCGGCAATGTTCAAGGCAACGTTGGCGGCACCGCCCGGGCGGTCCTCGATGTGCTCGACCTTGACGACCGGTACCGGCGCCTCAGGGGAGATCCGTGAGGTACCACCATGCCAGTAACGGTCGAGCATGACATCGCCGACCACCAAGACAGGGGCTTGATTGAATCGCGGCATGGACAACTTCATGGAGCAACCCACATACAAAATGAACAGGGGCGCGATATTAACACAGGGTTGGCGCTGGCTTGCGGGGCGGCTGCAACCGGATGAATCGGCAGGGAATTCTGTTCATTTATTGAGCAGAAATTGCGATAAACGATGGCAAGCGTCCTCACGTTGCAGCACCTGGGTGTCGATCTCGCACTCCGCCGTCAGCGGTGCCTCATAAGGGCTGTCGATGCCAGTGAAGTTCTTCATCCGCCCTTGGCGGGCCGCTTGATACAAACCTTTGGGGTCCCGTTGCGCGCACACCGCGAACGGCGTGCTCACATATACCTCGATGAAATCGCCCTCAGCGAACAACCGACGAGCGGCATCACGCTCTGCGCGAAACGGCGAGATCGCCGCAACAATCACAATCAAACCGGCGTCGACCATCAGCCGTGCCACCTCGGCCATGCGCCGGATGTTTTCCCGGCGACACTCAGCACTCATTCCCAAGTCACGACACAGGCCATTGCGCACGTTGTCGCCATCGAGCAGGAACGTGTGCAGCCCGTGCCGATTGAGTTGCAACTCCAGTGCATTGGCCAGGGTCGACTTGCCCGCGCCTGACAGGCCCGTCAACCACAGGCAACGCGGGTGCTGGAATTTGATTGCGGCGCGGTCGCGGTTCGACAGTGACAGATCGTAAGGCCTGATCTCTGGAACAGGTATCGACAGGGTCTCATTCATAACCGAGCATTTCGTAATCGCGCTGGTACACCCGTCGCACCAGCCGACGGGTACGCACCGAGCAGAAATCGCGGGCAAGCATCGGACGCCGCTGTTGCGAGCCGTTGACGTGAGGCAACACCGCCCAGTGACCTACCTGTTCGCAGACCAGGCGAAAATCCCGCTCCAGATGCTCCTGGTAGCCAATGAAGTCCAGGGCCAGATGCCCCAGGGAGTCGGTCAGAAAATCCGTTTGCGCGGCAAAATGCATTTGTCGGCTGATGGTCTCCGAATGCAGCCAGCGAGCGACGAAATCATCGAAGTCGCGGTAGTGGCAGACCAGCCTCTGCGCCGCCTGATCGCGCCGGCCCAACTCATTGCCGCGCAAAAAAGCATAAGCCGAGTAGGCCCTTTCCAGCGGATCACGAACGAAGGCGAACTTGAAACTGGCGGCGAACTGCACGGGAAATTGCTGCTCGTACCAGTACAACGGCAAGTGCCCGGGGCTCCACCCATCGAACATCGCCGCACATACGCTGCTCCCGGCACACTTGGGAACATGAATGAATAGACAGGAACGCTGCTCGAAGGCCCGTGGGAAGCTCAGGCTGGCCGACATCGACTTGTTGATCACCTGACGGTCCACGACCGACAGGCGTCCCAGCAGGAAAGCCCGCTGCGGCTTGGGCCAGAGCTTCCAGAGATAACGTTGCAGCATGGCAGTACCCGCGCGAAAGGGTTGCCCCCCTCGATTGAAGTCAAAGTTCGTTCAGGAACCTTAACAAGCGCGTTGCCGAGATTTATTCCGGTTTGGTCAAGAAGCGTAAAGGTCTGGATACAATCCACCGGACGCGTTGCACGCCGGTGAACGCAAGGGTGAGCAGGGCTCACCCTTGCATCGAATCAGGCGATGTCTTCAGCCGGGGCGTCGAGGCCCATGGCGTTCAGGCGGGCGTAGTAGCCATTCTGCGCCAGAAGCTCGGCATGGGTGCCGCGCTCGACGATCCGGCCCTGATCCATGACCAGAATCAGGTCAGCCTTCTCGATGGTCGACAACCGGTGAGCGATGACCAGCGTCGTTCGACCTTTCATGACCTGATCCAGTGCAGCCTGAATATGCCGCTCGGATTCGGTATCGAGGGCCGAAGTGGCTTCGTCGAGAATCAGCAACGGTGCATTCTTCAGCAAGGCCCGGGCAATTGCCAGACGCTGACGTTGACCGCCGGACAGCAGCACGCCGTTCTCACCGACCTGGGTGTCCAGGCCTTCGGGCAACTGCGCAATGAAGTCCATTGCGTAGGCGTCTCTTGCCGCCTTCTCGATGTCTTCGCGGGGAGCCCCAGCCAGATCGCCATACGCAATGTTGTTGGCCACGGTGTCGCTGAACAGCGTCACATGCTGGGTCACCTGGGCGATGTGCCTGCGCAGGTTCAGCAGCTTGTACTGTTCCACTTCAACGCCATCGATCAGGATCTCGCCCTTGTCGTGGTGATAGAAGCGCGGAATCAGGTTGGCCAATGTCGACTTGCCGCTGCCCGAACGCCCCACCAATGCCACCATTTGCCCCGGCTCGACCGAGAAACTGATGTCATCGAGTACCTGGCGATCGGTGCCCGGGTAAGTGAAGCTCAAGTGACGCACATCCAGACGACCGCTGACGGCATCGCGCTCGATGGTGCCGTTATCGACTTCGGGTTCGACGTCCAGTTGCTCGAAGATACTCTCGGCGCCGGCCACACCTTTCTGGATGGTCGAGCTGACTTCAGACAATTGGCGGATCGGCTTCGGCAGCAGGCCTGCCAGAGTGATGTAGGCCACCATGTCACCGGCGGACGCATCTCCGCGCAGGAACAACACCAGGAACATCAGCACCGCCATGGCGGTGTAGATCACCAGCTGCAACAGCGGCGTATAGATGGCGCCGGTGCGAGTCATGCGCAATTGCTTGTCGGTGTTGCCCTGGCTGGCATTGAAGAAACGCCTTTCTTCATAGACTTCGCCGCCGAAGCTGCGCACCACGCGATAGCCCTGGATCGTTTCCGAGGCCACGTGGGTTACGTCCCCCATGGCAGCCTGGATCTTCTTGCTCTGTTTACGGAATTTCTTGCTGGCGGTGCGCACCATCAAGGCGATCAACGGCAGGATCGCAACCATGACCAGCGTCAGGCGCCAGTTCATGAACAGCAGCGAGGCGAACAGGAACGCCACCGTCATGCCTTCACGGATTACGACCTTGATCGCATCTGTAGCCGCCCCCGTGACCATGGTTACGTTGAAGGTGATGCGCGAAATCAGATGACCCGAGTTATGCTTGTCGAAATAACGGTTGGGCAAGACCAGCAGATTGTTGAACAACTGCACACGCAAGTCGTGGACAAGTCCGAGGGAAACCTTGGCCAGAAAGTAGTTGCCCAGATAAGATCCGAGCCCCTGCCACGCTGCAATCAGGATGATCAGCAAAGGCACGGCCTGCAGCAGTTGCAGATCACGCAGGTACGGTACGGTTGGAAAGAGCGCCGCTTCGGGATTGGACAGGCCGTCGACGAAATACTTGAGGATGTACCCGAGCATTGGCTGAGTCGAAGCGAAAATCAGAAAACCGACAATGCTGATCAGGAACAGGCTGATGTACGGCCGGACATAGCTGAGCAGGCGGAAGTAAATTTTCAAGCTCGATGGGCTTGCGGAGAGACTGGAGTCGGTCATATCACGCGAATGTCGATAAAAAGGACGCTGACTTTAGCACAGCTTCTTCAGGGTTCTGGCAATCGCATAAAGGCTGTTATTGTTAAGCGTCAGAATTCAACATCAAATAGCCATCACCCCAAATGGCCGATCAACTTCAGGATTGAATCTCTCAGCATGCAACTCAGTGGCTTCAACAACACATCCAATCGAGTCTTCGATTTTATTTGCCTCTGGATTCTTCCACTCGGCTACTTCCTGCTGCTGTGCGCGATGTTCTTTCTGCCTGGTCGCAGCCTGCATCACAAGATGTTTTATGGCCTGTTCAGCATCCCATCGTTTATTGTCCTGTGCCTGCGCCCCCGCGAACTCAAAGAGTTGCTGCGCGAACCGATCTTCGTCGCGGTGCTGTTGTTCGCCGCCTGGGCCTTGCTCAGCCTGAGCTGGGGGCCGCCGATGGATCAAAGCGTCACCGGTCAGTTCAAACCCGCTTTGCACACCCTGCTGTTGTTCGCTGGCTGCTACCTGCTGGTGCGCTACCGAAGCGAGATCATCCAGCCCCTGCTGTTCAGTGCCGCAATGGTCGGGCTGATCGCGTCGGCCTACAACCTGTTCATGTTTACCCGCCACTACGAGCCGGGCATGCGCCTGATCGGGAGCGGCGCATTCGACAACCCACTGCTCAGCTCCCACGTATTCGGCTTTTTTTGTACCTACTGGCTGAGCGTGAGCATGACCTGCAAGCGTCGCCAGATGCTCTGGCTGAGCATCCCGGCGATGGCGATCATGTTCGCCACGGTGATCGCCACCGGCTCCAGAACCCCGCTGGTTGCTTTGACACTGGCTGCGTTATGGCTGAGTTTCATCAGCTGGAACCGTCGTTCTTTGATATTGCTGGGTACCCTGTTGATCGGTGGCGCAGCGGTTGCCGTACTGTTTTCGCAGATGATCGTCGAGCGCGGCGACTCCTATCGCTTTGAAATCTGGCAGCTGGCCCTGCAAAAAATTGCCGAGCACCCGTGGATCGGTCATGGCTACAACGCCACCCTGACTCTCGACCCCGGTATCGGCTACACCTTGCAGGAGCCTCATAGCTTCGCCTTGGGGGTGCTCTATTACGTTGGTATTTTCGGCTTGCTGCCGTGGCTGTTCTTCCAGGTCCGGTGCTTGCTGAATAGCTGGCGGTATCGCCTGCAGCCGTTGTTCATCATCGCCTCGACCTGGCTGGTATTCGGCATCGGCGCCGGCCTGACCGAAGGCGGCGGTATCATTTCCCGGCCCAAGGAGCACTGGTTTTTGCTGTGGATTCCGCTGGCGCTGATCGCCGCATTAAGCATCAACCAACGGGCCAGGCGCCTATTGGCAATGCCGATCAGGACCTTGACGCCGGCCGCCCTGCAACAGTTGACCGCCAGTGCCCAGGTGATCGAGGAAGACGGGCTGGGGCCAAAAGTCCTGCGCCTGGTCGATGGCAGCTTCCTCAAGCTGTTCCGCCGCCGTCGCTGGTACACCTCGGGTAGCTTCAACCCCTATTCCGAACGGTTTGCCGCCAACAGCGAGCAATTGCGCAACCTGGGTATCCCGACCCCGCAAATTCTGGACCTGTATCGACTCAAGGACGGTAGCAGTGCCGTACACTATTCGCCGCTGCCGGGCAGCACTTTGCGTCAGGTTCTTCAAGGCATCACCGCGCCCGCGGTGCGTCAGGCGCTGGTTGAGCGTTTCGGCAAGTTCATGGCGCAACTGCATGAACAAGGTGTCTATTTCCGGTCACTGCACCTGGGCAATGTACTGGTACTGGATGACGGTGAGTTCGGCCTGATCGATCTGGCGGACATGCGCATCTATCCGTCATCGCTGAGCCTGTCCCTGCGCAAGCGCAATCTGCGCCATATGCAGCGTTACGCCGTGGATCGACGCTGGCTGTTCGAAGACCACTTTGGCGCGCTACTTCAGGGCTACGCCGTGATGGCGTCGAAATCTGCAGTGGATAACCTACACAGGCAAGTACTGACCGGGAGTCATCCCGCCCGGGCTCATTAATAGTCGAAACCAACCCGTTCATTGCGCTGGCGGCCTACCTGCTGGCCATCGTGACCGCCGCCCTGTTCCCGACACCTCAGGCATGCCGGTGAGGGCCGCTATACCGGCATCGATGGCTGCGCGTCTCAGGGTGGGCTCAGTCTTTTTCCAGCGGTGAGAAATACAGCCGCCCCAGGCCGCGCCAGGTCTTCTTGTTCCAGGCCTTGAACGGTATCTGCGCCAGCAGTTCGCGCGCCAGCTTGCGGTCGCGATTGGAGGTTTTCAGGAACATCGAGCTGAGGAATTTGTAGCGCACCTCGTCGTACAGCGGATGATCGCTGAACAGCGCGTAGGAGCGCAGGATGTTGTCGATCATGAAGCGGTTATTCTTGTAGGAGTTGGTGGCGTGCTTGCGATAGCGCGCCATCAGCACATTCAGGCCATCGATGAAGTAGCCGGCGCGGGTCACCTTCAACTCGATCAGCAAGTCCTCCAGGCGAATGTTCGGATCGAAGCCGCCTACCTTGTCCAGCGCTTCACGGCGGATCATCAGGGTCGGCGCCGGCGGATAAGGCTTGCGCTCCAGGAACATGTCATCGAAATCCAGACGACGGAACGGCACATCGCGACGCTGACGATTCTCCGGATAGAGATTGCCGTCGGCGTCGATCAGTTCGATGTTGCCGGCGCAGATCCCGACCTCGGGCTTGCCATCCATATACGCCACCTGGGTGGCGATGCGCTCCGGCAACATGATGTCATCGGACCCGAACGGCACGATCAAACTGCCCTTTGAGCGCGCAATGGCGCCGTTGAGGGTGTTGGTCAGCCCCTGGTTCTGCTGGACCCGGAAATCGAAATCGTGCTGCGCCTGCAAGGCATTGATGCGCTCGACGCTGTCATCGCTGGAGCCGTCATCGATGACCAGCAACTCGATATTCTTGTAGGTCTGGGTGAGGACGCTGAGGATGCTTTCCTCGATATAGCGACCGTGGTTGTACGACGCGATGATGACCGTGACGAGAGGTTGCACGTCGTTCATGGTTGCTCCCTGCGGGCTTGACTCAAGCCGGAGTCGATCAGGTTCAGGTACTCCTGGCGGAATACCTCGATGTCGTGTTGCTCCTGGAGATAGCGGTAGGCCTGTTCACCCTTGGCCTTGAGCTCGTCATCCGACAGCCCCAGGTAGTTCTCCAGCGCTGCGACCAGCGTCGGCACGTCCGCCGGGGTAATTGCCAGACCGCCCGCGCCCTGAATCAGCGGCAACATGGCCGGTACGTTCGAGGCGATTACCGGCAGGTGCCCGCTCATGCCCTCGAGCAATGCCAGCCCCAGGCCTTCAGCCAAGGACGGCATGGTCCAGATGTCGAACGCCCGAACATACTGCAAGGCGTTTTCCTTGAAACCCAGCAAATGCGCACGACCGGTCAACCCAAGGCGCTCGATCTCGGCGGCCAGGCGCGACTCTTCACGCCCCGCACCAATGATTGCCAGTTGGGTGTTCGGGTATTTGTCCTTGAGGGTGGCAAAGGCCTGCAGCAGGTAGGTGTGGCCCTTGACCGGCACCAGCCGGCCCAATGCACCGATCAAGCGCACCGACGGTTCGATGCCCAATAACTCGCGAGCACGCTCGCGGCTGTGCTGCAAACCTTCAGCCTGCTCGATGTCGATGGCGTTGGTGATCGCGTAGGTATTCTGGTCGGTAAAGCCGCAGTCGCAATCGAGCAGGTACTGTTTGACCGCTGGCGACACGCCGACAAAGCGCCAATGGCGATCGATCAGGCGTTGGGTCTGGCGGCGCCGGTAAAACCGGTCGTACTCGCCAAAACCGTGGGAGATGCCGATGCACAGCGGTACTTTCAACCAACGGTTGAGCGCCAGCATCATGTTTACCGGTTTGAAGCGATTGCAAATCACCACGTCGAATTTTTCTGCGCGGCAAAACTTGTACAACTGCCACATGGCGCGCAGGCGCATGCCCTTGAGGGACTTGTCGGAAAACTCGAAATACACCGAACGGTCGGCGCGACTTACGGCCTCGCCAGGCCCGGGCTTGCCACGCAGGAACGCCGCGGTCACTTCATAGCGATCGCTCGGCAGGGCCTTGACGATCTGCTCCGCGAGGTCGGCAAAATCATGGGCTTTGACGTTGTAGTCAGGCTGCAACTGCAGAACCTTTGACCGTTGACTCATAACTCTCCCCGGTGAAAACCAGTCGCATCGATGACCCATGCCGGCTCGGCGGCGAGGCGCCTGATCTCGGCTGGATCGGGTGGGGGCAACCGTGACCATTCGTTGCGTTTCCAGCAGACGAAGTGGAAATACGGATACCGGCGGTCGCCATCGCGATCGTTACTCAAACAGCCATTGCGCCAATACCAGTGCTGCGGAAAATCATCCGTGCCGTCGTGCCACTTGATGCAACCGCCCGGCGTACTGAACGCCTCGATGAATTCGCTGCGGCGGCGCCACGAATTGAGCTTGCCCAACAGAGAGAACAGTGGCTCGGGAAAATTCTTGCGCCAGAGGAAGATCCGACTGAATGCGCCCTCATCCAGCGCGTGATGCGCCTGATCGGTAAAGCGTGTTTGCCAGTCCTTGATCTGCATGAACAACTCACGTTTGCGGGCAGTGTTGCGCATCAGACAGAGATGGCCTGCCACCCGCCGCTCGTGGGTAGAGAACAGGTCATAACTGGCCAACCGATCAGCGGTGAAATAACTTCGCAGGTCACCAAATACCAGATCAATATCTCCGAACGCCCAGAAATCATAGCCTTGCAGGCGGTCGACATGAATATGCCCCAGGGCAGGCTTGATGTCGCAGAGCTTATAAGGCGCGTCCGGCACAAAGTCGATATTCAGCCGCTGTGACACCAGCGCGCAGTACTCGCTGAAACTCATGGCTTCAACAGTCACGTTGGGCGGCAGGTTCTCAGGAGTACCGCAATCACTGAACAGCAACCAGTCGATATCGGCGTTGCGTCGGCAACTCTCGAGGAAAAACGGCATCCAGAACGGCCAATGACCGAAATACGGAATCAGGAACAGGATGCGCGGGCATGGATTGATCACAGAAATACTCACTGCTGCGTGGATACGGCGCCATGCTAGGCCGCGCGATACTTCATTTCTGCCTAACAGATGTTTCACCATGCTTCAGAACCCAGAACAACTCATGCTGCCTGACCGCCTTGCGAAAGAACTCGTTCTCGCCATAGACGGGTGGCACTCTACTGGCCAGAAGCCACTGTATCAACCGTCGTAAACGTCGCTTGAACGGCATGGGCGGTTGCAGGTCGTGCATCATGCCCAACGCCATTGCTTTATCACGCTGACGCGCCAAAGGCATTCGCAGACAGCAGGGCTGCATCGGCGTTGTCGAATCGAACGCCGGTGGCAGGGCGATGCCATGACCCGCATCCCCCATAGGCCAACGATCATTGTCATGCAGATGGTTGGCATAGCCAAGCACGGTGGTCGGCTGCCACTCCAGCCCGCTCAACGCTTCGAGAACCGCTGCCTGGGCACAGATGTGATCCGGGTGCGGGTCGAGGGACGGATGCGGCAATACGATCACTTGCGGACGCGCCCTAAGCAACAGTTCACGCAGATCGGCCAGTAAATTATTCCAGGTCGGCGCACCATCGACATCGCCCGGCAGAGCAAATGGATTCAACTGACGAAATAACCGGGTGTCTCCCAAATCCGCTTCGCGCGAACCTACCGGTGTGGCCGGCGCGGCCTGCATCGCCGCCAGTTGCAGGCAAAAATACCCCAACTGCACGCAATGGGCCTCAGGCACCCCGGCCCAGCGCGGTACGGCGATGCTATCCCAGGCCCGCAAACGGCCTTTGAGACGAGCCGCCTCGACCGTGTTCAGACCCATCTGTTGATAATGTTCGGCTTCAATTTCACCGGCGGTCAGGGTGACGATCCAGGCTTCGTCGGCCTGGCTGTACAAACCGTATGCGGCCAATTCAGCGTCGTCGGCATGGGGTGCAATCACCATCACTCGCTGACGGCGGTAGTCCGGTTGCTCGAACGCCCAGAGCACAGGCTCGCCGAGCAACCGACAGAAACGCCCGCGCAGACGCAACTCGCCTTGCGACAACACGTTTGCCTGACCACTGAGATTGAGGTAACGCAGGCCGTTTACACCGCGCTCGAAGGTTTGCCGGTCGGGGTTATCGCCCCCCAGCAACTCGACCACCGGATCGATAAAGCGCCCCAGCCAAGTACTTTTCACCCGCAGCGCCAGTATCAGCGTGGCGTCATCGACCAGCATGACACCCTCATCCAGCCGTAGCCGTTCACCGTCCAGATGAATCTTGGGTTGCGGGGTATACGGCGGGAAGCTGTATTGGTAATCGTCTTGGGGAGAATAAAACAGATGGTCGGCAAACCACGCCTCGTGGGCGATCCAGCCCAGCACCGCAAGCACCAGCGGCAGCCACCAGGCCACCAGCACGCCGATCGCGATCAGCAGCATCAACGCAATCAACAGGCCGATGCGTTTGTTGCGCCGATGGCGCTTGAGCAGTTGCTGTTTGCGGCTCATGGGTTGGTTCATACCGTGAAGACCGGCACAGAATTGCACCAACGGTCCTTGTACTCACGGTCGGTTCGACCAAAGGAAAACCGTAGGGGTTTATCCAACGCGCGTGCATGTTCCCAGGCGCTTTGGGTGTTGAGGAAGCTCAGCACGCTGCCCGGGCTGAATTCGCGGGTCTCGGGATCGACACCGCCGTTGACGTATTCGATGCTGATCCATTCCGGCGCCTCGACGCGGTACACCAGTTGAGTCGCAATCGGTGCGTCGTTGAGGAAAATCACCGAGCCGATCAGCAACTCGCGCAACAACTCGATCACCTCGCCCATGCGCTCGGCACCGGTGGCCGGAAAGCCCCAGCGACGCTGGAACAGGTCGCAATAGATCGCCGCCAGCTCACTGCTGGAAAACTCGGTAACCGGCCGCACCACGCCGCCCGCCTCTTCCAGCAGACGCAACTCGCGGCGCTGGTTGTAGCGAAACTTTTTCGACAGTTCTTCAGGCGTGCGGGCCAGCGCCAGTTGTTCTGTCTGCAGCTTGATACCGGTAAAACGACCTTCGCTCAGCGCCGACAGGTAACGCCCCCGATGGCGCAACGGTGCCTGGGCATCGGCGGCGGCCGGCAGGATCAGTTCGGCATTGCCGAGGTCGAACAGGCCTTTTTTACCCGTGCGCTTGAGCACGTCCTTGGACAGCGCCAGGTCGCGCCCCCAGGTCGGGATGGCGGCTTTCACTTCGCCGTCCTGCTCCCAAGCCAGGTAACGCACCGGGATGTCGGCCAACTGTGCCAGACGTTCGACCACCAGAGGATGAGTCGCGACGCTGCCGCCAAAACGCTGCCAGGTTTGTGCATAAGTCGAGGCGTCGACCTGCACCCAGCCACGCTCGCGCCAGCCTTGAAATCGGTTGAGCATCAGCCCCTCGGTGCCAGTTCTGTAACGTGCGGCAAATGCCAGAAAGCATCGCGCACCGCGCGATCGGAGAAGCGCTCACGCAAGCGGTCGAACATCAGCTCGGCGCACTGGCGGCGTTGCTGCTCTTCCATCGCGGCCAGATGTTGCAGCCCTTGAGCCAGGTGCCCGGCATCGCCCAGCGGAAATAGAATGCCCACACCTTCGACCACTTCCCTGGCGCCACCACACGCGGTGGCGAGCAACGGCACACCGGCGGCCATGGCCTCCAGCAATACCATGCCGAACGGTTCATGATCGGAACTCAAGGCAAACACATCGAAAGCACGGAAGTAGCGACGCGCCTCGGGCACCTGGCCGAGGAACAGCACGCGATCGCCAATACCCAGTTCACGCGCCAGGGCCTTGAGGTCCTGCTCCAGCCGACCGCTGCCCAGAATCACCAGCTGACTGTTGGCCGGCAACCCCGGCAATGCCGTGGCAAAACCATGCAACAACGTAGTCTGATCCTTGTCCGGATGCAGGCGCCCGACGTTGCCGACAATCCAGGCATCCATCGACAGACCGAGGGTTTCCCGGGCCTCGCGAACCGACACCTGACTGGCCTGTAACGCCTGTACATCAATCCGGTTATAGAGCGTCTGAATCCGCGCCTGCGGCCATTTCGGCAAGCAACGGCGCATGTCGTCACGCACCGCATCGGAGACGCCGAGCAGGCTCAGGCGTTTGCGGAAAATATGCGCGAACAGTTTGCGGGTGCGGCGCTGGTAATCACCAAACGCGTGATGCACGCCAATCACCGGCAACGAAGTGCCGAGCAGGGCGATGTAGATCGGTTTGAAACGGTGAGCGATGCAGAAACTGAAGTTGCGCGATGCGGCGATCTTGCGCAGATCGCCGATGGCGCCCAGCTTCAGGCCACGAATGGCCTTGGAGCTGTACTCCATGAACAGCACCTCGTCGGACGCACAGTTCGCGGCGACTTGGCTATCTGCAGCCCCGGTCAGGAACACCGTGGTCACGCGATAACCGGTCCCCGCGAACAGGCTGGCGTACTGCCGGGCGCAGTCCAGAAACGGCCCGTCATAGCCGTGACAGAACTGCAGCACATGGCGTTCAGCCGAGCGAGTCATAAGCGTCCGCGCCTTCTTTGACCACCAGAATGTCTTCCATGATCAGATACTGCAGGTCGGAACCGAAGAACATGTTCAAGGCGTCGGTCGGCGAGCAGATCATCGGCTCGCCACGACGGTTGAGCGAAGTATTCAGCGACACACCGTTGCCGGTCAGTACTTCCAGCGCCTTCATCATGTCGTAGTAGCGCGGGTTGTATTCGCGCTTGAGCACCTGGGCCCGGGACGTGCCGTCTTCATGGACGACTTCCGGTACGCGGGTTTTCCACTCTTCAGCCACTTCGAAGGTGAAGGTCATGAACGGTGCCGGGTGATCGATCTTGATCATTTGCGGCGCAACGGTGTCGAGCATCGACGGGCAGAAAGGCCTCCAGCGCTCGCGGAACTTGATCTGATGGTTGATACGGTCCGCCACGCCGGCCACGCTCGGACAGCCAATGATCGAACGACCGCCCAAGGCACGCGGACCGAACTCCATGCGACCCTGGAACCAGGCCACCGGGTTGCCATCGACCATGATTTTGGCGATCTGCTCCGGCATATTGTCGAGCTTGCGCCACTTTGGCTTGTCGGCGTGACGGGCGCAGGCCGCGATCACGTCTTCATTGCTGTAGGACGGGCCGAGGTAGACGTGTTCCATCTTCTCGACCGGTACACCACGGGCATGAGACACATAAGCCGCTGCACCCACCGCGGTACCGGCATCGCCGGACGCAGGCTGGACGAACAGTTCTTTGATGTCGTCGCGGGCAATGATCTTCTGGTTCAGCTTGACGTTCAACGCACAACCACCGGCGAAGGCCAGCTTGCCGGTTTCCTTGAGCACATCGCCCAGGTAATGGTCGATCATCTGCAACGCCAGTTTCTCGAACAGCGCTTGCATGCTCGCGGCGTAGTGAATGTAGGGTTCGTCGGCGATGTCGCCTTCACGTTTCGGACCCAGCCACTCGATCAGCTTCGGCGAGAAGTAGAAACCCTTGCCCTTCTCTTTATAACGACGCAGGCCGATGACGTTGGCGTAGTCGGTGTTGATCACCAGTTCGCCGTTTTCGAACGAGGCCAGGCGCGAGAAATCGTATTTGCTGGCGTCGCCGTACGGCGCCATGCCCATGACCTTGAACTCACCGTCGAGCATCTCGAAGCCGAGGAACTCGGTGATCGCGCCGTACAGGCCGCCGAGGGAGTCCGGATCGAAGAATTCCTTGATCTTGTGGATCTTGCCGTTTTCGCCATAACCGAAGAAAGTCGTGGCGTACTCGCCCTTACCGTCAATCCCCAGGATCGCGGTTTTCTCTTTGAAACCGGAGCAGTGGTAGGCGCTGGAGGCGTGGGCCAAGTGGTGCTCGACCGGCTCGATCTTGATCTTTTTCGGATCGAAACCCAATTGCTCGAGGCACCAGACAATCTTGTTGCGATAGCGCTTGTAGCGACGGTTACCCATCAGGATCGCGTCGAGGGCGCGGTCCGGGGCGTACCAGTAGCGCTTGGCGTAGTGCCAGCGAGCCTTGCCGAACAGGCTGATCGGCGCGAATGGAATCGCCACCACGTCAACGTCGGATGGCTTGATGCCCGCCTGCTCGAGGCAGAACTTCGCCGATTCGTAAGGCATGCGGTTCTTTGCATGTTTATCGCGCACGAAACGCTCTTCTTCAGCCGCCGCGACCAGCTTGCCGTCGATGTACAAGGCTGCGGAAGGATCATGGCTAAGGGCGCCGGACAGGCCAAGAATCGTCAATGCCACAGGGGTCTAGCCTCTTTAGTCTGCATGCAGGCGCAACGCGCCTCAAAAATTAATGTGCCCTCGCAAGGGGCGAGAGACAGCTAAAGGGCGGGATTATAGCGTAAACGTGGCGGGAATGACCCTGCCCTTATCGGCGCCGTGAAGATGACGTCGAGCCCAAGCGTTCGCCTTTGCTCATCCGCGACCCGGCCGCCAGTAAATCCTGATGTTTCCGTCGGCAGCTTGCCGGTAAATCGTATAGGGCAAGAAAACCGTGTCGAATACACCCGAAAGGGTCAAGTCCAGCAATACGAACGGCACCAGAATACCCGTGGGATCGGGCGGCGCGTGCAGGAGACAAAAGTCGTGAGCCAGACCGCTGTAGATGCGAGGAATGGACTGACAGTAGGTCTTTTGCTTTCTGAGGCCACGAGCGGCGTCTTCGTCATCCTGCAGCACCGTGACAGCGGTCCCGCAGCCAGACAGCGCCAGTGAAAAAGAGCTCAACATCACAGCCATTTTTATCGTCAAAATCTGCCCTCCGAGAACGTCAGGCAAACTAGCATCGCGGCTATTCAGGGCACAGTTCATGGGTTCTGCAGATCATGTAGGACGATTCACAAGAACTTGTCCGCCAGTTCTCGGGAGACTGATCTGGCGCCATCGCGGGCAAGCCCGCGATGGCGTCGAAGACCCGCGTCAAGCAGCGCTAGAAATATCTTTGGGCAGACGCTGATCAATCACTTGGTACAGCGCACTGCTCTCGGGCCAGTTGCGCATGAACCGCGCCCTATCCCGCGCATACGCGGGGGCAAAGCTGCTGAGCGAACCATGCTGACACATCGAATCCAGGTCGATCAGCGCCCAGCGATCCTGTTGCCAGAACAGGTTATGGCCCTTGAAATCGCCATGGCTGATCCGCTCGCCAATCAGCTCGGCAAACAGGTAATCCAGAGCCTGCAGCTCAGCCTCTGGCGCGTCCCCGCTCTCAACGTACGGCGCGAAGCGCTCGATGATGTCCGGCCCCGGCAAATACTCGGTCACCAGGTACGCCCGGCTGCGCAGCCAGAGAAAACGCTTCTCCAGCAACGCCAATGGTTTTGGCGTGGCAATACCGAGGAACGCCAGGCGATTGCCTTCGCGCCATGAGTGCCAGGCGCGGCTCGGGCGCCAGAAACGCTTGAGCCAGTGGGTAAAGCCTTTGATGTTGTAACGCTTGACCACCAAAGTGCGCCCGGCCACCTCGACCTTGCCGACGCTCGCCGCGCCGCCGGTCTTGTACAGATGCCCCTGATCGAGCAAGGCGTCGGCCTGTGCCAGCACCGGCAGCATCGCCGCCTCTTCCTCACGGCGAATCGCCCGCAAGCCGAACGCACCACGCTGGACGCTGAACAGCGTGCATTCGCGGCCGACCTTGATCAGAAAGTCCTTCAAACGCCAGCGACGGACCTTGTCGATCTGTTTTTGCAACGCCTCCATCGGCAACGCGTGTTCGCCATTACTCAGCAGGTAATACACCAACAACTCTTCGGTGAAGGGTTCCAGCACTTTGGGCAACTGGGCGAAGAACACCCCGAGGTTTTCCAGGACTTTCTGTTGCGACAGCGGCTTGCCCGCCGTCTCGACGCAGATACCGGCGCCATCGATCAAATACAACTGACCGCCATGGCGCAGCAGGTTGTCCAGGTGCAGGTCTTCCTGCCACAGGCCTTTGCTGTGCAGTTGGCCGATGGCGCCCAACGCCTCAGCCAGCACCGCGGATTGTTCATCCGCCAATGCGGGCAAGTGTTCGACCTGCTTCCAGGCATCCCCCAGGCTCTCGGCACCCTCAAGGAAATCGAACAACAGCCAACCGCCCTCGCCGTCCTTGAGGCCATCGGCCAATAACAACGGCGTGGTCAGCCCCTGAGCGGCCAGCAAACGCACACCGTCCAGTTCGCGTTGAAAATGCCGCGCCGCTTTGCCACCGACCAACAACTTGGCCAGCACCGGCCGGCCGCGCCAGACGCCAGCCCCAACATAACGCTGTCCCGGCAACACCCGCAGCAGACTCAGCAACTGCAAATCGGCAGGCCCCGCGGCATCGGCCAGTGGAATACTCAGCGGCAGGCTCGGGCTGCGGCCGGCGTTTTTCAGCTCGGACAAACGCATCAACGCGTCTCCTTGTTACTGCGCCGCGCACTCAGGCGCGATACCCAACGGTCCACCCGCGAACTGTTCAGCGGCTGATCCAGATAAACCGCCAACAATTCGCGCAGCTGGCTGTCGCTCCATTCCGGCGCCCGACGCAGCAGCGGCTCCAGATCCTTGATCCGATCACGCCGGCCGAAAAACAGCGGCCGGGTTTTTTCCAGGTCGATCAATTGCGCCTGATAGCCGTCGCCGGTGGCCTGAAGAAAAATGTGCTTGGGGTAGAAGCAACCGTGGACCTGGCGCCTGCCGTGCAGGCGTCGCGCCAGTTGCCCACAGGCCTTGAGAATGGCCGAGTGCTGTATCGCGCTCAGCTCCGACCAGCGCTGCAACAGCGAATCCAGATCATCCCAACCGTCCAGTGCGTGAGTCAGCAGAATCGCCCGAACTTCGCCGTCGACCTTGCGCTCACCAAAAAACGCCGCCTGCAGCGCCGGAATACCCAGCGCCCGATAACGACTGATGTTGCGAAATTCACGGGCAAAACTCGGCTCGCCAAAGGGCGAATGCCGGGAGCGCGTCAGGTAGTTGCTCTGGCGCTTGAGGTAGTAGCCATGACCGTCCAGATCCAGCCGAAACACACTGCTCCAGCCACCCCGACCGGTATTGGGCTCGTCCACCGCGTCGAGCTGTTTGGCCCAAAGCGCGTCGAAGGTGCCGAGACCATGACGCTCGAACAGCGCGCGGTCTTCAGCAGCCAGAAAATCAGTCATTCGCGCCCCTCAAAAAATCTCACCACGTGCCGAATGCGTTTCTTGTCCGCGGCATCGAGCCGGGCGCATTGGCGGTATTGCAGGTAAAAGCGCAGGCGCTGGGTCGCCGACAGGTGATACTTGGCGACCTTGTCGAGGCAGGCCAGGTCTTTGGTGATGCGGTATTTGAGCCAGAAGCCGCGCCAGAAATCGCCGTTGGGGCAATCGATCAGGAACAGCCGGGCCTCATCGTCGACCAACAGGTTGCGCCACTTCAAATCATTATGAGTGAAACGGTTGTCGTGCATGGTCCGGGTGTAACCGGCCAATTGGCGACTGACGGTATCAACCCAGGCGCGATCCGCCAGTTTCGGATCATGCCGATTAGCCAGGACCGACAAGTCTTCGGTATGCGGCAGTTCGCGGGTGATCATTGCCCCACGGGCGTACGTCACACCGTGCCGCTCCAACCCCCAGGCCACAACCTCTGCGGTGGGAATGCCCCACTTGGCGAAACGCTTGAGGTTCTGCCATTCGGCCTTGACCCGAGGTTTGCCCAGGTAGCGCCGCAGGCCTTTGCCGGCACTGACGTAGCGTTTGACGTAATAGTTGACGCCTTTGCGCTGGACGCGAATAACTTCGGACAGCGGATCATGGGTCAGTTGCTCGCCCTCGAGGGCAAACACCGCATCAAGACTGCCGAAATCTTCTGCCAGATCGCTGTAAGCCGGCTCCAGTGTCCAACCCGACATCAGAGCGCATCCCCGTAGCGCTGTTTACGCTCGTAGAGCTTGTTGGCCTTGCCTTCGAGCCACGCCAGTAACCCGGCTTCCTCAACCAGTATCTGGCGCAGGGGCTGCTGGAAGTACCCCTTGAGGAAACGCAGTTTGTCGCGACGGGTCAGGCCGATCTCCAGCGCCGAAAAATACAGCGCCGCCAGGTCCTTGTTGCGCCAGCGCCGGGTAATCGTCGGGCGGGCCTGGGCGCGGTGCAGGTCGATCACCGACAACTTGAGGTCATCGCAGGTCACCGGCTTATCGGTGTGCAGCAGGAAGTGGCAGATGTAGCAGTCGCGATGGTTGACCCCGGCGCGGTGCATCATGCCGGTCATGCGCGCGACTTCGGCGATCAGGGCGCGCTTGAGCTTTGGCTCCGGCGGGTGCTTGACCCAGTCGATGCTGAAATCTTCAAGGCTGACGGTGGGCGCCAATTCTTCAGTGACGATGAACGAATGCTGATCCGCCGGGTTGCTGCCCTTTTCGCCATAAGCGACGGCAGTCATGGTCGGCACGCCGACTTCTTGCAGGCGCTCAATGGCCTTCCACTCCTGGCCCGCTCCCAGCACCGGCAGCTTGGCGGTCAGCAGGTTCTTGAAAATCTCACCCCAGCCGATGCCCCGGTGGATCTTCACGAAGTACCCGTGGCCGTCCACTTCAGTTCGCAGTGTCCGGCGCGCTTCGAGCTCGCGGTACACCTCGCCCTTGAGGTCCTCGACTTCGGCGAACGGGTCGCGTCCGGCCCAGAGGCTCTTGAACGGTTCAGCCAGCATCAACTTCATTAAGCGTGCTCCGCCAGAATCACATCGGCCGCGTGCTGCGGCATGCTGTAGAGGTCGGCCGTCTCGGCGAAGGCCAGACCGTTGCGGCTCCAGGCCGCCCGTGCATCAGTGTCGTTCAACATGCCGGTCAGGTACTGAGTCAGTTGCGCCTGATCGAAGGGTTCGTCCAGCACCAGACCCGCGTCGGCCTCGGCGATGTAATGGGCATACCCACACACCGCGCTCACCAACACCGGCAAACCGGCTACCAGGGCTTCAAGCAATACCGTCCCGGTGTTTTCGTTGTACGCCGGGTGGATCAGCAGATCGGCACCGAGCAGGAAGCGCGGGATATCGCTGCGGCCCTTGAGGAATTGCACGTTGTCGCCGAGCCCCAATGTGGCGCTCTGCAATTGGAATACTTTGGGGTCGTCCTGGCCAATTACAAACAGCCGGGTGCGTTTTTTCAGCTCGGCGGGCAGCGCGGCCAGTGCCTTGAGGCTACGGTCCACGCCTTTGGTCTTGAACCCGGAACCGATCTGCACCAGCAGCAGCTCATCGTCCTTCAGGTTGAATTCGGCGCGGAACCCGGCGCGAATTTCATCCGCGTTCGCGGGGCGACGACGGTCTTGGGCAATGCCCGGTGGCAGCAAATGGAAGCGCTCCAGCGGTGTGTCGTAATGCTTGATGAACAGCGGCTGCTGGACTTCGGAAATCATCAGCACTTCGGTCTTGGCATCTTTGGCGAACACCGCGCGCTCGTACTCGGCGAAGTGCCGGTAGCGGCCCCAGCGACGGTACAGCGAGTTGCGCAGGTTTTGCGCCTTGTCTTCGAAGCAGCCGTCGGCGGCGTAGTAAACGTCCAGGCCCGGCATTTTATTGAAACCGATCAGGCGATCCACCGGGCGCTTGGCCAGATCGGCCTCCATCCATTCGGTGAGTTTCTCGTTGCGCCGATGATTGAAGAACGCCTTGACCGGCGCCACCAACACTTCGAAGCCCGGCGGGATGTCGCCTTCCCAGATCAACGTGTAGACACGAATTTGATGGCCGCGCTGCTGGCATTCAAGGGCGATGCGCATGAAGTCACGCTGCAAGCCGCCAAAGGGAAAGTACTTGTACAGGACAAATGCCAATTGCATCAGCGCAGCTCCTCAGCCAGTAACAACGTGCTCAGTCGGCTCGCGACACGCTCGGGATTCAGACGCGTGAAGCACAGGGGCCACTCGCGTTTCAGGTCAAACCGACGGGCATCGTCGGCCGTCGGTTGATAGGTGCATTTCTTTTGCAGGCACGGTGCGCAAGGGAAGTCGCTGGCCATGTGAATCTGCGATTTGCCATAGGCGCCGGTCAGGCCCGGATTGGTCGGGCCGAACAGCGACAGGGTCGGCACGTCCAGCGCCGCAGCCAGGTGACCGAGGCCGGTGTCCACCGCCACGCACGCCTGCGCGCCGGCCAGGACTTTGCCGACACCCGCCAGGTTCAGCCTGGGTAGCACTTCGACGTGTTTCATGTCTTTGGCGATGCGCTCGGCGCGGGCTTTTTCGACCGGGTTGCCCCATGGCAGCTTCACCGCCACGCCGAGATAACCCACCCGCTCGGCCAGCTCGCGCCAATAGGCTTCGGGCCAGTGCTTGGTGTCCCAGGTGGTGCCGTGGAGAAACACCACGTACGGATTCTTGCGCGGCAATTCCACCAGCCGCTCGACGTTCAGGCCGTAATCACCCAGGCCTTTGGGCAGGTCGTAACCCAGGGCCACTGCGAACAGCTGACGCACTCGCTCAACCGCGTGCTGCCCACGGGCCACGGCCAGACGCCGGGAATAGAAGCGCGCGGCGATCGGTTCGCGGGCCGAATTCTTGTCCAGCCCGGCCACCGGCGCTTTGGCATAGCGCGTCAGCAACGCACTTTTCAGCAGGCCCTGAGCATCGATCACCAAGTCGTATTTCGTCGCACGAACGCTTTGCTTGAAGCGCTTCCACTCGCCACTCTTGATGGTCTGCCAGATGTTCTTGCGCCAGCGACGGATCGCCACCGGAATCACCTTGCCCACGGCCGGGTGCCAGGTCGGAATCTCGGCGAAACCTTCTTCCACCACCCAGTCGAACTTGATGCCGGGGATCGCCCTCGCCGCATCGGTCAACGCTGGCAACGCGTGAATCACGTCGCCCAGCGAAGAAGTCTTGATCAACAGTACCCGCAAACTATTTGACCTCGACCACAGTGCCCAGCAACCGCTGCAAGGCTTCGTTCACCGCTTTGGGCATGAGCTGGCGCAAGCAGTTGTAATGACCGAAACGGCAGGTGCGATCGAAGCACGGACTGCATTCGATGCCCAGGCGCACGATCTCGACATGCTCGGCCAGCGGTGGCGTGAAACCCGGCGACGTCGAGCCGTACACGGCCACCAACGGGCGGTTCAGCGCGGCAGCCACGTGCATCAGGCCCGAGTCGTTGGAGACCACCGCGTCGGCGCAGGACAGCAGATCGATGGCCTCGGCCAAGGAAGTGCCGCCACTGAGGTTTACCGACTCTTCACGCAGCCCCGGAATCAACCGCCCACGAATGTCTTCGCCCACCGCGTGATCGTTTTTCGAGCCGAACAGCCAGACTTGCCAGCCTTCACGAATCTTCGCCTCGGCGACCTTGGCATAGTGCTCGGACGGCCAGCGCTTGGACTCGCCAAATTCGGCGCCAGGGCACAGCGCCAACACTGGACGGTCAAGGGCCAGGCCGAACTTGGCCAGTGCGCCGTCGCGAGTCACCGGATCGATCTGCAAGCTCGGCCGTGGATAAGGTTTCGGCAGCTCGATGCCAGGCTCAAAGGCCAGGGCCATGAAGCGCTCGATCATCAACGGATAACGCTCTTTGTCGAGCGTGCGCACATCATTGAGCAGGCCGTAGCGGAACTCGCCACGCCAGCCGGTGCGTTTCGGGATGCCGGCAAAAAACGGCACCAGGGCCGATTTCAGCGAATTGGGCAGCAGGATGGCCTGGTCGTACTGACCGGCCAGGGATTTACCGATGCGCCGACGCGTCGCCAGTTCCAGCACGCCGTGGCCGAGCGGGAAGCTCAAGGCCTGGCGTACTTCGGGCATGCGCTCGAGGATCGGCCGGCTCCACTCGGGGGCCAGCACGTCGATTTCGCACTGCGGGTGGCGTTGTTTGAGACACTGAAAAAGTGTCTGCGCCATCACCATGTCACCGACCCAACTGGGCCCAACGATCAGAATTTTCATGTGGTTTCCAAAAACGAACCGGGGAGGCATACGCCTCCCCGCCTCGAGAATCCAGCACCTGCGGGGTGAGCCACCAGGTCATTTGGACGAGCCGGCTGGGGCTCGTCGAATAAATTTAATACACATCCATGTTAGTTAGCATAACCCTCTGTGGCGAGGGAGCTTGCTCCCGCTGGGCTGCGAAGCAGCACCAAAACTGCCACTGCGTTTTAATCTGGCGGACCGCACAATCTGATATGGGAGTGCTTCGCACTCCAGCGGGAGCAAGCTCCCTCGCCACAAAAGCCTGCCACACTCTTGTCAGCTTCAGCTTAACCCCAGCTCACGCCAGATCCGCATGACCTGCCGTCGCTCATCCACGAACTGATCGCCCGGTATTACCCCGGAGTCCTTCTGCAAGGCCTCCCGGTGAGCGGCGGAGCGGTAGGCTTTATAAGCCTCACGCAACAGGCTGGCGTCTTCGGCGGGTATCAACCCTTCCTCCTCCAGCCCTTCCAGAATGCGGATATTGTCGGTATAGCGCAGCAATGACGGATGTGTTTCAGACCACGCCAGAGCCGCGTATTGCACCATAAATTCAATATCGACGATACCTCCAGCGTCCTGCTTGAGATCGAACGGCGCCGTGGCTTCGAAGGCATTTGCCGCCGTGCCTGCCGCCGTGCTCTTGCTGCCGAGGTTATCGCGCATCTTGGCGCGCATCTCGCTGACCTCCTGGCGCAAGGTCGACAGGTCCCGCGATTTGGCCAATACCGTCGCGCGAACCTTCTCGAATGCCTGGCCGACATCCTGACTACCCACCAGCACCCGCGCCCGCACCAGCGCCTGGTGCTCCCAGGTCCAGGCCTCGTTCTCCTGATACCGGGCAAACGCGCCCAATGAACTCACCAGCAAACCGGAAGCACCGGACGGCCGCAGGCGCATGTCCACTTCATATAGCTGACCGGAGTTGGTCTGAGCCGTCAGCAAGTGAATGATCCGCTGCCCGAGCCGGGTAAAGAACTGTGCACCGTCGATGGGTTTCGGGCCGTCGGTTTCCGCTTGCGGATCCGCGTCATGGATGAACACCAGGTCCAGGTCCGAACTGTGCCCCAATTCCAGGCCGCCGACTTTCCCGTAACCGACAATGATGAATCCAGGGTCGCACACGCTGCCATCGGTGCGCAGCGGTGTACCGTACTTGGCCACCGTCTGGCGCCAGGCCAGGGCCAGCACTTGTTCGAGGATCGCTTCGGCAAGCCAGGTCAGGTAATCGCTGACTTTCATCAACGGCAGGCTACCGGCAATTTCCGAAGCTGCGACACGCAAGCGGTGCGCCAGTTTGAAATGCCGCAGGGCTTCCATTTGTTGTTCGAGGTCGTCTTCGGGAATCCGCGTCAAACGCTCGCGCAACTCGGCCGCCAGTTCCGGCGCCAGCGGCGGCTTGAACAGCCGGCCTTCGTTGAGCAATTCGTCGAGCAGCAACGGGAAGCGCGTGATCTGTTCGGCAATCCACGGGCTCGCCGCGCACAGTGTCAGCAGACGGCGCAGCGCACCGGGGTTTTCGGTCAGCAGCACCAGATAGGCGGAACGCCGCGCCACCGCTTCAACCAGTGGCAGCACGCGCTCCAGCACCAGATCGGGATTGGCGTGCTCCACGGCCTGGGCCAGCAAGCGCGGTATAAAAGCATCGAGGCGTTCCCGCCCCAGGCGCTGCATGGCACGCAATTGCGGACTGCTGCGCAGACTGGCCAATGCTTTCAGCGCCTTGGCGGCATCGGCGAAACCGCCCTCTTCGAGCTGGCGGCACGCGGCTTCTTCGTCCTGGGCTTCTTCCCACAGCGGCAGCCATTCCCCGCCGACCACCACTTCGCTCTCGGTGCCCTGCTCTTCATCGGGATCGGCAATCACCTGACCAAAGTGCCAGGCCACCCGGCCACGCCAGTACATCAGTTGTTCGTGGAATGCCGTCCAGTTGGCAAACCCGAGCATGAAGGCAATGCGCGCCTGATCCTGCGGGCCGTCCGGCAACATCTGGGTCTGGCGGTCGGCAATTGCCTGAATCGCGTGCTCGGTGTAACGCAGGAATTCGTAGCCTTGGCGCAGTTCGCTGACCACCGCCGGCGGCAGATAGCCCTGCCCCTCCAGGGTGCTCAGTACTTTTAATAGAGGACGCTGCTGCAGGCTCAGGTCGCGACCACCGTGAATCAGCTGGAAGGCCTGGGCGATAAACTCGACTTCACGGATGCCGCCGGAGCCAAGCTTGATGTTGTCGGCCATACCCTTGCGCCGGACTTCCTGCTGGATCAACTGCTTCATGGTGCGCAGCGCTTCGATGGCCGAGAAGTCCAGGTAACGCCGGTAAACGAACGGCCGCAGCATCTCGAGCAACTGGGCGCCAGCCACTTGATCACCAGCCACCACCCGCGCCTTGATCATCGCGTAGCGTTCCCAGTCACGGCCCTGATCCTGGTAATACTGCTCCAGCGCATTGAAGCTCAGCACCAGAGCGCCGGACGAACCATAAGGCCGCAGGCGCATGTCGACGCGGAACACAAAACCGTCGACAGTCATCGGGTCCAGCGCCTTGATCAAACGCTGGCCGAGGCGAATGAAAAACTCCTGGTTATCCAGCGAACGCTTCACGCCGACGGTTTCGCCGCCCTCGGGGTAGGCAAAGATCAGGTCGATGTCCGACGACAGGTTCAACTCCACCGCGCCGAGCTTGCCCATGCCGAGGATGACCATCTGCTGCGGCTCGCCGCTGCGCCGCCCGGTGGGCACACCGAACTGCTGGCAATGCCGCGAGTACAACCACTGATAGGCCTGATCGATGCTGGCATCGGCCATGTCCGAGAGGTCGCGACAGGTCTGCACCAGATCGGCCTGGCGAGTCAGGTCGCGCCAGATGATCCGCACCTGGTGACGATTACGCTGGCGGCGCAGGGCACGGCCTAGCTGGTCGTCGGTTTCGGCGGCGCTCACCGCCATGGCGATCTGTGCGCACAACTCGCCCGGTGCCAAGGCGCGGTCCAGTTCGCCGGACTGCACCAGTTCCAGCAACATCAAAGGGTCACGCAGACTCTGCTCAATCACAAAGTCGCTGGCAGCGGCGACGCGGGCAAATTGCGCCCAGCGCTCAGGCGTCCAGGCAGACAGGCCATGGTCATCGGGAAGAACCCCGACTGTCGTACGAAACGACTGTTCGGCGCGGGTGACTAACGGCAGGAGCCCATCGGGTAGTTCGGCAAGCGAAGGGAGGCTCATGGTCTATCCTTGATCGGCGTGTGAAGGGCTGCATGTAGTGATTCGTGAAAACACACTACGTGACTGACTGTCGAACAAAGGTTAGAAATAGCTGAAATTTCTTTATTTTTGGCAGCGATCATCAAGCTTCCACCTTTTTCGATTGGCAAAAGACCAACCTTAACGATTATTCTCACAACGCAGCCGGAGGCCACAAGCCAATCATCTGTAGTTTTACTACTCGTCTATACATTCGAAAGGCTGAAATGCCCGAAGATTTGTAGTAAAACTACACGCCGCCGGAACAACCTATCGGCAATCCAAGAATTTATATCGTCTGCCCACAAGGCCAGTCGCAAACTCAGGCAACCGATTCTGGAAGCCTTTCCGCCCTGGAGCAAGCCATGCAAGACCTCGATCCCGTCGAAACCCAGGAATGGCTGGACGCCCTGGAATCGGTTCTCGACAAAGAAGGCGAAGACCGTGCTCACTATCTGATGACCCGTATGGGCGAACTCGCAACCCGTAGCGGTTCGCAATTGCCTTACGCCATCACCACGCCATACCGCAACACCATTCCCGTTACCCACGAAGCACGCATGCCTGGCGACCTGTTCATGGAACGCCGCATTCGCTCGCTGGTACGCTGGAACGCGATGGCCATGGTGATGCGCACGAACCTGAAAGATTCTGACCTGGGCGGTCACATCTCCAGCTTCGCCTCCAGCGCAACCCTGTACGACATCGGCTTCAACTATTTCTTCCAGGCCCCGACCGACGAACACGGCGGCGACCTGATCTACTTCCAGGGCCACACCTCGCCAGGCGTTTACGCCCGTGCATTCATGGAAGGCCGCATCACCGAAGACCAGATGAACAACTTCCGCCAGGAAGTCGACGGTCAGGGCCTGTCGTCCTACCCACACCCATGGCTGATGCCTGACTTCTGGCAGTTCCCGACCGTATCCATGGGTCTGGGCCCGATCCAGGCGATCTACCAGGCACGCTTCATGAAGTACCTGGAACACCGTGGCTTCATCCAGCCAGGCAAACAGAAAGTCTGGTGCTTCCTGGGCGACGGCGAGTGCGACGAGCCGGAATCCCTGGGCGCGATCTCCCTGGCCGGCCGCGAAAAGCTGGACAACCTGATCTTCGTCATCAACTGCAACCTGCAGCGCCTCGACGGCCCGGTTCGCGGCAACGGCAAGATCATCCAGGAACTCGAAGGCGTGTTCCGCGGTGCTCAGTGGAACGTGACCAAAGTCATCTGGGGCCGCTTCTGGGACCCACTGCTGGCCAAGGACGTCGACGGCATCCTGCAACGCCGCATGGACGAAGTCATCGACGGCGAGTACCAGAACTACAAAGCCAAAGACGGCGCGTTCGTGCGTGAACACTTCTTCAACTCGCCAGAACTCAAGGCGATGGTTGCCGATCTGTCCGACGACGAGATCTGGAAGCTCAACCGTGGCGGCCACGACCCGTACAAGGTCTACGCGGCATACCACGAAGCGGTCAACCACAAGGAACAACCAACTGTCATCCTGGCCAAGACCATCAAAGGTTATGGCACCGGTGCCGGCGAAGCGAAAAACACTGCGCACAACACCAAGAAAGTCGATGTCGACAGCCTGAAGTTGTTCCGCGATCGTTTCGATATTCCGGTCAGGGACGAAGAGCTGGAGAACCTGCCATTCTTCAAACCGGAAGAAGGCAGCGCCGAAGCCCGCTACCTGGCCGAGCGCCGTACCGCACTGGGCGGTTTCGTGCCTCAGCGTCGCGCCAAGAGCTTCAACATCCCGACCCCTCCACTGGACACCCTCAAGGCGATCCTGGACGGCTCGGGCGACCGCGAAATCTCCACCACCATGGCCTTCGTGCGGATCCTCGCGCAACTGGTCAAGGACAAGGAAATCGGCCCGCGCATCGTACCGATCATCCCGGACGAAGCCCGTACCTTCGGTATGGAAGGCATGTTCCGTCAGTTGGGCATCTACTCCTCCGTCGGCCAGCTCTACGAGCCAGTCGATAAAGACCAGGTGATGTTCTACAAGGAAGACCAGAAGGGCCAGATCCTCGAGGAAGGCATCAACGAAGCGGGCGCCATGAGCTCCTTCATCGCTGCCGGTACTTCGTACTCCAGCCACAACCAGCCGATGCTGCCGTTCTACATCTTCTACTCGATGTTCGGCTTCCAGCGTATTGGCGACCTGGCCTGGGCCGCTGGCGACAGCCGTACCCGTGGCTTCCTGATCGGCGGCACCGCCGGCCGTACCACCCTGAACGGTGAAGGCCTGCAACACGAAGACGGTCACAGCCACCTGCTGGCCGCGACCATCCCGAACTGCCGCACCTACGATCCAACCTACGGCTACGAGCTGGCGGTGATCATTCAGGACGGCATGAAGAAGATGACCGAAGAGCAACAGGACGTCTTCTACTACATCACCGTAATGAACGAGTCCTACCAGCAGCCAGCCATGCCGGCCGGTGCCGAAGAAGGCATCAAGAAAGGCATGTACCTGCTCGAGGAAGACACCCGCGAAGCGGCGCACCACGTTCAGCTGATGGGCTCCGGCACCATCCTGCGTGAAGTCCGTGAAGCGGCGAAGATCCTGCGTGAAGAGTTCAACGTCGGCGCCGACGTATGGAGCGTTACCAGCTTCAACGAACTGCGTCGCGATGGCCTGGCCGTTGAACGCACTAACCGTCTGCACCCTGGCCAGAAGCCTAAGCTGAGCTACGTCGAAGAGTGCCTGAACGGCCGTAAAGGTCCGGTCATTGCCTCTACCGACTACATGAAGCTGTTCGCTGAACAAATTCGTCAGTGGGTCCCGTCCAAGGAATTCAAAGTCCTGGGCACCGATGGTTTCGGCCGCAGTGACAGCCGCAAGAAGCTGCGTCACTTCTTCGAAGTAGACCGTCATTTCGTGGTGTTGGCAGCCCTGGAAGCCTTGGCTGACCGTGGTGACATCGAACCTAAAGTGGTGGCTGAAGCCATCGCCAAGTTCGGCATCAACCCGGAAAAACGCAACCCACTGGACTGCTGAGGAGACACTCTGTGAGCGAACTCATTCGCGTACCTGACATCGGCAGCGGTGAAGGTGAAGTAATTGAACTGTTTGTGAAGGTCGGCGACCGTATCGAAGCCGATCAGAGCATCCTGACGCTGGAATCGGACAAGGCGAGCATGGAAGTGCCTGCGCCTAAGGCCGGCATCATCAAGAGCCTGAAAGTGAAGCTGGGCGATCGCCTGAAAGAAGGCGACGAACTGCTGGAACTGGAAGTCGAAGGTGCCGCTGCGCCAGCCCCTGCGGCTGCTGCGGCTGCTGCGGCTGCTGCGGCTGCTGCGCCAGCTGCCAAAGCTGAAGCCAAACCGGCTGCCGCACCTGCGCCAGCGGCGCCTGCTGCCGCGCCGGCTGCTGCCAGCATCCAGCAAGTGCACGTGCCGGACATCGGTTCGTCGGGCAAGGCCCAGATCATCGAGATCCAGGTCAAGGTCGGCGACACCGTCGAGGCTGATCAGTCGCTGATCACCCTGGAATCCGACAAGGCCAGCATGGAAATCCCTTCGCCCGCTGCTGGCGTGGTCAAGGCCATCAGCGTCAAGCTCAACGACGAAGTCGGCACGGGCGACCTGATTCTGGATCTGGAAGTGGCGGGTGCTGCGGCCCCTGCTGCTGCCGCTCCTGCCCAGGCTGCTGCGCCTGCTGCCGCTGCTCCGGCGCCAGCCGCCGCGGCTCCGGCTGCACCGGTTGCCGACAGCGTTCAGGACATTCACGTCCCGGACATCGGTTCGGCGGGCAAGGCCAAGATCATCGAAGTACTGGTCAAGGCTGGCGACACTGTTGCCGCCGATCAGTCGCTGATCACCCTGGAATCCGACAAGGCGAGCATGGAAATCCCATCGCCTGCCGCTGGCGTGGTGGAAAGCATTTCCATCAAGCTGGATGACGAAGTCGGTACCGGCGACCTGATCCTGAAGCTGAAAGTCAAAGGCGCGGCACCTGCTGCAGCCCCGGCTCCGACTGCCGCTGCCGCGCCGAGTGCTCCAGCGCCTGCCGCTGCCGCTCCGGCTGCCGCCGCTCCTGCTGCTGCCCCGGCTGCTGCTCCTGCCAAGCCTGGCGCGAAAGTTCACGCCGGCCCTGCCGTGCGTCAACTGGCTCGCGAGTTCGGCGTCGAGCTGAGCGCTGTCGGCGCCAGCGGTCCGCACGGTCGCATCCTGAAGGAAGACGTTCAGGTTTACGTCAAGGCCATGATGCAGAAGGCCAAGGAAGCTCCGGCCGCTGCAGCTGGTGCAACCGGCGGCGCGGGCATCCCGCCGATTCCGGTCGTGGACTTCAGCCGCTTCGGCGAAATCGAAGAAGTGCCGATGACACGCCTGATGCAGGTCGGCGCTGCCAACCTGCACCGCAGCTGGCTGAACGTGCCGCACGTGACGCAATTCGACTCGGCGGATATCACCGAGCTGGAAGCGTTCCGTAACGCCCAGAAAGCCGTTGCAGAGAAGGCCGGCGTCAAGCTGACCATCCTGCCGCTGCTGCTCAAGTCCTGCGCACACCTGCTCAAGGAACTGCCGGACTTCAACAGCTCGCTGGCACCAAGCGGCAAAGCGATCATCCGCAAGAAATACGTGAACATCGGCTTCGCCGTCGACACCCCGGATGGCCTGCTGGTACCGGTCATCAAGAACGTCGACCAGAAGAGCCTCCTGCAACTGGCCGCCGAAGCTGCTTCCCTGGCTGAGAAAGCCCGGACCAAGAAGCTTTCGTCGGACGAGATGCAAGGCGCCTGCTTCACCATTTCCAGCCTCGGCCACATTGGCGGCACCGGCTTCACGCCGATCGTCAACGCGCCGGAAGTGGCGATCCTCGGTGTTTCCAAGGCAACCATCCAGCCAGTCTGGGACGGCAAAGCCTTCCAGCCGAAACTGATGCTACCGCTGTCGCTGTCCTACGATCACCGTGTGATCAACGGCGCCGCTGCTGCACGCTTCACCAAGCGTCTGAGCGACCTGCTGGCAGACATCCGCACCATCCTGCTGTAACACCGACTGGCCCTCCCCTGGCGGAGGGCCAATCGCGTTCCACGTTTTCCGAGCGCCACGCTCGTACCTCAACCCCGTCGATTTGGCGGGGCTTTTTTTTGCCCTGAAGAAAGCCCTCCGCGTTTCAGCATCCTATGTAGCAGCTGTCGAGCTTGCGAGGCTGCTGCTACGGGATTGACCCTCTTCGTGCCTTATTCCTACATCTAAGGCTTACGCCACCTACAACCCCAGTCCACTTCTGCCCGATATTTTTCTCCAGCCAATAACTAGGCTTAGTTCGGAGATTTCTAATAGAAACCTCGATGACTTAATTTGCTTAGTTAGCATTACCTCGAATGGATTCGAACATGTTCAAACCAACTGTCGGCCCAATTATCGGCCATACCACAACTAACCATGCGCGTATTTTCTTGCGCGGTGAATTACAGAACGACGCCTTGGTATTTGCGGGCATCCGTTATCGACGCACAGGCGAGAAACTCTGGTCCAAAGGCGCATTTGCAAAACTGTCCGTCTTGCGCGACATGTCCGATGTCATTGCACTCAATGACCTGGTCACCGACACCGACTATGAGTACCAGGCAGGCTGGTTCAGCCCCATGAGCCCGGTGCATACCGTGGAGACAGTTCAGGAACTGCCGCTGCAATGGCCACGGGAGATTTACCGCTTTCGCACGCAGTCCAGCAAAATCAGCCAGCCACGGGCCTATATCGTCGGCTCGTGTCGTTACCTGCGAATGACCGCCGGCATTGCGTCGGCCCCACAGTTGGGCGACCGGATTTTTGCCTCGATCAACAGCCTGGCGGACAGCGCCGAACCGCCCGTCAGTGCCATGCTGATGACTGGCGATCAGATTTACGTCGACGACTTGAACCTCGTGGCCCCCGACCGGGAATACAAGGACATTCTCAAAAAATACCGCACAGCCTTTTCGCAGCCTCATATTTCCAAGTTAATGTCGGGCATGCCGACTTACATGATCCTCGACGACCATGAAATAGAAGACAACTGGCCCGCCAACAAAAGTAACGCCGATGATTACTTATACAAAAACGCCATTGCAGCATATGAGTTATATCAAGCCAGTCACAGCCCCACGTATGAGCTGCTGGCCAATGGGCAAGTAAGCAAAAGACTGGAAAAGTATTGCTATCAGTTCTCCGAGGGTGATATCGGGTGGTTTGTCACCGACAGTCGAACCCGACGCAATCTGTCGGCCAACGACCGGCGCATCCTTGACGAAGAACAGGAACAGGCGCTGCTCAAATGGCTGATCAATAACCCGGCCCGGGTCAAATTCGTGGTCACCAGTGTCATGTTCTATCCCGACCGTAAACTTCACGGCGATGACGCTTGGAAAGCTTTCCCGGAGCAACGCCTACGGCTGCTGGAGACGATTCGTACACGCGGTATCAAGAACGTCTTGTTCATCTCCGGCGATGTTCACGGCTCCCTCACCAGTCGCCTGACCCACAGCGAGGACCCGGATTTTGAAGTCCACACCATCGTGTCTTCACCGTTGTGCAACAGCAAACTGCTGCCGTACGCCAAGGCATCGACCTTCATCCTCGATCAGGCCCTGGCCCGAACAGCGGCAGGCGACTATCGGCATGAACTGACCAGCGAGGTGATCAGCCAGGACAACTTCGCGCATCTGATCGTCGAGGCCGAGCAGGTTCGCGTCAATTATCACGATCGGGATGGCAAGCCATTGCAGTCGATCAGCATCAAATTTCGTTGATCCCTCGAAAAGATCACAGCCTTCGGCAGCCCCTACGGGCTGCAATCTTTTGGCCCACAACATTACTTTTTGACGCCTCGCTGGAGAAAACTGTGCGCCTGCCGACATATTCTTATAGCACTTGGCCTTCATGTCTCTTGTCAGTCGGTGTCGCAATGATGCAACCTTGCCGCAGGCAACAGTAAAGAGGGCGAGAGCCCGGCGCGATCAGCATATTCGAAGCGAGTTTCCTTCAATGAAAAGCCAACCCGATGCCGCCAGCCGTATGGTGGCCGAGGTAGTGACGCAGTTGCCTGTGCCCTCGCGGCTCGGCATGCTGCGTTTCGAACGGCTGAATGAACCAAGCTGGGCGCTGCTGTTTCTCGATCCTAATTGCGAACGACAGTTCGGCCTGCCGGCGGTGGAGCTTTGTGCTCTGGTCGGCTCGCCCTACGCCAGCCTGATGGAGCCCGAAGCGCGCTATCAACTGCATGACACGATCCAGCAGCAACTCACCGAAAGCCCGCATTACCTGATCCGCTACACCTTGCACACCGCCGCCGGCGTTCTGAGCCTGCTGGAACTGGGCGAAGCCTACAAACAACACAATCGGCACCTGCTGCGCGGCTACCTGATGGTGGTGGACGGCCTGTTCGACGGCGAACCCTTGCTGCCGGCGCTGGATCTGGAAACCCAGAACTCACGCCTGCAAATCGCCCTGGAACTCAATCAACGTGCCCAGCAGGAACAACTGCAGCACCTGGACCGGGTGCGCGCCCAGCAAGACCTGATCCTGCTGCTGACCCGCCAGCGCTATAGCACCAACAACTCCCTGCAAGAAGCCGCCGAACTGATCACCCGCAGCGCCTGCGACATCTATGAAATCGACTGCGCCAGCCTGTGGAACCTCGATGGCTCGCTACTGACGCCAATCTCGGCCTATCACCGTGCCACCCGCAATCACCAACTGCCGAAGCCGATCGACGCCAGTGGTTTTCCCGATTACCTCGAGGCCTTGCACACCGGCCGCGCCATCGACGCCCACAACGCCATGCGCGACCCGCGCACCCGGGAAATCGCCGAGTACCTGCGCCCGCGCGACGTCAACGCCATGCTCGACGCCAGCATCCGTGTCGATGGCCAGGTGGTCGGCGTGCTCTGCCTGGAACAGATCGGGGCGACCCGCGCCTGGCAATCGGACGAAATCGCCTTTGCCGGCGAACTGGCGGATCAATTCGCCCAAGTCATCAACAACCACAACCGCCGTACCGCCACCAGCGCCCTGCACCTGTTCCAGCGTGCAGTGGAGCAAAGCGCCAACGCCTTTCTGCTGGTCAATTGCGACGGCGTGGTGGAGTACGTCAACCCAAGCTTCACCGCGATCACCCAGTACACCACCGAGGAAGTCCACGGTCAGCGGCTGTCGGAACTGCCGGCGCTGGAAAACCTCAGCGAACTGCTGTTCGACGCTCCGTCGGCGCTGGCCAAAAGCAACAGCTGGCAGGGCGAGTTCAAGAGCCGGCGTAAAAACCTCGAACCCTACTGGGGCCAGTTGTCGATTTCCAAGGTCTACGGCGACAACCGTGAGCTGACGCACTACATCGGCATCTACGAAGACATCACCCAGACCAAGCTCGCCCAGCAACGAATCGAGCGCCTGGCTTACACCGATAACCTGACCAACCTCGGCAACCGCCCGGCGTTCATCCGCAACCTCGATGAGCGCTTCGCCCGAGACAGCGATACACCCATCAGCCTGCTGCTGGTGGACATCGACAACTTCAAGCGGATCAACGACAGCCTCGGCCACCAGACCGGCGACAAACTGCTGATCAGCCTGGCGCGGCGCCTGCGCAACAGCCTGAGTTCGAGCGGCAGTCTGGCGCGGTTTGCCAGTAACGAATTCGCGGTGCTGCTGGACGACACTGACCTCTCGGCGGGCCAGCAGGTTGCCAATCAATTGCTGGCAACCCTCGACAAACCGATGTTCGTCGACAACCAGTTGATCAGCGTCACCGGCTCCGTGGGCCTGGCCTGCGCGCCGCTGCACGGTCGCGACCCACAGACGCTGATGCGCAACGCCGGCCTGGCACTGCACAAGGCCAAGGCCAACGGCAAACACCAGGTGCAAGTGTTCACCGAAGCGCTGAACGCCGAGGCCAGCTACAAACTGTTCGTCGAAAACAACCTGCGCCGCGCCCTGACCCAGAACGAGCTGGACGTGTTCTACCAGCCCAAGCTGTGCCTGCGCAGCGGCCGGTTGCTGGGGATGGAGGCGCTGTTGCGCTGGAACCATCCGGAAAAAGGCATGATCCGTCCGGACCAATTCATCAGCGTGGCCGAAGAAACCGGGCTGATCATCCCGATCGGCAAATGGATCGCCCGTCAGGCCTGCCGCATGAGCAAAGACCTGACCGCCGCTGGCCTGGGCAACCTGCAAGTGGCGATCAACCTGTCGCCCAAGCAGTTCTCCGACCCGGACCTGGTGGCGTCCATCGCCAACATCCTCAAGGAAGAAGCGCTGCCGGCGAACCTGCTGGAGTTGGAACTGACCGAAGGCCTGCTGCTGGAAGCCACCGAAGACACGCACTTGCAGCTCGATCAGCTCAAGCGTCTGGGCCTGACCCTGGCGATGGACGACTTCGGCACCGGTTACTCGTCGCTCAGTTACTTGAAAAAATTCCCGATCGACATCATCAAGATCGATCGAAGCTTCATCCACGAAATCCCGGACAACCAGGACGACATGGAAATCACCTCCGCCGTGATTGCCATGGCCCACAACCTGAAACTCAAGGTCGTGGCTGAAGGCATCGAGACTGCCGAGCAACTGGCCTTCCTGCGCCGCCACCGCTGCGACGTCGGCCAGGGCTACCTGTTCGACCGACCGATCCCGGGCTCCGAGCTGATCGAAAAGCTCAAACGCTACCCGCGCGGCCCAATCGCCTGACAGCGACGTAACACTCGGGCAAACTGGCAGTCTGTATTTACATCTCAACCTGACTGAGAGGACTGATCATGGTTCTGCGCTCGGAAATTCTGGTGAACAAAAACGTGCTCCCGACTAAAGAACAAGCTCTGCCTGGCCGCGAAACCCCGATCAAGGTTCCGGAGAAACACTTCGTCAACGGCAACCCGCTGCTGGGTCCGTTTCCGGGCAACGTAGAATTCGCAATCTTCGGCCTGGGTTGCTTCTGGGGCGCGGAACGCAAATTCTGGCAGCGCGAAGGCGTGTTCAGCACCTCGGTCGGTTATGCCGGCGGCTTCACGCCGAACCCGACCTACGAAGAAGTCTGCTCGGGCCTGACCGGGCACACCGAAGTGGTGCTCGTGGTCTATGAGCCGGAAAAAGTCAGCTACGAACAGCTGCTGAAAATGTTCTGGGAACTGCACAACCCGACCCAGGGCATGCGCCAGGGCAACGACATCGGCACCCAGTACCGCTCGGTGATCTACTGCACCAAACCGGAACAACTGGAAGCGGCGAAGAACAGCGCGAAAGTGTTCCAGGCGGAACTGACCAAAGCGGGCAAAGGCACCATCACCACTGAAATCGACGAAGCCCCGACGTTCTACTACGCCGAGGCGTATCACCAGCAGTACCTGGCCAAGAATCCTGAGGGGTATTGCGGGATTGGCGGTACTGGCGTGACGTGCCCGATCTAAATTTCGGACGCTGAAAAGCTTCGCGGGCAAGCCTCGCTCCTACGGTCACACCGACCTGTAGGAGCGAGGCTTGCCCGCGAAGGCGTCCGACTAGACGCCACACATGCAACTGATTAACTCTCGGCAATCAACCAATCCATCTGCCAGCCACCCTGGGTCTGCCCCAACTTCTTAGACAACCACGGCAGCAACTCACGCAACTCCTCTTCCAGCCCCCACGGCGGATTGGCAATCGCCAACCCCGAACCGTTCAAGCTGTTCGGCGTATCCAGCGGATGCACCAGCAACTCCACCCGCAACAACTTCGGCGCGCCCGTGCCGGCCAGATCCTGATAGAAGCGCCGCAACGCCCGCTGATCCTTCACCGGATACCAGATCGCCGCCACCGTCTGGCGCATCCGGCCAATCGCCTCTTTCAGCGATGCCGCACAACGCTGCATCTCATCGAGCTGCTCAAATGGCGGATCGATCAACATCACCGCCCGCTTCTCCGGCACCGGCAGCAATGCGCGCGGCACATGCCAGCCTTCACCCAGGTGAACCTTCACCCGACGATCACCCTTCATGTTGTCCTTGAGCAACAGACCGTCTTCCGGGTGCTTCTCATTGAGCAACACGCGATCCTGCGGCCGGGTCAGGCGCCGCGCCAACTCCGGCGACCCCGGGTAATAGCGCAACTGGCCATCCGGGTTCATCTCATGCAACACCTTCATGTAATCGGCGGTCAGCGCCGGCAAATCCGGCTGATCCCACAACCGCGCGATGCCTTCCAGGTACTCACCGGTACGACTGGCCTGATCGCCCTGCAGGTCATACAGACCGATGCCGGCGTGAGTGTCGAGATAGGCAAACGGCTGCTCCTTGCGCGACATCAAGGCGATGAGGCGGGTCAAAGTCAGGTGTTTGAACACATCGGCATGATTGCCGGCATGGAAGGCGTGACGATAATTCATGGCTGCTCCTGCGAAGGCCGGGAAGTTTACCTTGTACGGCGCAGAACGTCAGGGGCTCGCGGCCGAGCGGGCAAGTACAACCCCAATACCGCGCCAATCCATAAACCCTGTGGCGAGGGGGCTTGCCCCCGTTGGGCTGCAAAGCAGCCCCAAAATATCCAGACCACCCCATAACCTGTGGCGAGGGAGCTTGCTCCCGCTCGACTGCGAAGCAGTCGCCAAACCAAACCACTCGGTACAGCTGACAAAACGGGATTGCAGGTTTTGGGGCTGCTACGCAGCCCAACGGGAGCAAGCTCCCTCGCCACAAAAGCCACTCGACGTTATTCCGAAGGCCGCGCCCGCAACCGCCGCCCCACCACATCCAGCACATCACACCCATCACGCAATGAAATGGCACAGAGCAAGGCAAAATCACTAAGAATGAAAGATTCACACTCGACCGAACCGCGCATGGACATGTTTTCCAGCACCTGAGTGACGGCGCGAATTCGGTAGCTGGCAGTGTCGGTCAAAATATCCAGCGGCGCGTGGGTATCGACGAATAGCGTGGGCATGTCGGTGCAGTTGCCGGTTAGGGCCATGAAGCGGCTTTTGGGGTGGGGAATTGGTTTTTCGTAGGGTGGGTCGGGGTGAAGATTTTTCATTTTCAAGTTCCAGAGGCAGTAAACAGGAACTGCCATCAGCCTTCCTACAGGCTGGGGTGGCAGCTATGCGCGGGGTAGGAATATCGAGGCCTTTGGAAAACTCGACCACGCCGAAGCGTGCCCGCGCACAACCGCCGCAACTGATATTACGGACGCACGTTAACGGCCGCAAACCAAGCTTCAACGCTAATACATTTCCAACGACTTTGAAGGGTTCCTACACCCCGCCACTGAGTCTTCAGTGACCACCAAAGACTATCGATGGAAAACACTCCACACCAGTTCATGGAAACCGATACGAGTTGAAGGAAACTTCCGACGACCTTGCCCAGAAATTCCGCCAAAAGCATGACAGATTATCAACCCGATAACGTTCGCCTAAGATTTATATCAACAAGACCCAACATTAGAGCTTTACAATTTCAGCTTGATATCGCAACAAACACTCCAAAAGAACCTGCATAAATTTCCGCCGATCCTCAACCTCATCATCAAAGTAAGTAGTTATCTTATCGAAGATCGAATCAAAGCTCTCACCAACCCCCAAATAATAAGTTAACGTATCGATATACCACTCGCGATCACTAGCACTATAGGAAACGAACTCAGGCCTCATAAGTATGTCGAACAGCTCAGCGAGCTCCCCCTCATTATTAACATCCTTAGATACTATGACCTCTTCTCTTTCATCGCTATCTACATTGTCGATATCAAATAGAAAAAGCAGGCCGCGCAAAATTGAAAGCTTTGGGGGACGCTTCATTTTCAAAAATCCGCATAAGTAGTTATTGGAGCACCAGCTCCATTCAATATGGCAACCGCATCTGTTTGCTCCCCAAAACTCCAATCCGCCTCGCTTGTATCCTTCACCAATTTTCTTACCCATATTCATTGGCTCCTTAGATGCCGCGTGACCATTTCGCCTGAATATTAGCTGAGCACGATGAATAGCGTTCAACTGATCTCTATAGCTAATAAAACGTGTTGCGGCACTAGGGATTTTGGGCTGACCAGCCTTCCTTCCGCGTGTGTACCTTTCAATAACGCCAGTTGTGGGGTTCCTTCCCGTCATCACCCGCTGACGTTGAGACTCCAAGCTGGTCTGCTTGCCATGCTTCTCTAGAAAATGAGCACCTTCTGTGGCCTGTTCCATCTCATATAAACGCCGATAAGCATTCGACTCCGCCAGCTCATCAATCCGCGCCCTCCGCTGATCACCTGTCAGCTTCGGCAGCGGCGGCTCACCTTCATCAACCTTAGCGCCAGTCGTATCATCCGGCGCCCCACACCCTGGCTTATTGGGCGGCGGACAATTCCCGCTCAACCCCAACGGATCAACCCAACCCGTTGGATTCGGGGTGTACTGATACTGATTCAGCCCACCCGCCAGCTTGATCGGGTCCGACGTCAGGTACCGACCAACGTCCGGATCATAGTACCGATGCCGGTTGTAGTGCAGACCGCTCTCGGCGTCGAAATACTGCCCCTGGAAACGTAGTGGCTGGTCAAGCTGCTCGCCTCCACCGAGTGCCAGGTCCGTGACTTTGCCGTAGGCGTTGTACTTCGCCGACCAGACAATCTCGCCGCCAAAATCCGTCAGTTCCTGCGGTGTGCCCAGGTGATCGAGCTGGTAGTAGAACGGGCAGGCCTTTTTCGGGCCTTTGCCGTCGAGCATGGCCAGCGGGCGGAAGGTGCCGGGTTCGTAGACGTAGCTGCGGTAATGCTCGCGGCCGCTTTCGGCGACGAGGTTGTCGCCTTGCCAGAAGAATTCGGTGGTGTGGCCGTCAACGGTTTTGGCAATACGACGGCCGAAGGCGTCGTAGCGGTAATTTGAGCAACGACCGTCCGGGGTGGTGACACCGATGAGCCGATGCTGGCAGTCGTAGCGGTATTCGGTGACGAGTTTTTGCGCGGTGCCACGGCGTTCGCGGATCAGGTTACCGAAGGCGTCGTAGTCGTAATGGCGGTCGCCTTGCATCAGCAGGCGATTGCCTTTGACGGTCGTCGGGCCGGGGCGGTCCTGCATCAGCAGGTTGCCGGCGGGGTCGTGGGCGAAGCTTTCCGGTGGGTCGTCGCGGGTGTGGCGGACGCGGGTCAGCCGGTTCAGCGGGTCGTACTGGTAACTGCGCTGGCCGTGGCGGGTGTCGGCGATGTGGTCGAGATTGCCGTTGAGGCTGTAGGCATAGTCGCGGCGGTACAGGCTTTTTTGCTGTTGACTGACGGCGTGGGCCTTTAGCCGGCCCTGTTCGTCGTAGGCATATTCGCTGAGCAGCAGGCCTTGCTGGCGCTGTAGTTCTCGACCGGATTTGTACGTGTGGTTTGTAAGACGTGTGCCATTAAGGTCGATAGCCGTCAGCGCACCACCCTTGGCGTGGTGGTAGTCGAGTTTGCTGCCGTCCGGCAGGCGCAGGCGGTTGAGCTGGCCGCAGGCGTCGTAGCCATAGCGCAGCGTTCCCCAGCCCTGATGCTCGGTGATCAGGCGGTCCTGTTGGTCGTACTCGAACTCCAGCGGGTGATCGTGACCGTCGTCGACGCTGACCAATCGGCCGAGGCTGTCGTAGCGGTATTCGACCTTGATGCCGTCGGGCAAGGTTTTGACTAACAGCCGTCCTTCCGCATCCCGCTCGTACCCGGTAACCAGCTGCGAGCCGTCATCGCCGAATTCGGTTTTCTCCAGCAGATGGCCGTTGAGGTCGTAGACGTAGGCGGTGCGGCGGCCGTCGAAACCGGTTTCCTGTCGGATCAAGCCGTTGGGTGTGTAGTCCAGCCGATAGTGTTCGCCGGATTCGTTTTCGATTTCCGTGAGCAGCAGCTGCGCATTGTCATAGCGGTACTGGAGCTGGGTGCCGTCGGGATTGATCCGGCGGCTGACCAGATGCAGATCGTCGACGTATTCGTAGCGGGTGACGCGACCCAGTTCATCGCGTTCGGCGGTGATCTTGCCGTAGGCGTTGTAACTGAACGCCCGGGTGGCCCCGGTCGGCAATGTCGCCTGGACCAGTCGGCCGACGGCATCCCATTGATACTGGGTGAGCGCACCGTGTTCGTCCTGACGAGTCGTCTGCCGTCCCAGCGCATCGTAGGAAAACGTTCGCTGCCCACCATCTGTTAGTGTTTCCTCAAGCAACTGACCCAAGGCATTCCAGACAAAGACATGCCGACTGGTGTCCGGGTAGCGGACCGACAGCAACCGGCCCTGAGGGTCGTAGTGGTAATGGGTGACCTGACCGTCGGGATCGGTCGCCTCGGTGACATCACCCTGGGCATTGCGCTGGTATTTCCACACCGCCTGACCGCGATAGCGCGCATGCAGGAAACCGTTGCGATACTCGTAGGCCGTCGGTTCGTCTTGCGGTGGAATCAGCGCCACCAGCCGTCCGACGTCGTCGTAACGGTATTCGGTGACGGCCCCCAACGGATCCTGCTCGGCCACCATTCGGCCCTGCTCGTCGTAGGCCTTGAGCTGTTCGCCGCCATCCAGCCCAACCCGGCGCACCAGCCGCGCCCGGTCGTCATGGACGTAAACCTCTTCACTGCCGTCGATGTTCCGGACCGTGACGCTGCCCTGGTCATCCCAGACATAGCGCGTGTCCATCTGCGCAAACGACGCCCAGTGGCGAATACATCTGGCCGCCTTGCCAGACCGTTCCCACTCCCAGAAGAAACTTGCGCCACCGGCCAGTTGCCGCTGCAAAATTACGTGCTGGTCGTCGTAGTCGTAACGCTCGCTTTCCCCGGCGGCGTTGCTCGCTTCGATCAGTTGATCGCGTTCGTCGTAGTGGTAACTGACTAAGGTTTGTTCGGTGTGCCACGCCTCGGCGAGGGCCTGGGCCGGGCGGAAACATTGGTAGTCGACGGCAATCAGGTGGGCGCGGTCGTAGCGCAACAGCAAGGCACGGCCGGCACCGTTGTCGAGGCGCTGGATGCGTTCCTGGCGGTCGCGGGTGATGCGCAATCGGTTGTCGTACGCGTCGCTGATGGCCGTCAGTCGACCGTTGTAAAAGTGGTAGAACCGCACTTCATCACCGGCCTGGGCGAGGATCAGTTCCTCGGGGTCATCGCCGAGGTAAATCGCCGCGCGCGACAGGCTGTTGTGGATCGCCGGGCGTTCGCTGCTCGGCAGCGGGAACGTGGTGCGGCGGTTTTCGTGGTCGATCCAGATGACCTGGTCGCCGTCGATTTCCAGCCGATGGGCGAGCGAATGACTCCAGCCAAAGCCGAGGCCGCAGTCGATCTCGGCGGCGCTGGTGCGATAGAGTCGGGTGAAGTCGAACGGCAGGATGCCGTCCAGCGCACCGTCGGTGAGGGTCAGCAGTTCTTCGCCGGTGACCATCGACACTGGGCAGCCATTTTTGCAGGTCGACGGTGCACAGGTGGCGCTGTCGCCGTTGGGGTTTTTCGCCTGATCCGGGGAGTCGTCGTGGTGTTCGTTTTTTTCAGTGTGGTGTTGCGTTTGGCATCCCAGCGCAGTTGCATCCGGCCTTTTTTCAGGCCCGCCGCAATGCCACGGGCGGCGACTTTTTTGTAGCGGTCGACATAGCCGATGAAGTTATTGATGATCGTGAAAATCGCCTTCACGAGACGCACAACGGCACTGATCAACTGCGCAGCTCGATCAGCCAAACGCATCGTCAGATAGGCGATGCCGGCGCCCGCCCCGGCGAACGTCAGGACGAGGCCAATCAGGATATCGATCAGCAGCTGCACCACCACCATCGACACCGCTTCGGCGGTTTTGCCGGCAATTTCGCTGGGTGGCAGCATGTCCAGCCAGAGGCTGGCGCAGCGCACCAGCAGGCACAGCGCTGCTTCGTCACTGACTAGCAACTGCGCTTTTTCCATGACATCCGGCGCGGTTTTGGCGAGCTTTTCCAGCTCTGCGGCGCTTTCGCCCAACCGCTCTCCAAACTTCGCCGGATCCTTGAGAATGTCTGACAGCAGGCCGATGCTGTCCCACACGCCCTCGATCGCTGCCCAACTGCCCGCTAGCATTCCATTGCCTACAGCCACCGAAGACGATTGCGACCACTTCGGCTTGAACGTCTGCCATTCCTCACGCAGCCAGCTGTCGAGCTCCTTCGTCAGGCCATCGTAGGAAGAGAAAAGATCTTCAACGTGCTGCGGTGTGACTTCGTTGTGAATGTGAATACGGTAGAACTTGCCGGGTGTACCGGTGAACTGTCCCTTACCGTGTTCATCGAGCGTGACCGGCGTCGATTCCCCGCCCTCAACCGCAATCACATCGACCTGAATGTTCCCCACGGGAATGTCATAAACCGATTCGAACTTGCTCTCGATTTCGAGCTTTCCGCCTTTCGGGCACTGCACGACGGTGGAGAGAAAGTCGTCGTCGCCACTGCTCACTACGGTGCTGGTATTGCCGAATCTGATGATCCGTTCCATGCCCATCAGCGACGGCAGATCCACCACATGGCTGGCCTTGTCGGCGGCCTGGTTGAACCAGTGCTTTAGTTGTTCACGGTAGAGGGACAGGGTGTCCGGAAAACTGTCGAGCTCCTGCTCGATGCGCACAATCTGATCCATCAGTCCAGCTCCGTCATCAGGTAATCCACCAACGCTTGTTTCGGTGCATGGGGCAGGTCCGGCGCCTCAAGAAAACTCGCGACCTTGTGCCGCAAAACACTTTCGGAAAACGCTGCGAACAGGTCTGGACGGTCCTCGCTCAACCACTTCAGCAGGTTGTTGATATTCGTTGTCGCGGACTTGGTGGCGAGGTGGTTGAGCAGCGATTCAGATACTTCCCACCAGGGGAAAACCCTGGCGGTTTTCAGCGCACTACCACCGATATCCAGCGGTTGGCCATTGATCAGGCAACGCCCGATCACCGGCATCAGTTGCGCAGCGTTAACCTCGGCAGATTGCAGAATCGGCAGCACATAGCGCCCATCCCAATAGCGGAAAAACACCGCGTTGCCGTTGGGCATCAGAACTTGTGTGAGGCTGCGCAAATGCTCGACCAACGCCTCTTGAGTGGCGCAAGACACCGCCAGCCAACCCCAATCGCGGGACTCAGTGACGGCGACCCAATCCAGAAACTCACTGTCAGCGGTGACGATTCCGACATAGGGCATCACCGCTTCCCACTCGGCGTAGGCAGTGCCGGCCCAGATCGGGCTCGGCGCTTGTGCAGTGATCGAGCGTTGCCAGGTTTTGAACGGTTCAGCGGCACTGGCGCTGCTGAAAATCGCGAACAGTTGCTCCGACGGTTGCAGTGGCTGGCGCTCCAGCCAGGCGCGAGGCGACAAAACATCAGGCAGCACAGACACCGCCCTTGCAGCGCTCGCACTCTTCGCAGAACGGCGCATCGCTTTGCAGGCTGAGAATCTGCGCGGCACTGAGCAGCGCCGCCGGGGCTGCTGCAAGTTTCAACGGCATATCCGGCAAGCTCGGCGCGGAAGCCATGGCCGCCATCGGTGCCCCACCGACCTGAATCGGCACGCTGCTGAAAATCCCGCCGGGGCCGATGTTGATCCACTGCCCGCCCGCCTGAATGGTCGCGCTGGCGCCGCCGTCGATGACCACTTGTTGGCCGGCGCTGACGTGGAATTGCTGACTGGCATTGAGGGCTTGATTGCTCACGCGAATGTGCCGATCGCCGACCACCACCAGGTGATCGTCCAACCGCACTTCGGTCTGTCGCTGGCCATGGGTGATGCGCTTTTCGTCGGCCTTCAACTCATGGCGGGCGGTGCCGGTGACGACGATGCTGCGCTGGTTATCAACCTGCACCTGTTGATCGTTAAGGACGTGCTGAGTCCAGTTGCGCTGGGCGCGTAGGTAGATTTCCTCGGCCCCTTTGCGATCCTCGATGCGCAATTCGTTGTAACCGCCGCCACCGGGACTGCTTTGGCTGCGGAAAATACTGCGGGTCTTGTCCGCCGGCAGATCGAGGGGCACAGGCGTCGCGGCGTTGGGCAGGCAGCCCATCACCAGTGGCTTGTCGGCATCGGCATCGATAAACCCCACCAGCACTTCCATGCCGACGCGCGGAATCATCACGCTGCCGTAACGGTCATGAGCCCAGCCAGTGGCGACGCGAAGCCAACAACTGGAGTGTTCGTTGAGCTGACCGTCACGGTCCCAGGCGAGCTGAACCTTGACCCGACCGTACTCGTCGCAATGGATTTCGCTGTCCGTCGGGCCGGTGATTACGCCGGGTTGATAGCCGAGCATCCGTGGCTTTTCCGGGCCCAGCGGTGGGCGAAAAGAAACGTCCCACGGCGTCGCCAGAAACGTATTGCGATAGCCCTGGAAATCATCCGGGCTGTCGCTGGTGGCTGACTCCTCCAGTACCTGCGGTTGACGGCCGCGGTGTTCTATTTCGGTGATCAACCACAGGTCATTCCACGCCTGACGCGGGTGTTCGGCCAGGTATAGGAAATGCCCGCTGACCAATGCGGATTCATCGCCGCGACCTTCGGCCTGACGGTAATCCGCGCTGTGCCGCTCCAGCGCTCGCTGAGTCAGGTGTTTGCCGTGTTCACGGTCGGTGAATTGACCGGGAAAGTGGTAGTCCTCCAGCGCCGGCCGCTGTTCGCTGTCGAGGCGGCTTTCGAGTTGCAAACGCGGTTTCTGGAAGTCGTAGTCGCGACGGGTGACTGCGGTGGTCCGGGTTTCCAGCCGTACATTGAAACGCTTGATCGCCGGCGCATCCGCAGCCATCCCGCTGCCCGGCAGGTACAGCGTCGGTTCGGGCAGACGGGGGAAAACCGTCTGATCATCGCCGAACACCAACAGGTGCCCGTCGGGGCTGTGCTGGAAGTGATAGTGAATGCCGACCTCGGCACACAGGCGCTGGATGAACGCCAGATCGCTTTCAGCGTATTGCACGCAGTACTCGCGATCGGGGTAGTCACTGCCGAGCCGGAACTCGAAGGCGTCGCGCTGGATGCCGTGGTCCTTGAGGATTTGCGTGATGATCGTCGGCACACTTTTGTGCTGGAAGATCCGCTGATTGATACGCCGGTCGAGATACGCCAGACGCGGTACGAGACTGATCTGGTAACCCGTCAGACGGTGCCCGGAATCGCTTTGGCCGACGCGAAAGATCTGACCATGAATACCGGAACCTTGCGCATCGAAACTCAGAAACGCCTGACGATGCAGCAGGCTTTCGAGCTCTATGTCGGGTCGCTCACTGACCAGTTCCAGGTCAAAACGGTAGGGTTGGCTGATGGCTTCCTTGCCCGTGAACTCAAGCACCTTGAGCTCATTCTGGACGCCGTCGAGGGTCAACGTGAAACGCGGTTGATTGGCAGGCGCGAACATCCGATGTGTCTCTGCAGAATGAAGGCGGGCGATTCTGCATGAGCGACAAGGGGTGTTGATGGAGGGACAAGGAAATCAGATTTACCCTGCTTTTTTAGGGATTTTTCCTTCAAAAAACTGGATAAAGCACTACAGACATTCCTGTCAGAAGCACCACCAAACAAATGTGGGAGCGCAAAAAAACGGCCCGCCTCCAAAAGGAAGCGGGCCGTTTTCATGTTCGGCGAAAGGTCAGAGCATCAGCTCATCCCCCTCACTGGTTCAGGCGGAAATCCTTTTCGGCTGCAGCGAAGCGCGAAAGCATGCCGCTGGTCGGTGCGCCCATTTTGCTGACGATGTAGATCGCCAGGCTGGCGAAGATGAAACCAGGGATGATTTCGTACAGGCCCAGCAGTTCGAAGTGTTTCCAGACGATCACAGTGGTCGCGCCGACCAGGATGCCGGCCAGTGCGCCGTTGCGGGTCATGTTTTTCCAGATCACGGAGATCAGGACAACTGGACCGAACGCAGCACCGAAACCTGCCCAGGCGTAGCTGACCAGGCCCAGTACACGGTTTTGCGGGTTAGCCGCCAGAGCGATAGCGATCAGCGCAACCAGCAGCACCATGGCACGGCCGACCCAGACCAGCTCAACCTGGGAAGCACTTTTACGCAGGAAGGTTTTGTAGAAATCTTCGGTCAGGGCGCTCGAGCACACCAGCAGTTGGCAGCTCAGGGTACTCATCACCGCCGCCAGAATGGCCGACAGCAACACACCGGCAACCCATGGATTGAACAGGATTTTTGCCAGTTCGATGAACACACGCTCGTGGTTTTCGCTCACCGGCAAGGCCAGGGCTGGGTTTGCCGAGAAGTAAGCAATGCCGAAGAAACCTACGGCGACGGTGCCGCCCAGGCACAGGATCATCCAGGTCATGGAGATGCGACGAGCGTTGGCGATCGACTTGACCGAATCCGCCGCCATGAAACGCGCCAGGATGTGCGGCTGGCCGAAGTAGCCAAGCCCCCAGCCCATCAGCGAAATCACGCCGATGAAGGTGGTGTTTTTCAGCATGTCGAAGTTGCTTGGGTCTTGCGCTTCAATGGCCAGGAACGTGGTGTCGATGCCGCCAGTGGCCAGCAGCACGATGATCGGCGTCAGCAACAGGGCGAAGATCATCAACGTGGCTTGTACGGTGTCGGTCCAGCTCACCGCCAGGAAACCACCAACGAAGGTGTAGGCAATCGTCGCCGCTGCACCGGCCCACAGCGCTGTCTCGTAGGACATGCCGAAGGTGCTTTCGAACAGACGGGCACCGGCCACGATGCCGGAAGCGCAGTAGATGGTGAAGAACACCAGGATCACGACCGCGGAGATGATCCGCAGCAGGCCGCTTTTATCTTCGAAACGGCTGGAGAAGTAGTCCGGCAGGGTCAGCGCATCGCCGTTGTGCTCGGTCTGCACACGCAGACGGCCGGCGACGAACAGCCAGTTCAGGTAAGCACCGACGATCAGGCCGATGGCGATCCAGCTTTCGGAAAGACCGGACATGTAGATAGCGCCCGGCAGGCCCATCAACAACCAGCCGCTCATGTCGGAAGCACCGGCAGAGAGTGCGGTCACGACGCTGCCCAGGCTACGGCCGCCCAGAATGTAGTCAGAAAGGTTGTTGGTGGAGCGATAGGCCATGAAGCCGATCAGCACCATTGCTGCGATGTAGATCACGAACGTGATCAGGGTTGGATTGCTTACGCTCATTGAGTTACGCCCTGGCATTGTTTTTATGTAGCGGCGGCTGGTGAACCGCTCGCAAACGATGACGTTTGACAGACGATTCGGGGGCCCGCGCATTTATGACTGATGTTTCCCCAGGAAAGCCATCAGCCGGTGCTCCGATTTTTTGACCGGTTGCACCTTGGCCGCGAATGCTATTCAACAATGCAAATAAGGTGCAACCAGTTTCGTTCGAATAAGTTGCACCTAATCGGATTTACCTGAAAACAGTTGGTTTTTGCTCCTTTTTAGGGCGTTTTCCGGATTGCGCTAGAAGTAAAAGCACCAAGCAGGAGCGGTCCGGGTGTACCAGAATTTATTTCCTGACGAGCTGCTTATTATTCCGGCAAAAAAAGGGTTGCACCCGGTTGCACCTCAACCAGCGCACAGCTAATCTTGCCGTCAGCTGATGCCACGCGGTCGTGGCAAACATGAGGATAAAAATATGGCTACCACCACCCTTGGGGTCAAACTTGACGACCCGACCCGCGAACGCCTCAAGGCCGCCGCGACCTCGATTGATCGCACACCGCACTGGCTGATCAAGCAGGCAATTTTCAATTACCTGGAAAAACTCGAGGGTGGTGCAACCCTGTCCGAGCTGAACGGTTTGAACGGCAAGGAAGTTGACGAGGCGGGCGAGGTCCACGTCGATCACGCGCACCAATGCTTCCTGGAATTCGCTGAAAGCATCCTGCCGCAATCGGTGCTGCGCGCTTCGATCACCGCCGCCTACCGTCGCCCGGAACCCGAAGTGGTGCCGATGCTGATCGAGCAGGCGCGCCTGTCGGCACCGATGGCCGAGGCCACCAACAAGCTCGCCGCCTCGATTGCCGAGAAACTGCGCAATCAGAAGAGCGCCGGCGGCCGTGCGGGGATTGTTCAGGGCCTGTTGCAGGAGTTTTCCCTGTCGTCCCAGGAAGGCGTAGCGCTGATGTGCCTCGCCGAAGCGCTGCTGCGCATCCCGGACAAAGGCACTCGCGATGCCTTGATCCGCGACAAGATCAGCACCGGCAACTGGCAGCCACATCTGGGCAACAGCCCGTCGCTGTTCGTCAACGCCGCCACTTGGGGCCTGTTGCTGACCGGCAAACTGGTCGCCACCCACAATGAAGCCGGACTGACCTCCTCCCTGAGCCGCATCATCGGCAAGAGCGGCGAGCCGATGATCCGCAAGGGCGTCGACATGGCCATGCGCCTGATGGGCGAGCAGTTCGTCACCGGCGAAACCATCGCCGAAGCCCTGGCCAACGCCAGCAAGTTCGAAGCCAAAGGCTTCCGCTATTCCTACGACATGCTGGGTGAAGCCGCCCTCACCGAACATGACGCCCAGAAGTACCTGGCCTCGTACGAACAAGCCATCCATGCGATCGGCAAAGCCTCCCACGGTCGCGGGATTTACGAAGGCCCGGGCATTTCGATCAAGCTGTCCGCCTTGCACCCGCGTTACAGCCGCGCCCAGTACGAGCGCGTGATGGACGAGCTGTACCCGCGCCTGCTGTCGCTGACCCTGCTGGCCAAGCAATACGATATCGGCCTGAACATCGACGCCGAAGAAGCCGACCGCCTCGAGTTGTCGCTGGATCTGCTGGAGCGCCTGTGCTTCGAGCCGCAACTGACCGGCTGGAACGGTATCGGCTTCGTGATCCAGGCTTACCAGAAGCGCTGCCCTTACGTGATCGACTACGTGATCGACCTGGCTCGCCGCAGCCGTCATCGCCTGATGATCCGCCTGGTGAAAGGCGCGTACTGGGACAGCGAAATCAAACGCGCCCAGGTCGAAGGCCTGGAAGGCTATCCGGTGTACACCCGCAAGGTGTACACCGACGTGTCCTACATCGCCTGCGCGCGCAAACTGCTGTCGGTGCCGGAAGTCATCTACCCGCAATTCGCCACGCACAACGCCCACACGCTGTCGGCCATTTACCACATCGCTGGCCAGAACTATTACCCCGGCCAGTACGAGTTCCAGTGCCTGCACGGCATGGGCGAACCACTGTACGAACAGGTTGTAGGCAAAGTGTCCGAAGGCAAGCTGAACCGTCCGTGCCGCGTGTACGCTCCGGTCGGCACCCACGAAACCCTGCTGGCGTATCTGGTGCGTCGTCTGCTGGAAAACGGCGCGAACACCTCGTTCGTTAACCGCATTGCCGACCAGTCGATTTCGATTCAGGAACTGGTGGCCGATCCGGTGGCCAGCATCGAGCAGATGGCCACGCTGGAAGGCGGTTTCGGCCTGCCGCACCCGCGCATCCCGCTGCCACGTGACCTGTACGGTGCCGAGCGCGCCAACTCCAGTGGCATCGACATGGCCAACGAACACCGTTTGGCATCCCTGTCGTGCGCCCTGCTGGCCACCGCGCACAACAACTGGAAAGCCGCGCCGATGCTCGGTTGCGCCTCCAGCACTGAAAGCCCTGCGCCAGTCCTGAACCCTTCCGATCTGCGTGACGTGGTGGGCCATGTGCAGGAAGCCACCGTCGAAGACGTCGACAACGCGATCCAGTGCGCCTTGAATGCTGCGCCGATCTGGCAGGCCACGCCGCCGGCCGAACGCGCCGCGATTCTGGAACGTGCCGCCGATTTGATGGAAGGCGAGATCCAGCCGCTGATGGGCCTGTTGGCTCGCGAAGCCGGCAAGACCTTCGCCAACGCCATCGCCGAAGTGCGTGAAGCGGTGGACTTCCTGCGTTATTACGCGGTGCAGGCGCGCAACGATTTCACCAACGACGCCCACCGCCCGTTGGGCCCAGTGGTGTGCATCAGCCCGTGGAACTTCCCGCTGGCAATCTTCAGCGGCCAAGTCGCTGCCGCACTGGCCGCTGGCAATCCGGTACTGGCCAAGCCTGCCGAACAAACCCCGCTGGTCGCCGCTCAAGCCGTGCGTCTGCTGCTCGAAGCCGGGATTCCGGAAGGCGTGCTGCAACTGCTGCCGGGCCGTGGCGAAACCGTCGGTGCCCGCCTGGTCGGCGACGATCGGGTCAAAGGCGTGATGTTCACCGGCTCCACCGAAGTCGCGCGCCTGCTGCAACGCAACATCGCCGGTCGCCTGGATGCCCAGGGCCGTCCGATCCCGCTGATCGCCGAAACCGGCGGCCAGAACGCGATGATCGTCGACTCCTCGGCACTGACCGAACAAGTCGTCATCGACGTGGTGTCGTCGGCGTTCGACAGCGCCGGTCAACGCTGCTCGGCGCTGCGGGTGCTGTGCTTGCAGGAAGATTCCGCTGATCGTGTCATCGAAATGCTCAAGGGCGCCATGGCGGAATGCCGTCTCGGTAACCCGGAGCGCCTGTCCGTGGACATTGGCCCGGTGATCGACGCCGAAGCCAAGGCCGGCATCGAGAAGCACATCCAGGCCATGCGCGACAAAGGTCGCAACGTGTACCAGGTGGCGATCGCCAACAGCGAAGAAGTCAAACGCGGCACCTTCGTCATACCGACCCTGATCGAGCTGGAAAGCTTCGACGAGCTGCAACGGGAAATCTTTGGCCCGGTGCTGCACGTGGTGCGCTACAAGCGCAAAGACATCGACCAACTGATCGGCCAGATCAACGCATCCGGCTACGGTCTGACCCTCGGCGTGCACACTCGCATCGACGAAACCATCGCCAAGGTGATCGACAACGTCAACGCCGGTAACGTCTACGTCAACCGCAACATCGTTGGTGCCGTGGTCGGCGTGCAACCGTTCGGCGGCGAAGGCCTGTCGGGTACCGGTCCGAAGGCCGGTGGTCCGCTGTACCTGTACCGCCTGCTGTCGACGCGTCCTACCGATGCGATCGTACAATCCTTCGCTCGCGGCGACGCTATCGCAGCGCCGGACGTGCGTCTGCGTGATGCCATGAGCAAACCGCTGACCGCGCTGCAAGCCTGGGCCGACAGCAACAAGCTCACGGACCTGAGCGCCCTGTGCGTGCAGTTCGCGGCGCAATCGCAAAGCGGGATCACCCGCGTGCTGGCCGGCCCGACCGGCGAGCGCAACAGCTACGCCATCCTGCCGCGCGAACACGTGCTGTGCCTGGCGGACGTCGAAGGCGATCTGCTGACTCAACTGGCGGCGGTATTGGCCGTCGGCGGCTCGGCGGTGTGGCCGGACGCGGAACCGGGCAAGGCCTTGTTCGCACGTCTGCCGAAAGAAGTGCAGGCACGGATCAAGCGGGTGGCCGACTGGACCAAGGACGAAGTGGTGGTTGATGCCGTTCTGCATCATGGCCATTCCGATCAGCTGCGCGCGGTGTGCCAGCAAGTGGCCAAGCGGGCGGGGGCGATTGTCGGGGTTCATGGTTTGTCCCAGGGTGAAACCAACATTGCGCTGGAGCGCCTGGTGATCGAACGGGCGTTGAGCGTAAACACCGCCGCGGCGGGTGGTAATGCCAGCTTGATGACTATCGGTTAAACCGTAATAAAGCCGGGCGCCTGCAATGGGCGTCCGGTTTTTTTGAAGCAAGATCTTTTGCTTCTCCATCACCAAGATCAATCATCCTGTTCAGCCTCTATTCCCACGCCTAGACTCGGTCCATCCCAAATAAAGGTAGGCCGCCATGTCCGAGACGTTGCTCAGTTCCCGCAATCTGGCTTTCGAGCTGTACGAAGTCCTTGATGCCGAGGGCCTGACCCAACGTGAGCGTTTCGCCGAGCACAATCGCGAGACCTTTGATGCCGCCATCGGCACCGCCCGCAACATCGCCGAGAAGTTCTTCGCCCCGCACAACCGCAAGGGCGATGAGAACGAGCCGCGCTATGAGGACGGTCAGGCGATTCTGATTCCGGAAGTGAAACCGGCGGTGGATGCCTTCCTCGAAGCCGGTTTCCTCAACGCCGCGCGCAGTTTCGACGCGGGGGGCATGCAACTTCCTACGCTGCTGTCCCAGGCTTGCTTCGCGCACTTTCAATCGGCCAACGCGGCATCGACCTCCTACCCGTTCCTGACCATGGGCGCGGCCAACCTGATTGAAAGCTTCGGCACCGATGAGCAGAAGCAGCGTTTTTTGCAACCGATGATCGACGGTCGCTTCTTCGGCACCATGGCGCTGACCGAGCCCCACGCCGGCTCGTCACTGTCGGATATTCGTACCCGCGCCGAGCCGGCGTCCGACGGCACCTATCGACTCAAGGGCAACAAGATCTTCATTTCCGGTGGCGATCACCCGCTGTCGGAAAACATCGTGCACATGGTGTTGGCCAAGTTGCCGGACGCTCCGGCCGGGGTGAAGGGGATTTCGCTGTTTATCGTGCCCAAGTTTTTGGTCAACGATGACGGCAGTCTCGGCAAGCGCAACGATGTGCTGCTGGCCGGGCTGTTCCACAAGATGGGCTGGCGCGGCACCACCTCCACTGCGCTGAACTTCGGCGATAACGGCGAGTGCGTCGGCTATCTGGTGGGCAAGCCGCACCATGGCTTGAGCTACATGTTCCAGATGATGAACGAAGCGCGGATCGGCGTCGGCATGGGCGCGGTGATGCTGGGTTACGCCGGGTATCTGTATTCCCTGGAATACGCCCGCGAGCGTCCGCAAGGTCGGGTGCCGGACAGCAAGGATCCGACCACCGCACCGGTTGCGATCATTCAGCACGCCGACGTCAAACGCATGCTGCTGACCCAGAAAGCCTACGTCGAAGGCGCATTCGACCTCGGTTTGTATGCGGCGCGGCTGTTCGACGACACCACGACGCTTGAAAGCGAAGCCGAGCGCAAACAGGCCCACGAGCTATTGGATCTGCTGACGCCGATCGTCAAATCCTGGCCGTCGGAGTTTTGCCTGAAGGCCAACGAACTGGCGATCCAGATTCTCGGCGGTCACGGCTACACCCGCGAGTATCCGGTGGAGCAGTATTACCGCGACAACCGCCTGAACCCGATCCATGAAGGCACCCACGGCATTCAGTCCCTGGACTTGCTGGGGCGCAAACTGGCGCAGAACGGTGGCGCGGGGCTCAAGCAACTGATCCGCCTGATCGCCGACACCGCTGAGCGGGCGCAGGCGCATGAGTCGCTGACTCCATTGCGTGAACCGCTGGAAAAACTGGTGGCTCGCCTGCAAACCGTGACCATCGGCCTGCTGACTGATCTGGCCCAGGGCAAGGTCAACAGCAGCCTGGCGAACTCGGCGCTGTACCTGAAAGTGTTCGGTCATACGGTGATCGGCTGGCGCTGGCTGGAACAGGCGATTCGTGCCGAGGAAGGGTTGGCCAAGGGTAATGCGGTGGATGTGAGCTTCTATAAAGGCAAGCTACAGGCGGCGCGGTATTTCCTGACGTGGGAAGTGCCGGGTTGCCACCATGAACTGGCGATTTTTGAGGCGCGGGATGATGTGTGTCTGAGCATGCAGGATGAGTGGTTCTGACCCGCTGACACCGATCGTTCCCACGCTCTGCGTCACGGCCGCGGAAGGGACGCGGAGCGTCCCGGGCTGCATTCCCACGCAGAGCGTGGGAATGATCAGTTAGCTCAACTTGAACCCACCCATCTGCCGCGCCAAATCATCGGCCAGACGCTGCAACGTCTGACAGTCTTCACGACAAGCCCTGACCTCCCCCGCCGTGGCCCGTGCCAAATCGGAAATCCCCTGCACGTTGCGGTTGATCTCTTCCGTCACCGCCGATTGCTCTTCCGTCGCTGTGGCCACCTGATGGTTCATGTCGCTGATGCGCTCGACCTGCCCGGTAATCGCCGTCAACGAAGCCCCGGTGCGCTGACTCGACTCAACCCCCGTGCCAGTCGCCGCTTGCCCGGCGTGCATTGAAGACACCGCATTTTCCGCGCCCTGCTTGAGGCTGCCGATCATTTGCTGAATTTCGTCGGTGGACGACTGAGTCCGCCGCGCCAGGGTCCGCACTTCATCGGCCACTACCGCAAAGCCGCGCCCCATGTCCCCGGCCCGCGCCGCTTCGATGGCGGCGTTGAGCGCCAGCAGATTGGTCTGCTCGGAAATCCCGCGAATCACCGCCAACACTTGATCGATCGACGCCACCTGCTGGGCCAACTCACCCACCGCTCCGGCGGCGACGCCAATTTCATCGGACATACTTTCGATGTGCCGGATCGACCCGCCCACCACTTCCCGCGCCTGCAGCGCTTCATCCCGCGCGGTTTGCGAAGCGACCGCCGCATTGCCGGCGTTCTGGGCGATTTCCTGCACGGTCAGCCCCATCTCATGAACGGCGGTGGCAACCATATCGGTCATTTCCTGCTGACGTCCGGAACGTTCAGCGGTGTTGTCCACCACCCGCGCCACCTGGCCGACCGCCGTGCGTAAACGTTCACTGGTGGCCAGCACTTCGCCGATCATCTCGCGCTGACTTTCCAGGAACCGATTAAAGCCGCGAGCCAGGTCACCCAGCTCATCGGCGCGGCTGGAATCTAACCGGTGGGTCAAATCTCCACCACCGCTACCGATGGCAACCAACGCCGCTGTTACCTGACGAATCGGTCGCACCAATCCACGAGCCAGCAACACCACCAATAAAAGACAAACCAACGCCACCGCCAGACCAATGCCGCCGCTCATCCACATCGCCCGGCGAGCCTCGGCGTAGATCTGCGACTGCGGCACTTCGGCCACCAGGGTCCAGCCCAGATCACGCAGCGGCAGGCTCAAGGCCAGAAACTCTTCGCCATCGCGGGCAAAACTGCTGCTGCCAGACGCGGCGGAGGTCATCACCGCTTGCGCCGCCGAGGCGCCGATCTGTTCGACCAGCGTACGTTTGCCGCTGAACTGCGCCTCGGGATGAACCTGGATCAAACCGTCGGAGCGCACGAGATAGACCTTGCCGCGCTCACCAAAGTTGAAGTTGTGGATCAGCTCCGACAGCTCTCTCATGCTCAGGCCCAGCCCGGCCACGCCCACGACTTTGCCGGCCTGCTCGACCTTGAGGTCGATGAACAGCGCCAACTCGCCGGTGGCAGTGTCATGGTCGATATTGAGGGTGCGCGATTGATTACTGTCGAGGAACGAATAGAACCAGGCGTCATTGGGATTGGAGCGGCTGAGCGTACGGTCCAGGCCCTTTTCGGTGAAGTAATGGTTTGAAGCGGTGCCGATGATCAACGCGGTAAAGGCTTTGTGCTCGGTCCGGATGCCTTCCAGGTAACTGACGAAGGCCGCGGTCTGGGCAGTGTTTTCGCCTCCGGCCAACCAGTCGCGCACCATGCTGTTACTGGCGATGTCCTTGGCGGCGGTGAGGGGTTGGACGAGGATGCGCTCGATGTCGTTGCGCATCGCTTCGATGCTCGACGGCAACGCCTGCTCGACCAGATAGCGCTGGGCGAGGCGGTTGACCACGAGGGTATAAATGCCAACCACGATCAGAATACTGACCAGCAGGGCGGTGCCCATGCTCAGGATCAACTGCCATTGAATACTGCGTCGCCAGAACTGCATGGAGCACCCCCAAAGAATAAAGGGCTGAAACACTGCAACAGCCATGCCGATTGTATACAACTAAATCGACAATTTATTCTTTGGTTGTGCGCAAAGCCGCTCAGGCCTGGTTGATCGTCTTGGCGATCACTTCAACCGTGGCGCTGACTTGCTCTTGGTAACGGTCGAGTTCCTGCTGGTGACGCTTTTGCATTTCGATCTGCTGCGAGCACAGATTCATCGCCGCCAGCACCAGCAAGCGGTCACCGATCAGCGCCGGGTATTTCTTTTTGGTCTCGGCCAAAGCGGCCTTCAACATTAAAGCGGCGTCCAGCAGGGTCTGCTCTTCCCCGGCCGGCGCCTTGATTGAATAGTCTTCACCCAGAATCGAGACGACTTTTACCCCTGCGGTGCCGTAACTCATGCGCTGACAGGGCCGGCGCTGACGCGCTCAACCAAGGCCTGAATGCGTGCAACGGTGGCGCCTTGTTTCTCTTCCTGTTCCATCAGGCTCAGTTGCAAGCTTTCGTTTTCATCCTTGACCTGGGCCAGCTCCGCACTCAGGGATTGATTGGTGCCGAGCAGCGCCTGGTTCTGTTGCACCAGGTCGCTGACCAGTTGTTCCAATTGGCTTAGGGTTGCTTCTAACATTTTGATTTCCGGGCATTTTCAAAGGGCGCGTACGATAAAGAAAAGTCACTGTGGAAGCCAGGGCTATGCAGGCGCAAGGCCTTGATTTTCCTGGCGGTCGACCTTCCTCGCGAACTTTAAAGACTGTGATTGGCGGTTCTGGTTCCTGCACTTCGTCGTCGCGGCCCTTCTGCGACAAATGCGCGCAGCGACTCAAGACTTTAGTCGCATGACCGATAAGTCATCCATACAACAGTCTCAGCCTCGCACGGAGGCGCTTTTTTCGGTGAACACCATGTCCCTAAGAAATATGAATATCGCACCGCGGGCGTTCCTCGGTTTCACCCTGATTGGCGCCATGATGCTGATCCTGGGTGTGTTCGCCCTGAACCAGATGAGCAAGATTCGCGGCGCCGCCGAGGAGATCACCTCAAACAGCGTACCGAGCATTAAAAGCCTCGACGAATTCACCCAGCTGACCCTGCGCCTGCGTGTGCTGGCCTATCGTCTGCTCGTGAATCGTGAGCCGGACGTCCAGCAGAAAACCATTGAGCTGCTGGAAACCCGAAACCAGCAGATCCGAGCGGCTCAGGCCGGCTACGAAAAACTGATCGCCAGCCCGCAGGAGCGTGCAGCCTATGATCAGTATGTGCAGTTGCTGGGGCAGTACCGCCAGATCGAAGACCGGATGAAAAGTCTGTCGCGCAACAATCAGGTCGACGAACAGCGCACGCTGGTCAACACCGATTTGCTGAACAACTCTGAAGCCATGAACACCGTGCTCAATCGCTTGCTGGAGATCAACACCCAGCAGACCATCGACACCAACCAGCAAGCCGCCGACCAGTACTCCTCGGCGTTCAACCTGGTGGTGACCCTGCTGGTCATCGCCACTGGCCTGACTCTGCTGTTCGCCTGGCTGCTGACCAACAGCATCACCAAGCCGATCGCCAACGCCCTGAGCGCCGCCGAAGAAATCGCCGAAGGCAACTTGACGCGCCCGATCACGGTTGACGGTGCAGACGAAGCCGGTCGTCTATTGGCCGCCATGGAGAAGATGCAGGACAAACTGCGCGACACCCTGCAACGGATTTCCGGTTCAGCCACGCAACTGGCATCCGCCGCGGAAGAGCTCAACAGTGTCACCGACGAAAGCGCCCGCGGCCTGACCCAGCAGAACAACGAAATCGAACAGGCCGCCACCGCCGTCAACGAAATGACCAGCGCCGTGGAAGAAGTCGCGCGCAATGCCGTGAGCACTTCCGAAGCCTCGAAAAACGCCACCACCTCGGCGGGAGACGGTCGTGACCTGGTACAGGAGACCGTCAGCGCCATCGAACGCATGAGCGCCGATGTGCAGAGCACCGCCACCCTGATCGGCGATCTGGCCAACGAGTCGCGAGACATCGGCAAAGTGCTGGACGTGATTCGCGGCCTGGCCGACCAGACCAACCTGCTGGCGCTGAACGCAGCCATCGAAGCGGCCCGTGCCGGTGAAGCCGGTCGTGGTTTTGCGGTGGTTGCCGACGAAGTGCGGGCGCTGGCCCACCGCACCCAGCAGTCGACCAGCGAAATCGAACGCATGATCGGCAGCATCCAGAGCGGTACCGAACACGCCGTGGACTCGATGCGCAACAGCACCGAGCGCGCCGAGTCGACCTTGAACATCGCGCGCGGTGCCGGCCTGTCGCTGGACACCATCAACAGCGCCATCGTCGAAATCAACGAGCGCAACCTGGTGATCGCCAGCGCGGCCGAAGAGCAGGCGCAAGTGGCCCGTGAAGTGGACCGCAATCTGGTGAACATTCGTGACCTGTCGGTGCAATCGGCCACCGGTGCCAACCAGACGAGTGCGGCCAGCAACGAACTGTCGCGCCTGGCGCTGGACCTGAACAACATGGTTGGGCGGTTTAGCCTGTAACGGCTCCCCTCTGTGGCGAGGGGGCTTGCCCCCGTTCGGCTGCGAAGCAGTCGCAATTGACCCACGCGTTGAACTTGGCGCACCGCAGCGCCGGCTTTGGGGTCGCTGCGCGACCCAACGGGGGCAAGCCCCCTCGCCACAGGGGATGATCGCCGTCAAAAGCTTTTTGACAGCATCACATTTCAACAGGTTAGAATCGCTGGCACGCGGACTGCATGGTCAGTTTGCGCCCGCCTTTACGCTTCCGGAGTACTGCCCTTGAATGCGACGACCATCAACAGCCTGTTCTTGATCGGCGCGTTGCTGGTAGGTGCGAGCATTCTGGTGAGCTCACTTTCATCGCGCCTCGGGATCCCGATTCTGGTGATCATCCTCGCGGTGGGCATGTCGGCCGGTGTCGATGGCGCCGGCATTATTTTCGATAACTACCCCACGGCTTATCTGGTCGGTAACCTCGCCCTGGCAGTGATCCTGCTCGACGGCGGCTTGCGCACCCGGGTGGCGAGTTTTCGCGTGGCGTTATGGCCGGCGCTGTCGCTGGCCACAGTCGGGGTGTTGATCACCACCGGGCTGACCGGGATGGCGGCGGCGTGGTTGTTCGACCTGAACCTGATTCAGGGCCTGCTGATCGGCGCCATCGTCGGTTCCACCGATGCCGCGGCCGTGTTCTCGCTGCTCGGCGGCAAAGGCCTGAACGAACGGGTGACCGCGAGCCTGGAGATCGAATCCGGCAGCAACGACCCGATGGCAGTATTTCTCACCGTCACCCTGATCGACATGCTCGCCAGCGGCCAGACCGGCCTGCACTGGAGCCTGCTCGGGCACTTGCTGCGTGAGTTCGGTATTGGCGGCGTCATCGGCCTCGGCGGTGGCTGGCTGATGTTGCAACTGGTCAACCGCATCCACCTGGCCACCGGCCTTTATCCAATTCTGGTGATTGCCGGCGGCCTGGTGGTGTTCGCCCTGACCAACGCCCTGCACGGCAGCGGCTTTTTGGCGGTGTACCTGTGCGGCCTGGTGATCGGCAACCGCCCGGTACGCAGCCGTCACGGCATTTTGCATATGCTCGACGGCATGGCCTGGCTGGCCCAGATCGGCATGTTCCTGGTGCTGGGGCTGCTGGTCACGCCCCATGACCTGCTGCCGATCGCTTTGCCGGCGCTGGGCCTGGCGCTGTGGATGATTCTGTTTGCCCGCCCGCTGTCGGTGCTGGCTGGCCTGCTGCCTTTCAAGGCGTTCCATGGACGCGAGAAGGCATTCATTTCCTGGGTTGGCCTGCGCGGCGCCGTACCGATCATTCTGGCGGTGTTCCCGCTGATGGCGGGGCTGCCCAATGCTCAACTGTATTTCAATCTGGCGTTCTTTATCGTGCTGGTGTCGCTGTTGGTGCAGGGCACAAGCCTGCCGTGGGTCGCCAAGCTTTTGAAAGTGACCGTCCCCCCAGAGCCCCTGCCGATCTCCCGATCGGCGCTGGAAGTGCATGTCACCAGCGAGTGGGAACTGTTCGTGTATCGCCTCGGTGCCGAGAAATGGTGCATCGGTTCACCCCTTCGCGAACTGAAAATGCCCGAAGGCACACGTATCGCAGCCCTGTTTCGTGGCCAGCAACTGCTCCATCCGTCGGGTAGTACGGTGCTCGAAGTCGATGATTTGCTCTGCGTGATCGGCCATGAACACAACCTTCCGGCCCTCGGAAAACTCTTCAGCCAGGCACCGCAACGGGGGCTGGATTTGCGCTTCTTCGGCGACTTCGTACTCGAAGGAGACGCCCAGCTGGGCGCGGTTGCTGCCCTGTACGGATTGAAAGTCGAGGGCATCGATCCGAACATGTCCCTGGGCCACTTCATTGCCCAGAAAGTGGGCGGCGCTCCAGTCGTCGGTGACCAGGTGGAGTGGAACAACACCCTCTGGACCGTCGCGGTCATGGAAGGGAACAAGATTGGGAAAGTGGGCGTCAGATTCCCCGAAGGAAGTCGCCCCGGCCCCGGCCTGTTCCTCTAAACTCCACACTTCGTCTCGTTTTCGATCGGTCTCTATGTCAACTCTGCGTACCTTTTTCATCATGGCCCTGCTGGGCTTGAGTCTTTCCATCAACACGCTGCAAGCCGCCGAGCCGCCGTCCAGCGAAGCCGTGCAAGCGAGCCTGGACAAGATCGCCGACCGCAAACTGCCGGAGGCCGATCAAAAAGCCCTGCAAGCGGTCCTGCAGAGCACGCTCACCCAGCTCAACAACCGGCGTGATTACGACCAGAAGCTGATCGATCTCAAACAGCAGTTGACCAACGCTCCCAGGCAGAACATCGAGAACCAGCGCGAGCTGACCCGCCTCAAGGCCACCAAAGTGGTGCCGGTGGGGCAACGCTATACCAAAGAGACGATTCAGCAGCTCGAACAACTGTTGACCGAACGCTCTACTCAACAAAGCGACCTGCAGAAAGCCCTGGCCGAAGCGAACAGCCTGATCATTACCGCCCAGACCCGCCCCGAGCGCGCCCAGGCCGAGATCTCTGCCAGCCAGACGCGCATCCAGCAGATCAACAACATCCTCAAACTTGGCAAGGACAGCGGCAAGACCCTGACCGCCGAGCAACGCGATCAGCTCAACGCCGAGCTCGCGGCACTGAACGCCTTGATTCCGTTGCGTCGCCAGGAACTGGCCGGCAACAGCCTGTTGCAGGACCTGGGCAACAGCCAGCACGACTTGCTGTCAGAAAAGTCCGATCGCCTGGATCAGGAGATCCAGGACCTGCAAACCCTGATCAACCAGAAACGCCTGGCCCAGTCACAAGAGACCGTGACCCAGCAGTCCATCGAGGCGCAGAAGGCCGGCGGCAGTAGCCTGCTGGCCACCGAAAGCGCGGCCAACCTGAAGCTCTCCGACTACCTGCTCAAAAGCACCGACCGCCTCAACGAAGTCACTCAACAGAACCTGCAGACCAAGCAGCAACTGGACAGCGTGACCCAGAGCGACTCGGCGCTGGACGAACAGATCAACGTGCTCAAGGGCAGCCTGCTGCTCTCCAAGATTCTCTACAAACAGAAACAGGCCCTGCCGCGCCTAAGGCTCGACCGCGACCTGGCCGACCAGATTGCCGACATTCGCCTGTATCAGTTCGAAGTCAGCCAGCAACGGGAACTGCTCAGCAACCCGATCACCTACGTCGATAACCTGCTGGCGACTCAGCCACCCGAGCAAGTCACCCCGCAACTGCGCAAGAGCCTGCTGGACCTGGCCAACACCCGCGCGGACCTGTTGGAGCGCTTGAATCGCGAACTGAGCGCGGTGCTCAACGAATCCATCACGCTGCAACTCAATCAGAAACAACTGCTCAGCACCGCACAAAGTCTGCGGGCTACGCTGGACGAGCAGATGTTCTGGATTCCCAGCAACAAACCGCTGGATCTTGAGTGGATGCACAGCGTGCCGGAACGCCTGCAACGCCAGGTCACTACCCTGCCGTGGGCTTCGAGCCTGAGCGAATTGACCGATGGTCTGACGCAACGGCCGCTGCTGTTCCTGCCACTGGCCCTGCTGATCGGCGCGCTGCTGTGGCGCCGCAAAAATCTCTATTCCCGCCTGAACAAAGTTCACCAGGACATCGGCCATTTCAAACGCGACAGCCAGTGGCACACCCCGCAAGCGATTCTGATCAACATCCTGCTGGCGATGCCGGTTTCCCTGGGCCTGGCCTTGTGCGGCCTGGCCTTGCAGATCGACGCCCGCGGCCAGAACGCCAACATGGGCGCAGCGCTGTTGCAGATGGCCCAGGCCTGGCTGGTGTTCTACACCGCCTACCGCATCCTCGCGCCGGGTGGCGTGGCCGAACTGCATTTCCGTTGGGAAAAGCCCCAGGTCGAATTCCTTCAAGGCTGGATTCGCCGGCTCGGGCTGGTGGTGATGGCCCTGGTGACTGTAGTGGCAGTCGCCGAGCTGCAACCGGCGGCGCTGGCCGATGACGTGCTTGGCATGCCGGTGGTGCTGACCTGCTACGCCTTGATGACCTGGCTGCTCAGCCGCTTGCTGGTCAGCAGCCCAAACCATGAAAACGCCTCGCTGTTCCGCAAGGCCGTGGGAATCATGTTCACCGTCCTGCCGATCGCGTTGTTCGTCGCCGTGTGCTTCGGCTACTACTACACCGCGCTGAAACTCAGCGACCGGTTGATCAACACCCTGTACCTGCTGATGTTCTGGCTGGTGATCGAAGCCACCTTCGTGCGCGGCCTCAGCGTTGCGGCACGGCGCCTGGCCTATCAGCGCGCCCTGGCCAAACGCCAGGCTGCGAAAGAGGCTGGCGACGGCGAAGCCGTGATCGAAGAGCCGACCCTGGACATCGAGAAGGTCAACGAGCAGTCGCTGCGACTGATCCGCCTGGCCCTGCTCGGCGGTTTCATCGCGGCGCTGTACTGGGTCTGGTCGGACCTGATCTCGGTGTTCTCGTACCTGGACAACATCACCCTCTACGAATACACCAGCGGCACCGGCGCCAACATGAGCATGGTGCCGATCAGCATCGGCGACATGCTTGGCGCGCTGATCATCATCGGCATCACCTTCGCGCTGGCGCGCAACTTGCCGGGTCTGCTGGAAGTGTTTGTGCTGTCCAAGCTCAACCTGGCCCAGGGCAGTTCCTACGCCACGACCACGTTGCTGTCCTATGTGATCGCCGGTGTCGGTTTCGTCTCGACCCTGTCCACGCTCGGCGTGAGCTGGGACAAGTTGCAATGGCTGGTGGCAGCGCTGTCGGTGGGTCTCGGTTTCGGGATGCAGGAAATCTTCGCCAACTTCATCTCCGGCATCATGATCCTGTTCGAACGCCCGGTGCGGATCGGCGACACCATCACCATCGGCAACCTGTCGGGCACAGTGAGCAAGATCCGCATCCGTGCCACGACCATCACCGACTTCGATCGCAAGGACATCATCGTCCCGAACAAGACGTTCATCACCGGGCAACTGATCAACTGGTCGCTGACCGACACCATCACCCGGGTGACCCTCAAGCTCGGCGTCGACTACGGCTCGGATCTGGACCTGGTGAAAGAACTGTTGCTCAAGGCCGCACGCGATAACCCGCGTGTGCTGAAGGACCCGGAACCCCACGTGTACTTCCTGAACTTCGGCGAAAGCACCCTCGACCACGAGCTGCGCATGCATGTGCGCGACCTCGGTGACCGTAACCCGGTGCTCGATGAGGTCAACCGCTTCATCAACCGCGAGTTCAAGAAGCAGCACATCAACATCTCGTTCCGGCAGATGGAGGTCTATCTCAAGAACCTTCAGGGCCAGGAATACAAAATGGTCCCGGTTGAGCCGGAAACCAAAACCGTTGTTCCGGAACCCACCAGCAAACCGCGGCAAGAGCCACCGCCTGTCGAACTCGACTAAGCGCGCTATCCCTAGCAGAATGCTCGGACATTCTGCTGGAGATGGCCGTTGAAAGCCCTCGACGAACTGACCTTCGACAATCGCTTCGCCCGCCTGGGCGATGCGTTCTCAACCCACGTACTGCCTGAGCCCATTGCGGCTCCGCGACTGGTGGTCGCCAGCCCCGCCGCCATGGCGCTGCTGGACCTGGACCCGGCCGAGGCCGAAACGCCAGTGTTCGCCGAGCTGTTCGGCGGCCACAAGCTGTGGGCCGAAGCCGAGCCGCGGGCGATGGTCTATTCCGGGCATCAATTCGGCTCCTATAACCCGCAGTTGGGTGACGGTCGCGGCCTGTTGCTGGGCGAGGTCTATAACGAAGCCGGCGAGCATTGGGACCTGCACCTCAAGGGTGCCGGTCAGACGCCTTACTCACGCATGGGCGATGGACGGGCAGTGCTGCGCTCCTCGATCCGCGAGTTCCTTGCCTCCGAAGCCCTGCATGCCCTGAACATTCCCACCACGCGCGCACTGTGCGTGATCGGCTCCGACACGCCGGTCTGGCGCGAGAAACAGGAGCGCGCGGCCATGGTCCTGCGCCTGTCGCCGAGCCATGTGCGTTTCGGGCACTTCGAATTTTTCTACTACACCAAGCGCCCCGAGCAGCAGAAAGAACTCGGCGAGCACGTGCTGGCCATGCACTTCCCGCACTGCCTGGAGCAGCCGGAGCCGTACCTGGCGATGTTCCGCGAAATTGTCGAGCGTAATGCCGAACTGATCGCCAAATGGCAGGCCTATGGGTTCTGCCACGGCGTGATGAACACCGACAACATGTCGATCCTCGGCATCACCTTCGACTTCGGCCCGTTCGCCTTCCTCGACGACTTCGACGCCCACTTCATCTGCAACCACTCCGATGACCAGGGCCGCTACTCCTTCAGCAACCAGGTACCGATTGGCCAGTGGAACCTCAGCGCCCTCGCCCAGGCCCTGACACCGTTCATCAGCGTCGAAGCCCTGCGCGAGACTCTCGGCCTGTACCTGCCACTGTTCCAGGCCCACTACCTGGACCTGATGCGCCGCCGCCTCGGCCTTACTACCGCCGAAGACGACGACCAGAAACTGCTGGAGCAGCTGCTGCAACTGATGCAGAACAGCGGCGTCGATTACAGCCTGTTCTTCCGCCGCCTGGGCGATGAGGCACCGGAGCTGGCTGTCGCCCGGTTGCGCGATGACTTTGTCGACATCAAGGGTTTCGATGCGTGGGGCGAGCTCTACGCCGCCCGGGTTGCCCGTGAAGGCGTGATTGATCAGGAGCAGCGCCGCAAACGAATGCATGCGGTCAATCCGCTGTACATCCTGCGCAATTATCTGGCGCAAAAAGCCATCGATGCGGCGGAAAGCGGCGACTATTCAGAAGTTCGTCGCTTGCACGCGGTATTGAGCAATCCGTTCGAGGAGCAGCCTGGAATGGAGAGCTACGCCGAGCGGCCACCGGAATGGGGCAAACATCTGGAGATCAGTTGTTCGTCGTGAGGCTTGTCAGATAAAGGTCTCTACGGACACACCAAAGCGCTCGGCCAACCAGCGAACCTGCCGCAGGTTGAGCTGGCGCTTGCCGCTTAAGATCTCCGAGACTACCGATTGCGTGCCCACACCGGGCAGCTCGCTCTGGCTCAGGCCGTGTTCGCGCATCATATAGCCAAGAACCTCTGCACCAGAGGCTTCGCGCATGGGGTGATGGTTGCGATCCCACTCCGCAATCCAGTCACCGATGATGTCCACCAAGCTCATCAACGGATGCGACTCATCATCGCCGGTCATCTCAAGCAATTCATCGAGTGCCCGCGCCAACATGTCATAGTCGTCTTCGTTTTTCGGTTTTCGAAGCAATGGCGAGACGAACTCCCAATGCTCAGCAGCTTTTTTGATTAGAACACTCATACCCTTCCCTCCTTCCATTTACCGCGGTCATATTCGCTATGATCCAGCACATGCTTGATATAAAGCTTTTGAGACCGATACCTGACAAAAGCGATAAGCCGCAATTTGTTGCCACCGATGTCGAACACATGAAACTCGCCGACTTTGTCGGTTGCGGGAAAAATAGACTTCATCGCCGCGAAGTCTCCCGGGCTACTCCCTTTGGCGAGTCGATACCACTGCTCCAATGCATTGGCTGCCCGCGGCCACTTTTCCTTGGCCTCACGAATTGGTTTTTCAGTAAACACATGCATGCAACATCCTTATCGCATTCTGCTATGGGGAGTTAAACACAGATCAAAAATATCGCAAGTTGCGATATCTCTCGGCAGACCAACGGTCTCGCTCAGTACGATTCAGCCTAGTTTCATCGCCAGACGCTGCACGATTGAAAATATGAGCAAACGTCTCCACATAGGAGTGATCGGCTTCTTAACAGGACCTCCTTCATGACCGACCCACTCCTCATCCCCTGCCCCCACTGCAACGGCCTGAACCGCATCCCCGCCGAACGCGTCAACGATCATCCAAAGTGCGGCCGCTGCAAGGCTGATGTCCTGCTGAGCAAGCCGTTCGAACTGAAGCAAGGCGATTACGCCAGTCAGATCAAGGGTGACCTGCCGTTGCTGGTGGATGTGTGGGCTGATTGGTGCGGGCCGTGCAAATCGTTTGCGCCGGTGTTCGAGCAAGCGGCGGGGCAATTGGCAGGCAAGTGTCGGTTGGCCAAGCTGGACAGCGAGGCGAATCAACAGTTGTCGGCGCAGCTGGGGATTCGCTCGATCCCGAGCCTGATTCTGTTCAAGAACGGCCGGGAAGTGGCTCGCCAAAGCGGGGCCTTCCCGTTACCGCAGTTGATGAGCTGGTTGCACAGTCAGGGGATCTGATTGCCTTTCAGGCATTTTCCAGCAGGTTGTGCAGTTCGACGAATTGCTGGGTCAGCTTGTGCCGCGGGTCGAGGTGGATCAGCGGCGTGTTGGCCTGATGGGATTCGCGCATGCGCACCGAACTTGCCAGGTACACCGGCAGTACCGGCAGCCCTTCGGCGATCAGTTCGTCGAGAATTTGCTGCGGCAGACTGGCGCGGGCCTGGAACTGGTTGACGACAATGCCTTCGACTTCCAGCCCTTCATTGTGGTCGTCCTTCAACTCTTCGATTTCCGCCAACAGACCATACAACGCCTGGCGCGAGAAGCTGTCGCAGTCAAAGGGAATCAGCACGCGATCAGCGGCGATCAAGGCGGAGACGGCATAGAAATTCAGCGCTGGCGGGGTGTCGAGGTAGATCCGGTCGTAATCACCGTCCAGCTCCTCGAGCAATTTACGCAGCTTGTTGATCTTGTGTTTGGCCTCAAGCTTGGGCTGCAAGTCTGCCAGCTCGGCGGTGGCAGTGATGACGTGAAGGTTGTCGAACGGAGTTTCGTAGATGTCGACCTGACCTTTCTTCGAGAACGGCCCGGAGGACAGGGTCTGCTTGAAGAAGTCGGCGATACCCATCGGGATATCCTCACCGGTGAGCCCCGTCAGGTATTGAGTGGAGTTGGCCTGGGCATCGAGATCCACCAATAACGTGCGATAGCCTTCGCTGGCGCTGACCGCCGCCAGATTGCAGGCAATGCTTGATTTGCCCACGCCACCTTTCTGATTGAACACCACGCGCCGCATGTCTAAACCTCCGTGTATCAAAGAATGACCGAGTGTAGTAGTCCACATCGCTGCTTAGCTACCTCGCCAGCATCTAGACTACACAGTCATAGGCAAATCTCTGGCCGGAACAGCTGCCAACTCGTCCATTGATAGCCGACAGTGCCGACAGACATGTCCGCCGCATTGTGGATAATGGCCAAACGACAGCTTTTCGCGAACCAGACGGTACATTTCGTTGCGCAAAATGTAACCAGCATTTGCTACACGCCCGCAGCACCGGGATAATGCGCGCCACTCGGCGTTAAGCGCCACGTCAGGTCAGCCGCGGTTCTTGCGACTCACCGCGTTAAAGGAAGCCCGCAGGGGCGGGATGAATGTCTGTGATCAACTTCAACATCGCCCAATGGCGCGCTTGGGCCCCTGGGCTTGAAAGCGTGGATGATTGGCAGGCCTGGAGCCGACAACCGGTCGTGCTCGAGCCCAGCGATGCCGCCCCGGATGTGTCGTTTCTGCCGGCCATGCAGCGTCGGCGACTCAGCCGTCTGGCGCGGATGGCGTTCAGTGTCGGCTGGCCCTTGGCCGAAGGTCATCCGGATTTACCGTTGGTCTTTATTTCTCGCCACGGCGAAACCCCGCGCACCTTCGAAATTCTCAGCGATCTGGCGACCGACCAACCGTTGTCGCCCACTCAGTTCAGCCTGTCGGTGCACAACGCGGTCATCGGCCTGTGGTCGATCATGCGTGGCGAAACCAGCGAAATGACCGCCCTCGCCGCCGCCGGCGATGGCCTTGAACACGGCATGCTAGAGGCCGCGGCGCTGCTTGAGGAAGGCGCGCCCGCGGTACTGCTGATCGTCACCGAAGAGCAACCTCCCGCCGCCTACTCGACCTGGATAGATGATGTGCCTTTCCCTTATGCGGTCGGCCTGTTGATCACCCCCGGTAATCAGTGGCAACTGTCGCTGAACAGCGACCCGCACACGTTGTCCAAAGCCCGCTGGCCCCATGCTCTGAATCTGTTGCGTACGCTGCTCGGCCAGCAAACAACCTGCCAACATGCCTGGAAAAATCGTGTATGGACCTGGCAACGCAACCCGTAACCGATAAAAACCGCGACGCCTACTACTGGCGCCTGCTGGCCACCGCTGCAAGCTTTACCCTGTTCGGGTTGAGCAGCCTGTGCCTGCGACTGGTGGTGTTCCCGCTGTTGAACTGCCTGCCAGGAGACGCTCAGGTCCATCGTCAGCGCGCGCGACATACGGTCAGTCGGTGTTTCTGGTTTTTCATTCGGTTCATGGCGCGCAGTGGCGTGCTGACCTATGACATTCAGGGGGCGGAAAAGCTCGGGCGCCCAGGCCAAATGATCGTCGCCAACCACCCCTCGCTGATCGATGTGGTGTTTTTGATCGGCCTGGTGCGCCACGCCAACTGCGTGGTCAAGAAAAGCCTCTGGGAAAACCCGTTCACTCGCGGTCCGCTACGCTGTACCGAATACATCAGCAACGATGGCAGCATGGACATGCTCGACGCCGCTGCCGACGCGCTGAAAAGCGGTCAGACCCTGATCATCTTTCCCGAGGGCACCCGGACCCGACCCGGCCAACCGCCGGCCTTTCATCGGGGGGGCGCGGCAATCGCGCTGCGCGGTGCGAGAATCCTCACCCCGGTGATTATCAAGGTCAACCCGACCACATTGACCAAGGCCGAACCCTGGTATCGGATCCCCAAACGCCGCGTGCACTTCAGTTTTCGCGTCGGGGCCGATATAGACCCACAGGCCTTCGCTACGCAAGGCCCTGCACCCCAGGCCTCGCGCAAGCTCAACGACTATTTGCACTCTTACTTTATCAAGGAGCTCGCCGAAGATGAGCGATCAGAACACCGTTAGCCTGATGCAGGAAATCAAAGAGCTGATCATCGAAGCCCTGGGCCTCGAAGACATCAGCGTCGACGACATCGGCGATAACCAGACGCTGTTCGGCGAAGGCCTGGGCCTGGACTCGGTAGACGCGCTGGAACTCGGCCTGGCGATCCAGAAAAAGTACGGCATCAAAATCGATGCCGACGCCAAGGACACCCGTAATCACTTCAGCAACGTGGCGAGCCTTGCGGCGTTCGTCACTGCAAAACAGGCAGCTTGAGACCGGACCATGCAAACTCGTGACGATATTTTCAACACCCTGCGCGATGCTCTGGTCGAACTCTTCGAGCTGGACCCCGAGCGCATCAGCCTGGAATCCAACCTGTACCAGGATCTGGAAATCGACAGCATCGATGCGGTCGACCTGATCGATCACATCAAACGCCAGACCGGCAAGAAAATCGCCGCCGAAGAATTCAAATCGGTGCGTACCGTCAGCGACGTGGTCGAGGCGGTCTACCGTCTGGTTCAGCCCGCCGCATGAGCCGACTGATTGGCCTTGGCCTGCTGCTCGCAGGCCTGCTGTACCCCTTTGCGGTGTATTTCGGCATGGAGCATTTTGCCCCGTGGCAGTTCGGTCTGCTGCTGGGCAGCCTGTGGCTGGCGCGAGCGCTGACCGGCGAACGGCGCCCCGGCAGCCTGTGGATGTCCACGGTCGCCATCGCCTTCTGCCTGCTGCTGGCAGCGTTCGACAGCCCGGTGCTGCTGCGCTGGTACCCGGTGCTGATCAGCGCGTTCATGCTGGTGCTGTTCGGTCTTAGCCTGAAATACGGCCCGCCGATGGTCGAACGCCTGGCCCGCCTGCGAGAACCGGATTTACCGCCCAGGGCCATTCGCTACACCCGCCAGGTGACCATTGCCTGGAGCGTGTTTTTTCTCTGCAACGGTTTGTGCGCCGCCGCCCTGACCCTTTGGGCGCCGCTGAGCTGGTGGATGTTGTACACCGGCCTGATCTCCTATGGATTGATCGGCCTGATGTTTGCCATTGAATGGCTGATACGACAACGGGTACGAGGCCACCCATGAATTGGATAAAACTTGAGCAACTGCTGCTCAAGGCTCAGCCGGAGCGTGCCGTGACGGCCGAGCCCGCGTTGAATCACGCGCAATTGTGCGACCGGGCCCTGAGCCTGGCTGCCGGCCTGCAAGCCCAGGGTGTGCAGCGCATCGCCGTGCACCTTGAAGACGCCGCCGACCTGGCCATTGCCCTGCTCGGCGCCTGGCGTGCCGGGATCAGCGTACTGCTGCCCGCCGACCTGCAAGCGCAGACGCGCCAGCGCTGGTCGACCGAGGTCGATCTGTGGCTGACCGATCAGACCGACGATGCGCACCTGAGCGATTATCGGCATCCGCCGCTACCAGCCCACCCGCTGGACCTGGATCGTTGTCAGCTGAGCCTGTGCACCTCCGGCTCCAGTGGCGAACCCAAGCGCATCGACAAAACCCTGCGCCAACTGGCCAATGAAGTCGAAGCGCTGGAGCACTTGTGGGGCGCAGATCTGGGCGAAGCCTGCATCATCGGCAGCGTCGCCACCCAGCACATCTACGGCTTGCTGTTTCGGGTGCTGTGGCCGCTGTGCGCCGGGCGTTCGTTCGTGCGCAAGCAACTGGCTTTCCCGGAAGACTTGCAACGCGCCAGCCGCGAACACCCGGCCTTCGCCTGGGTCGCCAGCCCGGCATTGCTCAAGCGCATGGGCGACAACCTCGACTGGCCAGCGCTGAGCGCAGTGCGCCGAGTGTTCTCCTCCGGTGGCGCGTTACCCGCCGAAGCCTCGCAAAGCCTGTACGAACGCCTGCAACAATGGCCGACCGAGATCCTCGGCAGCTCGGAAACCGGCGGCATCGCCTGGCGTCAAGGCCAGGATCTCTGGCAGCCCTTCGCCGGCGTGGAGCTGAGCCAGGACAGCGATGGCGCCCTGCTTATCGCATCGCCATACCTGCCGGCAGGTCATATCGAACACACCGCCGATGCCGCGCGCATCGCAGCCGACGGCCGTTTCGAGCTGTTGGGGCGGCTGGACCGGATCGTCAAACTGGAAGAAAAACGTATCTCGCTACCCATGCTCGAACACGCGCTGATGGCGCACGCCTGGGTCGCCGAAGCGCGCCTGGGAGTGGTTCAGGAAAACCGCGCCTCATTGGGGGCGTTGCTGGTGCTCAGCGAGCGAGGTATGCACGCGTTGCGCAATCAGGGACGACGCAGCCTCACGCAAGCGTTGCGTCAGCATCTGAGCCAGCACTGTGAAACGCTGGCCCTGCCACGACGCTGGCGCCTGTTGCGGCAGTTGCCGCTGAACGCGCAGGGCAAACTGCCCCAGGCTGAGGTTGAAGCCTTGCTGCTGGCGCCCCGCCCAAAGGCGCCGCAAGTGCTGGAGCAGGTCGAAGCCGATGGTGAGTGGAGCCTGCAACTGGCCGTCCCGCCGGACCTGGCGTATTTCAGCGGACACTTTCCCCGGGCGCCGGTATTGCCCGGCGTGGTGCAAGTGGAGTGGGCATTGAGCCTGGGCCAGCAATTGATGGACCTGCCGGCAAAATTCGCCGGCATGGAAGTGCTGAAATTCCAGCAACTGGTGCGCCCTGGCGATGAAATCCAGTTGCACCTGCGCTTCGACCCGGCGCGCGGCAAATTGTATTTCGCCTATCGCAACGAAACCGCCACCTGCTCCAGCGGGCGGATTTTGCTGGAGGCTGCCAGCGATGCATAACCCCTGCGCCATAATCCCGGTCTACAACCACGAAACCGCCATCACTGCCGTGGTCGATGCGCTGCTAGCCTGTGACCTGCCATGCATTCTGGTGGACGATGCCAGTAGCCCCGCCTGCGCCAAGGTACTCGACCAACTGGCGCAGCGCGACAGGGTTTATCTGATCCGGCTCACCATCAATCAGGGCAAGGGCGGCGCAGTGATGACCGGTCTGCGGGAGGCTTCGCGCCTGGGCTTCAGCCATGCCTTGCAGGTGGACGCCGACGGCCAGCACGACCTGCAAGACGTCAAAGTCTTCATCGAATACTCACGCAACCATCCCGAGGCGGTGATCTGCGGCTATCCGCAATACGACGCCAGCGTGCCGAAAGGTCGTTTGTACGCGCGCTACCTGACTCACGTCATGGTCTGGATCAACACCCTGTCACTGCAGATTCGCGACTCGATGTGCGGCTTCCGTGTCTATCCGTTACCGCCAACCCTGGCACTGATCGACTCGGCCAGGATCGGCAAGCGCATGGACTTCGACTCCGACATCCTGGTGCGCCTGGCCTGGCGCAATCTGCCGATGCAGTGGCTGAAAACCAGGGTCCATTACCCTCTGGATGGCGTTTCACATTTCCGTCTGTTCTACGACAACGTACTGATTACGAGCATGCACACCCGGCTGTTCTTCGGCATGTTGCTGCGAGCACCGGTGATCCTCTGGCGACGGTGGCGGGCATGAACGGCAACGCAGACAAACAGCACTGGGCCGACCGCCAGGAGCGTGGCAGTTTCTGGCTGATGAAGTTCACCGCATTCTGCGCAAAGGTCCTGGGCCGACGCCTGCTGAGCCCGCTGCTCTACGGCATCGTGCTGTACTTTTTCCTGTTCGGACGCAGCGCCCGCCAAAGCGCCTGGCAATACCAGCAGCGGCTCGCCGACTGGAGCGGGCGCAGCGAATTGCGTCCGACTCATTGGCGGGTGTTCGGCCAGTTCATGGCCTTCGCCGATTCCATGCTCGACAAACTCGACGTGTGGAACGGCAAGCTGAGCATCGAGCAGATCGAAATCATCGACCCGGCGCTGCTGCGCAATAAACTGCGCGGCACACGCGGGCAGATGCTGGTGGGCGCGCACCTGGGCAATCTCGAGGTTTGCCGGGCACTGGCCGAGATCGGCGAGAAAGTCACCATGAACGTGCTGGTGCACACCAAGCACGCCGAGCAGTTCAACCGCCTGCTGGGCGAAGCCGGGGCAACCAATCTGCGGCTGATCCAGGTCAGCGAGCTCGACCCGGTGATCATGCTGCAACTGCATGAGCGCCTGGAGCGCGGCGAGTGGCTGGCAATTGCCGGCGACCGTGTGCCGCTGCATGGCGGGCGCAGCGTGACGGTGGATTTTCTCGGTCACCAGGCAGCATTCCCGCAAGGCCCGTGGCTGCTGGCCGGTTTGCTGAAATGCCCGGTCAATCTGCTGCTGTGCCTGAAGAAGCCCACGGGCGACTATCGACTGACCCTCGAACCGTTCACCGAGGCGGTGGTGTGGAAACGCAGCGAACGCGAACAGGTCATTCATCAGTGGGCCTCCCGCTACGCCGAACGCCTGGGTCACTATTGCCTCGAAGCGCCCCAACAATGGTTCAACTTTTACCCTTTCTGGAAGACCGATGACGACGCCAACGCTTGAGCCGGTAACCTTCGGCGAACTCCCTTTGTGCATCGAAGACGTGCTGGCCCTGGCCAACCGTCAGGTGCCGACGCAGTTGCAGGGCGACCCCGAGTTTCGCCAGCGCATTGCCAAGGGTCCGCAGTTCCTTGACTCCCTGCTGGACAAGGAAGGCGTGATCTATGGCGTGACCACCGGTTATGGCGATTCCTGTGTGGTGGCGGTGCCGCTGCACCACGTCGAAGCCCTGCCTCGTCATCTGTACACATTCCACGGCTGCGGCCTGGGCAAACTGCTCGATGCCCAGGCCACCCGTGCGGTGCTGGCGGCACGTTTACAGTCGCTGTGCCAGGGCGTGTCCGGGGTGCGCGTGGAGTTGCTGGAGCGCCTGCAAGCGTTCCTCGAACACGACATCCTGCCACTGATTCCGGAAGAAGGTTCCGTGGGCGCCAGCGGTGATCTGACGCCGCTGTCCTACGTCGCCGCGACCTTGTCCGGCGAGCGCGAAGTGATGTTCCGCGGCGAACGCCGGCAAGCGGCTGATGTGCACAAGGAACTGGGTTGGCAACCGCTGGTATTGCGCCCCAAGGAAGCCCTGGCGCTGATGAACGGCACCGCCGTGATGACCGGCCTTGCGTGCCTGGCTTACGCCCGTGCCGATTACCTGCTGCAACTGGCCACGCGCATCACCGCGCTGAACGTGGTCGCTTTGCAGGGCAACCCGGAGCACTTCGACGAGCGCCTGTTCGCCGCCAAACCCCATCCCGGGCAGATGCAAGTTGCCGCGTGGCTGCGCAAGGATCTGGCGATCGACGCGCCGACCGCGCCGCTGCATCGCCTGCAAGACCGTTACTCCCTGCGTTGCGCACCACACGTGCTCGGTGTGCTGGCCGACAGTCTGAACTGGCTGCGCTCGTTCATCGAGATCGAACTCAACAGCGCCAACGACAACCCGATCATCGACGCCGAAGCCGAACGCGTGCTGCACGGCGGGCACTTCTACGGCGGCCACATTGCGTTCGCCATGGACAGCCTGAAAAACCTGGTGGCCAACGTCGCCGACTTGCTCGACCGTCAACTCGCGCTGCTGGTGGACGAACGCTACAACCATGGCTTGCCGAGCAACCTGTCCGGCGCCACCGCCGACCGTGCGATGCTCAATCACGGCTTCAAGGCCGTGCAGATCGGCACCAGCGCCTGGACCGCCGAAGCCCTGAAAAACACCATGCCGGCCAGCGTCTTCTCGCGCTCCACCGAGTGCCACAACCAGGACAAAGTCAGCATGGGCACCATCGCTGCCCGCGACGCCATCCGCGTGCTGGAGCTGACCGAACAGGTTGCCGCCGCCACGCTGCTGGCCGCCAATCAAGGCGTGTGGCTGCGCGGCCAGGCTGAAGACGCGCGTCCACTGCCACCGGCCCTGGCCGCGATGCACGAGGAATTGGCCAAGGACTTCCCGCCGGTCATCGAAGACCGTGCCCTGGAAGGCGAATTGCGCCTGTGCCTGCAACGCATCGCCGAGCAACACTGGAGGCTGCATGCGTAGCAAGGGAGTGCTTCACACCGATACGGAAATCCTCGTCCCGTTCTTTGACGTCGACACCATGAACGTGGTCTGGCACGGCCATTACGTCAAATACCTGGAAGTCGCCCGCTGTGCGCTGCTGGACAGGATCGGCCACAACTACGACGCCATGGTTGCGTCGGGTTACGCCTGGCCGGTGATCGACTTGCAGTTGCGCTATGTGCGCGGCGCCGTGTTCGGCCAGAAGCTGAATGTGCGCGCCAGCCTGGTGGAATGGGAGAACCGACTGAAGATCAATTACCTGATCAGCGATCTCGCAACTGGCGAACGTCTGACCCGCGCTGTTTCAGTGCAGGTTGCCGTCGACATGAGCAGCCGCGAAATGCAGTTGGCTTCGCCCAAGGTGTTTACCGACGCGGTTGAAAGGGTGCTGCCATGAATTCGCTTTTCAAATGCCTTGGCGCTTTAGCGTTGCTCGGGCTTTCATCGTTGGCCCAGGCCTTCGATCTCCAGCAACTGAGCGATCAACTGGCCAAACCCGATGTGATCCACGGCAACTTCATCCAGGAAAAACACCTGCGCGCCCTGCCCCAGCCGCTGACCAGCAAGGGCACCTTCGTTCTGGCGAAAAATCACGGCCTGCTCTGGCTGCTGAAAACGCCGCTGCAACAGGATTACCGCATCAGCGACAAGGGCATTGCCCGGCGGGATGCCAGCGGCTGGCAAATGCTGCCGAGCAAGAGTGCCGGCGCCGAACAGAACCGTTTGTTCCTCGCCGTGCTGCAAGGCGACAGCAGTGGCCTGCAACGGGATTTCGAGCTGTCGCTGAGTGGTGATGCGCAGAACTGGAAACTGACCCTGACCCCGCGTTCGATGCTGCTCAAACAGGTGTTCAATCAGATCAACATTGACGGCGGCGAACTGGTGCACAACATCGAGCTGCTCGAAACCCAGGGTGACCGAACCCTGTTGCGCATGCAGGACAGCACCAGCGCCCAACCTTTGAGCGATGCGGAGCAACATGACTTTGCCGAGTGAACGGATGCTGCCGCGGCTGTTCCTGGTCCTGCTGCTGGCGGTACTCGCACTCGCCGGTTGGCAGTGGCGCGACGGCACTCCGCTGTCGGCCAACCTGATGGAACTGGTGCCAGGCACCGCGCCGGACGCGCTGGAGCTGCGCGCCGAACAACGCATGCAAGAACCGTTGAACCGGGAAATGCTGGTACTGGTCGGCCATAAAGACCGTCAGCAAGCCATCGCCATGGCGCAAAAACTCGGTGAACAGTGGCAAGCCAGCGGCGTGTTCGAAAAGGTCCAGTGGAACCTGCAAGCCGACTTGCCAGCGCTGCGCACGCAATTGCTGCAAGGCCGACTGGCGATGCTGTCCGCGGCCGACCGTCAGCAACTCATCGAGCATCCCGACGCCTTTATCCAGCAACGGGTACAAGCCCTGTTCGACCCCTTCACCGGGTTCAGCCTGGTGCCGAGCCAGGATGACTGGCTCGGCCTGACCGGGCGCATCCAGAACAGCCAGCCACAGCGCGGTTCGGTGCAGTTGGACATCGGCAGCGGCGTGCTGGTCGCCGATGCCGACGGCAAGAGCTGGGTGATGCTGCGGGCGCGAACCGTCGGCAACGCATTCGACATGAACCTGCCGCTGCAAGTGGCTGACCTGCTCCAGCACAGTCGCGAAGAAGCCGCCCAGGCGGATGTGCAACTGCTCGCTGCCAGCGGCCTGCTGTATGCCGCCAGCGGTCAACGGCAAGCCGCGCGCGAGATCACCTGGGTCGGTGGCGGCGCCACGATGGGGATTTTGTTGCTGCTGTTGCTGGCCTTCCGGCGTTGGCGGGTGGTGCTGGCGTTCGTCCCGGTGCTGGTGGGCATGCTGTTCGGCGCGGTGGCCTGCGTGGCACTGTTCGGTCAGATGCATGTGATGACGCTGGTGCTGGGCTCAAGCCTGATCGGCGTGGCGGTGGATTACCCACTGCATTACCTGTCGAAAAGCTGGAGCCTGAAACCCTGGCACAGTTGGCCGGCGTTGCGCCTGACCCTGCCAGGGCTGACGCTGAGCCTGATCACCAGTTGCATCGGCTACCTGGCCCTGGCCTGGACGCCGTTCCCGGCCCTGACCCAGATTGCCGTGTTCTCCGCCGCTGGCCTGCTCGGCGCTTATCTGTCAGCGGTGTGCCTGCTGCCGGCGCTGCTCAAGGGCGCGCAACTGCGTCCGGCGCAATGGCCGATGCGCATTGCCGAGTCTTTGCTGGCGCTGCGTGAATCGCTGCTCAAATACGTACGCACGCCGGTGTTGCTGGCGCTGTTGATCGCGTTCTGTGTTGGCGGTCTGTTGCAGTTGCAAACAAAAAACGACATTCGCCAATGGGTCGGCGCACCGCAGCAACTGACGGACGAAGCCCAGACCATTGCGCGCATCACCGGCTATCAACCCACCAGCCAGTTTTTCCTGGTGCGCGCGGCCAATCACCAGGAGTTGCTCGAACGCCAGACGGCACTGAGCGAGCGCCTGGATCAGTTGGTCAACCTGGAAAAACTCCAGGGCTACCTGTCGCTCAACCAGTTGGTCAGCCCGCCGAGCGAACAGCGCAAAGTGCGTGATGCTCTGGGCAAGCTGCCGCAGTTCTGGCAACCGTTGCTCGAGCTTGGCGTGCCTGCCGACGCGCTGCAAGCCGAGTTGGTGAAGCTACAGGCGCTGCCCACCGAAGATATCGACGCGGCCCTGGCTGGCCCATTGGCCGAGCCCTACCGCACCCTGTGGCTGGGGCCGACCGATAACGGCGTGGCCGCGATGGTCAGCCTGCAAGGTTTGAACAATCCGGCGTTGTTGCGGGTCCAGGCGCTGGACTTGCCGGGTGTGCAACTGGTCGACCGCCTCGGCGACCTGAACAAGGTATTTGCCGCAACTCAAATCAGCGCCGCTGAATTGAAACTCGCCTCCTGCGTATTGATCGTGCTGGTGCTGATCCTGCCATTCGGTCTCGGTGGCGCACTGCGAATTGTCTCCCTGCCACTACTGGCGGCCCTGTGCAGCCTGGCAAGCCTCGGCTGGCTCGGGCAGCCGCTGACGCTGTTCAGCCTGTTCGGCCTGCTGCTGGTGACAGCCATCAGCGTCGACTACGCGATCCTCATGCGCGAACAGATCGGCGGCGCCGCCGCGAGCCTGTTGGGCACCATGCTGGCAGCCGCAACCACATGGCTATCGTTTGGCCTGCTGGCGGTGTCCAGCACACCGGCGGTGAGCAACTTCGGCCTATCGGTGAGCCTCGGCCTGGCGTACAGCTTCATCCTGGCGCCGTGGGCCGGACGCCAAGTCCACACCGCCCCGGTTGCGGAGCCAGCAGCATGATGGTCGCGGCGTTCTGGGTCATGGCCCTGGTGTTGTTCGCCATGGCCACCCACGTCGGTCGACGTTTCGGTCTGATTCCGATCGTCAGCCAGTTGTTGCTGGCAACCTTCGGCCTGCCGCTGCTGATGTATTTCTGGATCGAACCAGGCTGGCATCTCAGCGGTGCCGACCTGATCTCGCCGGGTTGGCTGAAGAACCTCTACAGCCTGAGCTTTGCCTTGCTGCTGGGGCACATCCTCAGCGACGTGATCGACCTGCGACTGGATCGCCAGAGCCTGAAAATCGCCCTGCCGAGTTTCTGCATTCCCTTTGCCTGCGGGCTGGCGACAGCGGTCTGGTTACTGCCGCCACAGCCGTGGATCAGCTCGCTGGCGGTCGGTCTGTTGTTCGCCATCACCGCGATTCCGGTGTTGTACCTGTACCTGCGACACATCAACTACCCGCCCGCCGCCACCCGACGCCTGGTGCAGACCGCGATCCTGATCGACCTGACTTGCTGGACCCTGTTCGCGTTCGCCCAAGGCAGCCTGCACCTGAGCAGCCTCTTGCTGCCGCTGGCAGGCGCCTGTCTGCCGTTATTGCTGCGACTGCTCGGGTTGCGCCAACCGTTGCTGCACAGCGGCTGCTTCTTCGCGCTGCTGGTGGTCGCCGAGCACTTCAAGCTCAATGCGCTGATTTTCGGCATCGGTTACCTGCTGTGCATGGCCGCGCTCAAGGTGTCGCTGGTACTGCCATTGCCAACAGCGTGGATGAGTCGTTTGCAGACCTGGATCGCCATCCCGTTGATCCTCACGTTCGGCATCGTGCAGATCAACGTACACAGCGCCCTCGACAGTCTCGGTGGGGTGCAACTGGCCGCGCTCCTGTTGTTGCCGATCGCCAGCAAATTGTTGGGCAACTGGCTGGGCCTCGGCTGGGCCGGCGTCTCGTTTGAAGGTGCCAGCCGCTGGCGGGAAAGCCTTTTACTGAATATCCGCGGCTTGAGCGAGATCGTCTTTCTCAACCTGCTGCTGCAACAACAACTCATCAGCCCCGAGCTGTATTTCGCGCTGATGTTGATGGGCCTGGTCGCAACCCTGCTGCCGGCACTCGCCGGCATGCACCGAATCCCTTTGAACATCGCCGCCCCGGCAAGGAGCACCCGTGTCAACAGTTGAAATGGAACGTCGTCAGGTGGTGGTGATCGGTGCCGGCCCCTCGGGCGCCATCGCCGCCGCGCTGCTCAAGCGCAAAGGCCATGATGTGCTGATGATCGAACGCCAGCATTTCCCGCGGTTTTCCATCGGTGAAAGCCTGCTGTCCCACTGCCTGGATTTCGTCGAAGAAGCCGGCATGCTCGACGCGGTCAATGCGGCCGGTTTCCAATTGAAGAACGGTGCGGCATTCGCCTGGGGCGATCAGTACAGCACCTTCGATTTCGGTGAGACGTTCAGCAACGGCAAGCCGACGACCTTCCAGGTCCAGCGCGCCGACTTTGACAAACTGCTGGCCGATCAGGCTGAACTGCAGGGAGTCGACGTCCGTTACGGCGAAGCCATCGTCAGCGTTGATTTCAGCTTGGCGAAACCGCAGCTCGATGTGCTTCGCGAAGATGGCAGCCAATACCGCGTCGAGGCCGATTTCGTGCTCGATGCCAGCGGCTACGGTCGCGTACTGCCACGCTTGCTGGACCTTGAGGCACCGTCGAACTTTCCGGTGCGCCAAGCCGTGTTCACCCACGTCGAAGACTGTATCGACAGCCCGGCTTTCGAACGGGAAAAAATCCTCATTACCACCCATCCGACCCAGCGCGACATCTGGTTCTGGACCATCCCGTTCAGCAACGGTCGCTGCTCGGTGGGCGTCGTGGCAGCCGCCGAACACTTCGCAGGCCGCACCGAGAATCTGGACGACTGCCTGCGCGGCTTCATCGCCGAAACGCCAAGCCTGGCCGGGGTGCTGAACAATGCGGTGTGGGATACCCCTGCGCGGACCATCGGCGGTTATTCGGCCAACGTCAAAACCCTGCATGGCCCTGGCTTCGCCTTGTTGGGCAATGCCGCGGAATTTCTCGACCCGGTGTTCTCCTCCGGCGTGACCATCGCCATGCGTTCGGCGAGCATGGCCGCCGGGATGTTGCACCGCCAACTGCAAGGTGAAAGCGTCGACTGGCAGACCGAATTCGCCGAACCGCTCAAGCGCGGCGTCGACACCTTCCGTTGCTACGTCGAAGGCTGGTACGCAGGGACTTTTCAGGATGTGATTTTCTATCAGGGCGGTACAGAAGATATTCGCCGCATGATCAGCTCGATCCTCGCGGGTTATGCCTGGGATGAACGCAACCCGTTCGTCAGCGAAGCCAAACGTCGACTGCGGATGATCTCAGACCTGTGCGCCAGGGAAGCGACATGAGTTATTTGAGCGACAACTACGTCGAAGAAACCCGTTTCGGCTTCTGGTTCCTGCGCAGCCACACCTGGCAGCACCATGTATTGCGAGTGGCGATCAATGACTTGCGCAGCCTGTTCAGCACACCGTTGCCCAGCAATCCGGTCTTGCTGGACGCCGGGTGCGGCCAGGGCAAATCGTTCCAGTACCTGCGCCAGACCTTCGCGCCCAAGCATCTGATCGGACTGGATGCCGACCCTCACAGCCTGAACCTGAGCGGCGAAGAAGCGGCCCGCCAGGGCATGGAGGTAGAGCTGATCGGCAGTGACTGCGCGAGCATTAAAGTGCCGGACGCCAGTGTCGATCTGCTGTTCTGTCACCAGACTTTCCATCATCTTGTCGATCAGGATCAGGCCCTGGCCGAGTTCTATCGGGTGCTCAAGCCGGGCGGTTATCTGCTGTTCGCCGAGTCCACCGAGGCTTACATTGATACGTGGGTGATTCGCTGGTTGTTCCGCCACCCGATGCACGTGCAAAAGAGTGCCGCCGGCTACCTGGAGATGATTCGTCGGCAGGGTTTTGAATTTAGCCCGAAAAACGTGTCTTACCCTTACTTGTGGTGGAGTCGCGCCAAGGATTTCGGCCTGCTCGAACGCTTCGGCTTGCGCCAGCCAAAACCCTTTGGCCAACGGGAAGAAACCCTGGTCAATGTGGTCGCGCGCAAGCCCCTTGAAGAGAGTGTCTGATGATCCGTTTCCTGCTTCTGGGTTGTGTCCTGCTACTGAGCGCCTGTGCCAGCCAGACGCCGCTGCCCGAGCGAACCCCGAACCTGGCGTTGCCACTGCAACTGCATATCGAACGGCAGATGGCCGAGCAGCGTCAGGACTGGCTCCTGGTGATCCAGCGTGAAGGCCCGGGCATTCGCTGGTCGATGATGGACCCGTTGGGGATTCCCGTGGCACGACAGAAACTGATCGATGGCCAATGGCAAGCCGACGGTCTGCTACCACCCAATCCGGAAGCCCGGGAGCTGTTCGCCGCCCTGTTGTTTGCATTGACCCCCGAAGGCGAGTTGCACGGCAACTATCCCGCCGCCCGACAGCATGACGGGCAACGGTCATTGTCAGCGCGCTGGAATATCCGCTATTCACAACCAAGTCTTTCGCAACCACCGAGCTTTGAATTGAACGTGTCCCAAGGCCCGCATTATCGCGTCACCCCGTTAGGCGAAAACACGCCATGACCGCTTACCTGAATGCCCTCGGGGTAATCTGCGCCCTCGGCCGCGACAAGCAGGAAGTCGCCCGCAACCTGTTTGCCGGCGATTGCTCGGGCATACGCAACGAGGCCGGCTGGGTCGCGGAGCGCTCGTTGCCCGTGGCGGCGGTGCGTGGTGAGCTGGCACCGATTCCGGCTGAGCTGGCTCATCAAAGCAGTCGCAACAACCAATTGCTGCTGGAGGCCGCGCTGCAAATTCGCCAAGACATCGAGCAGGCGATCCAGACCTACGGCCGCGACCGTATCGGCGTCATTCTGGGCACCAGCACCTCAGGCATCGACGAAGCCAGCCGCGGCCTGGCCCATTACATCCGCGAACATCACTTCCCGGCCGATTATGACTATCAGCAGCAAGAGCTCGGCGCTCCGGCGACGTTTCTCGCCGACTGGCTGCAATTGAGCGGCCCGGCCTATGTGATCTCCACCGCCTGCACCTCCAGCGCCCGCGCGCTGATGAGTGCCCAGCGGCTGCTCGACCTGGGCATGTGCGATGCCGTGTTGTGCGGTGGTGTCGACAGCTTGTGCAAGCTGACCCTCAACGGTTTCTCGGCCCTGGAAGCGGTGTCCGAGCAACGCTGCAACCCGTTTTCGGCGAACCGCAACGGCATCAATATCGGCGAAGCCGCGGTGCTGTTCCTGATGAGCAAAACCGCCGGCAGCAGCCAACCGATTGCTTTGCTCGGCAGTGGCGCCAGCTCCGATGCACACCATATTTCCGCGCCGGAACCCACCGGCCGTGGCGCCCGGCAAGCCATGCACAAAGCCTTGAGCCGCGCAGGCCTGCAACCCCAACAGATCAGCTATCTGAACCTGCACGGCACCGCCACCCAACACAATGACGCCATGGAAAGCCTGGCTGTGACGGCGCTGTTTCCACAAGGCGTGCCTTGCTCATCGACCAAACCGATGACCGGCCATACCCTCGGCGCCGCTGGTGCCCTGGAAGCGGCGTTCTGCTGGTTGAGCCTGAGCGCGGATAACCACGAGCATGCCCTGCCGCCCCATGTCTGGGACGGGCAGCCCGACCCCGAGTTGCCGGCGTTGCATTGGGTGACCCCGACCGACCACCTGACGTCCATTGCACCCCGCTACCTGATGAGTAATTCCTTTGCCTTTGGTGGCAATAACGTCAGCCTGATTATCGGAGACGCCTCATGATTACCTGGCCGCTCGCCGAATTGCTGCCCCATGCCGGCGACATGATCCTCATCGATCAGATCCTGTCGTTCGACGACGAGCAGATCTATACCCGACTCACCGTCAAACCCGGCGGCCTGTTCAATCGCCCCGACGGCAGTCTGCCGGCCTGGGTCGGCATCGAGCTGATGGCCCAGAGCGTCGCCGCTTATGCCGGTTGCCATGCGCGCCAGAAAGGCAATGCGGTGGAACTGGGCTTCCTGCTCGGCAGCCGCAAATTCGAATGCAACGTGGAACACTTCCCCGCCGGCACCGAGCTGACTATCCACGGGATACGCTCGCTGGAAGACGATAACGGCATGGGTGTATTCGAATGCCACATCACCGCCCCCGGCATCCACGCGACCGCTCGGCTGAACGTGTTCCGCCCGCCTCAAGCCGCTCAATATCTACATGAATCCCAAGGAGTCGAGTGATGACTGAATCCGTACTGGTCACCGGCTCCAGCCGTGGTATTGGCCGCGCCATCGCATTGCGTCTGGCCAGGGCCGGGCATGACATCGTGCTGCACTGCCGCAGCGGCTTGGCGGACGCCGAAGCCGTCAAAGCCGAAGTGAAAACCTTGGGCCGCAACGCGCGCATCCTGCAATTCGACGTCAGCAACCGCGCCAGCTGCAAAGCGATCCTTGAAGCCGATGTCGAAGCCCATGGCGCCTATTACGGCGTGGTGCTCAACGCCGGCCTGACCCGCGACGGTGCTTTTCCGGCCCTGAGCGAGGAGGATTGGGATGTGGTGATGCGCACCAACCTCGACGGTTTCTACAACGTGCTGCACCCGGTGATGATGCCGATGATCCGTCGTCGCGCCGCCGGGCGGATTGTCTGCATTACTTCGGTGTCCGGGCTGATCGGCAATCGCGGGCAGGTCAATTACAGCGCGTCCAAGGCCGGTCTGATCGGCGCGGCCAAGGCATTGGCGATTGAGCTGGGCAAGCGCAAAATCACGGTTAACTGTGTCGCACCCGGCCTGATCGACACGGCGATGCTCGATGAAAACGTGCCGGTGGAAGAACTGATGAAAATGATCCCCGCACAACGCATGGGCACCCCGGAAGAGGTGGCCAGCGCAGTGAATTTCCTGATGTCGGCGGAAGCTTCGTACATCACCCGGCAGGTTCTGGCCGTCAACGGAGGCCTGTGCTGATGAAGCGCGTCGTCGTCACCGGCATGGCCGGCATCACCTCACTGGGCAGCGACTGGGACACCATCGCCGCCAACTTCGCCGCCAACCGCAGCGGCATTCGTCGCATGCACGAGTGGGATCGCTTTACCGAACTCAATACCCGCCTGGCCGGGCCGATAGACGACTTCGAGGTGCCCGGCCACTGGACGCGCAAGCAACTGCGCAGCATGGGCCGGGTATCGCGGCTGGCAGTCGGCGCTGCAGAACAGGCCCTGGCGGACGCCGGGCTGCTGGATGATGAGTCGATCAAAGACGGGCGCATGGGCGTGTCCTGCGGCTCGTCCACCGGCAGCACCGACGAGATCAAGGCGTTCGGCAAAATGTTGCTCAATTCGGTGGCCGAAGGCCTGAACGCCAACTCCTACGTGCGGATGATGCCGCACACCACGGCAGCGAATATCAGCATCTTCTTCGGCCTCACCGGCCGACTGATCCCGACCTCCAGTGCCTGCACCAGCGGTAGCCAGGGCATCGGTTACGCCTACGAGTCGATCAAGTTCGGCCGCCTGCCGCTGATGCTCGCCGGCGGCGCCGAAGAGCTGTGCCCGACCGAGGCCATGGTGTTCGATGCGCTCTACGCCACCAGCCTGAAAAACGATGCCCCGCAAACCAGCCCGCGCCCTTACGACAGCGGCCGCGATGGCCTGGTCATCGGTGAGGGCGGCGGCATGCTGGTACTCGAAGAGCTCGAACACGCCCTGGCGCGTGGCGCCCGCATCCACGCCGAGATCGTCGGTTTCGGCAGCAACGCCGACGGCCAGCATGCCACCCGCCCCGAGCTGATCACCATGCGCCGGGCCATGGAGCTGGCTTTGGAAGACGCCGGGCTCGACCCAAGCGCCATCGGCTATGTAAATGGTCACGGCACCGCTACAGAGCAGGGCGACATTGCCGAAACACTGGCGACCAACAGTTTGTTCGGCGAACACATGCCGATCAGCTCGCAGAAGAGCTTCCTCGGCCACACCCTGGGAGCCTGCGGCGCGCTGGAGTCCTGGTTCAGCATCGAAATGATGAACCGCGACCTGTACGTGCACACCTTCAACCTCGACGAGGTCGATCCACAGTGCGGCAAGCTCGATTACCTGCGCGGTGAATTCCGGCAGATGAGCAACCAGTACGTGATGAACAACAACTTCGCTTTTGGTGGGGTCAACACCTCGTTGATCTTCCGCCGCTGGTCGTAAACGAGCCACGCAGGGGCGATCATTACCGGGGTTGCGCTGAAAGGGGATTTGGCGAAGGTTCAGTAACGCCAGAATCGACAAAGGGCGCCTTTCGGCGCCCTTTCACAAACAGGTCGGCTTGTCATCGCCCGGTACCTGCCTGGCTCTGCGATGGCTGGTTACCCAGGATCCTCAGAGTCTCACAAGCCCCTTTCGGGAACGCGGGCAGTATTGCTTGAAACTTAACGGGAGACAACGGGTGGCGACTCGCCCAACTGTGCCACCTCTGATGGCATCACAGGCCAAGAGCGTTGCGTACCGCGGCTTTGATTGCCTAAAACTCAGATAAATCACTAGGACGGATCCATTACTTGAAGTGTCCTGAGTGCGGTGATTTGCTCGCTTTCACTTCCCTTCAACCTTACGCGTCAACAACTCCACAAACGCCTTGGCCATCGGCGACTTCTGATCCTTGCGCTGCACCAGCCACACCGCCGAAATCGCCTCTGGATCGAGCAATGGCCGATACACCACGCCATCAATGCGCATCCGCTGATAAGACGCCGGCAACACCGATACCCCCAAACCCGCCGCCACCAGCCCGATGATGGTCATCGCCTCGCCCGCCTCCTGGGCAAAGTGCGGGCTGAAGCCGGCGTCCCGCGCCAGAGTGAGCAGTTGTGCGTACAGACCGCTGCCATAGCTGCGCGGAAAAAATACGAACGGCTCGAGGGCCAGGGCGGACAGGAACAGACCTTCTTCGCTGCCATCCACCAGCGGATGCTTGGAGCTGAGCACCGCCACCAATGGCTCACGCATCAGTTCCACCACGCTGAGGGAGTCCGGCAAGCCCAACGGTCGCATGATGCCGACCTCGATCGACTCGTCCACCAGCGCATCGGCCACTTGGGTGCTGCTCATTTCCCGCAGGTTCAGGTGCACCGCCGGGAAGCGCTGGCGAAATGAGAAAATCGCCTGGGGAATGGTCGAGTTGAACGGCGCCGACGAGGTGAAGCCGATCTTCAGTTCACCCAATTCACCAAGTTGTGCCCGCCGAGCCACATCCGCCGCTTTGTCGACCTGCGCCAGCACCAGCCGCGCCTCTTCCAGAAACAGCCGACCGGCCTCACTCAACTCGACCCGACGATTGGTCCGCTCGAACAGACGCGCCCCCACTTCCTGTTCCAGCGCCTGAATCTGCTGGCTCAGCGGCGGCTGCGAGATGCCCAGCACTTGGGCGGCGCGGCCGAAATGCAGTTCTTCGGCGACGGCAATGAAGTAGCGCAGGTGACGCAATTCCATGAAAACTCCATTAGGTCGTTAAACCTATCAAACAGGTCGAACAATATATTGGATAGAAACATTAGCCAGCTATATGATTTTTTCATTGCCTGACCGGCTGCGTCCTCCGAGGTCCGAAGTGAAAACTGCTGTCGCCCCACTCGCCCATGAAATCCCGCCCGCCGCGCTGAATGATGTCGTCGCTGAACACAACGAGATCTACATCGAGAAAGGCACACCGATGTTTATGCGCACGGTGCTGGCGCTGTTCTCCGGAGGCTTCGCGACCTTTGCCCTGCTCTACTGCGTACAGCCGATGATGCCGCTGCTGTCCCGCGAGTTTTCCATCAATGCGGCCCAGAGCAGCCTGATCCTGTCGGTCGCTACCGGCCTTCTCGCCATCGGCTTGCTGATCACCGGCCCCATCTCCGATCGCATCGGGCGTAAACCGGTGATGGTCGCCGCACTGTTCGCCGCCGCACTGTGCACCATGGCCAGTGCGATGATGCCGAGCTGGCAAGGCGTGCTGGTGATGCGGGCGCTGGTCGGGCTGTCGTTGAGCGGTCTGGCGGCGGTGGCGATGACTTACCTGAGCGAAGAGATCCACCCGCAGCACATTGGCCTGGCCATGGGCTTGTACATCGGTGGCAATGCCATCGGCGGCATGTGTGGACGCTTGATCGTCGGGGTGCTGATCGACTTCGTCAGCTGGCACACGGCAATGCTGGTCATCGGCGGCCTGGCGCTGATTGCCGCCGCGGTGTTCTGGAAAATCCTCCCCGAATCGCGCAACTTCCGCGCCCGCTCGCTGCACCCGCGTAGCCTGCTCGACGGCTTCACCATGCACTTTCGCGACGCCGGCCTGCCGCTGCTGTTTGTCGAAGCGTTCGTGCTGATGGGCGCGTTCGTTACCCTGTTCAACTACATCGGCTATCGCCTGCTGGCCGAGCCGTATCACATGGACCAGGCCTTCGTCGGGCTACTCTCGGTGGTGTACCTGTCGGGCATCTACAGTTCGGCGAAAATCGGCGCCCTGGCCGACCAGCTCGGCCGGCGCAAAGTGCTCTGGGCAACCATTGTGGTGATGCTCGCGGGCCTTGCGTTGACGATGTTTACGCCCCTGCCAGTAGTGATCTTCGGCATGCTGGTCTTCACCTTCGGCTTCTTCGGCGCGCATTCGGTGGCCAGCAGCTGGATCGGTCGTCGCGCGACCAAGGCCAAGGGGCAGGCGACGTCGTTGTACCTGTTCAGCTATTACGCCGGGTCGAGTATCGCGGGTACGGCGGGCGGTATGGCCTGGCATCTGGGTGGCTGGAACGGGATCGGGCTGTTCATCAGCGAATTGCTGGTGATTGCGCTGTTGGTGGCGTTGAAATTGGCGAAGTTGCCGCCGTTGGAGAATTTGAAAGCTTAAGGCTGCGATCTTTTTGATTTTGATGCAAAAACGCCCGGCAAATGCCGGGCGTTTTTTATCGGGCGACGATCACTCGTGATACTGCGCCGACAGCTCATGCACCGCGCGCAAGAAAGCGCCTGCGTGCTCCGGATCGACTTCCGGCGTAATGCCATGGCCGAGGTTGAACACGTGGCCGCTGCCCTTGCCGTAGCTGGCGAGGATCCGGCCGACTTCGGTGCGGATGGCCTCTGGCTTGGCGTAAAGCACGGTCGGGTCCATGTTGCCTTGCAGGGCGACTTTGTTGCCGACGCGTTGGCGGGCTTCGCCAATGTCACAGGTCCAGTCCAGGCCCAGCGCATCAGCGCCGGCGTCGGCGATGCTTTCCAGCCACAGGCCGCCATTTTTGGTGAAAAGGATGACCGGCACTTTGCGGCCTTCGTGTTCGCGGATCAGGCCGCTGACGATTTTGCGCATGTAGGCCAGGGAGAATTCCTGGTACGCCGCCGCCGAGAGATTTCCGCCCCAGGTGTCGAAGATCTGCACTGCTTGTGCGCCGGCCAGGATCTGGCCATTGAGGTACGAGGTGACCGACTGCGCAAGCTTGTCCAGCAGCAGGTGCATGGCTTGCGGGTTGTCGTAGAGCATGGCCTTGGTCTTGCGGAAGTCTTTCGACGAACCGCCTTCAACCATGTAGGTGGCCAGGGTCCATGGGCTGCCGGAAAAACCGATCAGCGGCACACGGCCGTTCAGTTCGCGGCGGATGGTGCTGACTGCGTCCATGACGTAGCCGAGGTCTTTCTGTGGATCAGGAATCGGCAAGGCTTCGATGTCAGCCAGGGTGCTGACGACCTTTTTGAAGCGTGGACCTTCACCGGTCTCGAAGTACAGGCCCTGGCCCATGGCATCGGGGATGGTCAGGATGTCGGAGAAGAGGATCGCCGCGTCCAGTTGCGGATAGCGGTCGAGCGGTTGCATCGTGACTTCGCAAGCGAACGCCGGGTTCATGCACAGGCTCATGAAGTCACCGGCCTTGGCACGGCTGGCGCGGTATTCCGGCAGGTAGCGACCGGCCTGACGCATCATCCACACTGGGGTGACGTCTACGGGTTGCTTGAGCAGGGCGCGAAGGAAACGGTCGTTCTTCAGGGCAGTCATGTCGGCATCCGGAAAAAAAGTGCGGGCATTTTCTCAGAGCGCGACGCAAAAGGCACGGCAAGAGCCGATCCTTTTGTCTATCGGGTCAATTTGTCGCGGTGAAATGCAGACTTTGCAGCACCACAAAACACTGTAGGAGCCGGCTTGCTGGCGATTCAGACGACGCGGTATATCAGGTACACCGCGTTATCGTTCATCGCCAGCAAGCCGGCTCCTACAGGGTCAGGCGTCGATCAGACGCCCAGGTAATCCAGGATTCCTTCGGCGCCATTGCGGCCTTCGAAGATCGCCGTCACCACCAGGTCGGAACCGCGCACCATGTCACCACCGGCGAAGATTTTCGGGTTGCTGGTCTGGTGCTTGTACTGGCCTTGCTCCGGCGCCACGACGCGGCCCTGGCTGTCGGTCTGGATGCTGAACTGCTCGAACCACGACGCCGGGCTTGGACGGAAACCAAACGCGATGACCACGGCGTCGGCCGGGATGATCTCTTCGGAACCCGGGATCGGCTCGGGGCTGCGACGGCCACGGGCATCCGGCTCGCCGAGACGGGTCTCGACCACCTTCACGCCTTCGACACGGTCTTCACCGACGATTGCGATCGGCTGGCGGTTGTAGAGGAATTTCACGCCTTCTTCCTTGGCGTTCTTCACCTCTTTGCGCGAGCCCGGCATGTTCGCTTCGTCACGACGATAGGCACAGGTCACCGCCTTGGCGCCCTGACGAATGGAGGTACGGTTGCAGTCCATCGCCGTGTCGCCGCCACCCAGCACCACCACTTTCTTGCCTTTCATGTCGACGAAATCTTCCGGCGACTTTTCAAAGCCCAGGTTGCGGTTGACGTTGGCGATCAGGAAGTCCAGCGCGTCGTGCACGCCTGGCAGGTCCTCGCCGGCGAAGCCGCCCTTCATGTAGGTGTAGGTGCCCATGCCCATGAAGACCGCATCGAATTCTTCGAGCAGTTGTTCCATGGTCACGTCCTTGCCCACTTCGGTGTTCAGGCGGAACTCGATGCCCATGCCGGTGAAGACTTCGCGGCGATTGCTCAGCACGGTCTTTTCCAGCTTGAACTCGGGAATGCCGAAGGTCAGCAGACCGCCGATTTCCGGGTTCTTGTCGAACACCACCGGCGTCACGCCGCCACGCACCAGCACGTCGGCACAGCCCAGGCCCGCAGGGCCCGCACCGATTACCGCAACACGCTTGCCGGTCGGCTTGACCTTGGACATGTCCGGGCGCCAGCCCATGGCGAACGCGGTGTCAGTGATGTACTTCTCGACCGAACCGATGGTCACTGCACCGAAACCGTCATTGAGGGTGCAGGCACCCTCGCACAGACGATCCTGCGGGCACACCCGGCCGCAGACTTCCGGCAGGGTGTTGGTCTGGTGCGACAGCTCGGCGGCCTGGAGGATGTTGCCCTCGGCCACCAATTTGAGCCAGTTGGGAATGAAATTGTGCACCGGGCACTTCCATTCGCAATACGGGTTACCGCAGCCCAGGCAGCGGTGGGCCTGGTCGGCCGACTGCTGGGGTTTGAACGGTTCGTAGATTTCCACGAACTCTTTCTTGCGTTGACGCAACAGTTTCTTCTTCGGATCCTTGCGCCCGACATCGATGAACTGGAAGTCGTTATTCAGACGTTCAGCCATAGTTAAAACCTCATCAAACTCTTCAGGCGCATATCACTGCGGGTTGGCACGGGTGCTGGAAAGCAACGATTTCAGGTTGGCAGCCTTGGGCTTGACCAGCCAGAAACGACGCAGATAGTCATCGAGGTTTTCAGCGAGGTTACGACCCCACTCGCTGTCGGTTTCCTCGACGTATTCGTTCAGCACGCGTTGCAGGTGGCTGCGATAGGCTTCCATCGCCTCACCGCTGATCCGCTGGATTTCCACCAGTTCGTGGTTGACCCGGTCAACGAAGGTGTTGTCCTGGTCGAGCACGTAGGCGAAACCACCGGTCATGCCTGAGCCGAAGTTGTAACCGGTCTTGCCCAGAACGCAGACGAAACCACCGGTCATGTACTCGCAGCAGTGATCGCCTGTGCCTTCCACCACAGTGTGAGCACCGGAGTTACGCACCGCGAAACGCTCGCCAGCGGTGCCGGCGGCGAACAGCTTGCCGCCAGTGGCGCCATACAGGCAGGTGTTGCCGATGATGGCACTGTCCTGCGTCTTGTAGAGGCTGCCTTTCGGCGGAACGATGACCAGTTTGCCGCCGGTCATGCCTTTGCCGACGTAGTCGTTTGCGTCGCCTTCCAGGTACATGTTCAGGCCACCAGCGTTCCACACGCCGAAGCTCTGACCCGCCGTCCCTTTGAAGCGGAAGGTGATCGGCGCGTTGGCCATGCCCTGGTTACCGTGTTTGCGGGCGATTTCACCGGAGATCCGCGCGCCGATGGAACGGTCGCAGTTGCAGATATCCAGGGCGAAATCGGCACCGCTCAGGTCGTTGATTGCCGAGGTGGCCATGTCGACCATTTTCTCGGCCAGCAGGCCTTTGTCGAACGGCGGGTTGCGGTCGACCTGGCAGAATTGAGGCTTGTCTGCCGGGATGTGATCGCTGCCGAGCAACGGAGTCAGGTCCAGGTGGTTCTGCTTGGCGGTCTGGCCTTCGAGGACTTCCAGCAGATCGGTACGACCGATCAGCTCTTCGAGGGAGCGCACGCCCAGCTTGGCCAGCCACTCACGGGTTTCTTCGGCGACGTAGGTGAAGAAATTCACCACCATGTCGACGGTCCCGATGTAGTGATCCTTGCGCAGCTTCTCGTTCTGAGTCGCAACGCCGGTGGCGCAGTTGTTCAGGTGGCAGATGCGCAGGTATTTGCAGCCCAGGGCGATCATTGGCGCGGTGCCGAAGCCGAAGCTTTCAGCGCCGAGAATGGCTGCCTTGATCACGTCGAGGCCGGTTTTCAGGCCACCATCGGTTTGTACCCGGACTTTGCCGCGCAGGTCGTTGCCACGCAGGGTCTGGTGGGTTTCGGCCAGGCCGAGTTCCCACGGCGCACCCGCGTATTTGATCGAGGTCAGTGGTGATGCACCGGTGCCGCCGTCGTAGCCGGAGATGGTGATCAAGTCCGCGTAGGCCTTGGCCACACCGGCCGCGATGGTGCCGACGCCCGCTTCTGCCACCAGCTTCACCGAAACCAGCGCATTCGGGTTGACTTGTTTCAGGTCGAAAATCAGCTGCGACAAGTCTTCGATCGAATAGATGTCGTGGTGCGGCGGAGGCGAAATCAGGGTCACGCCCGGCACTGCGTAACGCAGCTTGGCGATCAGACCGTTGACCTTGCCGCCTGGCAACTGACCACCTTCGCCGGGCTTGGCACCCTGGGCGACTTTGATCTGCAGCACTTCGGCGTTGACCAGGTATTCCGGGGTCACACCGAAGCGGCCAGTGGCGACTTGCTTGATTTTCGAGCTCTTGATGGTGCCGTAGCGCGCCGGGTCTTCGCCGCCTTCGCCGGAGTTCGAACGCGCACCGAGGCGGTTCATGGCTTCGGCCAGGGCTTCGTGGGCTTCCGGCGACAGGGCGCCCAGCGAAATACCAGCGGAGTCGAAGCGCTTGAGCACCGACTCCAGAGGCTCGACTTCGCTGATGTCCATCGGCGTGTCGAGGGTCTTGACCTTGAGCAGGTCGCGGATCATCGACACCGGGCGGTTATCCACCAGTGACGTGTATTCCTTGAACTTGCTGTAGTCGCCCTGCTGCACTGCGGCTTGCAAGGTGTTGACCACGTCAGGGTTGTAGGCGTGATATTCGCCACCGTGGACGAACTTCAGCAGACCGCCTTGCTGGATCGGCTTGCGCGGGCTCCAGGCTTCGGCCGCCAGGGCTTTCTGCTCGGCTTCGATGTCGACGAAGCGTGCACCCTTGATGCGGCTTGGCACACCACGGAAGCTCAGTTCGCAGACTTCTTCGGACAGACCGATGGCCTCGAACAGCTGTGCACCGCGATACGACGTGATGGTCGAGATGCCCATCTTCGACAGGATCTTGAGCAGGCCCTTGGTGATGCCTTTGCGGTAGTTCTTGAACACCTCATAGAGGTCGCCCAGCACTTCACCGGTGCGGATCAGGTCACCCAGCACTTCATAGGCCAGGAACGGGTAGACCGCCGAGGCGCCGAAACCGATCAGCACCGCGAAGTGGTGCGGATCACGTGCGGTCGCGGTTTCCACCAGAATGTTGGAGTCGCAACGCAGGCCTTTTTCGGTCAGGCGATGGTGCACGGCACCGGTCGCCAGCGAAGCGTGGATCGGCAGCTTGCCCGGAGCAATGTGACGGTCACTCAGTACGACCTGGGTGCGACCGGCGCGAACGGCTTCTTCAGCCTGATCGGCGACGTTACGCACCGCGGCTTCGAGACCGACGCTCTCGTCATAGTTGAGGTCGATGATCTGACGCTCGAAGCCTGGGCGATCGAGGTTCATCAGCGAGCGCCACTTGGCCGGAGAAATGACCGGCGAGCTGAGGATCACGCGCGAGGCGTGTTCCGGCGACTCCTGGAAGATGTTGCGCTCAGCACCGAGGCAGACTTCCAGCGACATGACGATGGCTTCGCGCAGCGGGTCGATCGGCGGGTTGGTGACCTGCGCGAACTGCTGACGGAAATAGTCGTACGGCGTGCGCACGCGCTGGGACAGCACGGCCATCGGCGTATCGTCACCCATCGAGCCGACGGCTTCGTAGCCTTGCTCGCCGAGCGGACGCAGCACCTGGTCGCGCTCTTCGAACGTGACCTGGTACATCTTCATGTACTGCTTGAGCTGGTCGACGTCGTAGAACGCTGAACCGTGGTCGTTGTCTTCCATGGTCGCCTGAATGCGCAGGGCATTCTTGCGCAGCCATTGCTTGTACGGATGACGGGACTTCAAGCGGTTGTCGATGGCGTCGGTGTCGAGGATCTGACCGGTTTCGGTGTCCACGGCAAAGATCTGGCCCGGGCCGACACGCCCCTTGGCGATCACGTCCTCAGGCTGGTAGTTCCAGACACCGATTTCCGAGGCCAGGGTGATGAAACCGTTCTTGGTGGTCACCCAACGCGCCGGTCGCAGGCCGTTACGGTCGAGCAGGCACACCGCGTAGCGACCGTCGGTCATTACCACGCCGGCCGGACCGTCCCACGGTTCCATGTGCATCGAGTTGTATTCGTAGAACGCACGCAGATCCGGGTCCATGGTTTCGACGTTCTGCCACGCAGGCGGGATGATCATCCGCACGCCACGGAACAGGTCGATGCCACCGGTGACCATCAGCTCGAGCATGTTGTCCATGCTGGAGGAGTCGGAACCGACACGGTTCACCAGCGGGCCGAGTTCGTCCAGATCCATCAGATCATTGGTGAACTTGGTGCGACGGGCCTGCGCCCAGTTGCGGTTGCCGGTGATGGTGTTGATTTCGCCGTTGTGGGCAAGGAAGCGGAACGGCTGCGCCAGCGGCCATTTCGGCAGCGTGTTGGTCGAAAAGCGCTGGTGGAACACGCAGATCGAAGTTTGCAGGCGCTGGTCGCTCAGGTCTGGATAGAAGGCGGTCAAATCCGCCGGCATCATCAGGCCTTTGTAAATAATGGTCTTGTGGGAAAAGCTGCAGATGTAGTGATCGACATCGGCGGCGTTGGCCACGGACGAACGACGACGGGCGCTGAACAGCTTGATCGCCATGTCCTGATCGCTCAGGCCTTCACCACCGACGAACACTTGCTCGATCAGCGGCAGGCGCTCGAGGGCCAGGCGGCCGAGGACGCTGGTGTCGATCGGCACTTTGCGCCAGCCGACCAGGGTCAGGCCTTCGGCCAGGATTTCGCGGTTCATGTTCTCGCGAGCGGCTTCGGCTTTCACCGGATCCTGGTTGAAGAAGACCATGCCCACGGCATATTGCTTGGGCAGTTCGACGCTGAAGGTTTCCTGGGCGATGGCACGCAGGAACACATCCGGCTTTTGAATCAGCAGACCGCAACCGTCACCGGTCTTGCCGTCGGCGTTGATCCCACCGCGGTGGGTCATGCAGGTCAGGGCCTCAATGGCCGTTTGCAAAAGGGTATGACTGGGCTCGCCCTGCATATGGGCTATCAGGCCAAAACCGCAGTTATCCTTGAATTCATCTGGTTGGTACAGACCTGCTTTCATAGACACTTTCTCACCAGGCTGCCTCTTATCGAGGCAAATTTCTTTTCAATTCAACCAGTTACCATCCGCGCCGAACGTACGCCAGCTTTGCGGGGGCAAAAGGGAGGTCATTGTACACACCGACACAGAGGCTCACAAATTTGACGACGAAATGTCGCAAATCTATGTCGCATTTGTGAAAGGTTTAAAGCGATATGCTGTGCTAGTCAAAACTTTTTTTAATTTTGACCGCAGCGACTCAAAGACTACTGTGACGCAGACACCACAAGGCACGCGGTCTATAGAGACAGCGCGCGCACTTGTAGAAATTTTGAGGTGCTTGGAGAGGCGGCCTGGGTAAGGCCGCCGAATCTTCAGCGAGTTGTTGCCAGTTCCTGTTGGACGCTGGCGACAGTGCGAGGCCAAGGTTTACCAGCCTGAACCTTCGCTGGCAAGGCCTTGATGGCAGTAACGGCTGCATCGCGGTTGGCGAAGCTACCGTAGGTGATGACGTAAAGCGGCTTGCCGTTGAGCACTTTCTTGAAATAACGGTACTCGCCGCCCTGCTCCTTGACGAAGTTTTGCGCGGTCGATTCGGAGCTGGTGCCAAGGATCTGCACTACATAGCTGCCTGGTGCCTGGCCTGCGTACCAGCTGCCACCAGCGGCTTTGGCCACGGTAGCTGGCTTCTCGGCGGGTTTGGCCACGACGGCCGGCTTGGCGGGCGCCGGAGCCGGTTTGGCAGCCGGTGCAGGCGCTGGCGCTGGCTTGGCCACAGGCGCGACAGGCTTGGCGGTCGCGACTTGAGTCGGCGCAGGCGTCGGCTTGGCAGCCGGTGTCGGCGCGGGCCCCGCTGGAACGCCTGCCGGTGGCGCAGTGGTGGTCACGGTGGGCGGTGTGGCGCTGGAGCCTTCGACCGGTACGCCATCATCGCCTTCGGTAATGCCTCCAGCCGCTTCGGCCAACGGACCACGCATCACTGGCTGCGAGTTACCGACCAACGGCAATGGCATCGGTTGCGTATTACCGGCGAACTCCACGGAGGGAGCGCCTGCACTGTTAGGTTTTGGCGTGCCCTGGCCCAGCGGCAGTTGTGCCTGTTCGTTGGCAGGCGCGCCGGTGGTCGGTGCTTTGTTGCGACCTGGCATCAACCAGGCGGCAGCTACCGCGACCACGACGACGGCGGAAATTGCCAATACGTGTTTCTTCGGCATGTTGAACCCCATACTTGGACGCTTGACCGCTGAGCGGCTGGCAATCATGGCTTCGATCATTGCATCGCGGGCGACCTGGTTGATGTTGCCAGGCCAACCGTCGGAGCTTTCGTGAATATCAGAGATCTGATCCGCGGTGAAAAGTTCGATTCCCCGGCCAGCACCTTCAAGACGCTGATCCAGATATTCGCGGGTTTCTTCTTCGGTGTAGGGCTGCAATTCGATGACGTGAAAACGCTCTTCCTCGAGGCTCAGCGCATCAAGTTGAGCAATCAGCGAGGACTCACCGAACAGGAATACATGCGGACGACCTTCCGGCGCGCCGGCAGCCAGGGCCAACAAGGCTTCCAGTGCAGACTCGTCGAGTTGCTCGGCGTCATCCACCAGCAAATAGACTTCCTGCCCCGTGAGCGCAAGCTGCACCACTTGAGCCAGGATCGCTCCGATCTCGGCCTGAGCAACGTCCAGCGCCTGAGCCACTTGATTCAGCACGCCAGCGGCATCGCCGGCGCCACGGGCGGAAACCACCACGCTCTGCACTGACTGTTTGTTGGTGCTGGCCACCAGGGCCTGACGCAACAGGGTTTTGCCGCTGCCTTGCGGACCGGTGACCACCAGCAGCAACTGGCTGTAGCGAGCCAGGTGGTGCAACTGGCCCAGCACCGGCTTGCGCTGGGCCGGGAAGAATTTGAAGCCAGGCACCCGTGGAGCGAAAGGGTCATGACTTAACTGGTAATGGCCGAGGAAAGCCTCGTCGGCATGCAAACTAGTCATCGGGATCTTATTAACCTTTAAGCTGAGCCAGGGCGCGGTAATCCGCTCCCAGCGTGGCCTGTAAAACCTCTTTCGGATAATCGTCGGTCACCACCGCTTCGCCCATGTGGCGCAGCAGCACCAGGCGCAAACGACCGTCGATCACTTTCTTGTCAATTGCCATGTGTTCGAGAAAATCTGCTTCGGTCATCTCTTCCGGCGGGATGACCGGCAGGCCGGCGCGCTGGAACAGGCGAATACCGCGATTACGCTCCTCTTCGCTGATCCAGCCCAGCCGCGCGGACATTTCCAGAGCCATCACGGTGCCAGCAGCGACTGCTTCACCATGCAACCAGACACCATAGCCCATATGGGTTTCGATCGCGTGGCCGAAGGTATGCCCCAGGTTCAACGTGGCACGCACGCCGGTCTCTTTCTCGTCGGCACCCACCACTGCCGCCTTGGCCGCACAGGAACGTTCGATAGCGTAAGTCAGGGCGGCCTGGTCCAGGACGCGCAGGCGATCGACGTTTTCTTCGAGCCAGGTCAGGAATGGCTCGTCACAGATCAGCCCGTACTTGATGACTTCCGCCAGCCCGGCAGACAGTTCGCGGGCCGGCAGTGTGTTGAGGGTGGCGGTATCGATCAGCACCACGTTGGGCTGATAGAAGGCGCCGACCATGTTCTTGCCCAGCGGATGATTGATCCCGGTCTTGCCGCCCACCGAAGAATCGACTTGCGACAGCAACGTGGTCGGCACCTGGATGAAATCGACGCCCCGCTGGTAGCAGGCCGCGGCAAAACCGGCCATGTCACCGATCACGCCGCCACCGAGGGCAATCACCGTGGTGCGACGGTCGTGCCGAGCAGTCAGCAAGCCATCGAAAATCAGTTGCAGGGTTTCCCAGGTCTTGAAGGCTTCGCCATCGGGCAGCACCACGGAAATGACCGAGAACTGCGCCAGACTGCGGGTCAGACGCTCGAGGTAGAGCGGCGCGACGGTCTCGTTGGAGATGATCGCCACCTGCCGCCCGCGGATATGCGGGGCTAGCAGCTCAGGCTTATCCAACAAACCTTCGCCAATATGAATCGGGTAGCTGCGCTCGCCTAGATCGACCTTGAGTGTCTGCATGTGTCCCCACAGTGAAGATGGAATCAGGCGTCCTGCCTTGAGTTTACGAATTCCATGGCGTCTGCTGGTGTGACGCCGTCCGGTAGTCATCCGCCACAACCTTGAGCGGCTGCGACAGGACGCCGAGGATAGCGCATTTCGCCCCGTGCATTAACGGGGCGGCAGCTGCTGCAAGCGTTCGAGAATATCGAGCACCACCATCCGCGGTGGCCGCTCATCGGTTTCCACCACCAGGTCGGCGATTTCCCGATACAGCGGGTCACGGATCGCAAGCAAGTCCCGCAGGGTCTTGGCCGGATCGGCGGTACGCAGCAGTGGCCGATTGCGATCGCGAGCCGTTCGGCCCACTTGCTGCTCGACAGACGCGTGCAGATAGACCACCCGACCACCGGCGTGCAGCGCCCGACGATTGGCCTCGCGCATTACCGCTCCGCCACCGGTCGCCAACACCACGCCGTCGGACGCGCACAGCTCGGCAATCATCGCCTGCTCGCGGTCACGAAAGCCCGGTTCGCCTTCTTTATCGAAAATCCACGGGATATTGGCGCCCGTGCGCAATTCAATTTCCTTATCGGAATCTTTGAACGGCAGGCGCAGCTCTTTGGCCAGCAACCGGCCGATGGTGCTTTTTCCAGCCCCCATCGGTCCAACAAGAATCAAATTTCGCACAGAATCAATGACTCACAGCAATCGCCTGATTGTTCATGATACGCGGAGTGAGAAATACCAGCAGCTCGGATTTTTTCTCCGAAACCACGTCACGCCGGAAAAGGCGGCCAAGATACGGTACATCACCGAGAAATGGCACCTTATCTACAACCTTGCTCTGAGTATTTGAGAAAACCCCACCAATCACGATGGTCTCGCCGTCGTTGACCAATACCTTGGCGTTGACCTCGTTTTTCTTGATCGGCGGTACATCCTGCACTTTGTTCAGGTAGTCCGGTTCGTCCTTGGTGACCTTGACCTCCATGATGATGCGGTTGTCCGGGGTGATCTGCGGTGTCACTTCCAGGGACAGCGAAGCCTCCTTGAACGACACTGAAGTGGCACCGCTGGAGCTGGCTTCCTGATAGGGGATTTCGGTGCCCTTGAGGATTTTCGCGGTTTCCTTGTCTGACGTGACCACCTTGGGCTGCGAGACGATTTCCCCGTTGCCGGTTTTTTCCATGGCCGTCAGCTCAAGGTCCAGCAGCACATTGTCAGTAATGAAGGCGATGCCGATCCCCGAGGTGTTGGAGGAAGTCCCAAGGTCGACGAACGGCGAGTTGGTGCTGGTGCTGCCCGGCGTGCCGACGGTGGTCGAAGAGCCGTTGACCCCGGAGCCGTTCCAATTACCCTTCTGCACCGAACCGCCCCAGCGCACGCCGAGGCTTTTGTCGTAATCGACGTTGGCTTCAACGATGCGCGCCTCGATCATCACCTGACGCACTGGAATATCCAGCTGTGCAACGATGCGACGCAGCTCGTCGAGGCGGTCCTGGGTCTGGTAGGCAATGATGTTGTTGGTCCGCTCATCGACAGTGATTGAACCGCGCTCGTCGACTTTCGCCTCGGCGCTGGTCACCGACTGGAACAGCTTGGCGATATCGGCAGCCTTGGCGTAGTTGACCTGCAACAGCTCGCGACGCAGAGGCGCCAGTTCGGCGATTTGTTTCTGCGACTCCAGCTCCTGACGCTCCCGGGCAGCGATTTCGTCGGCCGGCGCCACCAGCAACACATTGCCAATCTTGCGCTTATCCAGGCCTTTGGTTTTCAACACCAGGTCCAGCGCCTGATCCCACGGCACATTCTGCAGGCGCAACGTGATGCCGCCCTGCACCGTGTCACTGGCCACCAGATTGAGGTTGGTGAAATCGGCGATCAATTGCAGCACCGAGCGCACATCGATGTCCTGGAAATTCAACGAGAGCTTTTCGCCGCTGTAGGCAAAACGTTCGGCGTTGCGTTTTTGCAAGTCATCGACAGTCATCGGCCGGATGCTGATGGTCAGTTTGTTATCGGTCTGGTAGGTCGAATAATCGAAGGCGCCGCTGGGCTCGATGCTGATGATGGCCCGGTCGCCCGTGGCGCTGGCGTTGACGAACTGCACCGGGGTAGCGAAATCCTTGACGTCGAGACGGACGCGCAACCGCTCAGGCAATTGGGTTTTGGTGAAGCCGACGATGATCTTGCCATCGCGTTCCTGAATGTCCGGGGCGATGGATGGATCCGACAGATCGATAACCACGTTACCTTCACCCTGGGTGCCGCGCTGGAAATCCACGCCACGAATAGCCTTGCCCACGGGAGCACTGGCTCTGGCGGGTGCGGGTACCGCCGTGGCCGCGCGTGGTGCGCTGGCAATCGGTTTGGACGCCTTGTTACCGGCCGCCTGCCCGACGACCACGAACAGGTTGTTGCCTTCGACACGTGCGCTATACGGAGTCAGTTGAGTCAGACCGATGATCAGCCGCGTGCGGTCCTTGGCTTCCACCACCGTGGCGCTGCGGGCATTGCCGCCGCCCAGGTCACGACTCTTGTTCGCCAGCTGACTGGCAACTCCCGGCAAATCCAGCGCAATCCGCGCAGGCTGCTCAGTCGTATAGCCATGAGGCTGCGGTGGCGGCCCGTCGAACGACAACTTCAGCTCGACACGGTCACCAGGCAGCGCGGCGACATCCAGCGCTTTGAGGTTGGCCGCCTGTACCAACGGCGACAGAAACGCTATCCATAGCGAAATACCGAAGGTTGAGAAAATCCTGTTCATTGTTCGAGTTCCACTATGAGTGCTCTTTCAAAGGGATGGTCCGCGGCCGCTCCAGCCAGGCGCCTTCGCCATCGGGAACGATTTCGACCACATCGACTTGCGAAGCGCTGATGGCGACGATCCGTCCATCATTACGTCCCAGGTAATCGCCGACTTTCAGCCGATGCACACCGCCCGCCCCGCGCAGCAGCGCAAAGGAGCCGGAGGCATTGGAGATTGTGCCGACCATTTCAAATTGTTCGATGTTGAAGCCTTCGAGGTACTGCTTGACCCGGTTAGGGTCGGGCTTGACGTTGCGCGAGCCGTGCTTCTGGCCAGCCAGATCGACTCTGACCTGCCGGGAGAACGGACTGCGCAGGTTGGCAGCGCTGTAGGTGAATGTCGGATAAGACTGGAATGTCGGCGTTGGCTCAATCTTGCCGGGCGCTCGCAGACGCACTTCGTTCAGGTAGGCGTCGATGTCGCTGAAACCATTGTCACCGCCACAACCGGCCAGGACGACCAGACAAATCACCATCGACAGGCAACGAATCGGGTTCATTTCTGCAACCCCTTGTCGTTGTAGCGGTAGGTCTTGGCAAGGATGCTCATGCGCAACTTCGGACCGCCTTCGGGATTGGCCGGCACCAGGTCGAAATCATGCAGGGTGACGATCCGCGGCAACCCCGCCACGCCGCTGACGAAAGTGGCCAGGTCGTGATAGGCACCGGTGACGGTGATCTGGATAGGGAGTTCGATGTAGAACTGCTGGGTGACCTCCGGCAGCAGCTTGATCTCTTCGAACTCCAGGCCACTGCCCAGGCCGGTGCGGGTGATGTCCTCCAGCAGGCCGGGCACTTCGGTGTCGCTGGGCAATTGCCGTAATAGCATGCCGAAGGAGTTCTCCATTTCCTTCATCTGCTGGGTATACAGCTCAAGATTGGCCGCCATGTGGGCTTTGGTCGCAAACTGCTCCTTGAGCGTCGACTCCTCCTCACGCTTGAGTTCCAGGTGGCTTTCCAGGTCGCTGATCAGGAAGCTATAGCCCAGAGCCATCACCAGCACCATCAGCAGAACACTCGCAAGAACCTTGATCGCCCTTGGCCAGGAACCCATGTTGTTGGTGTCCAGATCGCTGATGTCGATCTGGCGCAACCCTTCGAGCCATTCGGACAGCCTCATTTAGCCACCCCCACAATTGCCGGCTGAGTCTGACGGACGGTCAACTGAAAAATATTGGCCTGATCCAGCTGACCGGCGGTGGTCGCTTTGACTTCCGTGAGATTGGGCGCATCAAACCAGTCGGATGCATCTAGATTGCGCATCAAATCCGAAACACGATTGTTGGACTCCGCCGCGCCGGTGATGGACAAGGTCTTGCCGACCATTTTCACTTCGGTGAAATACACGCCGTCCGGCAAGGTGCGCGCCAACTGATCGAAGATCCTCCCGCTGATCGGCCGGTTGCCTTGCAGGTCCTGGATGATGCGCATGCGCTCGACGAGCTGCTGGCGACGAGCCTTCAGATCGCTGATCTGTTTGATCCGTTCGTCGACCACGGCAATCTGCTTGGCGATGTAATCGTTACGCGCGACTTGTTGATCAATGGCGCTGTTAATGACCTGGTCCGTAATCAGCAGTGCCCCCACCGACCCTGCCAGCACACCGGCCAACGCCAGCAAAAAGCGTTTGCGCCGCGCTTCGCGCAACTCTTCACGCCAGGGTAAAAGATTGATCCGTGCCATCAGTCGAAACTCCTGAGGGCCAGCCCGCAGGCGATCATCAGTGCCGGCGCATCGCTCGCCAGGGCACTGGCGTTGACCCTGCTGCTCAGGGTCATGTCGGAGAATGGGTTAGCGACCTGGGTCGGCGTACCCAGACGCTGCTCGATCAACCGATCCAGCCCTGGGACCGAGGCAGTGCCGCCGGCCAGGAGAATGTGATCGACCGAGCTGTATTGGCCGGAGGCAAAGAAAAACTGCAATGAGCGCGATACTTGTTGCACCAACGCATCCCGAAACGGCTGCAAGACCTCACTGACGTAATCGTCCGGCAAACCACCCTGTTTCTTCGCCAACCCAGCCTGCTCGACCGTCAGGCCATAACGGCGCTGGATTTCTTCCGTCAGTTGTCGGCCGCCGAACAATTGTTCGCGGGTGTAGATGATCCGCCCATTATTCAACACGCTCAGGGTGGTCATGGTGGCGCCGATATCGACTACCGCCACGGTCAGATGCTCCTGAGAGGCGGCCAGCTGGGTTGCCAGCAAGCCGAACGCTCGCTCCAGGGCATAGGCTTCGACATCGACTACTCGCGCGGTCAGCCCGGCCAGGGCCAGGGCCGCTTCACGAACCTCGACGTTTTCCTTGCGACAGGCGGCCAGCAGCACATTGACCCGCTCGGGGTTGCGCACTGACGCGCCTTGCACTTCAAAGTCGATCGCCACTTCATCCAGCGGATACGGGATGTACTGATCGGCCTCGATCTTCAGCTGGTTTTCCATCTCGTCGTCGGAAAGACCGGCGTCCATCTCGATGGTCTTGGTGATCACCGCCGAGCCGGCGACCGCCACGGCGACGTTCCTCTGGCTGGTTTTGGCCTTGAGCAGCACGCGTGCAAGGGCCTGCCCCACGCCTTCGAGCTCGGCAATATTTTTTTCGACCACGGCACTGGCGGGCAGCGGCTCGACCGCATAGGCCTCAACCCGATAACGGTCGCCTTGGCGGCTTAACTCCAACAGCTTCACCGACGTAGAGCTGATGTCGATCCCCAGAAGCGCATTGGTTTTTTTATTGAAGAGTCCTAGCACTACCAATTCCCTATGACTATCCGTGAGTTACGGACTCTGTAATATCCATTGCGTTCAATACCCCCCGTCTTGACAGAAGCGCAAATGACGCTCCCTGCGGAAAAATGCTTATAATGCCGAGCGTTTTTCCGCTTTCACTGCAAGCGCGGGTCATTCTCTTTATAGCCTGAACCCTGATGCCTAATTCATTCTTTGCCCTGGATATCCAAAAGCCTTGATTCGTCTGCTGAAATTCTTCGGTTGGTCCATCGTCGCCGTTTTCTGCGGACTGCTCCTGGGTCTGAGCGGCGCCTTTCTTTACCTTAGCCCTGGATTGCCATCTGTGGAGGCGCTGAGAAGCATTCAGTTGCAGATTCCTTTGCGGGTGTACAGCAGCGACAACAAGTTGATCGCAGAATTTGGCGAAATGCGCCGTACGCCGATCCGTTTCGCCGACATTCCCCCCAATTTCATTAATGCGTTACTAAGTGCTGAAGACGACAATTTCGCCAACCACTACGGCGTCGATCCCAGCAGCCTGATGCGTGCCGCCACCCAGCTGGTAAAGAGCGGACACATTCAGTCCGGCGGCAGCACCATCACCATGCAGGTGGCGAAGAACTTCTTCCTGAGCAGCGAACGCAGCTTCTCGCGCAAAACCACCGAAATCCTCCTGGCCCTGCAGATCGAACGGCAGCTGACCAAGGACGAAATCCTCGAGCTGTACGTCAACAAGATTTATCTGGGCAACCGCGCCTATGGCATCGAGGCAGCGGCGCAGGTCTATTACGGCAAGTCGATTCGTGACGTCAGCCTGGCGCAGATGGCGATGATCGCCGGTCTGCCAAAAGCCCCGTCGCGCTTCAACCCGCTGGCCAACCCGGCCCGCAGCAAGGAGCGTCGCGACTGGATCCTGGGGCGCATGTACAAGCTCGGCAAGATCACCGAAGCCGACTACACCGCGGCGATCAACGAACCGCTGAACGCCAGCTATCACGTGCCGACTCCGGAAGTGAACGCACCGTACGTCGCCGAAATGGCCCGCGCCGAAATGGTCGGTCGCTATGGCAGCGATGCGTACACCGAAGGTTTCCGCGTCACCACCACGGTGCCGAGCGATTTGCAGGAAATGGCCAACAGCGCGGTTCACGAAGGCTTGATGACCTACGATCAACGGCACGGTTATCGCGGCCCCGAGTCACGCCTGCCGGGTAAAACCCGAGAGGCCTGGACCCAGGAACTGACCAAGCAGCGGACCATCAGCAGCCTGGAGCCGGCGATCGTGACCCAGGTCGACAAGAACGGCGTGCAGGTGCTGACCCGCACCGGCGAAGAACACGTTGCCTGGGACACCATGAAGTGGGCCCGTCCGTTCCTGAACACCAACAGCATGGGCGCCAATCCGAAGCAGCCGTCGGACGTCGCGCAGGTCGGCGATCTGATTCGCGTACAACGTCAGCCGGACAATTCGCTCAAATTCAGCCAGATTCCGCAGGCCCAGGGCGCACTGGTGTCCCTCGATCCGCAGAACGGTGCCATTCGTTCCCTGGTCGGCGGTTTTGCCTTCGAGCAGAGCAACTACAACCGCGCCATGCAGGCCAAGCGCCAGCCAGGTTCGAGCTTCAAGCCGTTCGTCTATAGTGCCGCCCTGGATAACGGCTACACCGCCGCCAGCCTGGTGAACGACGCACCGATCGTGTTCGTCGACGAGTACCTGGACAAGGTCTGGCGCCCGAAGAACGACACCAACACCTTCCTCGGCCCTATCCGCATGCGTGAAGCGCTCTACAAGTCGCGCAACCTGGTATCGATCCGCCTGCTGCAAGCGCTGGGCGTCGACCGCACCATCGACTACATCAGCAAGTTCGGCTTCAACAAGCAGGACCTGCCACGCAACCTGTCCCTGGCATTGGGCACCGCGACCCTGACGCCAATGGAGATCGCCACTGGCTGGAGCACCTTCGCCAACGGCGGCTACAAGATTTCCCCGTATATCATCGACAAGATTGAAAGCCGCAACGGCGACACACTGTTCGTTGCCAACCCGCCGAGCGTTCCGAAAGGCAACGTAGTCAGCGACGGCATCGCCGTGCCGGCCACCAATACCTTCACCGTCAACGCCATCCCAGGCGAAGCGCCGGGCGCCCAGCCAGTGTCACAAGCGCCAGCGGTGGCCGAACGTATCATCGATGGTCGCACCACCTACATCCTCAACAGCATGCTTGAGGACGTGATCAAACTCGGCACTGGCCGTCGTGCGCTGGCCTTGGGCCGCAGTGACATTGCGGGCAAGACCGGCACCACCAACGAATCCAAGGACGCCTGGTTCTCCGGCTACAACGCCGATTACGTGACCACCGTCTGGACCGGCTTCGACCAACCGGAAAGCCTGGGTAAACGCGAGTTCGGCGGCACCGTCGCCCTGCCGATCTGGATGAACTACATGGGCGCTGCCCTCAAAGGCAAGCCAGCCCATACCCAGCCAGAACCTGAAGGCATCCTTAGCCTGCGGGTCGACCCGGTCAGCGGTCGTGCAGCCACCCCAAGCACGCCAGGCGCCTACTTTGAGCTGTTCAAGGCCGAAGATACGCCACCGTCGGTGAACGAGCTGGGTAACGGCAATGTGCCGGGCAGCCCGCTACCAGCGGACGAAGCGGCGCCGATCGATTTGTTCTGATCGCCGCAACACCAAAAAGCCCCGCCTTCGAAAGAAGTGCGGGGCTTTTTATTGCCTGCCTGCAAACCACTCAGATACAAAAAAGCCCCGACTCAGAATGAGCCGGGGCCTTTGGTTGAAGCGCTACAACGGCTTAGCCGTTGAACACGTCATCCACGCTTTTCAGCGGGTAGTTCTTCGGATACGGCAGGGTCGCCACGCCGGTCTCGATTGCAGCCTTGGCCACGGCATCGGAGATCAGGGTGATCAGACGGGCATCCATTGGTTTCGGGATGATGTACTCACGACCGAATTCCAGCTTGATGCCGCCGTAGGCATCGCACACTTCCTGAGGCACTGGCAGCTTGGCCAGTTCACGCAGGGCGTTGGCAGCAGCCACTTTCATTTCTTCGTTGATGCGCTTGGCGCGAACGTCCAGGGCACCACGGAAGATGAACGGGAAGCCCAGTACGTTGTTGACCTGGTTCGGGTAGTCCGAACGGCCGGTGGCCATGATCACATCGTTGCGAGTGGCGTGCGCCAGTTCCGGGGAGATTTCCGGATCCGGGTTCGAGCATGCGAACACGATCGGGTTGGCCGCCATGGATTTCAGGCCTTCAGCGCTCAGCAGGTTCGGGCCGGACAGGCCAACAAACACGTCGGCGCCTTCCAGTGCGTCAGCCAGGGTGCGCTTGTCGGTCGCGTGAGCGAAGACGGCCTTGTACTGGTTCAGGTCATCACGGCCGGAGTGGATCACACCGGTACGGTCAACCATGTAGATGTTTTCGATGTTGGCGCCCATGCTCACCAGCAATTTCATGCAGGAGATGGCGGCAGCACCGGCGCCCAGGCAGACGATCTTGGCTTCCGGCAGGGTTTTACCGGCGATTTCCAGGGCGTTGATCATGCCGGCAGCGGTCACGATCGCGGTACCGTGCTGGTCATCGTGGAATACCGGAATGTCGCACTGCTCGATCAGAGCGCGTTCGATTTCAAAGCACTCAGGTGCCTTGATGTCTTCCAGGTTGATGCCACCGAAGGTGATGGAGATACGCTTGACGGTGTCGATGAAGGCTTGCGGGCTTTCGGAGTCGACTTCGATGTCGAACACGTCGATGCCGGCGAAGCGCTTGAACAGAACACCTTTACCTTCCATCACCGGCTTGGAAGCCAATGGACCGAGGTTACCCAGGCCCAGAATCGCGGTGCCATCGGAAATGACTGCAACCAGGTTGCCTTTGCCGGTGTATTTGTAGGCCAGTTCAGGATCGCGGGCGATTTCGCGTACTGGTTCGGCTACGCCGGGGCTGTAGGCCAGCGACAGGTCGCGGGCGGTAGCAGTGGCCTTGGTGAGCTCGACACTCAGCTTCCCTGGACGAGGATTGGCGTGATATTCGAGAGCGGCAGTTTTCAAATCAGACATGTGGGCATTCCGCTTTTTACTGTTGGACAGACGGACCGCCGAGGATACTCGTGTCGCAAAGTCCCCACAAGACTGACCAGTCACCCCTGTCAAGCGCCCTGCCCTACGACTTTGGGCCAAGAGCCACGGAATACAAGGGATAGACTGTTCACAATCTACAGAATAAATGTCTACAATTTTTCTTGCGGCGCGACCTGCAACATCGCCGGATCGGTCAGCGGCAAAAGCCAGCGTGCCTGCCCGGGCTTCAGCCCGCCACGGCGCGAACGATCCACGACCCAGCCACGAGCCTCGATTTGCTTGCCTTTGAGCTTCTCAAGCGACGCGTCATCGAATTGCCCCAGCAAATTGGGTGCAACCCGCAATACAACTGAATCCTGCAACTCGATCCAAACCCCGCCGCGATTGCGCTGAACCTTGCTCACACGACCACTGAGCACGGCGAAGCCGGACGCGTTGATCTGCTCCGCTTTCAGTACAGGTGACTGTCGCCACAGCCCGAGACCGGCCTGACGAGCACTGCGTTCCGCCGCCTGCTGGCAGCCGACCAAATCGACGTTCGGCGCTACCGCGACCTGAAAACCGAGACCTTCAGCAAGCATCTGCGCTTCGAGGTTGGCGCCATCGACGCTGTAGACATGGGCCAGCGTGCGGCCGTAATGGTCCTTGCCTTCTTTACCCGGCAGCAAACCGACCCGCCCGTCGCTGGCGGCCACCAGGGCTTCCAGGCGTTTGCGCGCGGCCTCGGCGAACGGCTCGTCGGAACGACCCTGCTTGCCCAGCTCCGGCGTGTTCAAACCGATCATGCGCACACTGCGCCCATCGCTCAGACGCAAGGTGTCGCCATCCACCACCCGCTGGACTGCGACCGGCGTCAGCCCGCTCGGCGCCGGGCAGAAGGCCTGGGCAGCGGAAAGCCAAATCGCAGACATAAAAAAGGCGCCCGCGAGGGACGCCTTTTTCATCAGCATGGAAAAACCGTAACGGCTTCCCAAGTTGATCGGCCTTAGGCCTTTTTCGCGCCGAAAGCACCGAAACGGTCTGCGAAACGCTGAACGCGGCCGCCAGTGTCCAGAGTCTTTTGCTTACCGGTGTAGAACGGGTGGCATTCGTTGCAAACGTCGATCGCCAGGGCTTTGCCGTAGGTCGAACGGGTTTCGAACTTGTTGCCGCAGCTGCAGGTAACAGCAACTGCTGGGTATTCTGGATGGATATCAGCTTTCATGGTGTCTTCCTCAGGCTAGCGTGCCGCCACCCAACACTATTGTTGAATACCGCACGTAATTAGGCCGCGGATTCTACCAGACCTTTGCAAACACGCAAGCTGTCGTGGGTGCCCTCCATCAGGAAAGACTGTTCAATGTTGACGGCGTCTTTTAACGCCATGCTGCGTTGCTACTCCTCCCCATAGCGCGCTATGAGTCGTCGTAGCGCCTTGCCTGGCATTAAAATCCACTCGTCAACACTTGAACGCTTTCCTGATGGAGGACACAAATCCGACCGTCTGCTAGGCTCCCGGCCTTCGTCATCGCTCCCCTATCGAGAAAACAATCGCGTGCCCAACGCCATTCTGCGCCTCGCCCTGCCTTCGCCCCTGCGCCGCCTGTTCGACTATCGCGCCCCGGCTGGAGTCCTGCGCGCCCAGTTACACCCGGGCATGCGTTTGCGGGTGCCGTTCGGCCGGCGGGAGATGATCGGGATTCTGGTGGAGATCACCGACCACAGCGAAGTCCCGACAGAAAAGCTCAAACCGGCGCTGGCCCTGCTCGATGCCGTACCGCCGCTGCCACCCGCGCTGTTCAAACTGTGCCTGTGGACGTCCCAGTATTATCAGCACAGCCTCGGCGACACGTTGAGCTGGGCGCTGCCGGTGTTGCTGCGTCAGGGTGAACTGGCCGAAGCCCGTCAGGAGCGGTTCTGGTCCGCCGCGCCCGGCGCCAGCCTCGATGACCCGCGCATCGCCCGCGCCCCGCGGCAGCGCGAAGCCCTGGCGACCCTGGCGCAACATCCCCACGGCGTCGCCCATCAGTTGCTGAGCAAACTGATGCTGAGCAAGGACAGCCTCGATCTGTTGCTGGCCAAGGATCTGGTGCAGGTAGACATCCGCAGGCACGCGCCCGGCGCTCGCCACGAACACTGGCTGGCGCAACCGGAATTGCCGCTCAACCCGGAGCAGCGCGCCGCTTATGAAGCGATTCGCGCCGGGTTCGACAGTTATCACGCGTTCCTGCTGGCCGGCGTCACCGGCAGCGGCAAGACCGAAGTCTATTTGCAACTGATCCGCGAAACCCTCGAGGCCGGCAAGCAAGCCCTGGTGCTGATCCCGGAGATCAACCTCGGCCCGCAAACCCTGGCGCGCTTCGAACAGCGCTTCAATGCACGCATCGCACTGATCCACTCCGCCGTCAACGACCGCGAGCGCCTGGACGCCTGGCTGGCCGCGCGGGATGGCGAAGCCGACATTATTATCGGCACCCGTTCGGCGCTGTTCACGCCGATGAAGAACCCCGGTCTGATCATCATCGATGAAGAGCACGACGGCTCCTATAAACAGCAGGAAGGCTTGCGCTACCACGCCCGCGACCTGGCGCTGGTTCGCGCCCGGCAGGAAAACATCCCGATTGTCCTCGGCTCCGCCACGCCTTCACTGGAAAGCCTGCAAAACGCCTACACCGGTCGTTACGGCCTGCTGCGCCTGAATGAGCGCGCCGGAGGTGCCAAGCAACCGCGCTTCCTGCGCCTGGACGTGAAAAGTCGTCCACTGGACAGCGGCATTTCCGGGCCGATGCAGCAAGCCATCGGTCAGACCCTCGCCGCCGGCCAGCAGGTGCTGGTGTTCCTCAACCGTCGAGGGTTCGCCCCGACACTGCTCTGCCACGATTGCGGCTGGATGTCCGAATGCCAGCGTTGCGACGCGCGAATGACCGTGCACCAGCGCTCGGGCGAATTGCGCTGCCATCATTGTGGCTACGTCGAGCGCGTGCCTCGGCATTGCCCGAAGTGCGGCAAGGTCGATTTGCGGCCCGTGGGCGCCGGTACCGAGCGTGCCGAGGAACGCCTGGGGATTCTGTTCCCGGACGTTCCGGTGCTGCGGGTCGACCGCGACAGTACTTCACGCAAAGACGCGATGAATCAGTTGTTCGCGACCATCCAGAAAGGCCAGCCGTGCATTCTGGTCGGCACACAGATGCTTGCCAAAGGGCACCACTTCCCTCGGGTGACCCTGGTGTCGATTCTCGATGCCGACGGCGGGTTGTTCTCTGGCGACTTCCGCGCCAGCGAGCGCATGGCGCAGTTGATCGTGCAGGTCGCCGGGCGCGCGGGGCGGGCCGAAGAACCGGGCAAAGTGATCATCCAGACGCACCTGGCGGACCACCCGCTGCTGGTGCAACTGACCGAACAGGGCTACTTCGCCTTCGCCGAACAGGCGCTGAGCGAGCGCCGCTCCGCCGGGTTGCCGCCATTTGCGCATCTCGCGCTGCTGCGGGCCGAAGCGCACAAACCGGGGCAGGCCGAAGGGTTCCTCGATGAAGCGTGCAGTGAGGCCGAACGACTGCTGACCGAACAGCATCTGACCGGTATCGAGTTGCTGGGGCCGGTTCCGGCACCGATGGAGCGCCGGGCCGGGCGCTATCGCGCACAGTTATTGCTGCAAGCCACGGCCCGGGCGCCGCTGCATCGATTGTTGAGCAGTTGGTTGCTGGCTTTGGAGCAGATGCCCAGTGGGCGGGCAGTGCGTTGGTCTTTGGATGTCGACCCTGTGGATTTGTATTGATTGGAAGGTTGCTATCGCGAGCAAGCCCGCGATAGCGGTCGAATAGTCACCACATATCCATAACCTGCCCGCTATAGTTGGCAAGCCCGTCTTCGCAACGGATAATGCCCAGTTTTTCCACTAGCGCACTGAAGCGCCGCCGCGCCTGCGGTCGAAAGAGAAGACCATGAAAGACACCATTCGCCAGCTGATCCAACAAGCCATCACCCAACTCGTCAACGAAGGTGTGTTGCCTGAAGGCCTGTCGCCGGCGATCCAGGTGGAAAACTCCCGTGACAAGACTCACGGCGACTTCGCCAGCAACATCGCGATGATGCTGGCCAAACCGGCCGGCATGAAACCCCGTGACCTGGCCGAGAAAATCATCGCCGCGCTGCCGGCTGACGAAAACGTCTCCAAAGCCGAAATCGCCGGCCCTGGCTTCCTGAACTTCTTCCAGAACACCCAAGCCCTGGCGACCCGCCTGGACGCGGCCCTGGCCGACGACCACATCGGCGTACGCAAGGCCGGCCCGGTGCAGCGCACCGTGGTTGACCTGTCGGCCCCAAACCTGGCCAAAGAGATGCACGTCGGCCACTTGCGCTCGACCATCATCGGCGACGGCGTGGCCCGGGTGCTGGAGTTCCTCGGCGACACCGTGATCCGTCAGAACCATGTCGGCGACTGGGGTACCCAGTTCGGCATGCTGATGGCTTATCTGCAGGAAAACCCGATCACCAGCGACGAGCTGTCGGACCTGGAAAACTTCTACCGCGCCGCCAAGCAGCGCTTCGACGAGTCCGAAGAGTTCGCCGACCGCGCCCGCGGCCTGGTGGTCAAGCTGCAAGCCGGCGACCCGGACTGCCTGGCCCTATGGACCAAGTTCAAGGACATCTCGCTGTCCCACTGCCAGAAAATCTACGAACTGCTGAACGTCAAACTGACCATGGCCGACGTGATGGGTGAAAGCGCCTATAACGACGACCTGATCAACGTGGTCAACGACCTCAAGGCCAAAGGCATGCTGGTCGAGAGCAACGGCGCCCAGTGCGTGTTCCTCGACGAGTTCAAGAACGCCGAGGGCGAACCGCTGCCAGTGATCATCGTCAAGGCCGATGGCGGCTACCTCTATGCCACCACCGACCTGGCGGCCGTGCGCTACCGCAGCGGCGTGCTGAAAGCCGATCGCGCGCTGTACTTCGTTGACCAGCGCCAGGCCCTGCACTTCCAGCAGGTGTTCGCCGTCGCCCGCAAGGCCGGCTTCGTGACCCATCCGATGGAAATGGAACACATGGGCTTCGGCACCATGAACGGCGCCGATGGCCGCCCGTTCAAAACCCGTGACGGCGGCACCGTGAAGTTGATCGACCTGCTGACCGAAGCCCAGGAACGCGCCTACACGCTGGTGAAGGAGAAGAACCCGGAGTTGGCCGAAGACGAGCTGCGCAACATCGCCAAGGTCGTGGGCATTGGCGCGGTGAAGTACGCCGACCTGTCCAAGCACCGCACCAGCGACTACAGCTTCAACTTCGACCTGATGCTGAACTTCGAAGGCAACACCGCACCGTACCTGCTGTACGCCTACACCCGAGTGGCCGGCGTGTTCCGCAAGCTCGGCAAGGACTTCAGCGAAGTCGAAGGGCAAATCGTCCTCGAAGCGCCGCACGAACATGAGCTGGCGGCGAAACTGGCGCAGTTCGGCGAAATCCTGAATAACGTGTCCGACAAAGGCACGCCGCACATTCTCTGCACCTACCTGTACGATGTTGCCGGCCTGTTCTCCAGTTTCTACGAGAACTGCCCGATCCTCGGCGCCGATACCCCGGCGCAAATGCAGAGCCGTTTGCGCCTTGCTGCGTTGACCGGCCGCACTCTCAAGCAAGGCCTGGAACTCTTGGGTCTGGAAACTCTGGAGCGTATGTAAGTTGGCTGCCAAGAAAAAACCTGCACCCAAGCGTGGCGCCAGCCGTTACCAAGCTCCTGCAAAGCAACCGATCCCAGGCTGGCTGTGGATGGCCATCGGCCTGACGGTCGGCGCGTTCATTGTGTTCCTGATGAAGCTGGAGCCGGGCAAGGGCAGTGACAGCGTCAAGCGCGAGAAGGTCGAGCAACAGCAGAAAGCTACCAAGATCGCCGAAGCCAACAAGACCCCGCCGAGCCCGACGCAACCGGTGAAGCCGAAGTACGACTTCTACACCTTGCTGCCGGAATCGGAAGTGATCGTGCCGCCGGATGCGGTACCGGAGAAAACCCTGCCGACGCCACAAGTGCCGGCCGTGCCGACCACGCCGGTGACGCCTGCGGAAGCGGCGAAGATCGACACCGCCCGGGCTCAGGCGGCATTGGCCGGCATCACTCCGCCGCCAGCGCCACCGGTGGCTAAAGCGGCGCCAGTGACCAAGTTCTTCCTGCAGGCCGGTTCGTTCCGCAAGCAAGCCGATGCCGACAAGGTTCGGGCGCAGATCATCCTGCTGGGTCAGGCCGTGGCGGTTGAATCCGGCACGGTGAAGGACGAGACCTGGTACCGGGTGCTGGTCGGCCCGTTCAGCAACCGAGAACAACTGACCACCGCCCAGAAACAATTGGCGGGCAGTGGCTTCAGTAACCTGTTGTTACAACGACGCCAGAGCCGCTAATTTCGTCAAGGACACTGCGTCATCGTTCTTCGCGGGCAAGCCTCGCTCCTACAGGATCACGTAAATCTCTGTAGGAGCGAGGCTTGCCCGCGAAGGCGTCAGAACAGACAACACATTCATCCCTGCCCACCACCGCTCGTCCCCCGCCGCGTCCTACAGTTGAAAAACGCTCCACCACCCCCATATGAGTTGGCATAAGGCATTTTCGCCCCGCTGCGTGGAGACTCTCCCTTGACCACCATCGTTTCAGTTCGCCGCCACGGCAAAGTCGTCATGGGCGGCGACGGCCAGGTTTCGCTCGGCAATACCGTGATGAAAGGCAACGCGAAGAAAGTTCGCCGCCTGTACCACGGTCAGGTTATCGCCGGTTTTGCCGGGGCTACCGCTGACGCCTTCACCCTCTTCGAACGTTTTGAAGGCCAACTCGAAAAACATCAGGGCCACCTGGTTCGCGCCGCTGTCGAACTCGCCAAAGAATGGCGCACTGACCGCTCCCTCAGCCGCCTCGAAGCCATGCTCGCGGTCGCCAACAAGGATGCCTCTCTGATCATCACCGGCAACGGTGACGTGGTTGAGCCTGAAGAAGGCCTGATCGCCATGGGTTCCGGCGGCGGCTACGCCCAGGCTGCGGCCAGCGCGCTGTTGAAAAAGACCGACCTGTCGGCCCGGGAAATCGTCGAAACCGCTTTGGGCATCGCTGGCGACATCTGCGTGTTCACCAACCACAACATCACCATCGAGGAGCAGGATCTCGCTGAGTAAGCCTGTCTTGGCCTAGCGCCACGGCTCACTTTTGCTTGAGGACCGCCAATTACTATGCCCATGACCCCCCGTGAAATCGTCCACGAACTCAATCGCCATATCATCGGCCAGGACGATGCCAAACGCGCCGTCGCCATTGCCTTGCGCAACCGCTGGCGCCGGATGCAGCTGCCCGAAGAGCTGCGCGTCGAAGTCACCCCCAAGAACATTCTGATGATCGGCCCGACCGGCGTCGGTAAAACCGAGATCGCCCGCCGCCTGGCCAAACTCGCCAACGCACCGTTCATCAAAGTCGAAGCAACCAAGTTCACCGAAGTCGGCTACGTCGGCCGCGACGTCGAGTCGATCATTCGCGATCTGGCTGATGCCGCGATCAAACTGCTGCGCGAACAGGAAATGACCAAGGTTCGCCACCGCGCCGAAGACGCCGCCGAAGAACGTATCCTCGACGCCTTGCTGCCACCGGCACGCATGGGTTTCAGCAACGAAGACGCCGCCCCGGCCCAGGATTCCAACACCCGCCAGCTGTTCCGCAAACGCCTGCGTGAAGGTCAGCTGGACGACAAGGAGATCGAAATCGAAGTCGCCGAAATCACCGGCGTCGATATCTCCGCACCACCGGGCATGGAAGAAATGACCAACCAGTTGCAGAGCCTGTTCGCCAACATGGGCAAGGGCAAGCGCAAGAGCCGCAAGCTCAAGGTCAAGGAAGCGCTGAAACTGGTTCGCGACGAAGAAGCCGGTCGCCTGGTCAACGAAGAAGAGTTGAAGGCCAAGGCGCTGGAAGCTGTCGAACAGCACGGCATCGTGTTCATCGACGAAATCGACAAGGTCGCCAAGCGCGGCAATACCGGTGGCGTCGATGTATCCCGTGAAGGCGTACAGCGCGACTTGCTGCCGCTGATCGAAGGCTGCACCGTCAACACCAAACTGGGCATGGTCAAGACCGACCACATCCTGTTCATCGCCTCTGGCGCATTCCACCTGAGCAAGCCGAGTGATCTGGTGCCGGAGCTGCAAGGTCGCCTGCCGATTCGGGTCGAACTCAAGGCCCTGAGCCCGGAAGATTTCGAGCGTATCCTCAGCGAACCGCATGCCTCTCTCACCGAGCAGTATTGCGCGCTGCTGAAAACCGAAGGGCTGCTCATCGAGTTCCAGCCGGACGGCATCAAGCGTATTGCCGAGATTGCCTGGCAGGTCAACGAGAAGACCGAGAACATCGGCGCCCGTCGCCTGCACACCTTGCTGGAGCGTCTGCTTGAAGAGGTGTCGTTCAGTGCCGGCGATCTGGCCAGCACCCATGACGAAAAGGCGATCCTGATCGATGCCGATTACGTCAATAGCCACTTGGGCGAATTGGCGCAGAACGAAGACCTGTCCCGTTATATCCTGTAGGTCTCATTCTGTGTGAGCGGGCTTCCGTGGCGAGGGAGCTTGCTCCCGCTGGGTCGCGAAGCGGCCCCAAAGTCGGTGAATGCGGTTTATCTACAAGACCTCATTCGCCGGATTTACGACTGCTACGCAGCCGAGCGGGAGCAAGCTCCCTCGCCACAGATCACCCGCCGACACAGGGCCTTCATACAAACGGAAGATCGGCCCCATGACGACCCAACTCCCCACCGACATCAAACTGCACAAAGCCTCGAAAACCCTGACGCTCAAATACGCGTCCGGCGAGGAGTATCACCTGCCCGCAGAATTCCTTCGCGTGCACTCTCCTTCCGCCGAGGTCCAGGGCCACGGCAAACCTATCCTGCAATTTGGCAAGATCGGCGTAGGCCTGAGCAAGGTCGAACCAGCCGGTCAGTACGCACTGAAATTGACCTTCGACGACGGCCACGACAGCGGCCTGTTCACCTGGGAATATCTGTACCAGTTGGCGGTGCGCCAAGAGGATCTGTGGAACGATTATCTTGCCGAACTCAAAGCGGCCGGAAAGACCCGTGATCCGAACGAGTCGGTCGTCAAGCTGATGCTCTAGGTCAGGCCTCGAGGTATTTAGAGGGCATTTTCTAATTCCATCTGTTTGAATGCTTGGCTGCCGGGTCAACGATTGGCCCGCTTGCGAAAAAAATTAAACTCGGGTAACCAATGGAGCTGGCAAGTTCCGTGCATTTGTAGCTATGCGCAATTAACGGTCACCCCGAGCAGTAGTACCTGGCGTTTGCTGTGTGACTACACAGCTGGGCTCAGGTACTCGCCTCAGGACAATGGAGCGTCGTAGATGAGTAACAAGCAAAACGATGACCTGAAATTCCAGGCTTCAGAAAATACCTTGGGACTGAATCCTGTTGTTGGGCTGCGTAGAAAGGATCTACTGGGCTCTGCCCGAATGGTGCTGACCCAGGCCATCAGACAACCCATCCACAGTGCCAGGCACGTCGCCCATTTCGGCATCGAACTCAAGAACGTGCTGTTCGGAAAATCCGAGCTTCAACCGCAAAGCGACGACCGCCGTTTCCTCGACCCGGCCTGGAGCCAGAACCCTCTCTACAAACGTTATTTGCAAACTTATCTGGCGTGGCGCAAGGAGCTCCATACCTGGATCGATAAGAGCAATCTCTCGCCCAAGGACGTCGCTCGCGGGCATTTCGTGATCAACCTCATGACCGAAGCCATGGCCCCGACCAACACGGCAGCCAACCCGGCGGCGGTCAAACGCTTCTTCGAAACCGGCGGCAAAAGCCTGCTCGACGGCCTCTCTCATCTGGCCAAGGATCTGATCCACAACGGCGGGATGCCGAGCCAGGTCAACATGGGCGCGTTCGAAGTCGGCAAGAGCCTGGGTGTGACCGAAGGCGCGGTGGTCTTTCGCAACGACGTGCTGGAGCTGATCCAGTACAAGCCGATCACCGAGCAAGTGCATGAACGCCCACTGCTGGTGGTGCCGCCGCAAATCAACAAGTTCTATGTTTTCGACCTCAGCCCGGACAAGAGCCTGGCGCGCTTCTGCCTGCGCAACAACATGCAGACGTTCATCGTCAGCTGGCGCAACCCGACCAAGGAACAACGCGAGTGGGGTCTGTCGACCTACATCGAAGCGCTCAAGGAGGCGGTCGACGTGGTCACCGCGATCACCGGCAGCAAAGACGTGAACATGCTCGGTGCCTGCTCCGGCGGCATTACCTGCACCGCGCTGCTGGGTCATTACGCAGCGATCGGCGAGAAGAAAGTAAACGCCCTGACGCTGCTGGTCAGCGTGCTCGACACCACCCTCGACAGCGACGTGGCCCTGTTCGTCGACGAGCAGACTCTCGAAGCCGCCAAGCGCCACTCCTACCAGGCCGGTGTGCTGGAAGGTCGCGATATGGCGAAAGTCTTCGCCTGGATGCGTCCCAACGACTTGATCTGGAACTACTGGGTCAACAACTACCTGTTGGGCAACGAGCCACCGGTGTTCGACATTCTGTTCTGGAACAACGACACCACTCGCCTGCCGGCCGCTTTCCACGGCGACCTGATCGAGATGTTCAAAAACAACCCACTGATCCGCCCCAATGCACTGGAAGTGTGCGGCACACCGATCGACCTCAAACAGGTCGATGCCGACATCTTTTCCCTGGCCGGCACCAACGATCACATCACCCCGTGGAAGTCCTGCTACAAGTCGGCACAACTGTTCGGCGGCAAGGTCGAGTTCGTGCTGTCCAGCAGCGGACATATCCAGAGCATTCTGAACCCGCCGGGCAATCCGAAAGCACGCTACATGACCAGCACCGACATGCCGGTCAAGGCCGAGGACTGGATGGAAAACTCCACCAAGCACACCGACTCCTGGTGGTTGCATTGGCAGGCGTGGCAGGCCGAACGCTCGGGCAAACTGAAGAAATCCCCCGCCAACCTTGGCAACAAGGCCTATCCCGCGGGTGAGGCGTCGCCAGGCACGTATGTGCACGAACGTTGAGCTTCAAACAACTCGCAGTCCGCGGCACTGGGAGGTGCCGCGATTGTCATTAATCAGCCTCGAGGCCAGCCTCGAACATTCTGCGACGGCCCGGGATGGCCCAATCAGCGTTTAAAACTTACAGGGCTTCGTGCATGCCGCAACCGTTCGTATTCCGTACCGTCAACCTGGATGGGCAGACCCTCCGCACCGCGGTACGCCCCGGCAAACCTCACTTGACGCCCTTGCTGGTTTTCAATGGCATCGGCGCCAACCTGGAGCTGATATTTCCGTTCGTCCAGGCACTGGATCCGGACCTGGAAGTCATCGCCTTCGACGTACCCGGTGTCGGCGGCTCATCGACGCCCAGCCGGCCGTATCGCTTTTCGGGCCTGGCGAAACTGACGGCGCGAATGCTCGATTATCTCGATTACGGGCAAGTCAATGTGATCGGCGTGTCATGGGGTGGCGCCCTGGCGCAGCAATTTGCCTATGACTATCCCGAGCGCTGCAAGAAGCTGGTGCTGGCAGCCACGGCGGCCGGCACAGTGATGGTGCCGGGCAAACCGAAAGTGCTATGGATGATGGCCAGCCCACGACGCTACATCCAGCCGTCCCATGTGATTCGCATCGCGCCGATGATCTATGGCGGCTCGTTCCGTCGCGATCCGACCCTGGCGGCCAGTCACGCCGCGCGGGTTCGCTCGGCAGGCAAACTGGGCTACTACTGGCAGCTATTCGCCGGGTTCGGCTGGACCAGCATTCACTGGCTGCACAAGATCCACCAGCCGACCCTGGTGCTGGCCGGCGACGACGACCCACTGATCCCGCTGATCAATATGCGCATGCTGGCCTGGCGAATTCCCAACGCCCAATTGCACATCATCGACGACGGGCATCTGTTCTTGATTACCCGGGCCGAAGCGGTGGCACCGATCATCATGAAGTTTCTCGAAGAGGAACGTCAGCGCGCAGTGATGCATCCGCATCCGGCGCCATCGGGCAGTTGACCGGCCCCGGATTTGGTTCAGGAAAAGAGCGTCGACAGGACGTCGTACCGCGCAACAATCCGCAACAACGTCTATGGTGATTTGTTCGGTGAGTTTGTTTTTGGCCTGATGACGAAGGAGTGTTGACTCATGCGCGACAAACCAGCGAAGGGCTCCTTGCCCACTCCCGCTGCATTCATCAACGCACAGAGTGCGGTTACCGGTCTGCGCGGCCGGGACTTGCTTTCAACCTTGCGCAGCCTGGCCACCCATGGCCTGCGCAACCCGGTGTACACGGCCCGGCATGCCTTGAAGCTGGGGGGCCAGCTTGGCCGCGTGTTGTTGGGTGAAACCCTGCACCCGATCAATCCGCAAGACAATCGCTTTGCCGACCCGGCGTGGAGCCTCAACCCTTTTTATCGCCGCAGCTTGCAGGCCTACCTGAGTTGGCAGAAGGAGGTCAAAAACTGGATCGACGAGAGCAACCTGAGCCCGGACGATCGCGCCCGCGCCCACTTTGCGTTTGCCTTGATCAACGACGCCGTGGCGCCGTCCAACACCCTGCTCAATCCGCTGGCGGTCAAGGAGATCTTCAACTCTGGCGGTCACAGCCTGGTGCGGGGTATCGGCCATTTGCTTGACGATCTGCTGCACAACGACGGCTTGCCCAGACAGGTCACCAAACAAGCATTCGAGGTAGGCAAGACAGTCGCCACCACCACCGGCTCCGTGGTGTTTCGCAATGAGCTGCTGGAACTGATCCAGTACAAGCCGATGAGCGAAAAACAGTATTCCAAGCCGTTGCTGATCGTGCCGCCACAGATCAACAAGTTCTACATTTTCGACTTGAGCCCCAGTAACAGCTTCGTCCAGTTCGCCCTTAAAAACGGCTTGCAGACCTTCGTGATCAGCTGGCGCAATCCTGATGTGCGTCACCGCGAATGGGGGCTGTCGTCTTACGTCGAAGCCACCGAAGAAGCGATGAATGTGTGCCGGGCGATTACCGGCTCCCGCGACGTCAACCTGATGGGTGCCTGCGCCGGCGGGCTGACCATCGCCGCGCTGCAAGGGCACTTGCAGGCCAAGCGGCAGCTGCGGCGGGTGTCCAGCGCGACCTATCTGGTCAGCCTGCTCGACAGTCAGATAGAAAGCCCGGCCACCCTCTTCGTCGACGAACAAACGCTGGAAGCGGCCAAGCGCCGCTCATATCAGAAGGGCGTTCTGGAAGGTCGCGACATGGCCAGGGTTTTTGCCTGGATGCGCCCCAACGATTTGATCTGGAATTACTTCGTCAATAACTACCTGCTGGGCAAGGAGCCACCGGCGTTCGACATCCTCTACTGGAACAATGACAACACGCGCCTGCCGGCAGCGTTTCATGGCGATCTGCTGGACTTCTTCAAGCACAACCCGCTGAGTCATCCGGGTGGGCTGGAAGTGTGCGGCACACCGATCGACCTGCAGAAAGTCACCGTCGACAGTTTCAGCGTGGCCGGCATGAACGATCACATCACCCCGTGGGATGCGGTGTACCGCTCGACCTTGCTGCTGGGTGGCGAGCGACGCTTCGTGCTGTCGAGCAGCGGTCATGTGCAGAGCATTCTCAACCCGCCGCACAACTCGAAAGCCAACTACGTCGAGAACCCGAAACTGAGCAGCGACCCGCGGGCCTGGTATTACGACGCCAAACGCGTCGACGGCAGTTGGTGGACACAATGGCTGAGCTGGATTCAGGAACGCTCCGGCGCACTACACGAAACCAAGATGACCCTCGGCAACCAGAACTATCCACCGATGGAGGCGGCACCCGGTACTTACGTGCGCGTGCGCTGACGTTCAATGAACCACGGCCGCCAATGGCCGTGGCCTGACTCGACCATTAAGAAGACTGGATGAAAACCCGCGACCGGATTCTCGAATGTGCCCTGCAGTTGTTCAATCAGAAGGGCGAACCGAACGTGTCCACCATGGAGGTGGCCAACGAAATGGGCATCAGCCCCGGCAACCTCTACTACCACTTCCACGGCAAGGAGCCGCTGATCCTGGGGCTGTTCGAACGCTTCCAGACCGAACTGACGCCCTTGCTCGATCCACCGTCCGATGTGGAATTGGCACCCGAAGATTACTGGCTGTTCCTGCACCTGATCGTCGAACGCCTGGCCCAATACCGGTTTCTGTTCCAGGACTTGTCGAACCTTGCCGGCCGCCTGCCGAAACTGGCCAAGGGGATACGCAACCTGCTCAATGCGTTGAAGCGCACACTGGCTTCATTGCTGGCACAGTTGAAGGCTCAGGGGCAGTTGGTCAGCGACACCCAGGCATTGGGGCAACTGGTGGAGCAAATCACCATGACATTGCTGTTCTCGCTGGACTATCAGCGGATTCTCGACCGTGAAGGTGAAGTACGACTGGTGGTGTACCAGATCATGATGCTGGTGGCGCCGCACTTGTTGCCGCCGGTCAAAGTCGCGACCGAGCGGTTGGCGTTGCAGTACCTCGAAGAGCACAACTGACCCGGTGGGTCTTCGATGGCTTCTGGAATCCATGCACAAACAAAAACGCCCGACCTTTACAGGCCGGGCGTTTTTTTGCGTCCTGGAAATCAGGACTGACTGGTTGGCGCCGATGGAGTCGGTGCGATAGTCGGGGTTACAGCAGGGGTCGGCGCAGCGGCGGAGTTCGCCGGACTGACCGGGGTTGCCGGTTTGGCGGCAGCCACTGCTGGTTTCGGAGCGGCCGCTTTCGGGGCGGCTGGTTTTTTCACTGCTGGCTTCTTCGCCGCAGCGGGTTTGGCCGCTGCGGTTTTAGCTGCAGGTTTGGCCGCTGGTTTAGCGGCTGGTTTTGCGGCAGCTTTTGCAGCGGGTTTAGCAGCGGGTTTAGCGGCCGCTTTGGCTGCAGGTTTCGCAGCAGCAGTTTTGGCTGCCGGCTTGGCGGCAGGTTTCGCTGCGGCCTTGGCCAATGGCTTGGCAGCGCTTTTAGCTGCCGGTTTGGCCGCCGCGGTTTTCGCCGCAACAGGCGCAACCTTGGCACCGGTGAGTTTTTCGATTTGCTTGGTCAGGGTATCGACCTTGCTGTGCAGTGCCTTGACTTCATTGCGGCTCGGTACACCCAGGCGCGAAATGGCGCTGTTCAGGCGCTTGTCGAAAGCCCCTTCCAGCTCATCCCACTTGCCCAGTGCGCGATCTTTCACGCCGCTGATGCGCGACTTGGCCGACGAAGCGGAGTCCTTGGCAGCATCGACAGTCTTGCCGACAGCGCTCTTGGTGAGCTTCTCGGCTTTCTCGCCGTCCTTAACCAATGCATCGAAGAGTTTGCTGCCGTCAGTATCAATCTTCGAGTACACGCCTAAACCAGCCAGCCAGATCTTGCGGGAGTAGTCTTCGACCTTCCCGATCCACGAGCTGCCTTCTTTTTCAGTATTCTTTTTGCCAGCCATCCCGTTCTCCTTAAGATTTACGCGCGACACGTTCGAGCAATGCTGTCAGCTCATCGAGCTTAGCAGAGAGTGTCTCCACGTCATGTTTAGACGGAATGCCGATACGATTCAAGGCACTTGCGATACGCGTATCGAAAGCCTTCTCGACTTTGTCGAGTTGAAGTTCGACTTTGCCTTTGAAAGTACTCACCTCACTCTTGGCTTCATCGATCTCGGCATTAGCCGCTTCAAGTTTCTCAGCAACTACTTTTTTGCCTTTCTTTTCAACAGCTTGACCAGCCTTGATCAACTCTTGAACGTACTCGCCACCCTCTTGACCGACCTTGGTGTAAGCACCCAGGCTCGCCAGCCAGATCTTGCGGGCATACGATTTGACGTCGTTCAGAGTGTTGGTCTCAACGTCGACTTTTTTCTTCACAATAACTTTGGCCATGGTCCACCTCACGCGCAGAAGGGTTGAGGAACTGCCCGCGAAAGTGTCGGGCTCAGGCACAAAGTAGGGAGAAAAATTAGAAACGGCACCCTAACAACCGCAACAATTGCGTGCCGTGGAATACCTGTAGGAGCGAAGCTTGCTCGCGAAGGGGCCGGTCCATCCGCACCATCTTCGATGGCAGGAACTCTGCCTTCGCGAGCAAGCTTCGCTCCTACGGGTCGTCATCACGCGAGGGCTTTGTCGAGAGCCCTTTCGATTTCCGATTTGATGGTGCTGCTCATGGCGGACATCAACAGCCCCAATTCGACATCAACCCGGATCGAATCCTCGCCCACATGCACTGCCCCTTTCACACCGGAGCGCTTGAGGTTCAGCGTGTCGCCAGACCACTGTGGCTCCAGGCCATATTGATCGGACAGTTTCTGCGCCAACTTGTCGGCCTTCTCGCGGGCCGCTTCCTTACCCAGGCCATGGGCACGCTCAACACTAATATGGGCCATCGAATGACTCCTGCTTTATGGACACTTCCTGAAGCATCTTGACCGTTACTGCGTCAAAACGTCCCGGTTTCTCTATATCTTACCTTCAGCCTTGCCAAGACAAAGCAGGCCACCGGGATTAGAATGTCCCGCATTCTATTTTGGTGACAGCGATATGACTGATCAGCGCAAAGGCAGCGATGCCGAACCCACCACTCACTTCGGCTTCAAAAACGTTCCGGAAAGCCAGAAAGCGGAAAAAGTCGCTGAGGTTTTCCACTCGGTAGCCGCCAAGTACGACTTGATGAACGACCTCCTGTCGGGCGGCATGCACCGTCTGTGGAAGCGTTTCGCGATCGAACTGTCGGGCGTGCGTGCCGGTAACCGCGTGCTGGACATCGCCGGCGGCACTGGCGACCTGACCAAAAAGTTTTCGCATCTTGTGGGGCCAACTGGTCAGGTAGTGTTGGCCGACATCAACGAATCCATGCTCAAGGTCGGTCGTGACCGCCTGCTGGATCTGGGTGTGTCCGGCAACGTCGAATTCGTCCAGGCCGACGCTGAAAAGCTGCCGTTCCCGGACAACCACTTCGACTGCGTGACCATCGCTTTCGGCCTGCGCAACGTGACGCATAAAGAAGACGCCCTGCGCTCGATGCTGCGCGTGCTCAAGCCCGGCGGTCGCCTGCTGGTGCTGGAGTTCTCCAAACCCACCAACGCACTGATGTCCAAAGCCTACGATGCCTATTCGTTTGCCTTCATGCCGTTGATGGGCAAGCTGATCACCAATGATTCGGAAAGCTATCGCTACCTGGCCGAATCGATCCGCATGCACCCGAATCAGGAAACCCTGAAGTCGATGATGGTCGAGGCCGGTTTCGACCGCGTGACCTACCACAACATGACCGCAGGCATCGTCGCCCTGCACCGTGGCATCAAACCCTGATGTTGCTGGCCGGCCTGCTCGCCAGCGTTGAACTCGGTCTGAACCGGGTGCTGCGTCTCGACAGCACGGCGCTGCCGCGGCTGGCGCATTTGAGTGGCAAGGTGATTGCCGTCGACTGCCGCAGCCCGGCGTTGCAATTGTTCATCCTGCCCAGCGATGAAGGCCTGATGCTGGCGTCCCACTGGGAAACCGGTGCCGACTGCACCTTGCGCGCACCGGCCTCAAGCCTGCTGAAACTGGCGACGAGCAAAGACAAGACGTCGGTGCTGCATGCCCCGGAAGTCGAACTCGACGGCGACAGCGGCGTGCTGCTGGAACTGGCGGCGGTCCTTCAGGACCTGGAGCTGGACTGGGAGTATGAACTCTCGCGCTGGCTGGGGCCTGTGGCCACGCAACTGGTCGGAGGTCATCTGCGCAGCCGCGCACGCTGGTATCAGCAAGGGTTCGCCAGCCTCAACCAGAACCTGGGCGAATACCTGGCCGAAGAATCGCGCACCCTGGTCGGTCAGCGCGAAGCGGAAGCCCGTTTCAGTGAACTGGACCAGATCAAACTCGATCTGGAACGTCTCGAGGCGCGTTTCGAGCGCCTTTCCCGATCCCTCGACCCAAGCGATAACGCATGAAGCTGCTTGCCGTCCGCCGTTTGTTGCGCATCCAGCGCGTCGTGATCCGCTACCGCCTCGATGACCTGCTGTTCGCCCTGCCATTGCCCTGGTTTCTGCTGGCGCTGCGCTATGCCTTGCCGTGGCGCTGGTTCCCGCGCAAGCCCCTGGACCTGAGCCGTGGCGCACGATTGCGCCTGGCGTTGCAGGACCTTGGGCCGATTTTCATCAAGTTCGGCCAGATCCTTTCGACACGCCGCGACCTGCTACCCGAAGACATCGCCGATGAGTTGATGATGTTGCAGGACCGCGTGCCGCCGTTCGACTCACAAGTGTCGGTCCGGCTGATCGAAGAGCAGCTCGGCAAAAAGATCAGTGAAGTCTTCTCTCGTTTCGACGTCGAACCGCTGGCCTCGGCCTCGGTGGCGCAGGTGCATGCCGCGCAGCTGAAAACCGGTGAAGAAGTGGTGGTCAAGGTGATCCGCCCAGGCCTCAAACCGGTGATTGCCCAGGACCTGGCATGGCTGTTCATTCTGGCCCGCGCCGCGGAAAAACTCTCGGCCGACGCCCGTCTGCTACACCCGGTGGACGTGGTCAGTGATTACGAAAAAACCATCTACGACGAACTCGACCTCCTGCGCGAAGCCGCCAACGCCAGCCAGTTGAAGCGCAACTTCGACGGTTCGCCCCTACTGTATGTGCCGCAAGTCTATTGGGACTGGTGCCGACCGAAAGTGCTGGTGATGGAGCGCATCTACGGGATTCAGGTCACCGACCTCGCGACCCTGGCCGACCAGCGCACCGACATGAAAATGCTCGCCGAGCGTGGCGTGGAGATCTTCTTCACCCAGGTGTTCCGCGACAGTTTCTTCCACGCCGACATGCACCCCGGCAACATTTTCGTCAGCACCGTGCAGCCCTGGAGCCCGCAGTACATCGCCATCGACTGCGGCATCGTCGGCAGCCTGACCCCGGAAGACCAGGACTATCTGGCGCGCAACCTGTTCGCGTTTTTCAAGCGTGACTACCGGCGTGTCGCGCAATTACACATCGACTCGGGCTGGGTACCGGCGGAAACCAAGCTCAACGAATTCGAAGCGGCGATCCGCACGGTGTGCGAGCCGATCTTCGAAAAACCGTTAAAAGATATTTCCTTTGGTCAGGTACTGATGCGCCTGTTCCAGACCGCTCGACGCTTCAACATGGAAGTGCAGCCGCAGTTGGTCTTGCTGCAAAAAACCCTGTTGAACATCGAAGGCCTGGGTCGTCAGTTGTACCCGGACCTCGATCTGTGGAACACCGCCCAGCCGTTCCTCGAACGCTGGATGCGCGAGCGCGTCAGCCCCAAAGCCTTGCTGGGCAACGTGCAGAGCCAGTTCGAGCAACTCCCGCACCTGGCCAACATGGCCCGCGACCTGCTTGAGCGCATGTCCCAACCCCACGCCAACGACCCGCCGCCTCCGTGGCACCGGCGCAAGGACGACGTGTTCCTGCACCTGCTCGGCACCGCTCATCTGGCGGGTGGCACGATACTCGCAGCCGGTGGCCCGTTGCACGAACTGGGGCATTGGCCCGCCGGAATCATGGTGGCGATCGGCTTGTATCTGGTCGTTCGCCGATAGCCAGTTGGATCATCGGCTGGCACACTGTTTGAACGCTGAATTTGAACATTGGCCTCAACTATTGAAGTAGAGCCCGCTGTCGGAGTCGAAGATGAAAAACTGGCTGGACGAGATCAAGTGGGACGCCGATGGCCTGGTGCCCGCGATTGCCCAGGATCACAAGACCGGACGCGTCCTGATGATGGCCTGGATGAACCGCGAAGCACTGCAATTGACCGCCGCCGAGAACCGTGCCATTTACTGGTCACGTTCCCGTGGCAAGCTGTGGCGCAAGGGCGAAGAGTCCGGCCACGTGCAAATCCTGCATGAGATGCGCCTGGACTGTGACGCTGACGTGATCATCCTGATGGTCGAGCAGATCGGCGACATCGCCTGCCATACCGGCCGTCAGAGCTGCTTCTACCGCGTTTTCGAGAACGGCGACTGGAAAACCGTCGACCCGGTTCTCAAAGACCCGCACGCTATCTATTGCGCAGGACATACTCATGACTGACACCCTGACCCGTCTGGCCCAGGTGCTGGAAGAACGCAAAGGCGCCGCCGCCGACAGCTCGTACGTCGCCAGCCTGTACCACAAGGGCTTGAACAAGATTCTGGAAAAGGTCGGCGAAGAGTCGGTCGAAACCATTATCGCCGCCAAGGATGCCGCCATCAGCGGTGACTGCAGCGATGTGATCTACGAGACCGCCGACCTGTGGTTCCACAGCATGGTCATGCTCGCCCAGTTGGGGCAACATCCACAGGCTGTGCTCGATGAACTGGACCGTCGCTTCGGTCTGTCCGGACACGTCGAGAAAGCCTCGCGTCCGTCCGCCTGAATAATTATTAGAGAGGAACGCAACATGGGCATTTTTGACTGGAAACACTGGATCGTCATCCTGGTTGTCGTGGTGCTGGTGTTCGGCACCAAGAAATTGAAAAATCTCGGCACTGACGTGGGCGAGTCGATCAAGGGCTTTCGCAAGGCCATGAACGACGAAGAGAAACCGGCCGACCCGACAGCGACTCCGGCCCAACCGGTTCCGCCGACCCAGCCACAGGCCACAACGTCTGTGAACCCGCCGCACACCATCGACGTGCAGGCGCAAAAAGTCGAAGAGCCGATCCGCAAAGACTCGTGAGCACTGACTAATGTTTGGTATCAGCTTCTCTGAACTGCTGCTCGTCGGCCTCGTCGCCCTGCTGGTGCTGGGCCCCGAGCGCCTGCCGGGTGCTGCGCGCACCGCTGGCCTGTGGGTCGGGCGGCTGAAGCGCAGCTTCAACGCGATCAAACAGGAAGTTGAACGTGAAATCGGTGCCGACGAAATTCGCCGGCAACTGCACAACGAGCACATTCTGTCCCTGGAGCAGGAGGCGCGGAAGATTTTCACGCCGACCCAGCAGGAGCCAACGCCGGTGGAACCTGTGGCGACGCCGACGATTCATGCGCCGGTCGCCGAGGCTGCGCCTGTCACTGCACCGACAGAAACCGTAAAAGCCGCTGAAGCGGCGCCGGTCGAACCCGTTCCTCCTGCGGCGGCGCCGACAGCTCCCGCCCCTCATGACCCAACATTGCCGCCGCGAGCCCCATGAGCGATCTCCCCGAAAACGACCAGCACATGCCACTGGTCTCGCACCTCACCGAGTTGCGCACCCGTCTGCTGCGCTGTGTAGCGGCGATTTTCATCATCTTCGCCGGGTTGTTCGCCTTCACCCAGCAGATTTACACCTTCGTCTCCACGCCGTTGCGCCAGTACCTGCCGGCCGGCGCGACGATGATCGCCACCGACGTGTCGTCGCCGTTCCTGACGCCGCTGAAGCTGACCATGATGGTCTCGCTGTTCCTGGCAATCCCGGTGATCCTGCATCAGATCTGGGGGTTCATCGCGCCAGGCCTGTACAAGCACGAGAAGCGCATCGCCGTGCCGTTGCTGGTCTCCAGCATCCTGCTGTTCTACACCGGCATGGCCTTCGCCTATTTCCTGGTGTTCCCGCTGATCTTCAAGTTCTTCGCCGCTGCCACCCCGGCCGGCGTGGAAATGATGACCGACATCACCAGCTACCTCGATTTCGTCATGACGCTGTTCTTCGCCTTCGGCGTGGCGTTCGAGATCCCGGTGGCCGTGGTGCTGCTGGTGTGGATCGGCGTGGTCAACGTCGCCTACCTGAAGAAAATCCGCCCGTATGTGGTCATCGGCTGCTTCGTGGTCGGCATGATCCTGACGCCGCCGGACATCTTCTCGCAGACGCTGTTGGCCGTACCAATGTGGTTGCTGTTCGAGATCGGCGTCCTGTTCGGCAGCCTGATCAGCAAACGCGGCGAGCACCCGGACGAAAAACCGGCTGACGATCACAACGATCAGCCGCCAGCGACCCAAGCGTGAACCTGCTGCTCCTCGAGGAGGCCGATTTCATTGCGGCCGACCGGGCGATCCTGCGCGATCGCCGCTTGACCCATATGCAGGAAGTCCACCGCTGTGAAGTGGGTGACAGCATGCGCGTCGGGCGTATCGGCGGGCTGATGGGTGCCGCCGAAGTGCTGCGCCTGGACGCTGACGAAGCCGAGTTGCGCGTCACCCTCGACCAGCCGCCACCAGCCAAGCTGCCACTGACCCTGGTGTTGGCCCTGCCACGCCCGAAAATGCTCCGCAGGGTGTTTCAGACCGTGGCCGCCATGGGTGTGCCACGAATCGTTCTGGTAAACAGCTATCGCGTCGAGAAGAGCTTCTGGCAAACCCCGTTCCTGGAACCTGAGGCGATTCGCGAACAATTGATCCTGGGGCTTGAACAAGCCCGGGACAGCGTGCTGCCGGAAGTCGTCATCGAGAAGCGCTTCAAACCTTTTGTCGAAGATCGCCTGCCAGCAATCACTGAAGGCACTCTCGGCCTGGTCGGTCATCCCGGCAATTACCCGCCCTGCCCCCGTGGCCTGGACGAACCCGTGACCCTGGCCATCGGCCCCGAAGGCGGCTGGATTCCTTACGAAATCGACCTGCTGGCCAAGGCCGGCCTGCAACCGGTGCAGCTCGGCGAGCGCATCCTGCGGGTCGAAACAGCCGTCACTGCGCTGCTTTCGCGGCTGTTTTAAAATCAAACGGGGCTTGTCCTAATGCCGGTAAGTTAAGCCACGGACCCTGTAGGAGCGAGGCTTGCCCGCGAAGAATGCACCGCGGTCTTTCAGGCATTACGCGTTATCGTTCTTCGCGGGCAAGCCTCGCTCCTACAGGATCTCCGTCGCTCAAATTTCTTAACATCAGGGCAAACCCCTCACCGCCCGAGCATTGCGCCGCGCCTACAGAATCTCGCCTGCCTGCCGATACAGTCCCCATAAAACCAATCAATGGTCCGAGGGAGTCGCAGCATGTACCGATGGCTAGCCGAGAAACTGGGAAACGTAAGCGTCAATCGCAAGTTGAGTGTCGGCTTTGGCCTCGTGCTGCTCATGACCCTCCTGATCACTTTCACTGGCTGGAATAGCCTAGGCAGTGTGATCAGTCGCGCAGACAAGCAGAGCTACATCTCCGGCCTCAACGAGTTGGGCAAGGATTTGCGAACCGCCCGTCTCGACTACGAAATGCGCCGTGGCGAACAAGGCCCGGCAGCCGTCAGCGAACTCTTGGGCAAGCTTGACGATGGCGTGCAAGTCGCCCTCAAAATGTTTGTGCGCATCTCGGACCAGGAAGTGCTCAATCAGCAACTGGCCACCATCGGTGATTACAAACGCGCCTTTGCCGACATGACTCAAGCGACGCAGAACCGCGAATCGGCCCGATCCAAGCTCGGCGCCACCGCCGACAACGCTGTGGCCAAGGTGACAGAAGTCGAAAAGTCCTTGCTGCAAGGCGACAGCGTCACTCAATTCAACAGCGTGGTCGAGCTGAGCAAACTGCTCCAGCAAGCGCGCTTCCAGGTTCGCGGTTATACCTACAGCGGCAAGCCCGAAGCCGAGCAACCCGCGCTGGATGCCATCGACAACGCCCTGAAAAACCTTGAAAGCCTGCCGGGCAAACTGCCAGAACAACACAGCGCCAACCTGCAACAAGCCACCGAATCGCTCAAGGGCTACCGTGTCGCAGTCAGCCAGTTCCGCGATTCGCAAGTGGCCAGCGCCGTCGCCCTCAAGAAGATGGTGGATCAAGAGACCCGCTTGAATGACCTGAGCGCACAACTGACCCGCTCGCAAACCGACAAGCGTAACCAGGAGACGGCCCAAGCGAAAAGCACGCTGATCATCGTGACCGTCCTGGCATTGGCGTTTGGTCTGCTCGCAGCCTGGATCATTACGCGGCAGATCGTCGTTCCACTGCAACAGACGTTGGTGGCAGTCGAACGTGTTGCCTCGGGCGATCTGAGCCATAACCTTGAGGTCGCTCGCAGCGACGAGCTGGGTCAATTACAAAGCACCCTTCAGCGGATGGTCGTCAGTCTGCGGGAGCTGATCGGCGGCATCAGCGACGGCGTGACCCAAATCGCCAGCGCCGCTGAAGAACTGTCTGCCGTTACCGAGCAGACCAGCGCCGGGGTCAACAGTCAGAAGGTCGAAACCGATCAGGTGGCCACCGCCATGCACGAAATGACCGCCACCGTTCAGGAAGTCGCGCGCAATGCCGAGGAAGCGTCCGAAGCCGCCGTCGCCGCCGACCAGCAGGCCCGCGAGGGTGACAGGGTGGTCGGCGAAGCCATCGCCCAGATCGAGCGCCTGGCCCTCGAAGTCGGCAATTCCACTGCCGCCATGGGCGATCTGAAGCGCGAAAGCGACAAGATCGGCAGCGTGCTCGACGTGATCAAATCCGTGGCCCAGCAAACCAACCTGCTGGCGCTCAACGCCGCCATCGAAGCCGCTCGCGCCGGTGAAGCCGGGCGTGGCTTTGCAGTGGTCGCCGACGAGGTCCGCAGCCTGGCCCAGCGTACTCAGAAGTCCACCGAAGAAATCGAAGAGCTGATCGTTGGCCTGCAAACCGGCACTCAGCAAGTCGCGACCATCATGGACAACAGCCGCAGCCTGACCGACAGCAGCGTCGAACTGACCCGCCGTGCCGGTGGCTCACTGGAAAGCATCACCCGTACCGTGTCGGCGATCCAGTCGATGAACCAGCAGATCGCCGCTGCCGCCGAACAACAGAGCGCGGTGGCCGAAGAGATCAACCGCAGCGTGCTGAACGTGCGTGACGTATCCGAGCAGACCTCGGCCGCGAGTGAAGAGACCGCGGCCTCCAGCGTCGAGCTGGCGCGGTTGGGGACGCATTTGCAGATGCTGGTGGGCAGATTCAAGGTTTAACACCACACAAAGCAAAAAGATCGCAGCATTCGGCAGCCTGTAGTAGGAGCTGCCGAAGGCTGCGATCTTTTTTGGGCGATGCGGTTACAAAACCTGGCGCAAAAACGCCTGCGCACGCGGATCCTTCGGTGCATCGAAGAACTCGGCCGGCGAGGCATCTTCCAGCAATTTGCCGTGATCGAAGAACAGCACCCGGTCCGCCACTTCCCGGGCGAAGCCCATTTCATGGGTAACGCAAACCATGGTCATGCCTTCCACGGCCAGGGTCTTCATCACATCCAGCACTTCACCGACCATTTCCGGGTCGAGCGCCGACGTCGGCTCATCGAACAGCATGACTTTCGGCTCCATCGCCAACGCCCGGGCTATAGCCACGCGCTGCTGCTGACCACCGGACAGGCGCGATGGAAACTCGTGGGCCTTCTGAGCGATACCAACCTTTTCCAGCAACACCATGGCCTTGGCCTCGCGCTCCTTCTTGCCGCGCTTGCGCACGACTTTCTGGGCCAGGCAGAGGTTTTCCAGCACGGTCATGTGCGGGAACAGGTTGAAATGCTGAAACACCATGCCGACTTCGCGGCGGTAGGCGTTGACGTCGGTTTTCGGGTCGGCCAGTTGCAGACCGTCGATGCTCACCGAACCGGAGTCGAACGCTTCCAGGCCATTCAGGCAGCGCAGAAAGGTCGACTTGCCGGAACCGGACGGGCCGATCACCACCAATACTTCGCCCTTCGCCACTTGGGTGGTGACGTTGTCCACCGCGCGAACCACCTGGCCGCGGGTGTCGAAGACTTTTATCAGATCGCGGACTTCAATCACTTTGCGCGAGCCTCCGCTCAAGCCGACTGGCGATTTTCGACAGCGGCAGGTTGATCAACAGGTACAACCCGGCCACGCAGAACAGGATTTCGAACGGCGAGAACGAGGTAGTGATGACTTCACGACCGCTTTTCAACAGTTCGGTAATCGCGATCACCGACACCAGCGAGGTGTCTTTGACCAGACTGATGAACTGCCCGGCCAGCGGTGGCAGCACGCGCTTGAACGCTTGCGGCAGCACCACGTGGCGCATCGACTGGCCACCGCTCAAACCGAGGGAGCGCGCCGCTTCGTTCTGGCCGCGTGCAATCGATTGCACGCCAGAGCGGATAATCTCCGCCACGTAGGCACCGGTGAACAGCGATAGCGCGGCGATCCCGGCGAACTCCCGGGAGAGGTTCATCACGGTGCCGATGAAGAAGTAGAAAATGAAAATCTGCACCAGCAGCGGCGTACCGCGCACCAGCTCGACGTAGATCGTCGAGAGGTCGCGCAGGGTCGGGTTGTTCGACAGGCGGCACAGCCCGGTGGCCAGGCCGATCAGCAGGCCAAGCACGCCAGACACCAGGGACAACCACAACGTGGTCCAGAGCCCCCATAGCAGCGGGCCGGCGGCCCAATGCCGGGTCACGCCGATCACATCGCCTTCGGCCACATCATCGCCTTGCGCGACTTGCAGGCTGTTGTCGTCAACCGTCAGGTGCTGCTCATCCCCTGCATCATTGCGCAGGGTGACTTCAGCCTTGCTGCCCTTGCGCACCAGCTCACTGACGGTGGAGATGTCGGCCGCGCGCTGGGACTCTTCGGCGTGGTAGGCGAAGTACTGCGGCACACGGTTCCAGCGCCATTCGTAGGACATCAGCGAGGTGGCGTAGTACAACGCGCCAGCCAGGCCGATCAGCACCAGCACGGTTAATACGTGCCAGGGCCATTGGGTTTTTTTCTGTTTCATTGGGGTTTGCAGGTTCCGAATGCTAAGTCGCTGGGGAGGACGCCTTCGCGGGCAAGCCTCGCTCCTACAAGGGATCGCGTTTGCGCAAGATTGGGATTACTCCAATCCCGCCTGTAGGAGCGAGGCTTGCCCGCGAAGGGGGCGACTCGATCTATCTGACCGAGTGTTACTCCATATCCTTGAGCCAAGCGGTGTCTTTAAACCACTTGTCATGGATGCGATCGTAGGTGCCGTCTTCGTGGATCTGGTGCAGGAAGTTGTTGATGAAGTTGAGGCTGTCGTAGTCGCCCTTCTTCAGGCCGAAAGCCAGGGGTTCATAGGTGAACGGCTTGTCGAGGAACAGCAGTTTGCCGTTGCCGACCTTGTTCACCGCCACGACGTTGTAAGGCGCGTCGTAGATGAAGGCGTCAGCCTTGCCGTTGACCACGTCGAGCACCGCTTCCTGCTCATTGTCGTAGCCGTGGTATTTGGCTTTGGAAATGAGTTTTTTGGCGACCATCTCGCCGGTGGTGCCGAGCTTGGAGGTGATGCGGTAGTCGGCGGTATTCAGGTCTTTATAGGACTTGATGGTGCCTTCCAGCTCCTTGCGGATCAGCAGTGTCTGACCGACCACGATGAAGGGCTCGCTGAAGTTCAGGCGCAGGTTGCGTTCCTGGGTCAGGGTCATGCCACTGCCGATCATGTCGAACTTGTCGGTCAGCAGGGCCGGGATGATGCCGTCGTAGCCGGTGGATACCATTTCCAGCTTGACGCCCATGGCCTTGGCCATGGCTTTGAGGATGTCGACTTCGAAGCCGATGATTTCGCCGCGCTTGTTGGTCATTTCGAACGGCATGTAGGTCGGGTCCATGCCGACTTTCAGCGTGCCGCGCTTGACCGCGTCATCGATGGCACCGGCCTGCGCCGCGCTGACTGCAACCAATGCCGTGACGCCGACCAGCAGCATCGACAGATACTTCTTCATCTTCAAGTCCCCAAAACCCATCGCATTGTGAGGCACGCAAACCGCAGGTTTCCTTTGGGAAACCGGCAGATACGAACAGAAAGTTGTCCGGGCGCACCAATTCGGGGACGGATGCTAACGCACTCGGCCGTTTGCACAAGGGGTTGAGGGAGATTTGTTTGATCGTTCCCACGCAGAACACGGGAGCGATCATCAGCACAAAAAAAACCCCGCTTTCGCGGGGTTTTTCATTATGCCAACTGAGGCTGCACGCTCAACGGCTTGAGCGGCAACAGCGGCGCATGCGGATCGGCATCCACCGAAGTGCGCCAGGCCTGCAGCCACTCGGCATGGCCTTCGCTCCAGACCTGCTCATGCAAGCGACCCAGTGCCACCGGATCACTCAGCAGGGCCACGCGCTCGTTGTTGGTCAGCCCTTCAGGCCCGACCTTCATCGCATGGCGAACCCGCTCGATGCGCAGCCATTCGATCGGCTCGGCCTGACGGTGACGAGACGTCGCCAGCGCACACGCCAACGCGTTCTGCTGTGGATCGACCACCGACCGGACGAAGCCGTCGTGCAGTGCATGCCAGCGGTTTTCGTGGGTGTACTGATCGGTCGCCAGCAATGCCTGCGGCGGATTGTATTCCTCAGGAATCAGGAACAGGCTCTCGTCACGGGATTTCAGGCCCAGGCCGACACGACTGGAGATCACCGACACCGGAATCGACAGCATCAGCGAACCGACGATCGGCACCAGCCACCAGAGGAAGCTCGGGTTCAGCCAGATCACCAGCAACGCCCAGAAGAAACCCAGCGCTGTTTGCGGACCGTGACGCTTGACCGCCTCGCTCCAGGGCGTGGAGTCGTCGTCACGTTGCGGCGAGTTCCAGGTCGCGGCCCAGCCGAGGAACGCGGCGAGCACGAAACGGGTGTGGAAAATCATCCGCACCGGCGCCAGCAGCATGGAGAACAACATTTCCAGCAGCATCGACAGCGTCACCTTGAACCTGCCACCGAACTCTTTCGCGCCCTTGGCCCAGATCAGGATGATGCTCAGCAGCTTCGGCAGGAACAGCAGCACGATAGTCGTCGAGAACAGTGCGATCGCCTTGTCCGGGTGCCATTGTGGCCACAGCGGATAGAGCTGGCGCGGTTCCAGGAAGTACTGCGGCTCCATCAGCGTGTTGGTCGCCAGCAGGGCTGTCGACAGCACGAGGAAGAAGAACCACAACGGCGCCGACAAGTAAGACATCACGCCTGTCAGGAACACCGCACGGTGTACCGGGTGCATGCCCTTGACCAGGAACAGCCGGAAGTTCATCAGGTTGCCGTGGCACCAGCGACGGTCACGCTTGAGTTCGTCCAGCAGGTTCGGTGGCAGTTCTTCGTAGCTGCCCGGCAAGTCATAGGCAATCCACACGCCCCAGCCGGCACGGCGCATCAGCGCCGCTTCAACGAAGTCGTGGGACAGAATCGCACCGGCGAACGCGCCTTTACCGGGCAACGGCGCCAGAGCGCAGTGCTCGATGAACGGCTTCATGCGGATGATCGCGTTGTGGCCCCAGTAGTGGGATTCGCCCAACTGCCAAAAGTGCAGGCCAGCGGTGAACAGTGGACCGTACACGCGGGTGGCGAACTGCTGCATACGCGCATAAAGGGTGTCCATGCCCGACGCACGCGGCGCGGTCTGGATGATCCCGGCGTCCGGCGTGGCTTCCATCAGGCGCACCAGGCTGCTCAGGCATTCGCCACTCATTACGCTGTCGGCGTCGAGCACGACCATGTATTTGTAGTCACCGCCCCAACGACGGCAGAAGTCGTCGAGGTTGCCGCTTTTACGTTTTACGCGACGACGACGGCGGCGGTAGAAGATCTTGCCGAAGCCCTTGGCTTCACGGCAGACGTCCAGCCAGGCCTGCTGTTCGGCGACGCAGATATCGGCGTCGTTACTGTCGCTGAGCACGAAAAAGTCGAAGCGATCCAGGTTACCCGAGGCTGCAACCGACTCGAAGGTCGCCCGTAAACCGGCGAACACCCGCGGCACGTCTTCGTTGCAGATCGGCATCACCAATGCGGTGCGTGCGTCCTTGGCGATCGGCTCGTTGCCGGCGCTGGCGCCGGAAATGCGGTACTTGTCGCGACCGGTGATCAACTCGAGGAAGCCCATCAGCGCGGTCCAGAAACCGGCCGACACCCAGCAGAACAGAATCCCGAACAGAATCAGGATGCTGGTTTGCAACACGTAAGGCAGCACCTGGGCCGCAGTTTGCAGCAGCGGTTGGTGCAGGACTTCTTCCAGATCGACGAACGACCAGCCCTGGTAAGGCATGATGCCTTTCATGTACCAGCCGGCGACGATCGTCTGACCGAGCATCAGCACCAGCAGAATGTAACGACGGATCGAACCGACGGTGCGCCAGCGAGCTGCTGGCAACACGTTCTCGTCTTTCGGCGGCTTCGGCGGCTTCGGCGGGTTGGTGCGACCGGTCAGCCGACGCCAGCCACGCACCAGAATATTGGTGCGCCATGGCTCCGGAACGACTTTGGTCCGACGGATCGGCGGGGCTGCCTTGAGGCAAACCCGACCACTGGCGTCGAGTCCCAACATTTGCGCATCCGCCAGTTCTTCGGCGGTGTTCAGGGTCAGGCGCCGCCCGACCGACGCCTGGGCGGCATCGGTCGGCGCGTCGAACGCCTGGGACGACAGACGTTCGTGCAATTCACTGAAAGACTTGCAGCCCGCGAGTTCCGCGCGCTGCTCGTCGGTCATCGGCAAATGCGCCAGGTACTCGGCAAGCGTTTGTGGCTGTACTTGTGAATTACTCATCGGCAGGCAACTGATAGCTCCAGGTCTCGGTCAGGACTTGTTCAGTCGGTGCCGATTCCGGTGTGGCAGGGGCCGCTTCGGCAGCGACAGGCTGCTTGGCGTCTTTGTTGTCCTTGTCCTTGGTGTCCTTGACTTGCTGGGCTTGCGCTTCAGCTTGCTTGGCCTCCTTGTCCTTCTTCTCCTGCTGCTTGGCGGCGATCTTGTCGGCCTTGGCAACGGAAGAGCTGGACGCTGGCGCCGTGGTCTTGATCGTCTCGGCCGGCGTGATGGTCTTGACCAGTGCTGCACGCATTTCAGTGGACTTGCCCGGATCCTTGATCTTCATCCGCAGGGTCAGGCGCCAGCCCTTGGTTTCAGGGTTGTAACGGACACTGTTCTCGACCAGTTCCGCGTTGTCGCCAACGCTAACCTGGCTGCGTACTTCAGCATCTTCCGGCAAGTCTTGCAGGGACGGACCTTGGAAATCCACCAGGTAGGCCACGCTGCCGTCCGGCTGACGAATCAGGTTCGACTGCTTCACGTCACCCGTGGAACGCAGGGTCTGTTGAACCCAGGCGCTGTCCGCCGAATGCAGGGCGGCTTCGTCGATGGTCCAGTGCATGCGATAGGCGACGTCCAGGGGCTGACCAGGCTCTGGCAGTTTTTCCGGACTCCAGAAAGCAACGATATTGTCGTTGGTTTCGTCAGCGGTAGGAATCTCCACCAGATCGACGGAGCCCTTGCCCCAATCGCCTTTCGGCTCGATCCAGGCACTTGGGCGCTTGTCGTAGCGGTCATCGAGGTCTTCGTAGTGGCTGAAGTCACGGCCACGTTGCAGCAAGCCGAAACCGCGCGGGTTCTCGATCGAGAAGTTGCTCACGGCCAGGTGTTTCGGGTTGTTCAATGGGCGCCAGATCCATTCGCCGTTGCCGGCATGGATCGACAGACCGCTGGAGTCGTGCAGTTCGCGACGGTAGTTCAGCACTTTCGACGGCTGGTTGGCGCCGAACAGGAACATGCTGGTCAGCGGCGCAACGCCGAGTTTGGTGACCTTGTCACGCAGGAACATCTTGGCCTTGACGTCGACGACCGTGTCGCTGCCCGGACGCAGGGTCAGGCGATAGGCACCAGTGGCGCGCGGCGAATCCAGCAGGGCGAAGATCACCAGGTGCTTGTCGCCCGGCTTCGGCTGCTGAATCCAGAACTCGGTGAAACGCGGGAACTCTTCGCCGGACGGCAAGGCGGTATCGATGGCCATGCCGCGAGCGGACAAGCCATAGGTGTGGCCCTTGCCGACGACGCGGAAGTAACTCGCGCCGAGCATGGTCATGATTTCGTCTTGCTTGTCGGCCTTGTTGATCGGGTAGAGCACACGGAAACCGGCATAACCCAGCTGCTCGGTGGCTTTAGGATCGAACTTCATATCGCCGAAATCGAAACGACTTGGGTCGTATTTGATCTCTTCGACGGTGTTGGCCGTGATTTCGTTGATTTTCACCGGCGTATCGAAGTGCATGCCCTGGTGATAGAACGACAGCTTGAATGGGGTTTTCTGGTTAGCCCACTCGGCTTTTTCGGTGAGGAAGCGGATTTTTTGATAATCCGCGAATTTCATTTCACGAAATTCATTCGGCAGGTTACTGCGCGGGGCTTCGTATTTTTGCCCGGCCAGCTCTTTTGCCTTGACCGATACGTCATCCAGATTGAATGCCCAAAGCTGGCCGGCGCTGAACAGGCAGAGCAGTGCAGAGCCCGCTACCAGAGCATTTCGAAACCGTTTGGCAGACAATTTTGGTGCATTACAGGGACTAACAATCACGAGCAACCCTCGCCGAAAACAGATCAAAAAACCAACGGCCAGTTAAAGTGCCAGCACGGTGTACGGTGGAAAAAACCGACCCTGCGGACCACTCTTGCCAAGTTGGCGAGCATTGTTCCGACTCCCATGGGGCAAAATGATTCCCCAACAGGCCGCGGACAAGTCTCTACCTAAGTCAAAATGGACCAACGAACGCTGATCCCCGTAGCGCGCGATTATCTAGTAGGCCGCGTTACAACGCATCAGGGGGAAGCAAGTATTTATCGGGAAAAGCCTCTGTTTTCAGCCGAAACGCCCTTAAAAACATGTTTCAAGCGCTTTCACGTCTGTAACAGGAAGGTTACCGGGCCATCATTGACCAGGTGCACCTGCATATCCGCGCCGAATCTACCTGATGCCACAGTGCCATGCACCTGTTTCGCTTTGCCCAATAGATAGTCGAACAGCGCCTCGCCCAAGGCCGGGGGGGCTGCAGTCGAAAAACTCGGACGCAACCCGTTTTTGGTATCGGCGGCCAGGGTGAACTGCGAGACCAGCAACAACCCGCCGTCCACGTCAGCCAAGGACAGATTCATCTTGCCCTCGGCGTCACTGAATACTCGATAGTTAAGCAGTTTATGCAGAAGTTTGTCGGCGCTGGCCTGCGTGTCGTCGGGTTCGACCGCCACCAGCACCAGCAACCCCTGATCTATCGCACCCACCACCTCTCCCGCGACCTCGACTCGCGCGCCGCGCACGCGTTGCAGCAGGGCCTTCATGCTTCGTCAGGCGACAGGTCGAGCAAGCGACGGGCCATCTGATCGGCGGCGCGTACCAATGCATCGGTGATCCCCGGTTCGGACGCCGCATGGCCGGCGTCGCGGATCACCTGCAGTTCGCTGTTCGGCCAGGCTTGATGCAGTTCCCAGGCGTTGTCCAGCGGGCAGATCACGTCATAGCGACCATGGACGATGACGCCGGGCAAATGGGCGATCTTGCCCATGTCGCGGATCAGCTGATTCGGCTCAAGGAAAGCGTTGTTGGTGAAGTAGTGGCATTCGATGCGGGCGATGGACAACGCACGCTGGGGTTCGGAGAAACGATCGACCACCAGCGGGTTCGGACGCAAGGTCGCGGTGCGGCCTTCCCAGATGGACCAGGCCTTGGCCGCATGCATCTGGGCGATCTGGTCGTTGCCGACCAGGCGTTTGTGGAATGCCGTGAGCAAGTCGTCGCGCTCGTCCAGCGGGATCGGCGCGATGTAGTCCTGCCAGTAATCGGGGAACAGGCGACTGGCGCCACACTGGTAGAACCACTCGATTTCCTGGGGACGGCAGAGAAAAATCCCGCGCAGAATCAGACCGTGCACGCGCTCCGGGTGGGTTTGCGCGTAAGCCAGGGCCAGGGTCGAACCCCAGGAACCGCCGAACAGCACCCATTTGTCGATGCCCAGGTGCTTGCGAATCCGCTCGAGATCGGCGACCAGATCCCAGGTGGTGTTGTTCTCAAGGCTGGCGTGGGGCGTGGAGCGACCGCAACCGCGCTGGTCGAAGGTGACGATGCGATACAGGTTCGGATCGAAATACCGGCGGCTCTGCGCATCACACCCGGCGCCAGGGCCGCCGTGAATGAACACTACCGGCAAACCTTCCGGTGAACCGCTTTCGTCGACATACAGCGTATGGGTTTTATCGACGGCCAGATCGTGCCGGGCGTGGGGTTTGATCTGCGGGTACAAAGTCTGCATTGCGCGCTCCGTAAGGGGTCGAGGTCATCCCTGTAGGGACTTCTATTATTCTGCCGTCCGGCATCATAAACCCGAATTACTTCAATGAGCATGCCCCTTGCAGCGTCAGCGCTTGTCAGCCCGTCTTGTCAGCCAAATAGCCGAGCAGGGTTTCATAGAGTCGGTCGACCTCGGCAACCTGCCCCCGCGCCCGCAAGCACCCGTGAACCAGCCCCTGACCGTAATAAAGCATTGCGCTCACGCCGGCGGCGTTGAGTCGCCCGGCGTAAAGCACGCCGTCATCGCGTAGCGGATCGAACTGCGCCACAGCGATCAGCGCCGGCGGCAGGCCGCTGAAGTCGGCGGCGAGCAAGGGCATCGCATAGGCCGTTGGCTGACGGATACCACCCAAGTACAGCGTGTGATAACAATCCAGATCGCTGCTGCTGAGCAATGGCGCGTCGGCGCATTCGCCGCGTGATGGCAACCGGTGATCACCGCCCAGGCCCGGATAGATCAGCACCTGCGCACAAGGCGCCGGTTCGCCGGCATCGCGCAAGGCCAGACACAGCGCAGCGGCAAGGTTGCCGCCAGCGCTGTCGCCGGCCACCAGCGTCCGCGCCGGGTCGAGCTGAAACGGCCCCGTGCGCAACGCACGCCAGACACTCAGGCAGTCATCGAACGCCGCTGGAAACGGATGCTCCGGCGCCAGCCGATAATCGACGGCGATCACCAACACACCGAGCACCGATGCCAGTTCGGCGCAGATGAAGTCGTGGGAGTCCAGATCCCCCACCACCCAACCGCCGCCATGCAGATACACAATGCAGGGCCAACCGTTGGTCGGCGGCGGAACCGGTGGTTGCCAGGCGCGCACCGCCACTCCCGCCAACTCGACATCGACAACCTCAAGCCCCGCCGGATGCGGCGGGGTAAATGCCCGGCACATCTCGCTGTAGGCCTGACGCATGCCGGTGAGGCTGTTGTCGGTGCTGTTGAAGCTGAGGGTTTTCTCGACGAAAGCCGCCATCTGTTCAGAGAGTGGATAACAAGCCATGGACTACAGCCAGTCAGTTCGAAGTTTTTGATTGATAACCTTTGCCGCGGTCAATTTTTGAGACTGGCCTGAACGGTTGCCACCCCTTCCTTGCCATCGAAACTGCTGACACCCGCCAGCCAGCGCTGAAGGTCTTCGGGATGATCACGCAGCCACTGTTTGGCGACATCCTGCGGCGTCTTGCGCTCCATGATCGGCACCATCAACTGGCTTTCCTGGGCAGCGGTGAAGGTCAGGTTTTCCAATAGACGGTTCACGTTCGGGCAACGCTCGGCATAGTCCGGCGCGGTCACGGTGGAAACGGTCGCCGCGCCTTCGTTCGGGCCATAGACGTCTTCGCTGCCGGTCAGGTAGGCGATGTTCATGTTGATGTTCATCGGATGCGGGGTCCAGCCGATGAACACCACGAACTCCTTGCGATTGACCGCCCGCTGCACGGCGGCGAGCATCCCGGCCTCACCGGACTCGATCAGCTTGAAGTCCTTCAAACCGAAGCGGTTGGTCTCGATCATGGTTTTGATGGTGGTGTTGGCGCCGCTGCCTGGCTCGATGCCGTAAATCTTGCCGCCCAACTGATCCTTGAACCTGGCGATGTCAGCGAAGGTTTTCAGGCCGGCGGCAGCGACGTAATCAGGTACGGCGAGCGTTGCCTGGGCGTCGGCCAGGCTCGGTTTGTCCATGACCTTCACTTGATTGGCAGCGACGAACGGGGCGATGTTCTTGTCCATCGCCGGTTTCCAGTAACCGAGGAAGATATCGAGGCGTTTGTCGCGGATGCCGGCGAAGATGATTTGCTGCACGGCGCTGGTTTGCTTGCTTTCATAGCCAAGGCCATTGAGCAGCACATCGGCCATGCCGCTGGTGGCAATGACGTCGGTCCAGTTGACCACGCCCATGCGCACGGTCTTGCAGGAAGCGGGGTCGTTGGCGAAAACGCTGGTGCTCAGAAGAGCAGTGCCGGTGAGGATTAACAGACAGCGGTTGAACAGTCGTTTCATCGGGAAGGCTCGCTCGGCAGCAGATTATTGTGGGCCCGGTGTCTTTGTGCACCGTGCCCACAACGTTACGCAGCGCCGAGTCGGCAAAAGTGACCTGTGGCGACCGTGTTTTGCACGGTGGCGACTGTCCTGATGCGTTACCAAGGCGAACACTAATCTGTGGCGAGGGAGCTTGCTCCCGCTGGTTTGCGAAGCTGCCCCCAAACCATTCAACCGAGTTTCATCAGATACGCCCGACCAACAGGGTTTACGACGGCTTCGCCGCCGAGCGGGACGGTGCGGCGATCCGACAAGCTCCCTCGCCACAAAGGCCCGTTCGCCACAGGGTTACGCGCTGTAATGCTTTTCGCCCCACGCCAACAGCCCTTGCAGCAATTCCCGGAGCACCACTTGCGTCGGCTCGGCCAAATCCGGGCGATAACGGAACGGCTGGAACTCTTCCATATACGTACACTGGCCCAACTCCAGTTGCACGGCATGAATGTTCTCGGCCGGATTGCCATAATGCCGGGTGATGTGACCGCCCTTGAAGCGACCGTTCAGCACATGGCTGTAATCGGTGTGCTTCGCGCAGATCGCTTCCAGCTGTGTGGCCAACTGTGGATCGCAGCTGGCGCCGTTGAAAGTGCCGAGGTTGAAGTCCGGCAGCTTGCCGTCGAACAGGTGCGGGATCACCGAGCGGATTGAGTGCGCGTCGAACAGCAGCGCGTAGCCGAACTCGGCTTTCAGCCGCGCCAGTTCTTCCTGCAAGGTGCGGTGGTACGGCGTCCAGATCTGCTCCAGATACGTCGCCCGTTCCGCAGCCGACGGCTCCAGCCCTTCGCGGAACAACGGCACGCCATCGAACAGCGTCGCCGGATACAGACCGGTGGTGGCGCCGACATATAAAGGCTTGTCGTCGGACGGCCGGTTCAGGTCGATGACAAACCGCGAGTACTCGGCCGCCAGGGTGCTGGCGCCCAGTTCGGCAGCGAACTCATAAAGCCGTGGAATGTGCCAGTCAGTGTCCGGCAGGCTTTTCGCGTCGGGGATCAACCCCGCTTCCACCGTCGGGGTCAGGCGCAGGCCGGCGTGGGGCATGCTGATCAGCAGTGGCACGCGGCCTTGTTTGAAGTTCAGAACCTTATCCACAACTGCTCTCCTAAACGCTTGTTTCAACGCCGTGACGCACGACGCGTTTTTCCAGGTCGCCGCCCAGCCAGTACGACAGGTCGGCCGGACGATCGATTTGCCAGGCGACGAAGTCTGCGACCTTGCCGGCTTCCAGCGAACCGTGGGTTTGGCCCATGCCCAAGGCGGTGGCGGCATGAATAGTCGCGCCCGCCAGCGCCTCTTCCGGAGTCATGCGGAAGCAGGTGCAGGCCATGTTCAGCATCAAGCGCAACGACAACGCCGGCGAAGTGCCCGGGTTAAGGTCGCTGGCAATGGCGATTTTCACCCCGTGTTTGCGCAGGGCTTCCATCGGCGGCAATTGGGTTTCCCGCAAGAAGTAAAACGCGCCGGGCAGCAATACCGCGACGGTGCCGGACTTGGCCATGGCGATGGCGTCGTCTTCGGTCATGAATTCCAGATGATCGGCGGACAATGCGTGGTAACGCGCCGCCAGGCTCGAACCGTGCAGCGATGACAATTGCTCGGCGTGCAGCTTCACCGGTAAGCCGAGGTTCTGCGCGGCGACGAACACCCGCTCGACCTGCTCTGGCGAAAACGCCAGGTATTCACAGAAAGCGTCTACCGCATCCACCAGCCCTTCGGCCGCCAGGGCCGGGAGCATTTCGCTGCAGATGTGATCGATGTAGGCGTCGGCGCGGTCGGTGTATTCCGGCGGCAAGGCGTGAGCCGCCAGGCACGTGCTGCGCACGCTAACGGGTAGCTCGGCGCCGAGACGACGGATCACCCGCAGGATCTTGCGTTCGCTGGCCAGGTCCAGGCCGTAGCCGGATTTCATTTCGACGGTGGTCACGCCATCACGCATCAGGCTTTTCAGACGCTTGGCGGCGCTGGCGAACAGTTCGTCTTCACTGGCGGCGCGGGTGGCGCGCACGGTGCTGGCAATGCCGCCGCCGGCAGCCGCGATTTCCGCGTAGCTGACGCCTTGCAGGCGCTGCTCGAATTCGCCGCTGCGGTTGCCGCCGAATACCGTATGGGTGTGGCAGTCGATCAGGCCCGGGGTGACCCAGGCCCCGCTCAAGTCATTGACCGCCGGGTACTCGCCGGCCGGCAGTTCGGCGCGTGGGCCGATCCACTCAATGTGCGCACCGGACGTCACGATGGCCGCATCCTCGATGATTGAGTAGACGCCTTGCGCCATGGTTGCGACGTGGCAGTGTTGCCAGAGCGTTTTCATCCTTGGCCTCCGTTAGGTTATCGATGAGAAAAAATGGGTTCCTGTTCCACCGGTACCGCCTTGCCTGCCGCCGGTTTGACCCACGTCAGGTAGGCCAGCACCAGCAACACAATCCAGACCACGCCGACGATCAACGCCGCCTGGGTATCCGGGAAATAGCCCAGCACGCCGAAGATGAACAGCATGAAGGCAATCGCCGCCATCGGCGCATAGGGCCAGAACGGCACCGGGAATTTCAATTGTGCGACCTGCTCGGCACTCATGGAGCGACGCATGGCCACCTGGGTGAACAGAATCATCAGCCAGACCCACACCGTGGCAAAGGTCGCGATGGAGGCGATCAGCAGAAACACGTTTTCCGGGATCAGGTAGTTCAGCAACACACCCAGCAGCAGCGCGCAGCTCATCACCATCACCGTCAGCCACGGCACGCCATTGCGCGACAAGCGAGCGAAGCCTTTCGGTGCGTGCCCTTGCTGAGCCAGGCCATACATCATGCGGCCCGCGCCGAAGATGTCACTGTTGATGGCCGACACCGCCGCCGAGATCACCACGATGTTGAGGATGGTCGCCGCCGAGCTGATCCCAAGGTTGTCGAAAATCTGCACGAACGGGCTGCCTTGGCTGCCGATCTGCTGCCACGGGAAGATCGACATCAGCACCAGCATCGTCAGCACGTAGAACAGCAGGATTCGCAACGGTACGGCATTGATCGCGCGAGGCAGCACATGCTGCGGGTCTTTGGCTTCACCGGCGGTAACGCCGATGATTTCAATACCGCCAAAGGCAAACATCACCACCGCAAACGAGGCGATCAAGCCGCCCACGCCATTGGGCATGAAGCCGCCCTGGGTCCAGAGGTTGCTGATATCGGTCGCCTGGGCACCGGGCGCATTGCTGATGCCGAACAGCATGATGCCGAAACCACCGAGGATCATCGCGACGATGGCCGCGACCTTGAGCAGCGACAACCAGAACTCCATTTCGCCGAAGACTTTGACGTTGCACAGGTTCAAGCCGCCGACCACCGAAACGATGCCCAGCACCCAGATCCAGCGGGAGACTTCCGGAAACCAGAACCCCATGTAAATGCCGAATGCGGTCACGTCGGCCATACCGACGATGACCATTTCAAATGCGTAGGTCCAACCGAGGATAAAGCCCGCCATTGGCCCCAGATAGGTGCTGGCGTACTGGCCGAAAGAACCGGCCACCGGGTTATGCACCGCCATCTCGCCAAGGGCGCGCATGACCATGAACACCGCCGCGCCACCGATCAGGTAAGCGAGCAGGACCGCGGGGCCGGCCATTTGAATGGCCGAGGCAGAACCGTAAAACAGCCCGGTGCCGATCGCCGACCCCAGTGCCATGAAGCGAATATGTCGGGCAGAGAGCCCGCGTTTCAAACCTTTTGCTGGCTGTTGCATCTCTCGTCCTTAATTATTCTTATTCGACGCTAAATGATCGTTCCCACGCTCCGCGTGGGAACGATCATCAGGGAAGGAGCTATTACAGGCTAGGCAGCAACTTCGCCGTCACCAGGCCATTCAGGCAACGCGTCGCCAACAACTCACTGGCCGCATTGATGTCCGGCGCAAAGAAGCGGTCCTTCTCGTAGAACGGCACTTCAGCACGCAGGATCGCACGGGCTTTTTCCAGTTTTGGCGAGGTTTTCAGACCGTCGCGCAGATCCAGCCCCTGGGCCGCCGCCAACCATTCCACCGCGAGAATCCCGCGAGTGTTCTCGGCCATTTCCCACAGACGCTTGCCGGCAGCCGGCGCCATGGACACGTGGTCTTCCTGGTTGGCGGAAGTCGGCAGGCTGTCCACCGAATGCGGATGGGACAGCGCCTTGTTCTCGCTGGCCAGTGCCGCAGCCGTTACTTGAGCGATCATGAAGCCGGAGTTCACGCCGCCATTGGCCACCAGGAACGGCGGCAGTTGCGACATGTGCTTGTCCATCATCAGCGAGATGCGGCGTTCACTCAGGGAGCCGATTTCGGCAATGGCCAGGGCCATGTTGTCGGCAGCCATGGCCACCGGCTCGGCGTGGAAATTACCGCCGGAGATCACGTCGCCTTCAGCGGCGAACACCAATGGGTTGTCCGATACGGCGTTGGCTTCGATGGCAAGCACTTCGGCGGCCTGACGGAACTGGGTCAGGCAGGCGCCCATGACTTGCGGCTGGCAGCGCAGGGAGTACGGATCCTGGACCTTTTCGCAGTTCTGGTGCGAGTCGGACACTTCACTGCGCTCACCCAGCAGATCGCGGTAAGCGGCAGCGGCGTCGATCTGGCCTTTCTGGCCGCGAGCGGCATGAATACGTGCGTCGAATGGCGAGCGCGAGCCCAGTACCGCTTCGACCGTCAGGCCGCCAAGGGCCAGTGCGCCGGCGAACAGATCTTCGCCTTCGAACAGGCCACGCAGGGCGTAGGCGGTGGACACCTGAGTGCCGTTGAGCAGCGCCAGGCCTTCTTTCGCTGCCAGGGTCAGCGGTGTCAGACCGGCGACTTTCAGCGCTTCGGTGGCGGGCAGCCATTCACCTTTGTAACGCGCCTTGCCTTCGCCCAGCAGCACCAGCGACATGTGCGCCAACGGCGCCAAATCGCCGGATGCACCGACCGAACCTTTCAGAGGAATATGCGGGTAAACCTCGGCATTGATCAACGCGATCAGTGCGTCGATCACCTGACGACGAATACCGGAGAAACCACGGCTCAGGCTGTTGACCTTGAGCACCATGACCAGCCGCACCAGGGCGTCGCTGATCGGCTCGCCGACGCCGGCGGCGTGGGACAGCACCAGCGAGCGCTGGAGGTTTTCCAGGTCTTCGCTGGCGATGCGGGTCGAGGCCAGCAGGCCGAAACCGGTGTTGATGCCATACGCGGTGCGGTTCTCGGCGAGGATCTGTTCCACGCAGGCAACGCTGGCTTCGATTTGCGCCGAAGCGCTTTCGTCGAGAGTGATTTTGACCGGTTGCTGATACACATCACGCAGTTGGGCAAGGCTCAGTTGGCCGGGAATCAAATTAAGCGCAGTCACATTCATTCTCCTTTTGAGAGCATTTTTATTAACTAACCAGACGCTCCGGAGATATCCGTTGTCCGTCGCTTCCCGCCTTTTGGAGGGGCCGCGCCTTGGCACGCTGGTGGTTGTGGAAATCAGTTGAGGTTCGGTACAGCCTTGTGCAGCAAAATCGGGTCTTTCAAAACAGCAGCGGCGCTGGCGATGTCTGGCGCCAGCCAGCGGTCCTGGTCGTAGGCCGGAATACGTTCGCGCAGCAGGCGCCACGCGGCATCGGTGCCGGCGCCGAAGCGTTGTTCTTTCAGGAATTCAAAAGCCTGAGCCGCCAACAGGTACTCGATGGCGAGGATCTGTGTGCAGTTTTCCAACGCGCGATGCAGCTTCAGCGCGGCGTTGGTGCCCATGCTCAGGTGGTCTTCCTGCAAGCCCGAAGTGACGTAGTTATCGAGTACCGCCGGCTGCGCCAACTGGCGGTTTTCCGCACACAGCGACGCGGCGACGTATTGCACGATCATCATCCCGGAGTTCACGCCCGGGTTGGCCACCAGAAAGGCCGGCAAACCGCTGACGTGCGGGTTGACCAAGCGGTCCAGGCGACGCTCGGCGATAGAGCCGATTTCGGCCATGGCAATGGCGAGCAAGTCAGCCGCCAAAGCAACTGATTGGCCGTGCGGATTGGCCTGGGACATGACGCGGAAATTGTCGGGCGTGCCCAGCAGCAACGGGTTGTCGGTCGCGGAGTTGAGCTCGGTTTCGATCTGTTTTCTGGCGTGTTCCAGCTGATCGCGGGCAGCGCCATGCACTTGCGGAATCGAGCGGATGCTCAGTGCATCCTGAGTGCGAATGCCTTTGCTGTTGGCGATCACTTCACTGCCGTCGAGCAACGCCCGCAGATTGATACCCACCTGTTGCATGCCCGGATGCGGTTTGAGCGCAATGATCTCGGCATCGAACGCGGCAATCTGACCACGCTGGGCTTCGAAGCTCATGGCGCCGATCACATCGGCCCACTGCACCAGGTTCGTTGCATCGGCCAGGGCCAGGCAGCTGAGGCCGGTCATGCACGGTGTGCCGTTGACCAGGCACAAACCATCTTTGGCACCCAGTTGAACCGGTTGCAGCCCTTCTTCGGCCAAGGCTTGTTGTGCAGAAACGATCTGCCCGCGATAGCTGACATTGCCGACGCCCAGCAGCGCGATACCGATGTGGGCCATGTGGGTCAGATAACCGACCGACCCCTGGGACGGCACCTGCGGAGTGATGCCGCGATTGAGCAGCGCCAGCAATGCTTCGACCACCCGGCGGTGAATGCCGGATTTGCCATGGCTGTAGTTGTGGATCGCGGCGCAGAGGATCGCGCGAGTCTGCTCGTCGGACAGTGGAGCACCGACGCCGCAGGCATGGCTGAGCAAGGTGTTGCGCGACAGCTGGCTGAGTTGTTCATCCTTGAGCGAGACGTTGCACAAGGCGCCCAGGCCGGTGTTGACGCCATAGGCGCGCTCGCCGCTGGCGACGATGCACTGGACGATCGCCTGGGCATTCTCGATCCGCGCCCAGGTTTGGGCCGACAGCTCAAGCTGCGCACCGTGGCGGGCGACCGCGACCACATCCTGCCAACGCAACGGGGCATCGGCGATAACGATTTTTTCAGCCTGGGACATCTAGAGCCTCATACAAAATTCATGGACGTATGACACCTGTGGCGAGGGAGCTTGCTCCCGTTCGACCGCGCAGCGGTCGCAGATTTTCAGGGCCGCTTCACAGCCCAGCGGGAGCAAGCTCCCTCGCCACAAAAACGATCAACCTCAAACCACTGCAGCCCGCCGCTGTACGAACCGGTCCACATACTCATCCGCCGGCGAATGCAGGATCTCTCGTGGCGTGCCGACCTGAATCAGCCGGCCATCCTTGAGAATCGCGATGCGATTGCCGATGCGCACGGCCTCGTCGAGGTCGTGGGTGATGAAGACGATGGTCTTGTGCAGGGTCTTTTGCAGTTCCAGCAACTGGTCCTGCATTTCGGCGCGGATCAGCGGGTCGAGGGCGCTGAAAGCTTCGTCCATCAGGATGATGTCGGTGTCCGCCGCCAGGGCGCGAGCCAGGCCCACACGCTGGCGCATACCGCCGGAAAGCTGATGCGGGTATTTGTTTTCGTAGCCCTTCAGGCCCACGGTGTTGATCCAGTGCAGCGCGCGCTCGGCGCACATCTGCTTGCTCTCGCCACGCACTTTCAGGCCGTAGGCGACGTTATCCAGCACGCTTTTGTGCGGCAGCAGGCCGAAGCTCTGGAACACCATGCTGATCTTGTGCCGGCGAAATTCGCGCAAGGCTTCCATGTCGTATTGCAGGATGTCCACGCCGTCCACCAGGATCGCGCCGCTGGTCGGGTCGATCAGGCGGTTGAAGTGACGCACCAGGGTCGACTTGCCGGAACCCGACAGGCCCATGATCACGAAGATCTCGCCGGTGCCGATGCTCAGCGACAGGTCATTCACGCCGACCACGCAACCGGTTTCGGCCAATACCTGGTCTTTGGTTTTGCCCTGGCTAATCATGGCCAGCGCATCCTTGGAACGGTTGCCGAAAATCTTGAAGACGTTTTTGACTTCGATCTTGCTGATGGCTGCGTTGCTCATTTGCTCACCTCATGCCGTGCACGACCGTACGCCTGTGTAATGCGGTCGATCACCACTGCCAGAATCACGATCGCCAGACCGGCCTCAAGACCACGTCCGACGTTGAGGGTCTGAATCCCCACCAATACGTCTTCACCCAAGCCACGGGCACCGATCATCGAGGCGATCACCACCATCGACAGGGCCATCATGGTGGTCTGGTTGATCCCGGCCATGATGCTTGGCAGGGCCAGCGGCAGTTGCACGCCGAACAGTTGCTGCCAGCGGTTGGCACCGAAGGCGTTGATCGCTTCCATCACTTCACCGTCAACCTGGCGAATACCCAGATCGGTCAGGCGGATCAGCGGCGGCGCAGCGTAAATAACGGTAGCGAAAATCGCCGGGACCTTGCCCAGGCCAAACAGCATCAGCACCGGGATCAGGTACACGAAGCTCGGCATGGTTTGCATGATGTCCAGCAACGGCATCAACACCGAACGCAGGCGATTGCTGCGCGCAGAAAGAATGCCCAACGGAATGCCGATCAGCACCGAGATGACCGTCGCCACCATCATCAGCGCCAGGGTCTGCATCAGCTTGTCCCAGAGACCGACCGCGCCCACCAGGAACAGCAGGCCGACGATGACCGCCGTGGTCACGACTTTGCGGGTCGCGTGCCAGGCCACGCCCGCCACGATCGCCAGCATCAGCCACCAGGGCGCCGCACGCAGCAGCCCTTCAAGATTGACGATGGCCCACAGCAGGGTGTCAGAGATGCTGCGGAACACGTCGCCGTAGTTGGTGACCAGCGTATCGACCCAACCGTTGACCCAGTCGGCGATGGAAAAGGTAAAGCTTTCGGGAAACATAAGAGACTCTCAATCAAGGGGTTGCGATCAAGCATCCGACTGCCGTTGCCGACAGTCGGAGAGGCTCAACCTACAAGGCCGCGTCGATTTTCTTGGCTGCGTCTTCGCTCACCCACGCGTGCCAGACTTCAGGATGTTCCTTCAAGAAGATCTTGGCCAGTTTTGGCGACTCGATCCGCTCTTTGGCCATACGCCCCAGGTTCTGATTCAACAGGTCGATCGGCAGGTTGACCTTTTCCAGCACGGTCACCAGTTCCGGGGCCTGCTCGTGGAAAGTCTTGGAGAGGCCGACCTTGATGGTCACGCGCTTGTCGACACCCGGTTTTTCTTCCAGTTTGACCACGTCGATCTGGCCCATCAGCGGGGTTGGCGACCAGTAGTAGAAAAGGATCGGCTCGCCACGCTTGTAGCTCGACAGCACCGCCGCATCCAGCGCCGGGCCGGTGCCTGGACGGAAGTTGGTGTAGCTGTTTTCCAGGCCGTAGCTTTTCAGCATTTCGCTGTTATCCAGCTCGCAGGTCCAGCCGGCCGGGCAGTTGTAGAAACGCCCTTTGGATGGCTCTTCGGCGTCCTTGAATACCGCGGAATATTTAGCCAGATCGGCAATGTTTTTCAGGTCCGGCGCCTTGGCTTCCAGTTTGCGCTTGGCGTCGCCTTCGATCACGTAGCGCGGCACGTACCAGCCTTCGACGGCACCCACCACCGGAGCGCCGACACCGACGACCTTGCCGGCCTTCTCGGCCTTGTTCCAGACTTCGCTGCGGCCGACCCACTCTTCGGCGAACACTTGGATGTCGTTGCTGCTCAGGGCGTTTTCCATGGTGATGGAGTTGCCCGGCAGGCTGTCGGTCTTGCAGTCGTAGCCTTTCTCCAACACGACTTGCAGCACGTCGGTCAGCAGCATGGCGCTTTCCCAGTTCAGGCCGGCGAATTTCACCGGTTTACCCGATTCGCACCAGCCAGCCGCCTGGGTAGCACCGGCACTGGCCAGCAGGCCCATGGAAAGCAAAGTGGTCAGCAGGGTCTTGTTCGATTTCATTGTGTGACGCTCCTAATCATGAGTTGGCTTACGGCAGTCAAGAGGCATCCAGCCCTGTCCACGTCCAATCAGGCCTGCGCTACGCGCGACCCGCCCCGCTTATTGTTGGGTCTGCAACATCGTGATCTCTGCAGGAGCAGCCGCGACAGCTCCTGCAGTGGTCTTTTCTCTTATTTGCCGGTGATCATCGGCAGGTTCAGCCCCTGTTCCTTGGCGCAGTCGATCGCGATCTGGTAACCCGCATCGGCGTGACGCATGACACCGGTGGCCGGGTCGTTGTGCAGCACGCGAGCGATACGCTCGGCCGCTTCGTCAGTACCGTCGCAGACAATCACCATGCCCGAGTGCTGGGAGAAGCCCATGCCGACGCCGCCGCCGTGGTGCAGGGAAACCCAGGTCGCGCCGCTCGCGGTGTTCAGCAGAGCGTTGAGCAGTGGCCAGTCGGACACGGCGTCGGAACCGTCCTGCATCGATTCGGTTTCGCGGTTCGGGCTGGATACGGAGCCGGAGTCCAGGTGGTCGCGACCGATCACGATTGGCGCGGACAATTCACCGCTACGGACCATTTCGTTGAACGCCAGACCGAGCTTGGCGCGCAGGCCCAGGCCAACCCAGCAGATACGTGCCGGCAGACCCTGGAAGCTGATGCGCTCGCGAGCCATGTCCAGCCAGTTGTGCAGGTGGGCGTCGTCCGGGATCAGTTCTTTGACTTTAGCGTCGGTCTTGTAGATGTCCTGCGGGTCGCCCGACAGCGCAGCCCAACGGAACGGGCCGATGCCACGGCAGAACAGTGGACGGATGTAAGCCGGTACGAAACCCGGGAAGTCGAATGCGTTTTCCACGCCTTCTTCTTGCGCCATCTGACGGATGTTGTTGCCGTAGTCGAAGGTCGGCACGCCCATTTTCTGGAAGTCCAGCATCGCTTTAACGTGCACGGCCATCGATTGCTTGGCGGCTTTGACCACGGCAGCAGGTTCGGTCTTGGCGCGAGCGCGGTATTCGTCCCAGGTCCAGCCGGCCGGCAGGTAGCCGTTGAGCGGGTCGTGGGCGCTGGTCTGGTCGGTGACCATGTCCGGGCGCACGCCACGACGGACCAGTTCCGGGAGGATTTCCGCAGCGTTGCCCAGCAGGGCGATGGAGATCGCCTTGCCTTCGGCGGTGTATTTGGCGATACGGGCCAGGGCGTCGTCGAGGTCTTTGGCTTGCTCGTCGACGTAACGGCTTTTCAGACGGAAATCGATACTCACTTGTTGGCATTCGATGTTCAGCGAGCAAGCGCCGGCCAGGGTTGCAGCCAGAGGCTGAGCGCCGCCCATGCCGCCGAGGCCTGCGGTCAGGACCCAACGACCTTTCAGATCATCGTTGTAATGCTGGCGACCGGCTTCGACGAAGGTTTCGTAGGTGCCTTGAACGATGCCCTGGCTGCCGATGTAGATCCAGCTGCCGGCGGTCATCTGGCCGTACATGGCCAGGCCCTTGGCGTCGAGTTCGTTGAAGTGCTCCCAGTTCGCCCAGTGGGGTACCAGGTTGGAGTTGGCAATCAGAACGCGTGGTGCGTTGCTGTGGGTCTTGAACACGCCGACCGGCTTGCCGGATTGCACCAGCAGGGTCTCGTCGTCGTTCAGGTTGGTCAGGCTTTCGACGATCTTGTCGTAGCATTCCCAGTTACGTGCCGCACGACCGATACCACCGTAAACCACCAGTTCTTTAGGGTTCTCGGCGACTTCCGGGTCGAGGTTGTTCATCAGCATGCGCAGCGGCGCTTCAGTCAGCCAGCTCTTGGCGGTCAGCTTGTTACCGCGGGCAGCACGGATTTCAACGTCACGAAACTTAGTAGGTTTATTCTCAGTCACGAAAAGAACTCCTCAGTAATCAATCCAAACCAACCCAGGTAGTGGGCGAGCAAGCCGATGGGCATCAGTGCACATCAGCGAATCAGTGGACGATGGTTGAGTCTTCGTGACTCATACACATACGTCTTTACTTGTACATACAAGCATATGCAATCAAGCGGCCAACTTGTTGAATGAGCATCCAAGAAAATTTCTTACAGGGCTGGAAAGCGCCTGGATCAAGGGTTCTGGCGTAAATGAAATTTTTCGCGGGGATTTATTCGGGGACGTGCCGGTTGTTACTTGAGCGTGGCTTTGCGCCACGCTGGGGCGTTCGGTAACAAATTGGTGCGCGATGGGGAACGGATTTGCGAGGACGAAAAGCATCGCGGGCAAGCCTCGCGCCCACAAGATTGTCATCGACCTTATGGGAGCGAGGCTTGCCCGCGATAGAGGCGACTCGATATTGGATCAGCGTGCAGTCAGCTCAATGACACAGCACGAACCATTGAGGGCGACGTCCTGCAGACCGACGTTACCGTCCAGTTGCAGGCAATCATGGCGACCGAGTTGCGATGCTTTGTTACCGACCTTCACTTCCAGCGCTTCACTGACACTGAACACCAGCAGAGTCCCGGCGTCACTAAAAAACCGCTGCTTGCCTTCCAGCCACTGCAACCGCGCACTGTAACGATCCGGTGCATAAATCAGGTTGAAGTCGCGAATCGGCCCACCGAGCAATGCGCAGGACACGTGACTCTCGCCATTGAAAGCAAACGGGTCGAGCGGTAACAACGCCCGCGTGTCCTGGCCATCGACGCGCAAGGTCATGCCCTCGCCTTGCAGTACGGTGATCACCCGCTCATAACCGGCAAAGGTGGAAAAACCGCCCGACTCGCCGATGTCGGCAATCGACAGGCGCCAACCAAAACCATCAAGACCCATCCCCGTATCACGGGTGATTTCTTCAGTGCTGCCGCCGCCGTTCTTCCACGGCATGCGCGGGTAATCGGCCGCGCGTAAAACCTTCAACTGACTCATTTATGGCTCTTTTTATTTGTGGAACCGTCCTTCCAGACGATGACGGGAACCGGGGTGGATCAAGCGGGCGGCGGTCACCGGCTGACGGCCGGACCAGGTGCGGCGACGAATCAGCAGGCACGGTTCGCCCTTTTCAATCTGTAGCAGCTTGCATTCGGATGGCTCGGCAAGAATCGCTTCGACCACATGCTCGCCCTCGGTCAACGGCGCGACCTGATTCAGATAGGCGTAAGGCGTTTGCAGGGTGAAGTCTTGCTTGAGGTAGTCCGGCGCCACCAGCGCGTTGACGAAACGGTCTTCGATTTGCACCGGGATATCGTTTTCGAAATGCACGATCAGCGAGTGGAACACCTTCTGGCCTTCGCGCATGTCCAGGGCCAGGGCCCGCTCGGAACCGGCGGCCTCTTCTTCGAGGGTGATCACCTTGCACGTGTGACGATGACCACGGGAGGCGATCTCGTCGGCGATGTTGTGCACTTCAAACAGCGCAGACTGACTTTTCGGCTCGGCGACGAACGTTCCGACGCCTTGCATACGCACCAACAGGCCGTCGGCAGTCATCTCGCGCAGGGCGCGGTTGATGGTCATGCGGCTGAAACCCAGCTGGTTGACCAGTTCGCTTTCCGACGGAACGCGGTAGTGCGGCGGCCAGTTTCCACTGTCGATTTGCTGGGTGATCATCTGTTTTACGCGGGCGTACAAGGGCGCCGGACTGTCGCCCATGTTCGCGGCCAACGGGGAGACTGGAGGCGGAGTCGGCACGGTTAATCCTTGTTCATTTGGTAGAGGTTGCTAGCTTGCCGGAGTTTACCGAGCAGGCAAACGTCTGTATATGTATATACAAATAACACACGATGGGGTGCTGAACCATGTCCGCCTTCTTTGCCGAACGCGCGCTGCTGCCTAGTGGATGGGCCAACAATGTACGTCTTGAAGTCAACGCCGATGGCGTGCTGACCCATATCCAGGCCGATTCCCACGCAGATGGCGCCGAACGGTTGAGCGGTCCGCTGCTGCCGGGAATGCCGAATTTACACTCCCACGCCTTCCAGCGGGCCATGGCCGGCCTGGCGGAAGTGGCGGGTAATCCGAATGACAGTTTCTGGACCTGGCGCGATCTGATGTATCGGCTCGTCGGAAAAATCAGCCCGGACCAACTCGGCGTTATCGCCCGTCAGCTGTACATCGAAATGCTCAAGGCCGGTTACACATCGGTCGCTGAATTTCATTACGTCCATCACGACAATAATGGCCAGCCGTATGCGGACCCGGCCGAACTGGCACTGCGCATCAGCCAGGCGGCCAGCTCTGCCGGTATCGGTTTGACCTTGCTGCCGGTGCTCTACAGCCATTCCGGTTTCGGCGGCCAGACCCCGAACGAAGGCCAACGCCGCTTTATCAACAGCACCGAAAACTACCTGAAGCTTCAGTCACGTTTGCAGCCGATTCTGGCGCAGCAACCGGCGCAGTCGCTCGGCCTGTGTTTCCACTCGTTACGCGCGGTCACACCGCAGCAGATCAGCGAAGTGCTGGCGGCCAGCGACAAGCAGTGCCCGGTGCACATTCACATCGCCGAGCAGCAGAAGGAAGTCGACGACTGCCTTAGCTGGAGCGGTCGCCGTCCACTGCAATGGCTGTACGAAAACACCGAAGTCGATCAACGCTGGTGCCTGGTCCACGCCACCCACGCCAACCCGGAAGAAGTCACGCTCATGGCCAAGAGCCGCGCCATCGCCGGCCTGTGCCTGACCACTGAAGCCAACCTCGGCGACGGGATTTTCCCGGCGGTGGACTTCCTGGCGCAGGGCGGGCGCATGGGTATCGGTTCCGACAGCCATGTGTCGTTGAGCGTGGTGGAAGAATTGCGCTGGCTGGAATACGGCCAGCGTCTGCGCGATCAGCGGCGTAATCGGTTGTATGGCGCGAATCAGCCGATGGTCGGCCGCACGCTGTACGACGCAGCGCTGGATGGCGGCGCCCAGGCGTTGGGGCAGCCGATCGGCGCCCTGGAAGTCGGCAAGCGCGCGGATTGGTTGGTGCTGGACGGCAACGATCCGTACCTGGCGACGGCCAGTGGCGACGGGATTCTCAATCGTTGGCTGTTTGCCGGTGGCGATCGCCAGGTGCGGGATGTGCTGGTCAATGGCCAGTGGGTCGTGCGCGATGGGCGGCATGCCGACGAAGAAGAGAGTAACCGGGCATTCACTCAAGTCCTGCGCGATCTCTTGGGCTGACGCAAAAAAAAAAGTGGGAGCGAGCCTGCTCGCTCCCACAGTTTTTGCTTTTCGGTGACCGTTAGTTCGAGGTCTTGGCCATCTTGGCATCCGACGTACGCCAGATCAGTCGCGTCGTGTCATAGCCCTGCTGACGCGCCCTGCTCAGCAGTTCTTCACGCACTACGCCATTGACCGTCGGGGTCCGTGACAGCAGCCAGAGATGATGGCGGCTCGGGTCGCCGACAATCGCGGTCTTGTAGTCATCACTGACGTACAACACCCAGTATTCTCCCTTCGACACACCGGGTATCAATCGCGAGAACCAGGTGTCGAATTCGACCCACAGCTTGTCGGCCTTGCCGACTTCCTGTGGATAAGCCCTGCCCTTGGCCTCTTCCCATTGCCATTGCGAAGTCAGGCAGCGGTTCAGCACCGCCATCTCACCGTCAGGCTTGAGGCTGTAATGGGCTTCGGATTGCGCACAGTTACGCTGGAAATACACCGGCAGACGCGCCAATTCGTACCAGGTTCCCTGGTAACGCTTGAGGTTGACACTATTGACGGTCTTGGGCGCCAACGGATCTACGCCAGAAGAGGCGCAGCCGGCCAATACCAGGCCGACAAAAAGAACGATCAGGAACCGCTTCATTATTTTTTTCTCCCGTGGGCGAAAAGCCCCGGTTTACTTCAGGCCTTGGCCCGAAAACATCAGCACTTTGTCACCGGCATACTGCACGCTGATAAAGCTGTTTTTGTCGCCCCAGGTGCAGCTGGACATGCCGAGTGCGCCCGAGCAATCGGTGGGTTTGCCCAGCAAGGTTTCAACCTGGGCCTTGGGCATGCCGGTCGACAGCTTCGAATAATTTTCCTGATTGATCTTGCTGCACGCGGCCAACAGCACGCAGAACGAGAGCAAGGCGATAGAACGCAGCGACATGGTGTAACTCCTGGAGCGGAAGAGAGGTGGCATGTTGCCAACCAGAAGCTTAGAAGAGAAAACCCTAATCTGGTTCCCCGACCGTCCGCCTATTTATTAGGCCACTCGTCAGCCTTTTACCGATAAATCAGCCCCTTTCTCAGGTCATTGGGTATTTCGTCGGTTTTCGTCAATACCCGCCTAATCTTTGGCGCTGGCCAGTCGACATAAAAGCAGCGCCAAGCCCTCGACTGTGGCAAATTGACGCCCCTTTGCTGACCAGCCACTGCGCGGTAGATCATTTAATGACCAGAAACATGAAATTCAGCCACAAGATCTTGTTGGCAGCCGCTCTCGTGGTGGCCGTTGCATTCGCCTGTTTCATCCTGTTCAACGATTACCGCCAGCGTCAAACCCTGCGCAGCAGTACCGAGTCCTCGATGCAGGAACTCGGCAGCCTGACCACCAGCAACATCCAGACCTGGCTGGAAAGCCGCATCCAATTGCTGCAATCGCTGTCCCAGCAGATCGCCGTGGACGGCAGCGCCCCGGCCAATCTCAAACGCGCCATCGACCTGCCGGCCTATACCAGCAACTTCCAGCTGAGCTACTTCGGCGGCACCGATGGCGTGATGTTCTCGATCCCGGCCGGCAACCGCGCCGCGGACTACGACCCTCGCGCCCGTGGCTGGTACAAGGCAGCCAACAACGCGCAACAGACCATCGTCACCGAACCCTACATCGCGGCGTCGTCGGGCAAACTGGTGATCACCGTGGCCACGCCGGTGAAGTACCAGAGCCAGATGATTGGCGTCGCCGGCGCGGATATCGACCTGTCCAGCGTCAGCACGATCATCAACTCGCTGAACTTCGGCGGTCATGGCCATGCGTTCATTGTCAGCGCCGACGGCAAGATTCTGATCCACCCGGACAGCAAACTGGTGCTCAAGAACCTGGCCGACGCCTACCCCAACGGCGCGCCGAAAGTCAGCCCGGGCCTGAAAGAAGTCGAACTGGACGGTAAAACCCAGTTCATCTCCTTCACCCACGTTAACGGTGTGCCGTCGGCGGACTGGTACGTGGCGCTGGTGCTGGATCAGGAAACCGCGTTCTCGATGCTCAGCGAATTCCGCACCTCGGCGATCATCGCCATGGTCATCGCCGTGGTGATCATCATCGCGCTGCTGAGCATGTTGATCCGCGTGCTGATGCAGCCTCTGCTGATCATGGGCCGCGCCATGCATGACATCGCCGAGGGCGAAGGCGACCTGACCAAACGCCTGACCATTCATGGCCAGGACGAATTCGGTGCACTGGGCACCTCGTTCAACCGTTTCGTCGAGCGTATCCACACCTCGATCCGCGAAGTATCTTCGGCCACCGGCCAGGTCAACGAAGTTGCCCTGCGCGTAGTGACGGCCTCGAACTCATCGATGTTCAACTCCGATCAACAGGCCTCGCGCACCAGCAGCGTCGCGGCAGCGATCAACCAGCTCGGGGCCGCCGCCCAGGAAATCGCCCAGAACGCCGCCCTCGCCTCGCAACATTCGAGCGACGCACGCAGCCTGGCCGAAGACGGTCAGCAGGTCGTGGATAAAACCATCGCCGCGATGCACCAGCTTTCGGCAAAAATCAGCGATTCGTGCGGCAACATCGAAACCCTGAACAGCAACACAGTGAACATCGGACAGATTCTGGAAGTGATCACCAGCATCTCGCAACAGACCAACCTGCTGGCCCTCAACGCGGCCATCGAAGCTGCCCGTGCCGGTGAAGCCGGCCGTGGTTTTGCCGTGGTGGCCGACGAAGTACGCAACCTCGCCCACCGCACTCAGGATTCGGCGCAGCAAGTGCAGAAGATGATCGAGGAGCTGCAAGTTGGCGCCCGGGAAGCGGTCAGCACCATGACCGACAGCCAGCGCCAGAGCGAAAGCAGCGTCGGCATCGCCAACCAGGCTGGCGAACGCCTGGGCAGCGTGACGCAGCGCATCGGTGAAATCGACGGGATGAACCAGTCGGTGGCTACCGCGACTGAAGAACAGACCGCCGTGGTGGAATCGATCAACGTCGACATCACCGAGATCAACACGCTGAACCAGGAAGGTGTGGAGAACTTGCAGTCGACTTTGCGTGCGTGTGCTGATCTTGAGCAGCAAGCGGCGCGGTTGAAGCAGTTGGTGGGTAGTTTCCGGATCTAAGGCGCTCTCACTGGCCTCATCGCGGGCTTGCCCGCGATGCCGGCATCAGCAACAACGAAAAGCTAGAAGCGCGATCCTGGCCCCGAAAGAAACTCCAGCTCCTCAGCCGTAGACTCACGCCCCAACACCGCATTGCGATGGGGAAACCGCCCAAATCGCGCAATGATCTTCTGATGCCGTTCGGCGTAATCCAGGTTGCTGGCAAACACCGCCCGATCCGCCTCGGGTTGCTGTTCAACCAGATCGAGAAACCGCGAAACCGCTTCGTTCTGCACCGCCAGGTTTTCGCAGTGTTCGAACACCAGATAGATAAAAACCCGCTGGATCGGTCGCAGTTGCCGATCGAAATCCACGGCAATGCCTTGCGCCACCAGTGCCTGGGCCCTGACGTCGCCGGAAAAGGATTTGGGTGTGTCGCGAAAGATCATTCGCGGCAATTGATCGAGCAACAGCACCAGGGCCAGCCAACCTTCGGGGCGTTGCGCCCATTCGGTCAATCCGCCGGCCAGTGCCTGCTCGACCAGATCCCCGAAACGCATCCGCGCTTCGAGGTCCTGACTGTCACGCTTGCCGAACCATAACTTGCCCTTTTCAGCCGCTATTTCGTTGGGTGATTCGAAAGATCCAAACCACCATTCGAGTAACGGCTGCCAGGGCGCGGTCATGTTTTATTCCTTGTGGTAAGCCGTGACGCGGGCAACTTCTTCTTTCGAACCGAGGAACACCGCAACACGCTGGTGCAGGCCTTCCGGCTGGATGTCGAGGATGCGCTGGTGGCCGTCAGTGGATGCGCCACCCGCTTGCTCCACCAGGAACGACATCGGGTTGGCTTCGTACATCAGGCGCAGTTTGCCCGGCTTCGACGGCTCGCGGCTGTCGCGTGGGTACATGAACAGACCGCCGCGGGTCAGGATGCGGTGCACGTCGGCCACCATCGCGGCGACCCAACGCATGTTGTAGTTCTTCTTCAGCGGGCCTTCATCGCCAGCCAGCAATTCGTCGACGTAACGTTGTACCGGCGCTTCCCAGTGACGCTTGTTGGACGCGTTGATCGCGAATTCCTGCGTGGACTCCGGAATCGTGATGTCTTCATGGGTCAGTACGAAGCTGCCCATTTCACGATCCAGGGTGAAGCCTTTGACGCCATTGCCCAGGGTCAGCACCAGCATGGTCTGTGGACCGTAAATCGCGTAACCGGCGGCAACCTGCTGAGTGCCTGGCTGCAGGAAGGCCTTTTCGTTCAAAGGCTCGTTCTGGGTCAGGTATTCGTTCGGGCAACGCAGCACCGAGAAGATCGTACCGACCGGCGCGTTGATGTCGATGTTCGACGAACCGTCCAGCGGGTCGAACACCAGCAGGTACGCGCCTTTCGGGTATTTGCCCGGGATCTGGTAGGCATTGTCCATTTCTTCGGATGCCATGCCGGCCAGGTGACCGCCCCATTCGTTGGCTTCGAGCAGGATGTCGTTGGACATCACATCAAGCTTCTTCTGCACTTCACCTTGGACGTTTTCAGTGCCCATGCTGCCCAGGACACCACCCAGGGCGCCTTTGGAAACGGCGTGGCTGATTTCCTTACAGGCACGCGCCACCACTTCGATCAGGAAACGCAGATCGGCAGGAGTGTTGTTGCTGCGGGTCTGCTCAATCAAATAGCGACTCAGGGTAACGCGGGACATGGACGGCTCCGGAGGAATGGGGGGCTAAAAACCCGCGCAGTTTAACGCGAGTCGGGGCGCATTTCCTCCTATCAGACGTGATACACCCAATAGAGTTCATGCGCGGGGTTGAGCGTAGTTCGAAATGGGCCGCGATTGGGCGCCAGTTTCGATATTTTTGGTGGCAGGAAGGACGTCTTCGCGGGCAAGCCTCGCCCCTGCAGGAGCGGCTTGCCCGCGATCTGGCGCGCAGCGCCAGCCATCCTCAGGATTTAGCAGCAGGCTTGCGCAGCAAACTGAACGCCATCCCTCCCAGAAACAGCACACTGAGCAGCAACACCGCCCACAACCCGATCTTTTTCCAGTTCGTGCCCAGCACAGTTGGTGCTGTCGCCGCCGGGGTCACCACGGCCCCGCCGTCCACCGTCGCCTTGCCCAGCGTCGCCAGCTTCGCCGCGCTGTAATCGGGAATCAGCGTCGACAACGGCAAGCTTGCAGCCTTCACCGTCGCACTTCCCAGCGCCAGCGTATAAGGCCCGGCACCGCGCGCCAGGAACACCAACTGCGTGGAGCGCACGGCATACCGCACGGTGGGTGCTTCGGCGCCCAGGCCGCCGCCGCGCTCATCTACCGTCAGCTTCAATTGCTGCACGGTCTGGCCCGACAACTGCAATTCGTTCTGCACCACGTCCTGGCCATTCTGGGTCAGGCGATAGAGCAAACCGTTGGTCAGCGGTTGCCACGGCAGGCTGGTCTCCCGGCGCCCCGACAACGTTACCGGTGCCAGGCTGTTGGGCTGATTCAGCTCGACCTGCAAACGCTGGACGTTCAACCCCATCGGCAATTGCCAGATGTACTCACCGGCCTTCACGCTGCTGCCGGCCAAGGGTTGCGACCAGACCAACGGCAGCGGCAAGGTGCGAGGGTTGGTGCTTTCCAGCTGCGCCGAGGTCAGCACTGGCGCCGACTGAGGCGAATTCCAAAGCAAACGCAGATAGCGCGCCGATTGCCCCGGCAGGCCGACTTCATGTTGCTCGACCCGTTCGTCGGCAAACGTCAGACGCGCCACCTGCCCTTCACCCCACGACTGCCAATGCTGCAAATCGTTGCTGGCTTCGATGCTGAAACGCTGGAAGCCGTCGCGTTCACTGGTCCAGTCGAGGATTAATTGCTGCAACGGCGCCTTGATGCCGCTGGCATCGAGTAACCAGCCGCGCAGCTCTTCTTCGCCCGCCTCCAACTGGCTGGACGGCTGCACTTCGATCAACGTGCCGTTGGTGTTCGATTGCACCCGTACGCTCGGCGTGCGTTCGCTGGCATCCGCCGAGTTGTACAACGGGAACCACTTTACGTCGGTCAGCGTGCGGTTTTCGTGGGTCTGCGCAGGCTCTCGGGCCAGAGCGTACGCCTGAGGCTCACCGGCGGCGTTGAACACACGCACATCGCTGAGATCGGTTTGCCGCGCGTTCAGTTGCACGCCCAAGGGCAATTCCAGGCGATACCACGGGCCCTCGCCGCTCACAGACAATGGCACCTGCGTGGCGAAGTCCGCAGGTTTTTCCTGCGCGCCAGCCGACAGTGTCACCCCCAGCACAACAGCAGCCCACCAGCCCAGGTTCAGCTTCTGACTCAAGATGACACTCCTTCGGTTTCAGGGGCCGGTTTTTCAGCACCCGGCACGGCTTCGGCACGCTTGGGTGGCAGCGGGGCGAAATAGCCCACCACCAACAGCAACACGCCAACGCCGATAAACGACACGATCCGCGCCAGCCCGCCGCGGTTACTCAATTCAACGAAGAACAGCTTGGCAACCACCAGCGCGATCAGCCCTGTGCCGATCAGCCAGACTTCACGGCGGTGACGCAGATGCCCACCGATCATCAGACTCAGGGCCATCAGGGTCCAAACGATGGACAGGCCGGCCTGCACCAGCATCGATTCAAGCAGCAGATCCAGCGCGAACGGCACGCCACCCCAGTGGTGGGCCGCGCGCATCACCAGCGCGGTAAAGAAGGCGAACAGTGAAACACCGGCAATCACCTGCGTGGCGTTATCGGTGTAATCCTTGCGGATCGCCAGTTGCGTGACTGCGTTGCGGGACCAGACATAAACGCCAAACAGGGCGAACAACAGGCCCAGCTCCAGCGGGTTGATCAGTGGCACATAGGGCAACGGCTCGGCGGTGCCGTCGCTGGCCATGTTCGCCAGCCAGAACCAGCCGAGCATCAACAACGCCAACGGCGCGACGGCATAGACCCGGTACTCGCGGGGATAAGCCGACACTGGCCATGGCCACTCGCGCGGTGCGGCCATCAGCACCAGATACAGGCTCGGCAGAATCGCCCAGCCCAACCAGCGCCAGGCGTTGTACTGCTCCGACAACAGCAGCAAGCCATAACGCAGCTCCAGGGCCAACACGCCGATCAATAGCCAGCAACCGAGTACATGGGCGGTGCTCTGGGCTTTTTCGGGCAGCATCGACGCCAGACGCTGCAACGAGATGAAATGCACGACGAACACCGCGGCCCAAACCAGCCAGCCGAAGCTGGCGGCCGGGTGATAACGCGAATGCCAGGCCGCGAGCAACACCAGACCGGCGGCGGGAATCAGCAAGGTGCAGAGCAAACCCAGCGACGACCACTTCAGGCGCAGCGCCAGCACCGCCCACAGCGCCACACTCACCGCCGCGACCGCCAGCAACAACGTCGCTTGCAGGTTCACAGGCGCAAAACGCAGCACTTCGCTGATCCACGCCAGTGCCCACCAACCCGTGCCCCACACCAGCAACACTTCGGACAAGCGCTGCAGGCTCAACACATCGAAAGCCGAAGCATGGTTGCCTAGCTGCAAACGCCAGGCCCCGACAAATGCCGCCAGTCCCAGCACCAGCGGTGTCCAGAACCCGCTATGCGCCAACGGTCGCAACCCTTCGCTGAGCAGCGGCCCGAGCAGGTCTGGCCCGGCGAACAGGAACGCTACGCCGCCGATCACCTGCAACAGCAGACCAAAGACAAAACTCACACGCTGCTTCAGGTACAGACTCAGCCAGATGATGAACAAACCACTGGCCGCCCACACCGCACTCGCGGTTTGCCACGGCAACACGAACAGCACAGCCAGGTTGATCAGCACCAGACCGGCCAATAGCACCACCGACAAGCCACGCAACAAACGCACGTCACTGCGCACCATTTCGTCCCGGGCCGCCAACAACATGCCGGCGATCAGTGCCAGCCCGATCAAGGATGCGCTGAGCAAACCGCTCCAGCCGGCGCTGAAGACCGCAGCCGAGTCTCCGCTCGCCCCTCGCAGCCGCACCAGGAACAACGCACCGCCGAGCAGTTGCACGGCGAACGCACTGAACAGGAACGCCCGCGATTGCAGGCGCAGGCCGACGAACAGCGTCGCCAACCCGGCCAGCGCCCAACTGATCGCCGTGCCGTGAGTGAAGAAAAACAGCGGCGCCAGCAGATAGAGGAACGTCAGGCCCAGGCAGGCCAGCACCGGCAAGCCCTGGCGCTCCCACGGCAACGCCTGTTCAGGCAACGCTTTGCGTAATTGGTAGAAGCTGAACAGCAGCGCAACACCGAGCATCAACGCCCCCAGCGGAGCACCATCGAGCAGGCTGCTCTCGCCGCTGCGCAATTCGCTGATAAAGGCCAACGCCGAGCCCAATTGCAGCAGCAAGGCAAAGGCCCGCGCCAGCGGCCGTCGTTGACGCAGGCCGAGCCAGAAAATCCCCGCCCCTTCCACCGCCCAGGCTGCGGCAGTCCAACGCGCATCAAGCCCCAGAGGAATCGCCAGACTGGCGAAGATCACCCCCAGCGCCAGACAGGTTTCGGCCAACAACAGTGCTCGCCCCCCCATCAGCAACCGGGCCAGCCCCATGTAAATCATGCCCAGGGCCAAGGCGCTGAAGGCCGCGGCAAATTCAAAGTGCTCCACCAGCGCGAACTGCAGACCGAAGCCCACCAACGGTGGCGCGAACAGCATCATGCCGTCGACGTAATCGCCCTTGTGCGCCGACCAGCGCAGCAGCGCTTCACGGCTGTCGTCCTCGGGCGCGTCGCTCATTTCCAGCAACTTGCGCCGGGTGAACAACAAACCGATGGCCAGGTACATCAGGAAGAACAGAATCAGGAACGGCTCGGTACTCCACAGCAGCTCCGGTCTATAGGAGCGCAGGCCCCAGGCAAAGCCGATGCCGAAGGTGCCGACAAACCCGATCAGGTTGAGCAGCCGCCAGGCCTTGAACCACGCGATGGCGAGGATGCCAGCGTTGAGCAGGGCGAAATAGCTGAACAGCGCGACGTGATTGCCAGCGCCGGTGGAGGTCAGGATCGGCGCGGCGAAACCGCCCAACGCGGCAGCGGCGGCCAGGCCCAACGCATTTTGGGTAATGGCGAGAATCGCCGAGAACACCGTCACCACCACCAACAGGCCCAATGCTGCATTGGGATCAAGCAACGGATGCAGACGCATCGCGGCAAATACCGTCAGGTACAACACCGCGATCCCGGTGCCTTGCAGCATCAGCGCGTAGTTGCTGTTGCGCAGTCTCAGCCACCAGCCCAGGGCGAGCAGGCCCAAGGCCGCCGCCGCGACACCGGCGTAGCGCAACTCGATCGGCACCACCATGCCTTCGGTGGCATAACGCAACAGGAAAGCCAGGCCGAGGAACAACAGCACCACGCCGACCCGCAATACGGTATTGCCGCCGAACAGCCAATTGCGTGCGCCGCTGATGGCACGCTCGATGAAGTTCGGGCCGCGCGGCTCGGCCGGTTGCTGCGGTTCGCGGGCGACCGGCTCGGGCTGCCAGACATCGGCGGGCAACGGACGACTGGTTTCGGCAGCGGCCGCGGTGATGGGTTCGAATTCGGGGGGTAGCTCCCAGACCAGCTCCGTGGGTGCGACAGGGGCTTGCTCAAGAATGATTTCAGGCGACTCAGCGGGTTCGCTGACAACCGGTTCGCCTGGTTCAGGTGCCTTGGCACCCGACACCTCCAGCAACGCCAGTCGCTGCTCGACCGCATTCAGCGCAACCTGAGCCTGATCGAGTAAACGTCGCTGCTCGGCCGTTTGAGTGCTCAAGCGGCCGATACGCATGGCCTGGCCGAGACCCAGCCCGAGCAAAGCGCCCAACAGCGCCTCGCTGAACGACTCGTCAAGAATCCAGCCCAGCAGCAGCCCAATCAGCATTAACATCCATTGCATGGTCGATATCCCTAAGCGGCCCCGTGGCGGGGCTGATCCGTGCGATACAGCCTCTGGCTCAGTCTAGTGAGCAGACACCCGGAATTCAGTGTGGGAGCGGCAGTGCGCCGCTCCCACACTGGGTCAAGTTGGTGCTTAGTATATCGATCAGGCCCAACGGACGTTGGGCCTTGCGCACATTTGTTGCTAAAAATTACTCCAAAGCCTTCCAGATATCCGTTGCGTACTCGCGAATGGTCCGGTCGGACGAGAACCAGCCCATCCGCGCGGTGTTCAATACCGCCGAGCGCCACCACTCTTTCGAGTCGTGCCAGTGAGCTTCGACCCGCATCTGCGCGTTCCAGTAAGAGTCGAAATCGGCGCAGACCAGGAAGCGGTCGTAGTCCACCAGCGAATCGATCAGCGCGGTATAACGGGACGGATCGTCTGGTGAGAACACCCCGCTGCGAATCGCTTGCAGCACGTCGTTGAGCCGATGGGAGGCGGCGATGTCCGGCGCGGCGTTGAATTCATGGTTACGCTTGCGCGCTTCCACTTGCTGGGCGCTGAGACCAAAAATAAACATGTGCTCGGCACCGATGCGCTCGCACATTTCCACGTTGGCCCCGTCCAGGGTACCGATGGTCAGCGCGCCGTTGAGGCCGAATTTCATGTTACTGGTGCCCGAGGCTTCGAAGCCGGCAGTGGAAATCTGCTCCGACAGGTCCGCCGCCGGAATGATGCTCTCGGCCAGGCTGACGTTGTAGTTGGGCAGGAACACCACTTTGAGCAAGCCGCGCACCGTCGGGTCGTTGTTGACCACCCGCGCGATGTCGTTGGTCAGCTTGATGATCAGCTTGGCCTGGTGATAACTGGCCGCCGCCTTGCCGGCGAAGATTTTTACTCGCGGTACCCAGTCGGTTTCCGGCTCGGCACGAATCGCCTGATACAGCGCAACGGTGTGCATCAGGTTAAGCAACTGACGCTTGTATTCGTGGATCCGCTTGACCTGCACATCGAACATCGCCGCCGGATTGACCGCGATCCCCAGCCGCTCATGAATCAGGTACGCCAGGGCTTTCTTGTTGTGCAGCCGCTGTTCGGCGAACTGCTTGCGAAATGCAGTCTTCTCGGCAAACGGCTCTAGCGCGAGCAAGCGCTCCTCGGGGTTGTCCAGCAGATTCGGGCCGAGGGCGTCGACCAGCATGGAGGTGAGTTCGGGGTTGGCCTGATAGAGCCAGCGGCGGAAGGTAATGCCATTGGTCTTGTTGTTGATCCGGTCCGGGTAAAGCTTGTGCAGCTCGGAGAACACCGTGCTGCGCATCAGCTGCGTGTGCAGGCCGGACACGCCATTGACGCTGTGGGAACCCAAGAATGCCAGGTTACCCATGCGCACGCGGCGACCGTTGTCTTCCTCGATCAGCGAAATCGCACGCAGCACGTCGAAATCGTGAACACCTTTGGCACGCAACGAGTCGATGTGCTGGGCGTTGATCAAGTAAATGATCTGCATGTGCCGGGGCAGCATCCGTTCCATCAGACTGACCGGCCAGGTTTCCAGCGCTTCCGGCAACAGCGTGTGGTTGGTGTACGACAGCGTGTCGACCGTGATCTGCCAGGCCGCATCCCACGCCACGTCATAGACGTCGACCAACTGACGCATCAGTTCGGCCACGGCGATCGAGGGGTGAGTGTCGTTGAGTTGAATGGCCGCGTGATCGCCCAGGGTCAGCACCGAGGTGTGCATGTTTCGATGGCGACGCAACAAGTCCTGCAAGGACGCGGAGACGAAGAAATATTCCTGGCGCAGGCGCAACTCCTGGCCGGCCTCGTTGCTGTCAGCCGGGTAAAGCACGCGGGAGATACTTTCTGCCCAGGCCACTTCCGCGACCGCGCCCAAGTGGTCGCCCGCGTTGAAGCGCTCCAGATGCAATTCTTCCATGGCCCGGGCGCGCCACAGCCGCAGGGTGTTGACGCTTGCACCACGCCAACCGACCACCGGGGTGTCGTAGGCGATGGCCCGCACGGTTTCCGACGGGGACCAGACTTGCCTGGACTTGCCGGCTTCATCGGTCACGGTTTCGACACTGCCGCCGAAACCGATCGGGTAGGCCACCTCTGGTCGTTCGAACTCCCACGGGTTGCCGAAGTCCAGCCAGTGTTCGGTCTGCTCCTGCTGCCAGCCGTCGACGATGGCCTGGCGGAACAAACCGTGTTCGTAACGAATGCCATAACCATGGCCGGCGATGCCGAGGGTCGACATGCTTTCCATGAAGCATGCCGCCAGACGCCCGAGGCCACCGTTGCCCAGTGCCGCATCGGGCTCCAGCAGACGGATGCGTTCGATGTCGACCCCCAGTTCGGTCATGGCCTCGCGGGCCACATCGAGCAAGCCGAGGTTGCTCAGGCTGTCGTAGAGCAAGCGACCGATAAGAAATTCAAGGGATAGGTAATAAACGCGTTTCTGGCCTTTGCGGTAGATCTGCCGGGTGTGGTCCATCCAGTGCTCGACCATGTGATCACGCGCCGCCAGGGCAATGGCTTCGAACCAGTCATGGTCGAAGGCGTGATCCGGGTCTTTGCCCACTGCGTAAGTGAGCTTGGTCAAGACGGCGTCGCGGAATGCGGCCACCTCTGCTTCGCGAACAAGTGGTTCTTGAGTCATCGATAAGACCTCGAGCGAGCGTGAAGTTGTCTGAGCCTAGTCGGTCTGACAGACCGTAGAGACTCTGGTTCGGCAGTTTTTCCTGTTAGTACGAGATAGATCGACATTACGTTGTCGTGGGCCAGAAACAATGCAGGGGCCGTGCCGGACACAGGACTATTTTGCGACAAGCAAAAAAAATCTGGCGAAAGGTTGTTCAAAAATCCACCAGTCCCGGTATGATCGCGCGCCCTGATGCACACGCTGGTAACAACCGATGATGAAGCCCAACCTGATCGCCGCCGCGGAAATCGATCGCCTCGATACCTGGGCCAAGTACTCTGCCCCAATGTGCGGCTCGTGCATGTCCAGCTGCTGCACGCTGCCGGTCGAGGTCAAGATCAAGGATCTGATCCGTATCGGCATCGTCGACGAATTCGAACTGGGCGATCCACCCAAGAACATCGCCAAGCGCTTGCAGAAGGAAGGGATTGTCGAGCGCTACAACCAGAAGTCCGAGATCTTCACCCTCCAGCGCATGAGCAACAACGATTGCCTGTACCTGGATCGTAAAAGCCGTTTGTGCACTATTTATGATAAGCGCCCGGACACCTGCCGCAACCACCCGAAGATCGGACCGCGGCCGGGGTATTGCGCGTACAAGCCTAAAGAAGTGGTGCGCGAGAATAATCCGCGGACGCTGGACAAGTTCTGATTCGCGATCTCGCTGCCTGAAAGGGCGTCATCGCGGGCATGCCTGCGAGAGGGGCGGCACAAACACCGCACAAAACCCAGACAAACAAAAACGCCCCCGGCCTTTCGACCGGGGGCGTTTTCATTCAGCCTGAGTTAACTCAGTTCTTGGCTTTCTTGGCAGCGCGGGTACGCTCGCCTTCGTCCAGGATCTTCTTACGCAGGCGGATCGACTTAGGTGTCACTTCGCACAGCTCGTCATCCTGGATGAATTCCAGGGCCTGTTCCAGAGTGAAGCGAACAGGTGGAACCAGGGCGATGGTTTCGTCTTTACCCGAAGCACGCATGTTGTCGAGCTTCTTGCCTTTGGTTGGGTTGACGCCCATGTCGTTGTCACGGCTGTTCAGACCAACGATCTGACCGTTGTAGATCTCTTGACCGTGTTCAACGAACAGCTTGCCACGCGCCTGCAGGGTTTCCAGGGAGTAGGTCAGCGCCTTGCCGGTTTCTACCGATACCAGAACACCGTTCTGACGACCGGACATGTCGCCGGACTTCATGGTGTCGTAGCGATCGAAGATCGAGGTCAGGATGCCTGCACCGTTGGTCAGGGTCAGGAACTGGTTACGGAAACCGATCAGACCGCGAGCAGGGATGTTGTACTCCAGACGAACACGGCCTTTGCCATCCGGCACCATGTTGGTCAGGTCGCCTTTACGCAGGCCCATCTCTTCCATGACCTTGCCCTGGGATTCTTCAGGGGTGTCGATGGTTACGTTTTCGAACGGTTCCTGCTTCACGCCGTCAACTTGACGGATGATCACTTCCGGACGACCAACGCCCATTTCGAAGCCTTCGCGACGCATGGTTTCGATCAGTACCGAGAGGTGCAGCTCACCACGGCCGGAAACCTTGAACTTGTCAGCCGAGTCGCCTTCTTCAACGCGCAGTGCAACGTTGTACAGCAGCTCTTTGTCCAGACGCTCCTTGATGTTACGGGAAGTCACGAACTTGCCTTCTTTACCGCAGAAAGGCGAGTCGTTTACCTGGAAGGTCATGGAAACGGTTGGCTCGTCAACGGTCAGAGGCTTCATCGCCTCGACGTTGTCCGGCTGGCACAGGGTGTCGGAGATGAACAGCGAGTCCATACCGCTCACGCACACGATGTCACCGGCAAACGCTTCTTCAACGTCGATACGGTGCAGGCCGTGGTGACCCATCAGCTTCAGGATACGACCGTTACGCTTCTTGCCGTCGGCGCCAATGGCCACGACTGGAGTGTTCGGCTTGACGCTACCACGAGCGATACGGCCAACACCGATAACACCCAGGAAGCTGTTGTAGTCCAGTGCCGAGATTTGCATCTGGAACGGGCCTTCACGGTCAACTTTAGGAGCCGGTACGTTGTCGACGATCGACTGGTACAGCGGGGTCATGTCTTCAGCCATGTCGGTGTGGTCCAGACCGGCGATGCCGTTCAGGGCCGAGGCGTAGACGACTTTGAAGTCCAGCTGTTCTTCGGTAGCACCCAGGTTGTCGAACAGGTCGAAGATCTGGTCCAGAACCCAGTCCGGACGCGCGCCTGGACGGTCAACCTTGTTGATGCACACGATAGGACGCAGGCCGGCTTCGAACGCCTTCTTGGTCACGAAACGGGTTTGCGGCATAGGGCCGTCTTGAGCGTCAACCAGCAGCAGAACGGAGTCGACCATCGACATTACACGTTCAACTTCGCCGCCGAAGTCGGCGTGGCCCGGGGTGTCCACGATGTTGATGTGGTAGCCGTTCCAGTTGATGGCGGTGTTTTTCGCCAGAATGGTAATACCGCGCTCTTTCTCCTGGTCGTTGGAGTCCATCACGCGCTCGTCGTTGAGCTCGTTGCGCTCCAGGGTGCCGGATTGACGCAAGAGTTTGTCTACCAGGGTGGTTTTACCATGGTCAACGTGGGCAATGATGGCGATGTTGCGTAGATTTTCGATCACTTGTGTATCTCGATCAGAGGATTCGGTGTGCTGACAAGTCTTGGCAGCGATTAACAGTAGCGTCCGTACAAGCCGTTACAACTTGACGGTGGCATCGGGGGGCCGGTGACGCAGGCCACAGGCAAACAGCCCCGGGCACTTAGCTCGGTCGATAAACGCGCACATTGGCATGCCCCTCACTGAGCAAATGGTGGGCATGCAGGCGACTCATCACGCCTTTGTCGCAATACAGCAGGTACTGGCGAGTAGGGTCCAGTTCCTTGAAACGAGCGTTCAGTGCATAAAACGGCATCGTCTGTACCTCGATACCAGGAAGCTCCAGCGGGTCGTCTTCGGCGGCATCCGGGTGACGGATATCGATGATGATCTGGCCCGCCAGCGCTTCGCTGACTTCTTCAATCTGCAAGTCCTGGCCCAATTCGTCGATCACCCGATCGATCGGCACCAGTTTGGCGTTCTCGAGCGCGCGCTCAAGGACTGCCATGTCGAATTCTTTCTCTTCGTGCTCCACGCGGTAGCGCTTGGCCGCCGTCTTCGGATTGACCGAGATGACCCCGCAGTACTCCGGCATGTGCCGGGCGAAATCGGCGGTGCCGATCTCGTTGGCCGTGTCGATGATGTCCTGCTTGTGACTGGCGATCAGTGGACGCAAGACCAGCTTGTCGGTTACGCAGTCGATCACGGACAGGTTCGGCAACGTCTGGCTCGACACCTGGGAGATCGCCTCACCCGTGACCAGCGCTTCGATGTGCAGTCGATCGGCAATTCGGGAAGCAGCGCGCAACATCATACGCTTCAAAACTACACCCATATGACTGTTATCGACTTTCCCGAGAATTTCTCCCAGAACTTCCTCGAACGGCACACTGACAAATAACACGCGTTGGGAGCTGCCGTACTTCTTCCAGATGAAGTGCGCGACTTCCATGACGCCCAATTCGTGGGCGCGTCCGCCCAGGTTGAAGAAGCAGAAGTGGCTCATCAGCCCGCGGCGCATGATCTGGTAGGCCGCAACGGTGGAATCGAAGCCGCCGGACATCAGTACAAGCGTCTGTTCCAGGGCCCCGAGCGGATAACCGCCGATGCCGTTGTGCTGGCTGTGGATCACGAACAACCGTTGGTCGCGAACTTCGATACGGACTTCGATTTCGGGCTTTTTCAGGTCGATCCCGGCGGCACCACACTGACGGCGCAACTGGCTGCCGACATATTTCTCGATGTCTATCGAACTGAATGGGTGCTTGCCGGCGCGCTTGCAGCGCACCGAGAAAATCTTCCCGGCCAGCGCATCGCCGTAGTGCTGCTTGCACTTCTCGACGATGTCGTCGAAGTCGCCCAGCGGGTACTCGTCGATCTGCAAAAAGTGCGCGATGCCCGGCGTGCAAGTCAGGCGCTCGCCCATCTCTTTCAGGACCTTGGGGTCGCTGACGCGGGTTTCCAGCTCGAGATTGTCCCACACACCGTTCACCACCACGGCCGGGTCCAGGTCGCGGAGCACGGTACGGATGTTTTTGGCCAACTGGCGGATGAAACGCATCCGTACCGGGCGGCTCTTGATGGTGATCTCGGGGAAGACTTTTACGATTAGTTTCATGAAAACAGCGCGCGCAGGGCCAGCCGAAAAAGGGGGGCGCGGATTATAGCGGAAATTGCTCAAGGTTTAACCAGTTAATGTGCAGAAGGTTTTGCATGCACCAAAACAGGTCATTTATGAAAATCGACGCTACATTACAGGGCGATATTTTGCGCTTTATGGTGCGCCGCCCCCTTGCAAGCGTGATATTGGGGCAAAAAACCCATGATGAGGCACTGGCATGCAATTTGCTCCCTTGTGAGGCAGGTTGCCATGGCAGAGTATTCGCGCCGGCATCACCCACATTTAAGGGCATCCATTACTAGCCCTAAGCCACCCGGAGGACACTATGTCGAAGTCGGTTCAACTCATCAAAGATCATGACGTCAAGTGGATTGATCTGCGCTTCACGGACACCAAAGGCACTCAGCACCACGTGACCATGCCGGCTCGCGATGCGCTGGATGAAGCTTTCTTCGAAGAAGGCAAAATGTTCGACGGTTCCTCCATCGCTGGCTGGAAAGGCATCGAAGCTTCCGACATGATCCTGATGCCGGACGACACCACTGCCGTTCTCGACCCGTTCACCGAAGAGCCGACCCTGATCCTGGTTTGCGACGTGATCGAGCCTTCGACCATGCAAGGCTACGACCGTGACCCACGGGCGATCGCCAAGCGTGCCGAGGAATACCTGAAGTCGACCGGTATCGGCGACACCGTATTTGTGGGTCCAGAGCCTGAGTTCTTCATCTTCGACGAAGTGAAGTTCAAGTCCGACATCTCTGGCTCGATGTTCAAAATCTACTCCGAACAAGGTTCGTGGATGTCCGACCAGGACGTGGAAGGCGGCAACAAAGGCCACCGTCCAGGCGTCAAAGGCGGCTACTTCCCGGTTCCGCCGTTCGACCACGACCACGAAATCCGTACCTCCATGTGCAACGCCATGGAAGAAATGGGCCTGACCATCGAAGTTCACCACCACGAAGTGGCGACTGCCGGTCAGAACGAAATCGGCGTGAAGTTCAACACCCTGGTTGCCAAGGCTGACGAAGTTCAGACCCTGAAATACTGCGTACACAACGTAGCTGACGCATACGGCCGCACCGCGACCTTCATGCCTAAGCCGCTGTACGGCGACAACGGTTCGGGTATGCACGTTCACCTGTCCATCGCCAAAGATGGCAAGAACACCTTCGCTGGCGAAGGCTATGCCGGCCTGTCCGATACCGCCCTGTACTTCATCGGCGGCATCATCAAGCACGGTAAGGCTCTGAACGGCTTCACCAACCCGTCGACCAACTCCTACAAGCGTCTGGTCCCAGGCTTCGAAGCTCCAGTGATGCTGGCCTACTCGGCTCGCAACCGTTCCGCTTCGATCCGTATTCCTTACGTGTCCAGCCCTCGCGCTCGCCGTATCGAAGCCCGTTTCCCGGATCCAGCAGCTAACCCGTACCTGGGCTTCGCTGCACTGTTGATGGCTGGCCTGGACGGCATCCAGAACAAGATCCACCCTGGCGACGCAGCTGACAAAAACCTGTACGACCTGCCGCCTGAAGAGGCGAAAGAGATCCCACAAGTTTGCGGCAGCCTGAAAGAAGCCCTGGAAGAGCTGGACAAAGGTCGTGCGTTCCTGACCAAAGGCGGCGTTTTCAGCGACGACTTCATCGACGCTTACATCGCTCTGAAAAGCGAAGAAGAAATCAAGGTTCGTACCTTCGTACACCCACTGGAATATGAGCTGTACTACAGCTGCTGATCCGGTAGCGCTGCACTACGCAGCGTGACAAAAGAGAGGCCTCCTTCGGGAGGCCTTTTTTGTGGGCGAACGTCTGTCATCGAATGCCCGGTTGCGTGCATCATGGCCTTCACCCGATAAAGTCGAGATCCTCCATGCGCCTACGCTCATCCCTTGCCTTGCTCACTGCCCTGCTGGCCAACAGCGCTTTCGCCAGCCCGGCACCTGCCGCCCTCGCCCCACTGCTTGGCACCATAGAGGAGCGCCTGGCGATTGCCGATCAAGTCGCGTTGAGCAAATGGGACAGCGGTAAACCCGTCGAGGACCGTCAGCGCGAGCGTGAGGTGATTGCCGGCGCCGTTGCCCTGGCACCTGCTTATAAATTGAGCAACGAAGCCGTCGAACAGTTCTTCTCGGCGCAGATCGAGGCCAACAAACTGGTGCAATACGCGCATTTGTCTGACTGGCATGCGCAAGGCAAGGCACCCGACGATCCTCGCCCCGACCTCGTCGGGCAGATCCGCCCGCAACTTGATCAGTTACAAAAACGCCTGCTGCAACAACTGGCCGATTTCAGCCCTTATCGCAACGACCCGCAGTGCCCGTCCTGGCTGGCCAAGGCCAATAAAACCGGCACCCAAGTATCTCTGCGCGAGCTCGCCAAGGTACGCGCCAGCGCTGAGTTGTGCAGCGCCAGCCGCTGAGCCGGCCTGCCGACATGCGCTGATGTGCTCTATGCTCAGCGCTTAGTCGCCACGAACGGAACAGGGCCGGACACTTGCCCAACGGCCAATGGAAGCCTGCAATGCGCTCATTGTTGTTATGCCTGCTCGTACTGATCGCCCTGCCCGCCGCTGCGCAGATCTATAAGTACACCGACGCCAATGGCAACACCGCCTACAGCAATCAGCCGCCCGACGGCGTCAAAGCCCGGCCGGTCGAATTGCCACCGCTTAACAGCGTCGAGCGTCAGTCGCCCAGCGAACCCGTAGCACCGCCGCAAGCCAGTAGCCGTGACCAACCGCACAGCGCCTATCAGGTGCTGGAGCTGAGCGGCCTGCCCACCGAAGAAGCCTTGCGCGCCAACAACGGCACGTTCACCGTCAGCGTATTGATCAATCCACGCCTGCAAGGCACTCATCGATTGAGGCTGTTACTGGACGGTCAACCCTACGGCCAGCCGAGCAACGTGCCGACTCTGCAACTGGTGAACATCGACCGTGGCGAACATAACCTTGCGGTTCAGGTGATCGACGGGCAAAACGTCGTGCAACAGAGCCCCACCGTGACGCTCACCGTGCAACGGGTGCATAAACCTTGAGGGCCTGGCTGTTGATCGCGTGCCTGGTCAGCCTGCCGGCGATGGCCGAGGTCTTCACATATATCGACGCTCAGGGTAATCGGGTCTTCACCGATCAGCCGGGCGCCCGCAACGCCAAACGTGTGCCGTTGGCGACAAGCAATCGAATGTCAGCCAACCCGAGTGGCGCAGCGCCCATGACCGCCGCGAAAACAAACCCGGCCAAACCATTGTTTCATTACGACATGCTTCGGGTGCTGGTGCCGGAACCGGATGCCACGATCCGTAGCAGTGCCGGTGAGTTGATCGTCAGCGTTACCAGCGAACCCGGCCTGCAACAGGGTCATCGTTACCGTTTGCTGCTGGACGGCCAGCCCACCGCCGAGCCCGGCCCCAGCCCGGTGTTCGCCCTGAGCAATATCGACCGCGGCAGTCACAACCTGTCGGTGGAAATCCTCGACGAACAGGGCCGCACTGTCGAACGCACGGCCAATCAACCGTTCCATATGCTGCGCATTTCCCTGGCGCAGAAACGCCAGGTCAAACCCTGCACCCTCACCGACTACGGCCAACGGCCGGAATGCCCCCTTAAAGACAAGCCTGAAGAAGAAAAAAGCGCCTTCTTGCCCTTCTTCTAACCTCGTTCAGGTTTGCGCACTATATTGGTGCAAACATCTGCACCATACCCACATCTCAGCCCATTTTGGTTCGAAAGTACTCGAAAAAACTGGCAGAACGCCATGCAAACGAGCGTAAAACGCCCGTTTCAGGCTCTAAACGCTTCTTTTCGGAGCCTTGGTTTGGTTTTTGCATTTTCCTCATACCGGCGCGTTATTCATGCGCATGCCCTGCTCCAAAAGAGGTCCTGATGACCATTAGCGACGCACTACACCGCTTGCTACTCGACAACCTGACCACCGCCACCATCCTGCTCGACGCCGAACTGCGCCTCGAGTACATGAACCCGGCGGCGGAAATGCTCCTGGCCATCAGCGGCCAGCGTAGCCATGGGCAGTTCATCAGTGAGTTGTTCACCGAGTCCACCGAAGCGCTGAACTCCCTGCGCCAGGCAGTTGAGCAGGCACACCCGTTCACCAAGCGCGAAGCGATGCTCACCGCCCTCACCGGCCAGACCTTGACCGTCGACTACGCCGTGACGCCAATCCTGAGCAATGGCGACACGATGCTGCTGCTGGAGGTTCATCCTCGCGACCGCCTCTTGCGGATCACCAAGGAAGAGGCGCAACTGTCGAAGCAGGAAACCAGCAAAATGCTGGTGCGTGGCCTCGCCCACGAGATCAAGAACCCTCTCGGCGGCATTCGTGGCGCGGCTCAGTTGCTCGCCCGTGAGTTGCCGGAAGAAAGCCTGCGCGATTACACCAACGTCATCATTGAAGAGGCCGATCGCCTGCGCAATCTGGTGGATCGCATGCTCGGCTCCAACAAGCTACCGTCGCTGGCCATGTGCAACGTCCACGAAGTGCTGGAGCGTGTGTGTCAGTTGGTGGAGGCCGAAAGTCAGGGCTGCATCACTTTGGTGCGCGACTACGACCCAAGCATTCCAGATGTCTTGATTGATCGCGAACAGATGATTCAGGCAGTCCTGAACATCGTGCGCAACGCGATGCAGGCCATCAGCAGCCAGAACGAGCTGCGCCTTGGCCGCATCAGCTTGCGTACCCGCGCCATGCGTCAGTTCACCATCGGCCACGTGCGCCATCGCCTGGTGACCAAGATCGAGATCATCGACAACGGCCCGGGGATCCCCGCCGAGCTGCAGGAAACCATCTTCTTCCCCATGGTCAGCGGCCGCCCGGACGGTACCGGGCTGGGCCTGGCCATTACCCAGAACATCATCAGCCAGCACCAGGGCTTGATCGAATGTGACAGCCATCCAGGCCACACCACGTTCTCGATCTTTCTGCCACTGGAACAAGGAGCCACATCGACATGAGCCGTAGTGAAACCGTGTGGATCGTCGATGACGACCGTTCTATCCGTTGGGTCCTGGAAAAAGCCTTGCAACAGGAAGGCATGACCACGCAAAGCTTCGACAGCGCCGATGGCGTGATGAGCCGCCTGGCGCGCCAGCAGCCGGACGTGATCATCTCCGACATTCGCATGCCGGGTGCCAGCGGCCTGGACCTTCTGGCGCGGATTCGTGAACAACACCCACGGCTGCCAGTCATCATCATGACTGCCCACTCCGACCTGGACAGCGCTGTCGCGTCCTATCAGGGCGGCGCGTTCGAATACTTGCCCAAGCCGTTCGATGTCGACGAAGCCGTGTCGCTGGTCAAGCGCGCCAATCAACACGCACAGGAACAGCAAGGCCTGGAAGTCGTCCCGACGCTGACCCGCACCCCGGAAATCATCGGCGAAGCGCCGGCGATGCAGGAAGTGTTTCGCGCCATCGGGCGCTTGAGTCACTCCAACATCACCGTGCTGATCAACGGCGAATCCGGCACCGGTAAAGAGCTGGTGGCCCACGCCCTGCACCGTCACAGCCCACGGGCGGCCTCGCCGTTCATTGCGCTGAACATGGCGGCGATCCCCAAGGATCTGATGGAGTCCGAACTGTTCGGCCACGAAAAAGGCGCGTTCACCGGCGCAGCCAACCTGCGTCGCGGGCGCTTCGAACAGGCCGACGGCGGCACGCTGTTCCTCGATGAAATCGGCGACATGCCGGCTGACACCCAGACTCGTTTGCTGCGGGTACTGGCGGACGGCGAGTTTTACCGCGTCGGCGGTCATGTGCCGGTGAAGGTCGATGTACGCATCATCGCCGCGACTCACCAGAATCTGGAAACCCTGGTGCATGCCGGAAAATTCCGTGAGGACTTGTTCCACCGCCTCAACGTAATCCGCATCCACATTCCACGGCTGTCGGACCGTCGCGAAGACATCCCGACCCTGGCCAAGCACTTCCTCAGCCGCGCCGCGCAAGAACTGGCGGTGGAACCGAAACTGCTGAAAAGCGAAACCGAGGAATACCTGAAAAACCTGCCATGGCCAGGCAACGTGCGTCAGCTGGAGAACACCTGCCGCTGGATCACCGTAATGGCTTCAGGTCGCGAAGTGCACATCAGCGACCTGCCGCCGGAGCTGCTGAGCCTGCCGCAGGATTCAGCACCGGTAACCAATTGGGAGCAGGCGCTACGCCAGTGGGCCGACCAGGCTTTGGCACGTGGCCAATCGAGCCTGCTCGACAGCGCCGTACCGGCCTTCGAGCGGATCATGATCGAAACCGCCCTCAAACACACCGCCGGCCGCCGCCGCGACGCCGCCGTGCTGCTGGGCTGGGGGCGTAATACCTTGACGCGCAAGATCAAGGAATTGGGGATGAAGGTAGACGGTGGGGATGATGATGAGGGGGATGAGGGTTAACTAGCCGCCAGCTCCTCACTGAGTTCCGGATCCAATCGCGGGCAATCCCGCTCCCACAGGAATTTCGATGGTTTCACTGTCGCGTGAACACCATTGAACCTTGTGGGAGCGGGATTGCCCGCGATGCTTTTGGGGCCACCGTGCACCGCGGCAATGCACCGTGAACCGCAATTGCGCACAGCACCCCGTCCCAAATCCCGCGCTCATCTGCAGGAAAAACCATACCGCAAAAACACAAAAGCCCCGGAATACGGGGCTTTCAGCGCTACTCAGCGATTTTTCATTCCAGCATATTAAAAACTGGCACGCCCCCTGCAATAGTCCAATCAGTGGTTCGATTCACTACCCAGTTTCGGGGACCTTGGTACAGGCAGGCCGGGGATTCCCCTCTTTATACCGGGCTCATACCGCAACAGCGACGAGCCCACCCGTTTTGGGGTCCTTGGTACAGGCAGGCCGGGGATTCCCTCTTTACACCGGGCTCACGACACAAAGCGCGAGCCCTCCCGTTTCGGGAACCTTGGTACAGGCAGGCCGGGGATTCCCTCTTTACACCGGGCTCACGATGCAATGCGTGAGCCCTCCCGTTTTGGGAACCTTGGTACAGGCAGGCCGGGGATTCCCTCTTTTATTGCTCTCGGAGATGGATCTCCAGCCGCCAGCGGTCATCGACCTTGCTACCGGCCCAGTCGCCCTGCAGGGGCCGGGCCGCCACCACCGTCAGCAACAATCCCCCATCACTCAATCGCGTTCGCCAGTTCACATCCTTGCCGTTGAGCTTAAGCTGACCTTTCTGTGCACGGCCTTCAGCCTCGAACAACAGCGCGACACTGCCGTCGACCAACTCGCCGTGGGTTTTGGGCTCGTTGTTGAACCAAACCACCAGTCCATCATTGGTCACCTCGACCTGCTGCAGAACGCTGGGGTCGGGCGCAGTCAGACGACCGATCATCAGGCCCACCATCACCCCGACAATCGCCAGTGACCCCATCACCCGCAGGAATAGTTTCGAACGGGGATCGGCTTGCGGCGTAGAATGCTGCTCATCTTTACCTTCGGAGCCGTGCATGTTTCACGTCATCCTTTTCCAACCAGAAATTCCGCCGAATACCGGCAACGTTATCAGGCTGTGCGCCAACAGTGGCTGCCACCTGCATTTGATCGAACCGCTGGGCTTCGAGATGGACGACAAGCGCCTGCGCCGGGCGGGCCTCGATTACCATGAGTATGCCACCCTGCAACGCCACGCAGACCTCGCCAGCTGTCTGGAAAGCCTCGGCCACCCTCGGCTGTTCGCCTTTACCACCAAGGGTTCGCGACCGTTCCATGATGCCAGCTTCGCCGAGGGCGATGCCTTCCTGTTCGGCCCGGAAAGCCGTGGCTTGCCAGCCGAAGTGCTCGAAGCCCTGCCCGGCGAACAACGCCTGCGCCTGCCCATGCGCGAAGGCTGTCGCAGCCTGAACCTGTCCAACACCGTGGCCATCGCAGTGTACGAGGCCTGGCGTCAGCTCGGGTTCAAGTAACCTCACGATCCGACTGCGGGTTTCGTTTGCTCCATGAAAAAAGCGCCTTTGAAGGCGCTTTTTTCATGGAGCAAACAAAGCTTCTTTTTACTGGACGGTCGGAGTCTCGCCAGCCGCTTGCATACGTTGCAGCTCTTGTGCATACAGCGCGTCGAAGTTCACCGGGGCCAGCATCAGGGCCGGGAACGAACCGCGGGTCACCAGGCTGTCCAGGGTTTCGCGAGCGTACGGGAACAGGATGTTCGGGCAGAACGCGCCCAGGGTGTGGCTCATCGAAGCCGCGTCCAGGTTCTTGATCAGGAAGATCCCGGCTTGTTGCACTTCAGCGATGAACGCCACTTCTTCACCGTTTTTCACGGTGACCGACAGGGTCAGCACGACTTCGTGGAAGTCGCCTTCCAGCGCCTTCTGACGGGTGTTCAGATCCAGACCGACGCTCGGCTCCCACTGCTGGCGGAAGATTGCCGGGCTTTTCGGGGCTTCGAAGGACAAGTCACGTACGTAGATGCGCTGCAAGGAGAATTGCGGTGCGTTTTCTTCTTCGCTAGCTGCAGTGTTCTGTTGGTCAGTCATCTCAGATCCTTTCTGATCTCGGGTCTTATAGGGTTAGCTATTTCTAAGTAACGCAGTCAGGCCTTGAGCATGGCGTCGAGCTTGCCGGCGCGCTCCAGGGCAAACAAATCATCACAGCCGCCAACGTGGGTGTTGCCGATCCAGATCTGCGGCACGGACGTTCGTCCGGCCTTCTGAGCCATCGCGGCACGCACCTGCGGCTTGCCATCGACCTTGATCTCTTCGAAGGCCACGCCTTTGTTCTCGAGCAGGTACTTGGCTCGCGAGCAATAAGGGCAGTAATCGCTGGAATAGACGACGACGTTGTTCATATCACTTCACCAGCGGCAGATTATCGGCTTTCCAGCTGGAAATACCGCCAGACAGCTTGGCAGCGGTGAAACCGGCTTTCACCAGTTCACGGGCATGAGTACCGGCGGTCTGGCCCATGGCGTCGACCAGGATAATGGTCTTGGCCTTGTGCTTTTCCAGTTCGCCGACGCGAGTGGCCAGTTTGTCCTGAGGAATATTCAACGCGCCAACGATGTGACCGGCGGCGAAATCCTTGGTCGGACGAATGTCGACCACCACGCCTGCGTCCTTGTTGACCAGCCCGGTCAGTTCACCGGTGCTCAGGCTGCGGCCACCGCCTTGCATCTGATAGGCCAATAGCAGGGCCGCCAGTACAACGAAGATACCCACGAGAATGTAGTGGTTGGTGGCGAATTGAATCAGGTGATCAACCATCGAAGGAGGTTCCAGGGCGTTAAAATGTCGGCCAGTATACACAGCCACTATGGTGGGCCAAACCCCGTCCGGCGGTGACGTGGCCGGAACTTCGCTTTAAACTGCCACTCCCTTTTCCATCGCCCTCTTTTAATTCAGCCACGAGTGGAATCCATGACTACCACGCCTAAACCTTTGGTCCTGATTATTCTCGACGGCTTCGGTCACAGTGAGAGCCCTGAATCCAACGCCATCTATGCGGCGAAGAAGCCCGTACTGGACCGTCTGTGGGCCACCGTGCCGAACGGCCTGATCTCGGGCAGCGGCATGGACGTCGGCTTGCCGGACGGCCAGATGGGCAACTCCGAAGTCGGCCACATGAACCTCGGCGCCGGCCGGGTGGTGTATCAGGACTTCACTCGCGTGACCAAAGCGATCCGTGACGGCGAGTTCTTCGAGAACCCGACCATCTGCGCCGCGGTGGATAAAGCCGTCGCTGCCGGCAAAGCCGTGCACTTCATGGGTCTGCTGTCCGATGGCGGCGTTCACAGCCACCAGGACCACCTGATCGCCATGGCTGAGCTGGCCTTCAAGCGCGGCGCCGAAAAAATCTACCTGCACGCCTTCCTCGACGGCCGCGACACGCCGCCGAAAAGCGCCCAGTCGTCGATCGAATTGCTGGATGCAACCTTCGAAGCCCTCGGCAAAGGCCGGATCGCCAGCATCATTGGCCGTTATTACGCCATGGACCGTGACAACCGTTGGGATCGCGTGTCCCAGGCCTACAACCTGATCGTCGATGGCGCCAGCGAATTCAATGCCGCCACCGCCCAGGAAGGCCTGCAAGCCGCGTACGAACGTGGCGAGAGCGACGAATTCGTCAAAGCCACCAGCATCGGTGAGCCGGTGAAGGTCGAAGATGGCGACGCCGTGGTCTTCATGAACTTCCGCGCCGACCGTGCCCGCGAACTGACCCGCGTGTTCGTCGAAGACGATTTCAAGGAATTCGAACGTGCTCGCCAGCCAAAACTGGCCGGTTTCGTCATGCTGACCCAATACGCCGCCAGCATCCCCGCGCCGTCGGCTTTCGCTGCAGGTAGCCTGGAAAACGTACTGGGCGATTACCTGGCGAAAAACGGCAAGACACAGCTGCGCATCGCCGAAACCGAGAAGTATGCCCACGTGACCTTCTTCTTCTCCGGCGGCCGCGAAGAACCGTTCCCGGGCGAAGAACGCATCCTGATCCCGTCGCCGAAAGTCGCCACCTATGACTTGCAGCCCGAGATGAGTGCCCCGGAAGTCACCGACCGCATCGTCGATGCCATTGAAAACCAGCGTTACGACGTGATCGTGGTCAACTATGCCAACGGCGACATGGTCGGCCACAGCGGTGTATTCGAGGCGGCGGTGAAAGCTGTGGAATGCCTGGACACCTGCGTCGGCCGTATCGTCACGGCACTGGAAAAAGTCGGCGGCGAAGCCCTGATTACCGCCGACCATGGCAATGTCGAGCAAATGTCCGACGCCTCCACCGGCCAGGCCCACACCGCCCACACCACCGAGCCGGTGCCGTTCATCTATGTCGGCAAGCGTGACTTGAAGGTTCGCGAAGGCGGCGTGCTGGCCGACGTGGCGCCGACCATGCTGAAGTTGCTGGGGCTTGAGAAGCCTGTGGAAATGACCGGGACTTCGATTCTGGTGTAATCCGCTTCTTCAAAAACACCGCCAAACCCTGTGGGAGCGGGCTTGCCCGCGATAGCGATCTGACAGCCAACCGCTATGTTGAATGTCAGGACGTCATCGCGGGCAAGCCCGCTCCCACATTGGTTTTCAGTGTTTTTCACTCCAGTTATCACACAGTCCCAATTGGGCGTTTTTTTTGCAGCGTGGGGCGGGCATACTAGGCCGTCCCTTTCCCTGGTGTCGCCCGCCTCTATGCTTCGCGTCCTGATAGCCCTCGCTCTGACATGCCTGCTCCAACCGGCCTTTGCCGACGAGCGCACGCAAACCCAACAACAGTTGGACGCCACGCGTCAGGACATTGCCGAACTGAAAAAGCTGCTGGGCAAGCTGCAGGAAGAAAAATCCGGGGTGCAGAAAGACCTCAAAGGCACCGAAACCGAGATGGGCAAGCTCGAGAAGCAGGTCGATGCGCTGCAAAAAGAGCTGAAGAAAAGCGAATCCGAGCTCCAGCGACTCGATGCCGAGAAAAAAAAACTCCAGAGCGCGCGCATTGACCAGCAACGACTGATCGCCATCCAGGCCCGCGCGGCCTATCAGAATGGCCGCCAGGAGTACCTGAAACTGCTGCTCAACCAGCAGAACCCGGAAAAATTCGCCCGCACCCTCACCTATTACGACTACCTGAGCCAGGCCCGCCTGGAGCAGCTGAAGAATTTCAACGAAACCCTGCGCCAACTGGCCAATGTCGAAAAAGACATCTCGATGCAGCAAGCGCAATTGCTGGTGCAGAAAAGCAGCCTCGACAGCCAGCGCGACGAACTCGACAAGGTCCGCAAGGAGCGCCAGCAAGTCCTGGCCAAGCTCAACGACGACGTGAAAGCTCGAGACCAGAAACTGGCCGCCCGCGAGCAGGATCAGGCAGACCTGTCTAAAGTCCTTAAAACCATTGAAGAAACCTTGGCCCGTCAGGCCCGTGAGGCAGAAGAAGCGCGGCAAAAAGCGCTGATCGCCCAGCAGGAAGCCGAAAAAAAGCGGTTACGTGAGGCTCAGGCAGCAGCAGACGCCACCGATGCCCCACGCAAACCCGTCAAATCGACGCCCGGCGCCCTGGTTTCAAGTTCAGGCGAGACCTTTGGCGGCCCCTTTGCTTCCACCCGCGGCAAACTTCCATGGCCGGTTGATGGTCGACTGCTGGCGCGCTTCGGTGAAACCCGTGGCGACGATGCCCGAACCAAATGGGACGGCGTGATGATCAGCGCCTCCGCCGGCAGCCAGGTGCATGCCGTGCACGGCGGTCGCGTGGTGTTTGCCGACTGGCTGCGTGGGGCCGGGCTGCTGGTGATTCTCGACCACGGCAATGGTTTTTTGAGTCTTTACGGTCACAACCAGACGCTGCTCAAGTCTGCGGGTGACGTGGTAAAAGCCGGTGAATCCATCTCCACTGTCGGTAACAGTGGCGGGCAGGACACACCAGCACTGTATTTCGCTATTCGTCAGCAGGGTCACCCGAGTGACCCGGCGCAATGGTGCCGCGCGCAAGGATAGGCGTTGAGTCACCTACATTAGGAGTTCGTTCGACATGCTGCATTTGTCCCGCCTTACCTCGCTGGCCCTGACGATCGCCCTGGTGATCGGCGCGCCTCTGGCGTTTGCCGCTCAACCCGCCCCGGCGGTCGCGCCTGCCGGCACTGCTGCGACCACCAAGGCGCCATTGCCGCTGGACGAGTTGCGCACCTTTGCCGAAGTCATGGATCGGATCAAGGCAGCCTATGTAGAACCGGTAGACGACAAGACCCTGCTGGAAAACGCCATCAAAGGCATGCTCAGCAACCTCGACCCGCACTCCGCCTACCTGGGCCCGGAAGACTTCGCTGAATTGCAGGAAAGCACCAGCGGCGAATTCGGCGGCCTGGGCATCGAAGTCGGCGCGGAAGACGGTTTCATCAAAGTGGTTTCGCCTATCGATGACACCCCGGCCTCCAAGGCTGGCATCCAGGCCGGCGACTTCATCGTCAAGATCAACGGCCAGCCGACTCGCGGCCAAAGCATGACCGAAGCCGTGGACAAGATGCGCGGCAAGATCGGCCAGAAGATCACCCTGACCCTGGTCCGCGACGGCGGCACTCCGTTCGACGTGACCCTCGTCCGCGCCACCATCCAGGTGAAAAGCGTCAAGAGCCAGCTGCTGGAATCCGGCTACGGCTACATCCGCATCACCCAATTCCAGGTCAAGACCGGCGAAGAGGTCTCCAAGGCCTTGGCCAAGCTGCGCAAGGACAACGGCAAGAAACTCAGCGGCATCGTCCTCGACCTGCGTAACAACCCGGGCGGCGTGCTGCAATCGGCGGTGGAAGTGGTCGACCACTTCATCACCAAGGGCCTGATCGTCTACACCAAGGGCCGCATCGCCAACTCTGAACTGCGCTTCTCCGCCACCGGCAAGGACGAAAGCGAAGCCGTGCCAATGGTCGTGCTGATCAACGGCGGCAGCGCCTCGGCCTCGGAAATTGTCGCCGGCGCCCTGCAGGATCAGAAACGTGCGGTGGTCATGGGCACCACCAGTTTCGGCAAAGGCTCGGTCCAGACCGTGTTGCCGCTGAACAACGATCGCGCACTGAAAATCACCACGGCGCTGTATTACACGCCGAACGGCCGCTCGATTCAGGCTCAGGGCATCGTCCCGGACATCGAAGTGCGCAAGGCCAAGATCACCAACGAGCAGGACGGCGATTACTTCAAGGAAGCCGATCTGCAAGGTCACTTGGGCAATGGCAACGGCGGCGCCGACAAACCGAGCGGTTCGGGCGGCAAAGCCAAGGCCATGCCGCAGGATGACGATTACCAGTTGGCCCAGGCCCTGAGCCTGCTCAAAGGGCTGAGCATCACCCGCGGCCACTGAGATGCGCCTGCGGTTACTACTCGGTCTGCTGTGCAGTCTGGCGGGAGTTGCTCACGCAGCACCTGCCACGACAGCGACCACACCTCACAAGGTTTATCTGAGCCTGATCATCGATGACCTGGGGCAGAACCTGCCCCGGGATCGCCGCGTGCTGGCCCTGCCCGGCCCGGTCACCACGGCAATCATGCCCGATACACCCCACGCCACCGAATTCGCCCGCGAAGCCCATCGCGCCGGCAAGACTGTCATTCTGCATATGCCCATGGACCCGGCCACCGGACCATTCGCCTGGCATCCCGAGTTGCCCATCGAAGAACTTGAAAAGCGCCTGAACGCCGCATTCAACATGGTGCCCTATACCGCCGGCATCAATAACCACATGGGTAGCCGCATGACCGCTCAGCAACCGGCCATGGCCTGGCTGATGGCGGACTTGCAGCGTCGGCACAAATTCTTCGTCGACAGCCGCACCAGTGCGCAAACCGTGGCCGCCGCCGAGGCGCAGAAGATTGGCTTGGCAAGTGTTTCGCGGGACGTGTTTCTGGATGACGAGCCCACCGAAACGGCGATCTTCACGCAGCTACAGACGGCGATCAGCCTGGCGCGCAAGCAGGGTTCGGCGGTGATGATCGGGCATCCGTATCCGCAGACTCTGGCGGTGCTGGAGCGTGAGTTGCCCAAGCTCAAGGCACAGGGAATTGAATGGATCGACATCAAATTGATGATCAGCGTGCGCGGCAATCGTGCGACGGCTGCTCATGGCAAGGATGGCGTCTACCGCTGACTTGCCGCACCTCCCACAGTGTTTTGCGTAAGCTACGAGGTTCGGTGTTGGGATTTAGAGATACCGTGCCATGATGTCGTCCACCACACCTTCCTTGCGCAACTGATCCAGCGCGGCTTGCAGCTTGGCGACAGTCTCATCCGGCACGTCCTTGTTCAGCGCCAGGTACAGCTCGGCGCTGTTGAAGCGCAGTACGGTCTTGAGCCCGGTTACCCCGTCCAGCCGCGCCAGGTAACGTCCCGCCGGATCACCCGTAGCCCACAGATCGATCTGACCGTTAGCCAGCTTCTTCGCATTGTCCTGGTCGCGCAGCACCACAATCGGCTTCAGCCCTTGCTTGGCCAAAGTCTCGGCAATCGCATCGCCTTTGTAGGCACCAATTGTGTACTTACGCGCCTCATCCAGCGATTCCAGGGTGATCTTGCTATCAGCCTTGGCCAGCATGATCCAGTCGTCCGGGCCTATAGGGCCGACCCACTTGAAGAGATTCTCGCGGTCCGGCAGCCGCGCCATTACGAACACGCCATAACCGGGCTTTTCCAGAGCGAGTTTGTAGATTCGCTCCCAAGGGAAACGCAGCGTCAGGCTGTAGGGGATGTCAGCGCGCTTGAACATCTCGCGGACGATGTCCACGGCGATGCCATTGATGTTCTCGTCCTGGGCGAAGTTCTTGCCGTTCTTCGCCATGTTGTACGGGGGGAAGTTTTCCGTCAGCAATACCAGGCCGGTGTCGGGACCTTCTTCGGCGCGAGCCCCGTTGATGAGCAACAGAGAAGCGCTGGCGAGGACAAGAAGAAGACGTTTAAGCATGTCGGGCTACCGAAATCCATGGCGTGCCCAAGAGTGCCTTGAGCCCGCCATGCTGTCTACTGGCCTTTTGATAACGGCCTTATCTGCATCATTAAAATAATGGGTATCACAGTCACTGTGGTAGATAGTTACCACCCTCCATCCAGCCTCACCTGATTAATTGCAAATACCCGGCCACAGGCCGTTTCTTCAATTAATCAGAGGCACCCTTCAATGAATTCGATCCCCATACTTCTTGCCAGTGCATTGTGCTCACTGTGTACACTCAGTTTTGCGAACAACAGCGATTATGGCGAAGGCCTGCAGAACCTGACCCCTTCCAAAATCCTTGAAAATACCGACGGCTCCCGCGACCACTGGCAAGGTATCGGGCGCCTGGCGATCAATCACGGGAGCTGTACCGCGGCCCTTCTGGATACACGCGATGAAATAGAGTTGCCGGAAACGCCCGCTTACGTACTTACTGCGGGACACTGCATTGAATTGACCAATGGCAACATCGTGACCGACAGCCCGGTCAGCGGCACCATTACATTCAATTATTTCACCGACACCTCCAAGTTCAAGGCCTATCCGCTGAAGACGACGATATGGCGGAGCATGCAAGGCGTTGATATGGCCATAGTTGAATTGGACGTCAGCCTTCAAAAGCTCATTGCGGATGGCATACAACCGTTGAAACTGGCGAGTGAGACACCAACGAATGGCACCGATGTCTTGATCGTGGGGGCGCCAACAGGTTTCGACCAAATCACATTGCGCATGGCGGCTTGTACTTTGCAGCCCACCCAGGACCTTGTTGAAGGTCCATGGGTGTGGCGGAACACCTTTATGACTCGCTGCAAGGACATTCGAGGCGGCAGCTCCGGAAGCCCCGTGCTGGATCGCTATTCAAACGAGATCGTAGGGGTAGTGGGAACAGGAAATTTCGAGGTGGATGTTGTCCCATGCCGCGATCATGCGCCCTGCACGCGCGTTGGAAATGACTATGTGGCGGTACACGAAAATGTGTATGGCAACCCCACGGCGCTTCTCAACGGGTGTTTCTCACAAGGCCGTATCGCTCCAAATCCGCCATCGTCCTGCCAACTCTACCCGGCTTTTACCGTTGACGATGGCGCAGCCGAGCTGGACAGATACAAGAGAGTTAAACAGCTCAATAATGGCTCCATAATCATCCCGACCTGGAACTATCGGTTTTCGATCAGTACTCCCTTCTACCGTCATAAAACCGTTTCCTCCGCAATGAAATGCGAGGAAACCGAAAATTACAGCGATCCAATAAACTCAACAGATGCACAAATCAATTCTGAGATAGGTACGAAACCTGGGTTCTATTTTCTATGCATTTTAGGTCTGGAATCAGCTGAACAGCACGCCTCAAGAGGCCTCTTGAAAAACGCGTTGTCTTTACCCGTAGAGATATTGGATAACACACCAACCGCGCAGGCCAACTTGTCCTTTGAAAGTAACGTGTTTGTAACACTGGCGAAAGCGGAAGAGCCGTATCGGACCTACTCCATCAAGTTTGGTCCTGTAGAAACAACGGACTGTCATCAACCCGAAAAATACATTGAAGACATGACAATGGACTTCTTTATTCCGAGCGAGAAACTTCCGGGAAAGCTTTGCGTCATTGCCTACGACAAATCGGGACAGGCGTCCGAACCGAGGATCGACTTACTGAGCCCGGTAACTGGAACTCATAAGGCTGCGTCATCCAACGCTCAAGTTGCCCCATAACATCGGCCCGGAGCGTTTTCTCCGGGCCGCGGGCCTTCATCGCATCACGATTCCGCGATGGGCCATGTAGGCCTTGGCTTCCTGAACGGTGTATTCGCCGAAGTGGAAAATACTCGCCGCCAATACCGCACTGGCGTGGCCTTCGAGAATACCGTCGGCCAAATGCTGCAGGTTGCCGACGCCACCTGAGGCGATCACCGGAATCCCCAGCGCATCGCTGATAGCTCGGGTGACGCCCAGGTCGAAACCGTTTTTCATGCCGTCCTGGTCCATGCTGGTCAGCAGGATTTCACCGGCACCGAGGCCTTCCATTTTCTTCGCCCACTCAACGGCGTCGAGGCCGGTTGGCTTGCGACCACCGTGGGTGAAGATTTCCCAGCGCGGGGGTTCGCCCGGGCCGGAAACTTTCTTGGCGTCGATCGCGACGACAATGCACTGCGAGCCGAAACGCTGCGCCGCTTCGCCGACGAATTCCGGGTTGAACACTGCAGCGGTGTTGATCGAGACCTTGTCCGCACCGGCGTTCAGCAGATTGCGAATGTCCTGCACGGTACGCACGCCGCCGCCCACGGTCAGCGGGATGAACACCTGGCTGGCCATGCGCTCGACGGTGTGCAGCGTGGTGTCGCGGCCGTCGACGCTGGCAGTGATGTCGAGAAAGGTAATCTCGTCAGCACCCTGCTCGTCGTAGCGACGGGCGATTTCCACCGGGTCGCCGGCGTCGCGAATGTTCTCGAACTTGACGCCCTTGACCACCCGGCCGTTATCCACGTCCAGGCAAGGGATGATGCGTTTGGCCAGCGCCATGGTGAGTCCTCAGCCTTTGTACGAATCGCAGAAAGCTTGCGCTTCAGCGACATCGAGGGTGCCTTCGTAGATCGCCCGGCCGGTGATGGCGCCGATGATGCCTGGTGCCTTGGCGTCGAGCAGCGACTTGATGTCACCCAGATTGTGGATACCGCCGGATGCAATGACCGGGATCTTCGTCGCCGCAGCCAGAGCAGCGGTGTAAGAGACGTTGCAGCCCTGCATCATGCCGTCTTTGGCGATGTCGGTATAAACGATCGCGGACACGCCGTCGGCTTCGAATTGCCTGGCCAGGTCGATGACCTGCACGGTGCTGATTTCAGCCCAGCCGTCGGTGGCGACAAAACCGTCTTTGGCATCCAGGCCGACAATCACCTTGCCCGGGAACGCGCGGCAGGCTTCGGCGACGAAGGCCGGATCTTTCACGGCCTTGGTGCCGATGATCACGTAGCTCACGCCAGCTTTCACGTAGTGTTCAATGGTTTCCAGGGAACGGATACCGCCGCCGATCTGAATCGGCAGGTTCGGGTAGCGCTTGGCGATGGCGGTGACCACTTCGCCGTTGACCGGCTGGCCTTCGAACGCACCGTTCAGGTCGACCAGATGCAGACGACGGCAACCGCCCTCCACCCACTTGGCAGCCATGCTCACCGGGTCATCGGAGAACACTGTGGAATCTTCCATGCGGCCCTGGCGCAGACGAACACAGGCACCGTCTTTGAGATCGATAGCGGGAATAATCAGCATCTGGCAAACCTTCAAATTCGAGTGTTCAGCTTCGCTCGGAAATCAGTTTTTCTCGAGCGCCCACAGGTCGCTTTCGATGCTTTCGAACCTCTCTTTGAGGTGCGTCTGCACATCGAAAATCGCCCTGTTGTAATAGTGCGGAGCAATTTCGCGGGTAAACAGCTCAAGGATTTCAGCCGCTTCGAACGAACCCAGGTCCAGTTCGAAGCGGTCCTCCATGAAGCGCTTGATCTTGTGATTGGCCTCGCTCTCCTGCTCGGGAGTGAGGGTCAGGATCGGCGGCTTCTTCTTGGCAGCCATTTACCAGCGGCCATCCCACGCGGCGAAGTTCTGCAGCAATTGCAGGCCATGGGTGTGGCTCTTCTCCGGGTGGAACTGCACGGCGAAACGCGAGCCATCGGCCAGCGCGGCGGCGAAATCGACCCCGTAATGACCGCTACCGACCACCTGCCGCGCATTGCCGGCAGCGATGTAGTAGCTGTGCACGAAGTAGAAGCGCGCCAGGTCCGGAATGTTGTGCCACAGCGGGTGAATCACCGTCTGCTTCACTTCGTTCCAGCCCATGTGCGGCACTTTCAAATGTTCGCCGTCTTCGTGCAGATCCTTGCCGAAGAACTTCACCTGGCCTGGAAACAGACCGATGCAGTCGACGCCATCGTTCTCTTCGCTGCTGTCGAGCAAGGCTTGCATGCCCACGCAAATGCCAAGGAACGGACGGTCCTGGCTGACTTCACGCACCAGCGAATCGAAGCCCAGGCGACGGATCTCCGCCATGCAATCGCGAATCGCGCCGACGCCGGGGAATACCACCCGGTCGGCTTCGCGAATCACGTCGGCATCGCTGGTGATCAAGACCTTGCCGGCGCCGACATGCTCGAGGGCCTTGGCCACCGAGTGCAGGTTGCCCATGCCGTAATCGATAACCGCGACCGTCTGCATTACAGAACGCCTTTGGTCGAAGGCATTTGCCCGGCCATGCGGTCATCCAGCTCCACGGCCATGCGCAGCGCGCGGCCGAAAGCCTTGAACACGGTCTCGATCTGGTGGTGGGTGTTGTGCCCACGCAGATTGTCGATGTGCAGGGTGACGTTGGCGTGGTTGACAAAGCCCTGGAAAAACTCCTGGAACAGGTCAACGTCGAAGCCGCCGACGGTAGCGCGGGTATACGGAACATGCATCTGCAGGCCAGGACGGCCGGAGAAGTCGATCACCACACGCGACAACGCTTCATCGAGCGGCACGTAGGCGTGGCCGTAGCGACGGATGCCTTTCTTGTCGCCGATGGCTTTGGTGAAGGCCTGACCCAGGGTGATACCGACGTCTTCCACTGTGTGGTGGTCGTCGATATGCAGGTCGCCCTTGCTGACAATATCCAGGTCGATCAGCCCATGACGGGCGATCTGGTCCAGCATGTGCTCAAGAAAAGGCACGCCGATATCAAATCGGGCCTTTCCGGTGCCATCCAGGTTGATCGAGGCTTTGATCTGGGTTTCCAGAGTGTCGCGCTCGACAGACGCCATACGTTCGGCCATCACCAGCTCCGCAAAAAATCATTGGGGCGAAAAAGGCAGCCATTATAGGGTCGCGGGCGCTAAACAGAAACACGGGAGGTGATATCACTGACGGAGTGAACCCCGTGTTGTCGGGGATAGACATGTCCGTACAAGCATCTCAGGACCACTGATCGCTCACACGCAGAGCGTATGAGCGATCAGTTACAGGGGTGATGCGTCTACTTAGTGGAAGAGGACAGCCGTTTTCTGCAGGGTCACCCAAACACCCCACGCCAACGGAATCCCTACCACCAGCCACGCAGCCACCGCCAATGGTTTGGTGCCCGCATCCGCTTTCCACTCCAGCACGGTGCTGGCGTCAGCACCCTTGTCGTGGCCCAGCGCCTGTTCGGCGGCCAGTTCGGCGTCGGTCATGAAGTACTTGTCCGCCACCGGACGCACCAGCAGGTTGCAGATGAAACCCAGCACCAGCAGGCCCGCGAGGATGTACAAGGTGATGTCGTACGCCGCGGCACGTTCAACACCGATGCTCAGCTGATATTCACGCAGGTAGTTCACCAACACCGGCCCCAACACACCCGCCGCCGCCCAGGCTGTCAGCAGACGACCGTGGATCGCGCCGACCATTTGCGTACCGAACAAGTCCGCCAGATAGGCAGGAACAGTCGCAAAACCACCGCCGTACATCGACAGGATGATGCAGAACGCCGCCACGAACAGCGCAACGCTGCCCAGGTGACCGAGGTTCGGGATCAGCGCGTACAGGGCGAAACCCAGGGCGAAGAACACAAAATAGGTGTTTTTGCGACCCAGGTAGTCCGAGAACGAAGCCCAGAAAAACCGGCCACCGATGTTGAACAGGCTCAACAGACCGGTGAAACCGGCAGCAATGGCGGCGATCGAGGCCAGTTGCGAAGCGTCCAGTTGACCGAACGTCAGGTCGTTGCCAAGCAATTTACCGGCGAACACTTCCTGCAACAGCGGCGAAGCCATGCCGAGGATGCCGATACCCGCCGACACGTTCAGGCACAGCACCAGCCATACCAGACGGAATTGCGGGGTTTTCCACGCCACATTCACGTGGACGTGCCGGTGAGTGATCATCGCGTTCGAAGCTTTTTTCGCCGGAGCCGTCCAGCCTTCAGGCTTCCAGCCGGTTGGCGGAACGCGGTAGGACAGTGCGCCACCGATCATGAACACGAAGTAGATCGCGGCCATCACCAGGAAGCTCTGCCATACACCGACGCTGGTTGGCGAAGCAAAGTGGCCCATCAGGGCCGCAGCCAGTGGAGCGCCGACCATCGCGCCGCCACCGAACCCCATGATTGCCATGCCGGTCGCCATGCCGCGTTTGTCCGGGAACCACTTGATCAGGGTCGAGACCGGCGAGATGTAGCCCAGCCCCAGGCCGATACCGCCAATGACCCCGGAACCGATCCACATCAGCCAAATCTGGTGGGTATAGACCCCCAGCGCCGAAATCAGCAGACCGCCACACCAGCACAGTGCCGATACAACGCCCGCCTTGCGAGGACCTGCGTGTTCAAGCCAACCGCCCCAGATCGCTGCCGAGCAACCCAGGAAGATGAAGAACAGGGTGTAGATCCAGCCGAGCATCGAGATCGGCCAGTCGCATTGCGACGAAAAGACCTGAGCGATGAAGCTCATGTCCGGCGCGCAAGCCACGGCTTTGGTGACGCCCAGGGCCTTGGACAGTGGCAGCCAGAACACCGAAAAGCCATAGGCCATGCCGATGCAGAGGTGGATGGCCAGAGCGGCCGGTGGTACAAGCCAACGGTTAAAACCGGGCTTGGCGATGATGCGCTCCTTGGACAGGAACGCGGGCCGGTCGGCAAAGCCGTCCGCCGTAATGCTCGTAGTCATGGTGTTTCCCCCAATTATTAGTAGGGTTCGCCAGCCGCTCCTCACCCCCAGCCTTTATGCACGCAGACATGACTGTTTTTAGGTGAAGCTTCATTTTGGTGCGACATCACGTCGCAGAAGGACGGACGAACGGGCAGAGGTTACCATTTGCACGTGACAGAAAAACCAAACTGATATCACGTTTTGTATGTCATCCGATCTCGTACCACTGGATGAACATTGTTTTCACGGGGAATGGCTCCGTTTAACTTCACAGGAATTTCCATGCCGATCATTGTCGAGCTGCTGAACCAGGTCACTTATCAGGATCAGCAAGATCTGCAGAAGATCTACCGCGATGCCCCGAGCTGGCTGTTTGCGCCGTTTACAGGGGATGCTGAGCTGATCGAAAGCTGCTTGCGGGACGGCTCGCTGGTCGCCGGACGCTTCAACGATCGGTTGCTGGGCGCAGCACGTCTGCAACGGCACCATGACACCTGGCATTTGTCCCATTTATGCGTACGAAAAATCACCCGCCGCCGTGGTGTTGCCGAGCGCCTGGTAAGCGAAGCGCAGAAAATGGCGGTGCAATCGGGCGCGACATTGCACCTGCTGGCGCCCGCCGGGCACCTAGAAGCCCAGGCGCTGGCGGCTAAGCTGAAAGTGCCGCTGGATGTGCTCCCGACATGATCGCTGACCGGGCGGCCACTTCGGGGCGCTATACTCCCCGGCTAAATTTCGAATTCGACTAATACAAGGACTCGCCCATGAAAGCGTTCGGCAAAATCCTGGGTCTGGTACTTCTCGGGCTGTTGCTGATCATTGTGGCGCTGGGCTTTGCCCTGACCCACCTCTTCGATCCCAACGACTATAAAGACGAGATTCGCCAGATTGCCCGCGACAAGGCCCACATCGAGCTGACGCTCAATGGCGATATCGGCTGGAGCCTGTTCCCCTGGCTGGGCCTGGAATTACACGAAGCCAGTGTGGCGACCCTGGCCAAGCCCACCGAGCCGTTTGCCGACCTGCAGATGCTCGGTCTGTCGGTCCGCGTGATTCCGCTGCTGCGCCGCGAAGTGCAGATGAGCGATGTGCGCGTCGAAGGCCTGAACCTGCGCCTGAACCGTGACAAGGACGGCCATGGCAACTGGGAAGACATCGGCAAGGTGCCGGCACCTGCGGCTGCGACGACCTCGACCACAACGCCCGCCACCACCGGCGAACCCGCACCAACGACCACCGCCCAGGCCGAAAAACCGGCTCAGCCGGTCCGCCTGGACATCGACAGCCTGACCGTCAACAACGCCCGCGTTGAGTACAGCGACGAAAAAACCGGCAAGCAGTTCAGCGCCGAAAGCATCCAGCTGAGTACTGGCCCGGTCCATGACTCGACCAACATCCCGGTCAAACTCACGGCGTTCCTGGGCACCAACCAACCAGTTCTGCGGGTGCGGACCGAGCTGGCTGGCGAGCTGCGCTTCGAGCGGGCGCTGCAACGCTACAAGTTCGAAGACATGAAACTCTCCGGCGAAGTCGCTGGCGATCCGCTGCAAGGCAAGACCATGACCTTCGCCGCCCAAGGTCAGTTGCTGCTGGACAAAGCCGCCAACGTCGCCGAATGGACTGGCATCAAGATCTCCGCCAACCAGTTGCGTGCCTTGGGTGAACTGAAAGCCAACGACCTCGACAAGACCCCGCAAATCAGCGGCGGCCTGTCGATTGCCCAATTCGACCTGGCGAAATTCGTCGACAGCATCGGCCAGAAACTCCCGGCGATGGCCGAAGGTAGCCTGAGCAAAGTTGAACTGGTCAGCCAGGTTGCCGGCACGCCGACCAGCCTGTCGCTCGATAACATCAACCTGAAACTTGACGACAGCAACTTCAGCGGCCGCATCGCCATCGAAGACTTCGCCAAGCAATCGCTGCGGGCAACCCTCAAGGCTGACACCTTCAACGTCGACCGTTACCTGCCGCCGAAATCCGCCGAAGCCAACAGCGCAACTCAGGTACGCAAGGCCGAAGTGGCCAGCACCGAAGCCGATGCCCTGGCCGGCCCTGGCAGCACACCGCTGCCGCCATCACCGACCAAAGGCCCGTGGAGCAGCGACCGCTTGTTCCCGGTGGAGCGCCTGAGCAAACTCGACGCGGACGCCGACCTGACCTTCGGCCAACTGACCCTCGACAAACTGCCGATCCAGAACGCGGTGCTCAAGGCCAACGGCCAGGGCGGCCTGCTGACCCTGGAGAACCTGCGCGGCGATCTGTACGACGGTAACTTCGAAGCCAAGGGCACCCTGGATGTGCGCCAGCAAGTGCCAGCGCTGAACATACAGACGCGCATCAACAACATGCCGGTGGAGAAAATCCTCGAGGGCCAGGGGAAAAATCCACCGGTCAAAGGCCAGGTCACGCTCAACAGCACCCTGACCGGCAGTGGCAATAGCGAGAGCGCGCTGATCGACAGTCTCAACGGCAACGCCAGCTTCGTCATCAACAACGGCATGCTGCTCAATGCCAACCTTGAGCAACAACTGTGCAAAGGCATCGCCACCCTGAATCGCAAAACCCTCAGTGGCGAACCACGGGGCAAGGACACGCCCTTCGAGGAGCTCAAGGGCAACCTGACTTTGCGCAACGGCGTGGCCAATAACCCGGACCTGAAAGTGCGCGTCCCAGGCATGACCGTGAACGGTAACGGCGACATCGACCTGCGGGTGCTGGGCATGGATTACCGCCTGGGCATCATCGTCGAAGGCGACAAGAGCGACATGCCGGACCCGGCCTGTCAGGTCGGCGAGAAATACGTCGGCATTGAATGGCCGCTGCGCTGCCGTGGCCCGCTGGAGCTGGGCGCCAAGGCTTGCCGCCTCGACAGCGAACGCATGAGCCAGGTCGCCAGCAAACTGGCCGGCGAGCGCATCAGCGAAAAAATCGACGAGAAGCTTGGCGATAAAGTCAGCCCGGAACTGAAAAACGCGCTCAAGGGGCTGTTCAAGCGATGAGAGCCGAGCAGTTTTCAACGGCCGTGCTGGATTGGTACGACCGCCATGGCCGCCACGATTTGCCTTGGCAACAGGGCATCACCCCTTATCGGGTGTGGGTCTCGGAAATCATGTTGCAGCAGACCCAGGTCAGCACGGTGCTGAACTACTTCGACCGGTTCATGGCCTCGCTGCCAACCGTCGAAGCCTTGGCCGCAGCACCGGAAGACGAGGTACTGCACCTGTGGACCGGCCTCGGTTACTACACTCGCGCGCGCAACCTGCAAAAGACCGCGAAGATTGTGGTCGCCGAATATGGCGGCGAGTTTCCCCGTGATGTGGAAAAACTCACCGAGCTGCCGGGTATCGGCCTGTCCACCGCCGGGGCGATTGCCAGCCTGAGCATGGGTATCCGCGCGCCGATCCTCGACGGCAACGTCAAACGGGTGCTGGCGCGCTTTACTGCGCAAGAGGGTTATCCGGGCGAGCCGAAGGTCGCCAAACAGCTGTGGGCGAACGCTGAGCGCTTCACGCCACATGATCGGGTCAACGCCTACACCCAGGCGATGATGGATCTGGGCGCCACGCTCTGCACCCGCAGCAAGCCGAGCTGCCTGCTCTGCCCACTGAAAAAGGGCTGCGAAGCACACATGCTCGGCCTGGAAACCCGCTACCCGATCCCCAAGCCACGCAAAGCCGTGCCACAGAAGCGCACGCTGATGCCGATGCTCGCCAACGGCGATGGCGCGATTCTGCTTTACCGACGCCCTTCCACGGGCCTGTGGGGCGGTCTCTGGAGCCTGCCGGAACTCGATGACCTCGACGACCTGCAACATCTGGCTTCGCAGCACTCGCTGGAACTGGGCAGCCAGCAGGCACTGCCGAGCCTGGTGCACACCTTCAGCCACTTTCAATTATCCATCGAACCCTGGCTGGTGCAGGTCCAGGAGGCCGGCCATCACGTGGCCGAGGCCGACTGGCTCTGGTATAACCTCGCCACCCCGCCGCGCCTGGGCCTTGCCGCCCCGGTCAAAACCTTGCTCGAGCGCGCGGCCGCCGTATTGAACGCAGGAGAGTCGTCATGACCCGCACCATCATGTGCCGCAAGTACAAAGAAGAACTGCCCGCCCTGGAGCGCGCTCCATTCCCGGGTGCAAAAGGTCAGGACATTTTTGACCACGTCTCGGCCAAGGCCTGGGCCGACTGGCAGAAACACCAGACCCTGCTGATCAACGAAAAACGCCTGAACATGATGAACGCCGAAGACCGCAAATACCTTCAGGGTGAGATGGACAAATACTTTTCCGGCGAGGAATACGCCAAGGCTGAAGGCTACGTTCCACCTGCTCAATAATTGATCAAAATTCGGGGTCGGCACGTAAGCGACGGTAATAATTAAATATTTTTTGAAAACTTGCTTGACGACCCCCTGAAAAACCCGTTTAATGCGCCCCGTTGCCCAGATAGCTCAGTCGGTAGAGCAGGGGATTGAAAATCCCCGTGTCGGCGGTTCGATTCCGTCTCTGGGCACCAAATACCGAAAACCCTGAATCGCAAGATTCAGGGTTTTTTTATGCCTGCGATTTAATCGGACATCACGCAAGCCACCTCTCCTGACTAGTTTTGACCGCCCCAGTGGAAAACCAGATTGCGAGCGGCACCACTGCCCACATCCGCCGTATCACGCCGCACCTCACCTTTATGCGTGGCGATAACGGTGTACTTGCCGGCAGGCAGCTGAACGTAAACCAACGGCCCAGCCTCACTCAGTGTCAGCACGGTCTGCCCTGCGGCTTTCTGAATAACCAGATCCACATCGGGAACGTATTCGTCCTGAGGCCCGGTGGAGAATGTCATGTGCAGGTTGTAGCCCTTGGTTTGCTGAATGGCTTTAGCCTCGTCCTCTCCAATCCCCCCGGACAGGTAGGTAATCCCGTTTTGTTGTTGCTGCTGGACTTGCACGGCCGAGCTGTCAATTGGCTCAAGGCTGGCGGCGTTAAGCGCGACTGGCAACAGCAGTACGCCGACAGCGGCGATGGGCAGCATGAATGAATGGACGTACTTCATGATGGCGACTCCCGGGTTACGTAGAACCCACTCGTTACTCCTTTTAGATTTATCGCCGAATACTCAAGTTTTAGATCGATTCGGAATTGAGCTCACTGCGAATCGGACTACACGATTTACTCCTCAAGTACGAGCTGTAGTCGGTGGTGTCCTGCAAGACGAATCCGGTATTTCCTTCCGATTTACCAGCAGCGCCCGGCATCGTCGACTATCGCTCTCCTGCCATCCTCTTGCGCCTGTTCCCTCCAGCTGCGGAAGATGTCATGAGCCACCTCAAACCCGATAACACTCAAGATCCACAAATGGTTTCACTGCTCGGCAGTCTGGGCGAGCTGATCCGTGACGCGCGCCAAAAGGTGCTGCGAGCGGTCGATACCGTTCAGGTGCAAACCTGCTGGCAGATCGGCCGGCATATCGTGGAGTTCGAGCAGGAGGGGGCTCGGAGGGCGGCTTATGGCAAGCAGCTGCTGTCGACACTGGCCAAAGTCCTGACTTCCGAGTTTGGAAAAGGTTTTGATGAACGCAACCTGCGATACATGCGGGATTTTTATCAGACCTTTCCAATCTGGAACGCAGTGCGTTCCGAATTGAGCTGGACCCACTACCGCAGGCTGCTGCGAGTCGACAACGACAACGCTCGCCACTGGTACATGAACGAATCAGCACTCCAGAACTGGTCAAGTCGCGCCCTTGAGCGCCAGATCAACACCCTCTACTACGAGCGCCTGCTGGCGAGTCGCGACCAGTCTCCCGTCAAACAGGAAGCCGCCATCAACATCCAGCAAATGAACGCCAGCCCTCGGGATTTCATCCGGGATCCGGTGCTGCTCGAGTTTCTCGGCCTGCCCAATGCAGGCCGGGTTCAGGAAAGCGATCTTGAGCAAGCACTGATCGATCAACTCCAGGGTTTTCTGCTCGAACTGGGCAAAGGCTTCGCCTTCATCGCTCGCCAGCAACGTATCAGTACCGACAGCAGAGACTTCTACATCGACCTGGTGTTCTACAACTACCTGCTCAAGTGCTTCGTCATCTTCGACCTCAAGCGCGGCGTACTGACTCACCAGGATGTCGGCCAGATGGACATGTATGTACGCATGTACGACGACCTCAAGCGCGGACCGGAGGATGGCCCCACCGTCGGCCTCATTCTCTGCGCGCAAAAAGATGAATCGGTGGTGCGCTATTCAGTGCTGCAAGGCAACGAACAACTGTTCGCAAGTACCTACAGACTGGTGCTGCCGAGTGAGGAGGAACTTCGCACAGAACTGGATCGGGAATGGGCGGTGCTTGAGGAGCGGTTACTCAAACGCCCCCGATAAGCGCGGGCAGATTGTTCATAAACGGCATGACGACTATGGTGAGTAACTGGTCGCAAAGGTTCAAAGCCGATGAACTTACAGGACATACCCTCACTGGCCCCGACGCAACTCGAGTTGCCGTTACCCACCCGCACACCCGGCGAATCCTTCAGGGAGCCCGCCGCCGATGGCTTCCTCCTTGGCGGCTTCACCTGGCGACACCCCCATCAAGACCCAACTCGCCCGGTGGTTATCGTCAACGCTGCCACCTCTGTCCGTTGCCGACACTATTCGCGCTTCGCCGATTACCTGTTCGCCAACGGCTTTGACGTGATCACTTATGACTACCGAGGCATCGGCGAGTCGCGTCCCGCATCGTTGAAAGGACTCGAGGCCTCATGGTCCGACTGGGGCGCGCTGGATTTCGAGGCGATGCTGCAAAGAGCGCAACGCGAATTTGCGGGACAACCCATCAATGTCGTCGGCCACAGCTTCGGCGGCTGTGCTGCGGGGCTGGGGGCCTCCGGGCATTTGATCCGACGCCTGGTGACAGTGGGCGCGCAGTTCGCTTACTGGCGCGACTACGCCCCCGCTCATCGCTGGCGGATGTTCGCCAAGTGGCACGTGGTGATGCCGTTGATGACGATGCTTTGCGGCTACTTCCCCGGCAAACGCCTGGGTTGGCTCGAAGACACCCCCGCCGGCGTGGTTCGCGACTGGAGCACGCCCAGCAACCGATATGAGAAACGCCCCAGCGGTCGCCTCATCCACGCCAGAACCGGTCGACTGCCCTTCGCCAACGTCAGCGCACAAACCCTGGCCATCAGCCTCAGCGACGATCCCTACGGCACGATTCCAGCCATAGAACGCCTGCTTGGCTACCTCACCGGCAGTACAAATACCCACCTGAGAATCACACCTGAGGACATCGGCGAAGAAGAAGTCGGACATTTCGCCTTTTTTCGCAGCGCATACCAAGCCACACTATGGCCCATTGCATTGTCCTGGCTGCAGACCGGCGAGCTGGCCCCTGATACACCCGGGCGGCGAGTGCCCCGCAACTGATTGATGCACCCTCTCAACGAAATACGGAACGACGCCCATGGCCTCCGCCAACAAGCAGAACAAACGCGCCTCCCGCGCCAAAGCCAAGGCCAAGCAGAACCGCACCCAGCGGGCCGCCGCGCCGGTCGAGCTGGACCCGAACGACGATCGCATCGACTTCGAATCGGTGGACCTGACCGAACTGTTCAAAAAAATGATCGACGCCGAAAAGTCCAGTCAGCAGGCCATGTGCACAGCCTTCCTTGAAGACCCGTTGCTGGAGTTGGTGTACGAACAGGAAGGCGAAGAAGGCGCGATGGACTTCATCCTCGCGGCGCTGATCGAATACCGCCAATGGTCCACCGAGACCGACGAAGCAGGCGCCCTGGCGTGGATCGAATCCCCAGCCTTCCAGACTGATTACGTGGCGGCGTCCGACGCCATCGCGGCCCAAACCCAACAGAAAACCCACTGAGTTCCCATGGCATCCCTGAATAAGCAACAGAAACGCGCCAAACGCGCAAAGGCCAAAGCCAAACAGATCCGCATGGTCGGCAGAAAGCCTGCCGATCTGAACGATGACCTGGGTGAGATCGGCGAGCCGATCCCGGAATACACCCTAGCGATGTTCAGCAAAATGCGTGACGCCGAAGCCACCAGCCGCAACGACATGCTGCTGACCCTGCTGTCGAACCTCGCCGGCATCATCAGCGACCATCCAGAACTGCTGGACATGGAAAACGCCGACAACGAAGCCATGGCCGCCACGCACCTGGCCGCCGACATGCTGATCGACTACCGCATGTGGGCCGATGGCATGGACCGCGATACCGCCCAGGCCTGGCTGACCGATCCGCAATTCATCACTGACTTTGGCGATGCGCTGGACAGTTATCGTCAGTCGCTGGATGCGCAGGAAGAAAAGGGCGAGTAAACACTCCTCCTCTTCAGAACTGAAAACGGCCGCGTGTCATCACTGACAGCGGCCGTTTTGCGTTACGCGGTACGGATCAGCTCAGCACCACAGCGCCCAGTTTCTGCAGCTTGCGACGACGCGCCACAAACAAACCGGCAGCCACCACCAACACGCTCAGCAGACCCGTCGCGAGGATCTCCACGCGATGCGCTTCCTGGAACAGCATGATGGTCAGGGCGGCGATGATGAATACGATCACCGCGTAGGTCAGACCCGGGAACAGCCACATGCTGAAGGCGATTTTTTCACCACGAGCCGTGCGCTGTTTGCGCATACGCAGTTGCGAAAATGCAATCACCAGGTACACCAGCAACGCGATGGCGCCAGAGCTGGCCAGCAGGAATTCGAACACGGCAGCCGGGGCCACGTAGTTGGCGAAGACTGCAAGGAATGCCGCAGCGGTCGACAGCATCACGGCCCAGTAAGGTGTGCCGCTGCTATTGGTGCGCTGGGAAACGGCTGGCGCGTCGCCGCGTTTGCCCAGCGAGAACATCATCCGCGAAGCGGTGTAGAGCGCGGAGTTCAGGCAGCTGGTGACCGCGACCAGAACCACGATATCAACGATCAGCTTGGCATTCGGGATCCCCATGCGCTCCAGCACGGTCTGGTAGGAACCGACGCTGGCCAGAATCGGGTCGTTCCACGGCACCAAGGCCACAACGATGAAAATGGAGACGAGGTAGAACAAGCCAATCCGCCAGATGACCGAGTTGGTGGCCTTGGAGATCTGCTGGCCAGGGTTCTTCGATTCCGCGGCCGCGATGGTCACGATCTCGGTGCCCATGAAGGAAAACATGGTGGTCAGAATGGCGCCGAGCACCGCGCCCATGCCGTTTGGCAGGAAGCCTTGAGTGTCAAACAAGTGCGACACACCGCTGACCTGGCTGGTGGGCAGGAGGCCGAAGATCGCCAGAATGCCCAGACCGATAAAGCCGATGATCGCCACGACTTTGACCAGGGCGAACCAGAACTCGAACTCGCCATAGTTCTTCACGCTGAACAGGTTGGTCACCGTCAGCAGTAACGTGATGACCAAGGTGAAGGCCCAGATCGCCACGTTCGGGAACCAGGCATGCAGAATGGTCGCCGCAGCGTTAGCTTCCAGCGGGATGACCAAAACCCAGAACCACCAGTAGAGCCAGCCGATGGTGAATCCGGCCCAGTGACCGATCGCACGATCGGCATACGTCGAGAAGGAGCCTGTATCTGGCGATGCAACGGCCATCTCGCCGAGCATGCGCATGACCAGAACCACCAGCGCACCGGCGGCAGCGTAGGCCAACAACACGGCCGGGCCTGCAGCGGCGATGGCGTGGCCGGAGCCGACGAACAGGCCGGCACCGATAACCCCGGCGATCGACAGCATGGTCACATGACGCGGTTTGAGCCCCTGTTCAAGGCCATTGGAGCTTGGGGAACTGCTCATTAAAACTACCTTTGTAAGGAAAAGCGGAAGCGTGCATCCCGTTTGGCGTTCCTTCTCGTAAAAAGAAACCAACAGGGCGTTTCGTATTCTGCACGCAATAATTGCGCCAAAATGTTGCAAGCTCCTCAACCTCGGGGCTCTCAGCCTGACCGGGCAGTTATCGCAAGTCATTGAGATTAATGGCAATCCGCCAGAACGTTACCTGGCGACCCACTTTAATAACGAAACATCGCACCAGAAACACACCCCGGATTCACCCCTCGCACAATAAAAGTGCAGATCAGGAACGTTTGGCCGGTTAGCGCTTCCAACACCCCGCCAAAGCTGGCAACATCGCGCCTTTTTTTACGGGACAGCCGGACCACATCGGGTTCAAACGGCTGTTCGGTTGATAGCAGCGCGACAGTCTGCTGTACCGATGCGACAACCTGCCACACGCCATCCGTTTACCGTCCCGAGCGCTGTTGGCTGCCATTCGAACGCTATGCTAGCTTGGCCGCCTCGCCAGGAAGGCGACCAACAGCAGGAGCGCAACACACTATGAGGAACGCACATGGCTGAGGCCACGCCCGCGCTTGAAATCCGCAACTTGCACAAACGCTACGGACAGCTTGAGGTGCTCAAAGGCATCTCGCTGACCGCCCGCGACGGCGACGTGATCTCGATCCTGGGCTCCTCCGGTTCCGGCAAGTCCACGTTCCTGCGTTGCATCAACTTGCTGGAAAACCCGCACCAGGGCCAGATCCTGGTGGCCGGCGAAGAACTCAAGCTCAAATCCGCCAAGAACGGCGAACTGGTCGCTGCCGACGGCAAACAGATCAATCGCCTGCGCAGCGAGATCGGTTTTGTATTTCAAAACTTTAATCTCTGGCCGCACATGACCGTGCTCGACAACATCATCGAGGCCCCGCGCCGCGTACTCGGCCAGAGCAAGGCCGAGGCCATCGAAGTCGCCGAAGCCCTGCTGGCCAAGGTCGGCATCGCTGACAAGCGCCACGCCTACCCCGCGCAACTCTCCGGCGGCCAGCAGCAACGCGCGGCCATCGCCCGTACCCTGGCGATGCAGCCCAAGGTGATCCTGTTCGACGAACCCACCTCCGCCCTTGACCCGGAAATGGTCCAGGAAGTACTTAATGTCATCCGCGCATTGGCCGAAGAAGGCCGCACCATGCTGCTCGTGACCCATGAAATGGGCTTCGCCCGTCAGGTTTCCAGCGAAGTGGTGTTCCTCCACCAAGGCTTGGTAGAAGAACAAGGATCGCCGCAGCAGGTGTTCGAAAACCCGCTTTCGGCGCGCTGCAAACAATTCATGTCCAGCAACCGCTAACGGAGCTACCCGCATGCAGAACTACAAAAAGATCTTCCTGGCTGCGGCCGTCACCCTGGCCTTCAGCGCCGGTGCCGCCGCCGAGACCTTGAAGATGGGCATCGAAGCGGCCTACCCGCCGTTCAACAATAAAGATGCCAGTGGCAATGTCGTCGGCTTCGACAAAGACATCGGCGACGCCTTGTGCGCCAAGATGAAAGTCGAGTGCACCGTGGTCACCTCCGATTGGGACGGCATCATCCCGGCCCTGAACGCCAAGAAATTCGACTTCCTGATCTCCTCGATGTCGATCACCGATGAGCGCAAGCAAGCGGTGGACTTCACCGCACCGTACTACTCCAACAAACTGCAGTTCATTGCCAAAAAAGACGTCGACTTCAAGACCGACAAGGCTTCGCTGCAAGGCAAGGTGATCGGGGCCCAACGCGCGACCCTGGCCGGCACCTGGCTGGAAGACAACATGGAAGGCGTCGAAGTCAAACTCTACGACACCCAGGAAAACGCTTACCTGGACCTGACTTCCGGTCGTCTGGACGGCATCCTGGCCGACAAGTACGTCAACTATGAATGGCTGAAAAGCGACGCCGGCCGTCCTTACGAATTCAAGGGTGACCCGGTTGAAGAAAGCGACAAGATCGGTATCGCCGTTCGCAAGAACGACCCGATCCGCGAAAAGCTGAACGCTGCGCTGAAAGAAATCGTCGCTGACGGCACCTACAAGAAGATCAACGACAAGTACTTCCCGTTCAGCATCTATTGATTCTGACCTGCCCGACCGGCGCCGTTCGCTGACGGCGCCAGTCCTTGGCATTGCCTGCCGCGATTTGAAAAGAAATCCATGATTATCGACCTCTACGGATTCGGCCCGGCGCTCGCCGCTGGCGCACTGATGACTGTGAAACTGGCACTCTCGGCCTTGTGCCTGGGGCTGGTGCTCGGTCTGCTCGGCGCCTTGGCCAAGACTTCCCCGTACAAGCCGTTGCAATGGCTTGGCGGCACTTATTCAACGCTGGTTCGCGGCATCCCGGAATTGCTCTGGGTGCTGTTGATCTACTTCGGCACAGTCAACCTGATGCGTGCGCTGGGTGAGTTCTTCGGCAACCCCGAGCTCGAACTCAACGCCTTTGCCGCCGGCGTGATTGCGCTGGGGCTGTGTTTCGGCGCCTATGCCACGGAAGTGTTTCGCGGGGCGATTCTGGCGATTCCCAAAGGTCACCGTGAAGCCGGTGTGGCCCTGGGCCTGTCGAAATTCCGCATCTTCACCAAGTTGATCATGCCGCAGATGTGGCGCATCGCCCTGCCGGGCCTGGGCAATCTGTTCATGATTCTGATGAAAGACACTGCGCTGGTATCGGTCATCGGCCTTGAAGAAATCATGCGTCACGCGCAAATCGGCGTGACCGTGTCCAAGCAACCGTTCACCTTCTATATGGTGGCTGCCTTCATGTACCTGGGCCTGACCATTCTGGCCATGACCGGCATGCACTTAATGGAACGACGCGCCGCTCGCGGCTTTGCGAGGAGCACCCAATGAATTGGGAAGTCATCATCAAGTGGCTGCCAAAACTGGCTCAGGGCGCGACGCTGACCCTGGAACTGGTGGCCATCGCCGTGATTGCCGGGTTGCTGCTGGCAATTCCGCTGGGCATCGCTCGCTCATCGAGACTCTGGTATGTGCGGGCATTCCCCTACGGCTACATCTTCTTTTTCCGTGGCACGCCGTTGCTGGTTCAGCTGTTCCTGGTCTACTACGGCCTGGCGCAGTTCGATGCGGTGCGTAACAGCTCGATGTGGCCGTACCTGCGCGATCCGTTCTGGTGCGCCACCGCGACCATGACCTTGCACACCGCGGCCTACATCGCCGAGATCCTGCGTGGCGCGATCCAGGCGATTCCACCGGGCGAGATCGAAGCGGCGCGGGCGCTGGGCATGTCCCGGGCCAAGGCGTTGTTCTACATCATGCTGCCACGTGCTGCGCGTATCGGCCTGCCGGCGTACAGCAACGAAGTGATCCTGATGCTCAAGGCCAGTGCCCTGGCCAGTACCGTGACCCTGCTGGAGCTGACCAGCATGGCCCGCACCATCATTGCTCGCACCTACCTGCCGGTGGAGATCTTCTTCGCCGCAGGCATGTTCTATCTGCTGATGGCTTACGTGTTGGTGCGCGGCTTCAAGCTGCTGGAGCGCTGGTTGCGCGTCGATGCCTGCCAAGGGCGTTGATGCCTGCGTGCTGACGGGCGAGACCCTGCTCGCCCGCTTCGCTGCGCTGGATGCTTTTCTGATCGAGCATCAGGCGCTGTGGAAGCCCCGACCGTTTACCCATCTGCAACTACCCTGGGAAGCGTCCTACCCTGAACTGGCGTTGTGGCTACGCGGGCGGTCGCTGGACGATGCGGAAAACAGTCATAACCAGCCTGGCGGGCTCGATGCGCCGGAGCCGTTTGCTTCATTGGCGGCGATGTCTCTTGAGCTGAGTGCGGTGGGCGAATTGCCGGCTCGTGCACTCGAAGCGGCGGGCCATCGGTTGAATGTGGATGTGCCGGGGCGCAAGTGGCAGCAGATTGAAGCGTTCGCCGGCTGCTTGCAGTTTGCCCGTGCACCGACGCATTGGCTGGACTGGTGTTCGGGCAAGGGCCATTTGGGGCGACGCCTGCTGCAAACCGGTCAACAACTGACCTGCCTGGAATACGACCCGGCGTTGGTCGCCAGCGGCGAGGCACTCAGCCAGCGCCATCAAATGCATGCGCTGCATGTCGAACAGGATGTACTCGCGCCTGGCGCAGCCTCTTTATTGAATGCCGATCACACACCCGTAGCGCTGCACGCCTGCGGGGATCTGCATGTGCGACTGATCCAGCTCGCCAGTGCCGCCGGTTGCAAACAACTGGCCATCGCACCGTGCTGCTACAACCGGATCAGTCTGAACACCTATCGGCCACTTTCCTGTGCGGCCGAGCGCTCCAACCTACACCTTTCCCTCGATGATCTTGCGCTGCCGATGAGCGAAACCGTCACCGCCGGCGCTCGCGTCCGACGCCAGCGCGACACCTCCATGGCCCGGCGCCTGGGGTTCGACCTGCTGCAACGGCAACTTCGCGGTGTCGACGAATACCTGCCCACCCCTTCCCTGCCCAGCGCCTGGCTGGACAAACCCTTCTCCGATTACTGCCGCGATCTGGCCGCACTCAAAGACTTATCCACAGTCGGCACGCCAGATTGGACCGAACTGGAAGCCGCCGGTTGGCAGCGACTGGCCGAAGTGCGCAACCTGGAGCTGCTGCGAGGCCTTTTCCGACGGCCTCTGGAGCTGTGGCTGGTACTCGATCGGGCACTTTTCCTCATTGAGCAGGGTTATGTCGTTCGCCTCGGCACCTTCTGCGAATCCCCACTCACACCGCGCAATTTCCTGCTTCTGGCAGAGCGCCCTTAAACAGTCACAGCCTGTGGATAACTCTGTTGATGGAATTATCGTGGATCCAATATCCACGCTGTTTTACGCCTAAAACACTACTGGTCATTTTTTGTTCACAAAAATAAAAAACCCGTAAAACAGGCATTTGCGGACAAATGAGAACGAGTCCACAAAAGCGCAATGATCAAGCAGATTCCGCCAGCCCGTTGTGCATAAGCATTAAATCAAAACGACATAACCGCCGAATTCCGGACACCACGGGCGAAAAATTGCGCCTGGCAATGCCCCTTGCTATACACGCATACGAGGGCGCCGACAGTGCGGCCATGAACAAGAAAAATCTTCGACCGTGACGTTCTGCAGAGGCCATCAATTCAGCCACCCCGTCACCAACACCGAAAACCACCTCCCCGCCGCCCTGCAACGCGCTGAACACGCCGAAGCGCAACTGCGGGCGATGCAAAACAGCCGAGCCTGGCGCACCCTGCAGAAACTCAAGAAAGTACTGCATCGCGCCTGACCGAAAGCCTGCGCAAAAATAGTCTGAATTCAGGGGTTTACAGAACCAACCCAATCGCTATAATCGTCGCCCTGACACGCCGGTATAGCTCAGATGGTAGAGCAACTGACTTGTAATCAGTAGGTCCCGGGTTCGATTCCTGGTGCCGGCACCATACAAAACAAAGCCCTCGTAGAAATACGAGGGCTTTGTTGTTTCTGGCATCTAGAGAGGCGGCCCTTGTAGATACCGTCTTAACCCTCCCCTGCGCCAAATCTACCTGCACACCGCCCCATCACAATTTCACTTCAGCGCTAAGCACTTAACTGCCTGATCCAGTCAAGGCTCGCCACGGTAGAACCGGAAGGCCGGTATTCACACCCGATCCATCCTGTGTAGCCACGCTGCTGCAGCGCTGCGAACAAGGCCGCAAAGTCGATGCTCCCCGTTCCCGGCTCGTGGCGCCCCGGGCAGTCGGCAATTTGCACATGAACTGTTCTGTCGTAAAACCGAGCCAGAACATCTGCTGCGTCTCCAGTCAGAAGCTGGGCATGGTAAAGATCGAGGATCAGCCCGACACTCGGGAAGGTTTCCAGCACTTGTTGCGCCTTGCTGAAGTCAGCCATGTAATAGCCCGGCATCTCCTGCGCACAAATTACTTCGATAAGAGGCCGCAAACCCTGATCCTCGAAGTACTTGACGGCATACTCCAGGTTGCTCCCGAAGACACGCCCTGCGTCATCCTGCGTCGTAACACCAGACATAATATGGACATCCGAACATGCCAGCGCCTTTGCATAGCTGGCGGCCCGGAGCAAACCGTTGCGAAACTCTTCCTCCTTGCCCTGCAAGGCAGCGATGCCTTTGGTAACGCCAGCCGGTGCAGCGAATTGAATCAATGGCAGACTGTATTGAGCCAGATGGTCGGCCAAGAGACTCGCGTCGAACTCATAGGGTGATGGGAACTCCACCGCCCGAAAACCAGCTGCGGCGGCTGCTTCGATGCGTTGCAGAAAAGGCAATTCATTGAATTGGAAGCCGAGATGAGCATTGAACTTGAGCATTGGGTAAATATCCATCCAGGGAAGAAAATCATCAGCCTGAAGCATCCTTCGTAGCTCCAGCACAGCACTATAGGTTGACGTTGTCAGCAAGCTCAAATCGTGCGGGACTTTTTTGCTCAAACCAGGGATACGACGATTTCCATTTGGGAAAATAACGTTGCCCCTTTTCCACTTCTCAGAGGTCATTGTCCCCAGATACCGCCCCTGGCTGGGGCTCTTTGCCAATAAAAGGGGCGGTTTCCACTTCCAGCATCAGCAACACCATTTCCGTTAACTCGGCGTCGGACTTCTGTCCCGCATAGAGGTCATGGAGTGCTTTGGCAAAGGGGATGCGCAGGTCCTGGTTTTCTTCGCGGGCGGTATCGCTGGATTGCATGAGTTCGCTGATGGCTCGCAGCACAGCCGCTTGCCACCGAGCGGTGGTCCTGGGACCACCGCTGGTGATTGCAATCAACTTATCCTTCGTCAGCTGGCGAAGGGCAGGTTCTCGCAACGGCTTATGCGGCTTTGGGTTGCGAGTGATCTTTGACATACCGGACGATACTCAGCGTTTCCTGCCGGAACTGCTCGTAGTCGATCTGCTGGGCGTTAATAAAGGTGCTGCCCATCATGGTCAGCGAGCCCATAAAGCTGGCTTCGGAAATTTCCTCGTCGCTCGCGCCAAACAGGCGCGCGGCTTCGGTATGGAACAGAGCGCAATACTTGCAACGGGTCGCCCCGGATACCGCCAGACCTATCAACTCCTTGTACTTATTAGGAATCTTGGTATCTGCCAGCCAGAAATCCCGGGCTACGCCCCAGAATCCGATCGCGCCGCCTTCCGGCATCTGCTTGATCCACTCCGGAACCAGACCCAGGGTCTGTTCAATTTCCTGATAGGTATCACGAATGGCCATTTGACACCTCCTTACCTCTGTAGAGACATCTTCTATAGAGATATAACTAGTTTAGTTCCCTGGCGGCCATGCCAGAGCCGGCTGCAGCACGACTTCAGCAAATGAACTCTTAACCATCGTAGAAACAACAGGATGGATTTAGACTTTTCGGGCGCAATGACGCACCGCTCAGTACCTGGAGTTATCAGACTTGGCGGGTTGGCTAAGAGACGATCTTCGGATGATGCACGTGCTGGTAAAGCGTGCACCATACAAAACAAAGCCCTCGCAAAAACGCGAGGGCTTTGTTGTTTCTGATGTTTAGAAAACAGGTCTTAGTGACCCGCACTCTGCCCGCCATCAACATGCAGGATTTCCCCGGTGACAAAGTTGGCGCTGTCCAGATACACAACAGCCTGAGCAATATCGCTGATCTCGCCCATGTGCCCAACCGGATGCAAACTCCCCAGCGCTTCATGGGTTTCCTCTCCGTGCATCGGCGTTTTGATGATGCCGGGGCTAACCGCATTCACTCGAATCCCGCGCTTGGCGTACTCGATGGCCAGGGATTTGGTCGCCGCGTTCAAGCCACCTTTGGTCAACGACGCCAGTACCGATGGCACACCGTCAATGGCGTGGTCCACCAGGCTGGTGGTGATGTTGACGACGTGGCCTTTGCCCTGCTTCTCCATCTCGGTGATCGCGAGTTGGGTGATGTAGAAGAAACCATTCAAGTTCACCGACAGCACCGCGGCATAGTCTTCAGGGGTGTAAGCAGTGAACGGCTTGGCGACGAAGATCCCGGCGTTGTTGACCAGGGTGTCGATGCGGCCAAAACGTGCGATCGCTTCACGAATGACTTGCCGAGCGACCGCCGGGTCGCCGATGTCGCCCGCCACGGTAAGGATGTCCGGGTCGGTGGACGGTTTGATCGAACGCGAGGTGGCGACAACCTTGTAATCGAGATCACGGAAAGCCTTGACCATGCCTGCGCCGAGACCTTGGGAGGCGCCAGTAATAACGATGACTTTTTTCGAATTGCTCATGGTGAACCTCTACTCATAAATAATGGTTTGAAAAAGTGATTAATCAGACTTCAACGGGCGCCTGCGCCATTTGTCTCAACATCTGTTCGTAGTACTCGACCGATTGCGAACCGGACACCAGGTGACGACCGTTCAGCACCATGGCCGGTACCGAATTAATGCCGCGCTCGCGGTAAAACACTTCAAGCTCACGCACTTCCTGGGCAAACGCTCCGGACACCAACACCTCACGCGCACTCGCCGCATCCAATCCCACTTGCGCCGCCAGCCGAACCAGCGTTTCGCGATCGTTCGGATTCTGGCCGTCGGTGAAATAAGCACGCAGTAGGGCTTTCTTGAGTGCGACCTGACGCCCTTCCTGCAACGCCCACAACAGCAATCGGTGAGCATCGAAGGTGTTATGGAAGTGGGTGCGCTTCTCCAGATCGAACTTGAACCCGATGGCCTCACCCCGAGCGATCTGCATCGCTTTGCCAGCGGCGACGTCCTCGGCACTGCGCCCGTACTTGCGCATCAAGTGCGCAACCGCGTTCTCGCCTTCCGCCGGCATGTCGGGGTTCAGTTCGAAAGGCTTGAAAGTCAGCTCGACCGAGACCTCACCCGCCACGTTCTCGATCGCTTGCTCCAACGCCGTCGCACCCAAGGCACACCACGGGCACACCACATCGGAAACGAAATCGATGGTGACGGAGGTGGTCATGACTGCCCCTCCGCCTCAGCCAGTTGCTTGCGGTACTGGGTGGTGGTGATACCGGCATAGCCCCAGTTATCGGTGTCGACTTCCTCGATCACGATGTGGGTCAGGTCCGGGCGTTTGTTGAGGACGCGTTCCAGGGTTTCAGTGATTTCGGCGATCACCTGAGCTTTCTGCTCTGAGGTAACACCATCGCGGGTAATGCGTACGCTGACAAAAGGCATGATGAGTCTCCAGTGACCTGCCCTTCGGGATGAGGGGTAGGTGGGTGGAGCTCAATGTAGGAGGTTGGTTAGGGGGGATAAAGGTGGGGGCGGGAACATCATTAGTGACGTGGTGTAATGAGTCCGCACTCAGGCCAGATCTTAACCTTTATGCTAAATTATGGCTGGCCAATAATTATGGCGTATCCATAAAAAGAGGTGGTCGACCAAGCGAAAACAGATTTGGTGCTGATCATCGACGAAGTGCAGCACGCGATTTCCTCCGACGACGGCAATCAACTGCTCCTGGCACTCAAAGCCGCTCGTGATGCAATAAACCCACGCCCTAATACACCTGGCTACTTTCTGTTCATCGGAACGGGATCGCACAGGGCGCAAGTCAGCGAAATGACTGCAAAGCGGAACCAAGCATTTTCCGGTGCAACGTCGGCGGCTTATCCGGTGTTGGGCATGGGATTTATGCGATTACGGATCAGTTTGTTCAGGAGAGTTGGTTGGAAGAACGAGCGTTGATTGACGCCAGTTAGAATCCAGATGAAGCATGTAGCTCAATGCCGACTGGCCATTGAACGGTGCGGCGGTGTTGGGCTTTTCCGCAGCCTGAAAAGACGCCGACATACGGTCCGACACACACGTTGACACCCCCACTATAGGGGCAGAGAATTAAATCGAGAGCGCGAAACCGACTGCCTCCAAGTGGCAATAGTCGGCGGAGGGACCTCGTTGATGACTTGGAAATCGACGCCTGGTGAGACCTCTTCTCCCCTGCTTGAGGGAGCACAATATCAAGCACCTTTTCATGAAAGCAGCCTGATCAGGCTGCTTTTTTTGCCTTGGGAAAAGGTTTCGTTGATAAAACAAGCAGCCAAAAAACGCCCACACCTCCCCCATCCGGGCCACTTTCTTGACCCCGATCATCTCCCCTCCAACAAAAATCTCGATCCTGTGCAAGCCTCCAGCCATCGGACGCAGAATCATTTCGCTACTAAACTCGGGACAAGCATGCTCTGGTGCAGGATCATAGCCAGCACGCGACCCACGCCCACCGGGCGGCAAGGTACACAACAATAGCCAGCCCACTTTAGAGGGCATTACCCAAATGGATAGCAGAACCTTACGCAACCTCATGCGCATCGTGCAGACCGGCTCGTTGTCGGCGGCGGCAGAGCATTCCTTTTTGACCGTGCAGGCATTGGCCGCGCAGTTGAACAAGGTCGAAGAGCAGTTCGGTTTTCGGTTGTTTCGTCGCTCCAACAAGGGGCTGACCCTGACCACACAGGGCACGGAGCTCACGCCCTACATGGACAAAGTGTTGGTCGCCACGCGGCAGCTGGAAGAGAAAGTCGCCGCGCTCAAGGTGCCCGGGCAGCGCACGCTCAAGGTTGCGCTTAACACCACGCTCTCGGCCGACTTCAACCGGCGAATGATCGGACGCCTCATCGAGGTGTTTGCTGATTATCAGCTGGAATTCAGCTACGCCGAGTCGATGGAAAACCTCAGCAAGTTGAAGAATGAGGACTTCGACCTGGCCGTGCTGATCGGGCCGCAACGGCCGGGGTTGCCCAGCATTGCCCTGCCCGATGTGCAAGTGCAGGTGGTCGGTGCTCATTGCGGTCAGGAAAACGACCCGCTGGTGCTGCTTGGCAATAAATTTCAGGTTCGGCCGGCCGATGACTGTCCGTATTCCCACAGCTTCTTGCGCTTTCTCGACGCAGGCCTTGGCAACTACGAGTCAGGCAAGCGGATGATCTATTCCTGCAGTGAAACCCTGACCCTATCGTTGATCACGCAAATGGACGGACTGGGCATGGTTTCCCGTGAGGCGGCCCTGCGTAACGGCCTGACCATTTTCCCGGGGTTCGAGGACTCCCTCGAAGTGCGGCTGGCGATCAATAATCCCGAGTTGTCGGGTCAGGCCTTGAATGAAGTGGTCGATCTGCCGTTACATGAACGAGCCGAGCGCAATGTACGCAACCGTTCCCACCGCAACGGAGAGAAAGAGATTTTTGCTGAAATACGCACATAACAACGTCGGAATGGCTGCATAAAATTCCGGGCGATCGAGCTGCACATGCTGATCCTTGATCAACAGGGGCGTGAGGCTGATGGCAGCCACGATCGCCACCGGCAGGTATTCCAGCGCCCGGGCGACCAGAGGTGGCCAATGATCGGTGCTCACCTGCAGCGGCAACGCGCGTGGCAGGAATGTCACGGCCATCATCAGCGCGACGACCAGGATCAGGAACGTTTGGTCAGGCATACACCCACTCCGCAGCCCACGAATGTGGCGATGAATACGTTGAAGGGTGAGTTGCCAATCAGGCTCAGTGCACCCATGCAAGCGACCGCGGCCAGTGCGGCGATCAGTTTGTTGCGGGTGTTGCAGAGCGATACCAGCACGTAGAGCATCATCGCGGTCAGTGCATAGTCGAGCTGATATTTGATCAGGTGCGCCGCGTACTGCGCGCAGATCGCCCCCAGCAAACCGCCGAGTACCCACGAGGTGTGGCAATACAGATTGAAGCCGATCAGGTAACGCACATTGACCGGCGAGCCCTTGCCCAGTTTGACGCTGTGGAAGGCGAACGATTCATCGGTCAGCCCACCGGCATAACACCAGCGTTCCAGACGACTGAGCCCCAGCGCTTGCAGGGCCTTGGCCATATAGACCGACATCAGCATGTGCCGCGCATTGATCAGAAACGTGGTGAGGATAATGGTGGTCAGCGACGCACCGCTGGAGATCAACGCCAGGGCGGCGAACTGTGAGGCACCGGCGTAGACGAACAGGCACATCGCGACCGGCAGCCACACGGGCATCCCGGCATTGACGGCCATCAGACCGAACACAAACGACACCGTGAAGTAGCCCGCAACCACCGGGCTGGCTTCAGCAAACGTGCGCGAGGGCTGGGGCTCGACCATCAGCGGCTGGCTGCTGGACGTCTCATTCATAGGTCCCTCTCAAAGGTAGTTTCGCCGCGCGGCTCACAAAAGCCCTGGGCACTCCAAAAGCGTTTGCCGGCAAGGTTAGCATCGTCGACGAACAGGAACATCCGCAGCACACCCACCCGTTTCATGTCCGCCGAGGCCGCTTCCACCAGACGTTGACCGACGCCCTGGCTGCGATACAACGTGCTCACCGCCAGGTGATTGATGGTGCCACGGCTACCAAGCATGCCGCCCAACACCGCGCCGACCACTTCGCCACCGACATCGAGTGCGAGGAACGCGGTGGTGGTTTTCTGCTCCAGCACACCGCGCAGGCATTTGGCGTCCTGCCATTCACAGAACGACACTTCTTCGAATTGCCGAAAGAAGCGCTCCAGGCGTTGGGCATCCTTGGCCGTCGCGCGTCGCAGCATCACCGGTGCAGAGCACTCGGTGATGTTCATCATGGGGTCGAACTGTTCAGCGAACAATGTCGAAAGCGGTCCCGGGCCGCGAGAAGGAAATGGCCAGAATCTGCCGATAGGCCATTTCGTGAGCATGGGTGTTGCGCGCCGGTGTCACGTAGTGACGCATCTCGCGATCGAGGAAGTAGGTGGTGTCGAGGATTTCCATATAAGTCGTCGCCGCCAGCTGTTCCTCTTGGGCCGAATACAAACGGCTCTCCGCCCCGTCCACATTGTTGCGACCCCAGAAATGCACACCGCTGAACGGATAACCGTCGCAGTGAATACCTTCCGGGGTGATTTCCAGTTGCTTGCCCGGCTTGATCTCGATGCGGATCTGATGAATCTGGCATTGCCAGATTTCGTCGTGCAGTTCCGGCGGCAATACGTGTTTGTACACCTCGAAATCCGTATCGATCAGGCTGCGCATCACCGGCGAATTAATGACCTCATTAGAGAAGTCCTGGAAGTGCCGCTCCAGTCCACCGACGTAGCTGTTGTTGGCCTTCGATTGCACGTAGGCGCGATGTTCCAATTGCTTCAAGTCACGGGTGACCGGGTTGTATTCAAAATCGCTGTAGCGACGAAAACGCATGCCCGCATCGGCTTGGCCGTAATAACTGTCCGGCTCCATGTTTTCCCAACTTTTGGTCAGTCTGACGAAGTCGGAAAAATGACCGAAGAGATTGAAGTCGGCTCCCTGGACGTTGACATACTTGTCGCGCCGTAGCGATTCGCCAACTTCTCTGTTCAACACGATCATTACTAGGTCTCCGCTGCATTAAGCGGCCTAATCTAGTAGGTGCCGGATTGACGGCCCATGAGAAAGAATTTCAGGCATATCAAGCGTTGCTTGAAACGCAGGATAAAGTTGCTCCAATTCGACTTTTTACGATCGAAAACAGCCTTTTTCGGTGTTTTCATATGGTTATGAGGCAAAAAAAACCCCGAACCAGTCAGGGTTTTTATCGAGTCTGAACAACTCAGCCGATCATCAGAAGATGTTGATCGGGTAATCCACGAATACGCGCAGTTCGTTGCCGCTGACGTTGTACTCGCTGGATTTCTGCGACACACGCAGGATCGAGCTGCGTACCTTCACGCTCAGGTCTTTGGCCGGGCCACTCTGCACGACGTACTTGAACTGGTTGAAGATCTCGCGCTCGGTGCCGCCTTCGCTGGTGGAAGTGGTGATGTTGTCGCCGCGCACGTAGGCCACGTTGTAGCTCAGGCCCGGAACGCCGAAGGCGCCGAAGTCCAGACCGTAACCCAGCTGCCAGCTGCGTTCGTCTTCGGCGTTGAAGTCGGACCAGTAGGAGTTCGCCAGGTAAATGGTGTTGCCGCCGTCGCCGACGCGGTTCTGGCCGCGCTGATAGCCACCGTAGGCATAACCCAGGTTGCTGTCGCCGGTGCTGCGCTGGTGGGCGAGGGTGAACGAGTGCGGGCCGGTGACAAAGGTCGCTGCCAGGCTCCAGATTTTGTTGTCGTCGCCGGTGACACCGTTTTCCCGGACGTAGGAGTTGTCCAGCTTGGTGCGATAGCCGTTGAAGTCCAGGGTCAGGGACTGATCCTTGGCAATCGGGAACACGTAATTGGCGTTCACGTATTGCTTCTTCAGTACGTCTTCGACGTCGGAAGCGTACAGCGCTGCCTTGAACTGTTCAGTGAACTGGTAGCTACCGCCCAATACATTGATCGACTTCAAGCCACCGCTGTCACGGCCTTCAGCGCTTTTGCGCGATTCGGCGGTGAAGCGACCGGCGTTCAGCTCCAGGCCTTTGATCTCTTTGGAGGTGATCAAGGTGCCGGTATAGCTTTCCGGCAGCAGGCGGGAGTTGTCGTAGTTCAGCACCGGCAGGGCCGGCATCTGGTCACCGTAGGTCAGGACGGTGCTGGAGATACGGAATTTGACCGCGCCACCGAACTTGGACAAGTCATCCGCCGCGTTGCCGCTGTCGCCCTGCTTGAAGAAGTCGATACCACCGGCGCCGCTGCGGCCTTTGCCGCCGTCCAGACGCAGTGCGTACAGACCGAAGGCATCCACACCCACACCGACGGTGCCTTGGGTGAAACCGGACGAGTAAGTACCGATGGCCGCTTGGCCCCATTCGGCTTTGTCCGGGTTGCCGTCTTTATAGTCACGATTGATGTAGGCGTTGCGCAGCAGCACTTTGAGGCTGCTGTCTTCAACAAAACCCTTGGATTCGGCCTGGTCGTTAGCCATGGCCTGTGTGGCGCTCAACATCCCCAGTGCGATCAGGCTGATTCGCTTGTTCAACATGTTATTTTCCTTATTACGGGTTGATACGCTCTGTGCCGAACAGCTGAAACGGCGCTATCGCGCTCTTTTTTCACCGCAAAAACAAAAAGGCCCGCCCACGAAAATTCGCGGCGGGCCTTTTATTGTTTTGTCAGTCGTGGCGGTTAGCCACAGGCGTTGGGGCGCATCCTATCTGCGCCCTTAATGATGTGTCAATTTCGTGAATCTTCTGTAAATAGGCGAAAATCGTCTAAGAAATCACTTGTAAGCGATAGCCAATTGCACGACATGGCTGTCGACGAATTGTTCGAAATGGGTGACTTTTCCGTCGGCCAGAGTCCACAAGTGCGCGACTCGGGCATTCATCGCACGACCGGTAGCTTTATAGACGCCGCTGTAATTGCCGTAGGCAAATACCTTGTCGCCCTGAGCGACGTAGTTCTCGACCTTGAACCGAAAATCTTCCCACTCAGTGGCCAGGCGCTTGAAGACATTTTCGACGATCGCGTCGAAACCGACGTAGGTCCCGGCATACGGAAAACCTGCGGCTTCGGTCCAGCGGGCGTCATCGGCCAGCGCCGCGGCGGTGTTGCGCGCATTCTCCTGGGAGTTGACGCCTTCGTAGGTGCTTTTGATCAGGCTCAGGTTATCCATGGTGACTCCAGGTGAGTTCAATGGGCGCAGCCGTCGAGGCCACAGGTTTGAAACGCGGATGAAGACTCTGTTGCCGAAAGCGACTGGCTCAACCATTGGGCGAAGGCCTGCGGCTTGCCGAGCCAAGGGCCGATATCGACCAGGGTGAACTGGCCATCCTGTTCCAGCGCGAAGGTCGGGAAGCCCTGACCGCCGACACGGGCCAAGAGTGCGCGGCTGTCCTTGATATGGCGACCGGTATCAGCTGCACTAAATGCCTGCTGGAAAGCCTCGGGCTCAAGACCTGTCTGTGCGGCAAGTTCAAGCAAAACAGCCTCGTCAGCGATGCGTCGACCTTCCACGTAATGAGCCGTCTGCAAACGCCCCAGCAACTCCAGTCCGCGCCCGGCGATCTGCTCGGCTGCCAGCACGGCGGCAATCGGCGGCGTGGAGTCGAACACCGCCGTCTCATCACGCAGCAATCCCTCAAAATATGCTTCGCCAAACGGCTGGCCGGTGTACTCGGCGATGCGCCGGTCGTGGGGCATGACGTAATTGCGTAGTTGTGGCGAAACGGTTTGGCGATTGGCACCGCTCATCATGCCGCCGCCGTGGCCGATCACCGGCAACACGGTTTGGGCAGCTTGCACCAAGGGTTTGGCGCCGTAGCACCAACCGCACAATGGGTCGTAAATGTAGTGAAGGGTCATGGGAAGACTCCGGCAATAAAGTAGGAAAACTCAATGCCGGCAGACTAATACTCAGATCGTTTTGGAAAAACGCCGGAATCGATTTCAGTCTGTTTCAAGAATCGGTCGAATGCCCCTTAACGGGCACCCACCGATCTTGCAGGCACCCACTTTTGCGACGGGCATAAAAAAGCGCCGCCTTCCCGGCAGCGCTTTTATCCATCCGTTGTTTTTCTTCTTATCCTTCCATCACATCCCACAATGCTTCCAGTTCCGCCTCGCTGAATAAACCAGCGGGATAGCGCTCGATCATCATCCGGCGCGGATCAGGTTCTCTGATCTGACGCGTTCCATTGGACTTCAACCACTGTGCCAGGACTTGAAGCGATTCGCTGTTAACTGCCAGGGGATGCAGTGCCCGCTCGCCCACTACGTTCATTTCGGCGTTCATCTCAGCGCTCTCTCCTGGTTTGTGAGCGGCTAACTTATCCAAGGTTTATGACAGAACATCGAAGTTCTCTCCCTCCCCGTGTTGCGCCATCGAAGATACAAGAGCTATGCCAATGTTTTCGAAGTGTCGATAAGTAGATACAAAAAAGCCCGAAGTCCTGATGGGCTGCGGGCTTTCTGCGAGATAAGGAGGCCAAAATCGTTGCTCAATCGATTTTTCAATCAACTCAAGCTGTTACGTCCTCACTCACTCCTTGTGTGGAGCGGGCTGTTGTTGGGTAAGGCAATGGATGTTACCGCCCCCAAGTAACAGTTCGCGACCAGGCACCATGACCACTTCGTGTTGCGGAAACAAGCTCTGCAAAATCTCTTTGGCCGGCCCGTCCAGTGGGTCGTCGAAGCTTGGCGCGATGATGCCACCGTTGACGATCAGGAAGTTCACATAAGAGCCGGCCAGGCGCACGGTCGGATTGCGCTCCTGAGTGCCGTCCACCGGGTCCACACCGGCGCACTCTTCTTCGGTCGCATACAGCGGCCCCGGAATCGGCATTTTGTGCACCGTGAACGAGCGCCCCTTGGCATCGGTGCTGTTTTGCAGCACGTTCATGGCCGCCTGGCAGCGCGGGTAGTTCGGGTCCTGCGGGTCGTCGGTCCAGGCCAGCAGCACTTCACCCGGACGCACATAGCAGCAGAAGTTATCCACATGGCCGTCGGTTTCGTCGTTGAACAAGCCGTCCGGCAGCCAGATGATCTTATCCACAGCCAGGTTTGCGCTGAGCACCGCTTCGATTTGCTCACGGCTCATGTGCGGATTGCGATTGCGGTTGAGCAGGCACTCTTCGGTGGTGATCAGGGTGCCTTCGCCATCGACATGAATCGAGCCGCCTTCGAGCACAAAACCCTCGGTGCGGTAGCGCGGGCTGCGCTCGATTTCGAGGATCTTGCCCGCCACCTGCGAGTCACGGTTCCACGGCGAATACAAACCACCGTCGAAACCACCCCAGGCATTGAAGTCCCAATCCACGCCACGGACTTCGCCGCTGTCATTGATGACGAACGTCGGGCCGGTATCCCGGACCCAGGCGTCATCGCTGGACATCTCCACCACACGAATATTCGGCACGTCGAGACGGGCGCGGGCATTTTCGTACTGGCCAGCGGAGACCGCCACGGTCACCGGTTCGAAACGCGCGATGGCCTTGGCCACTGCAACGTGCGCGGCTTGCGCCGGTTTGCCACCCAGGCGCCAGTTGTCCGGGCGCTCGGGCCAGACCATCCAGGTCTGGGTTTGGGGTGCCCACTCGGCAGGCATGTAAAAGCCGTCGGCGCGAGGGGTGCTGTTCAACGTGGTCATGGCTTCAGGACTCCAGGGAACCGTCGAGGGTTTTAATCGCGCCGTACAGGTTCGGACGACGGTCACGGAACGAACCCCAGGCGCTGCGAATGTGCTCCAGCTCATCGAGGTCGAAGCTGTGAACCAGAATGCCTTCTTCGGTTTCGTTCAGCTCTTGGACCTTCTCGCCAAACTGGTTGGCGATGAACGACGAGCCGTAGAAGGTAATATCGTAGCCGTCCTGCTCTTCGTTACCGATGCGGTTGCTGGCGATCAGCGGCATCAGGTTGGCGCCGGCATGGCCCTGCTGCACGCGCTGCCAGTGGTCGCGGGACGAAATGGTCTTGTCGTGCGGCTCGCTGCCGATGGCAGTCGGGTAGAACAGGATTTCCGCGCCTTGCAGCGCCATGCTGCGGGCGCACTCAGGGAACCACTGATCCCAGCAGATGCCCACGCCGATTTTCGCGTAACGGGTGTTCCACACTTTGAAACCGGTATCGCCCGGGTTGAAGTAGTACTTTTCGTGGTAGCCAGGGCCATCCGGGATGTGGCTTTTACGATAAATCCCGAGGTTGCTGCCGTCGGCATCGATGATCGCGATGCTGTTGAAACGCGCGCGTCCGGCCAATTCGTAGAAGCTGATCGGCAGCACCACTTGCAGTTCCTTGGCGACTTTCTGGAAGTGCTTGATGGCGACGTTGTCTTCTACCGTTGTGGCCAGTTGCAGGTAGTCCGGGTTCGGCTTCTGGCAGAAGTACGGAGCCTCGAACAGTTCCTGGATCAGGATGATTTGCGCACCTTTGGCCGCTGCCTCACGGACCAGCTTCTCAGCGGTCTCGATGTTGGCTTCAAGGTCCCAGGAACAAGCCATCTGGGTGGCGGCGACGGTAACGATACGACTCATGAATCATCTCCTGGGCAAGTGCTTGAGGGTCAGTGTGGCATCGATCGATGACAGAACGGGAATCACCGGGCGTGGTTCGTCCACACCGTGGGCAGTGGCGACTTTATAGCCGATAAAAATCGGCTTTAAAAGCAATAAATATCCACCGCCTCTAAATAACCTCAAAAATTCCCGATAACAATCGATATTTGCAACCTCTGCGAGCTGCCTACAAACCTTCGCCCAGCACCTTCGACAGCATGTCCACAAAGAAGTCCACACTCTGCCGCGACGTGACCATCGGTGGTTTGATCTTGAGGATGTTCAGGTAATCACCCGTCGGCTGCATGAAAATCCCCAACTCACGAAGGCGATCGCACAACGCCGTGGTTTCTTCGGTCGCCGGCTCAAGGGTTTCGCGATTGCGGACCAACTCCACGCCCAGATAAAAGCCGGAACCGTGCACCGCTCCCACCAACGGATGCCGGTCGATCAGGGCTTCAAGACGTTCCTTGAAGTACCCGCCCACGACCTGGGCGTTTTCCCAGAGTTTTTCTTCTTCCATCACATCCAGCACCGCCATGCCGATCCGGCAACTGACCGGGCTGCCGCCAGCGGACGAGAAGAAATAACCCTCGGCCTCCAGCGCTTCGGCAATCTCCCGACGGGTAATGACGGCACCCAACGGCTGGCCGTTACCCATGCCTTTGGCCATGGTGATGATGTCGGGCACCACGCCCTGCTCTTCGAAACCCCAGAAAAATTTACCCATGCGGCCGTAACCGACCTGCACCTCATCGGCGATGCACACCCCACCCTGAGCACGGACCAGCGCATAGACCTGCTTCAAATAGCCCGGCGGTAGCGAGATGCCGCCGGCATTGCCATACACCGGCTCGCAGATGAAACCGGCGAGTTGGCGTTTCTGCCCGGCGATTTTCGCCAGGTTGTGTTCGACGCTGCGCACGTAGTCCGGCGCGCTGTCCGGGCCACGGAATTCGCCGCGATAGGTGTTCGGTGCGGTCACCGGGTGCACCCAATCGGGACGGCTGCTCAAGGCCTTGGGGTTGTCGGCAATCGAGGTCGAGACCGCATCCGCCGCCACCGACCAGCCGTGATACGCCTCCAGCACACTGAGCATGTCGCGGCCGCCGCTGTAGGCCCAGGCCAGGCGAATCGCCAGGTCATTGGCCTCGGTGCCGCTGTTGACCAGGAATACCCGGTCCATGTTGTCCGGTGCCAACTTCAACAAGCGCTCGGAAAACTCGGCAATCGCTGCGTAGTGAAAACGCGAGTTGGTGTTGAGCAACGACCATTGACGGCCGGCGACGGCGGCCATGCGCGGATGACCGTGCCCCAACACTGCAACGTTATTGAGCATGTCGAGGTAGGAGCGGCCCTGCATGTCGATCAGGTGATTGCGCCAGCCCCGCTCGATGCGCGGCGGGTCGACGTAATAATGCTTCTGGGATCGGGCGAAACTGGCATCGCGGCGGGCCAGCAAGATTTGCGGGTCGAGTTCTTCTTCTGCATCGCAGGCCAGCCCCAGCAACGCCGCCGGTGACGGGCACAACGCTTGCCAGGCGGCGGCGCGCGAAGGTGTGCAAAACAACGGTGCGTCGAGCTGAGCACTGCGGCACAACTGTACGATCAACGCTCCGCTGACAGAGCCCAGCACCTGGCCTTTGACCAATGCTGCGCCCGCGTGCAACGACGGTGTCACACCCCACAGCCGTAAACTCAGTTGTGGACCATCCAGTTGCAGCACACCCACTGCCGGCTGGTGAACCGTTCCGGCAAACGGCGATTCGACCGCCGTGCCATGGGGCACTCGCAACTCGACATGCAGAGGGCAAGTGGCCGGTTCAGTGGCGCTGTCCGGTTGGGTGCGAGACAGACGATATTGCCCATAACGACTGGCCGCCAGACCATGAGCCGCAGCAGCTTCGGTCAACAGACGCTGGTCGATCCCCTCTTGCTCCCAGTTACCCGCTTCGAAATGCGGGCTGAGCACGCCCAGATCGATCAACGCAAACTCACGCCCCACCAGACTCGGCAACAAGGGCGCAAAGCTTTCGCTGCCGATGCTCGGCAGGCCTTGACCAACCGCAGCAAGAATCGCCGCCTCCATCAACGCCAGCGGCACCGATGTGGCCACGCGGAAAACTTCCCACTCATGGGTCAGGTTGTCGCGACTGTACTCATTGCCCGGATCAATGGTGACCTGCTGTTCGCCACTCAGCACCAACACCGCCGAACGCGCAACGATCAGCGGCCAGAGCGCCAGCAGTTCTTCATGTTGCAGCGGATTGATCGCGTGATAGGCCCGAACCGCCGGCAAGATGTAGAACGGATCGCCATCGGCATGGTGCAGCAGCGCGGCACAGGTCACCGACAGATCGGTGATCCGCCAGGTTCGGACCAGGTCGCCGAAATCGATGACACCCTGCAACTGCCATTGGCGCTGCGCATCTCGCTGCCAGACCACGTTGTCGTCGGTGATGTCCATGTGAATCGCCTGCACCGGCAGCTTATCCACCAAGGGCTGCAAATGGCGCTCGGCCTGCTCGGCCGCTTCAGCAATCAGCTTGCGTTGCTGATCATCCTTGATCACCGGCAGCAAATGCGCGATCAACGCGTTGGCGTGGCGGGCGTCCCATTGAAGGGTGCGCTCAAGGCCAGGATGGTCGAAGCCGGCCAGCGCCAGGTCCATCTCGCCGCAGAGCCGACCGAAACCGGCGACCACGGCCTGGCTCAGATGGTCGAGGTGCGTCAGGGACTGGCCGTCGATGTAATCGAGCAGACGTACATGCACCGCTTGACCGCCGACCTCCAGGGAGAGCAGGTCTTTACCATTTTTGGCCGGGATCACTCGCGGCACCTTCACGCCGGGATGTTCGACCAAGCGCTTGAGCCCTGCGTGCTGGGCTTGCAGCTCCAGCACCGAATAATCACCACGGCAGATTTTCAGGACGAAACGCCCCTGCTCGCTGTCGACGCGGTAGTTGAGATCCTGCTGGCTTCCAAGAGCCTGCAACCGTCCGCTCAGCCCGTAATGTTCTTCCAGCAACTCAAGCGCTTGCGCCGCGGACACTTGCGGGCTGGGCAGACTGGCGCGGTGAATCAACGTGGCGAGCGGCATACAACGCCCCCTGAAATTTTATTAGGCGCTTATATCGCCACTGCCGGGTGCGATACGCAACCCCCCTTCCCTGATTGGCCCGAATCAATGCGTGAGCAACTCTCTTCACCGTCCCACTCGCGCCTGCCGGCACTTTGCGTAAGAATGTCGCCCATCAACGCCTATTGCTGGAGAAACACCATGAATGTAGTCACCACCGACCTGCCAGGTGTTCTGATCATCGAGCCCAAGGTATTTGGTGATGAGCGCGGCTTCTTCTATGAAAGCTTCAACGCCAAGGCTTTCGAAGAAGCAACCGGCCTGAACACCCGATTCGTGCAGGACAACCATTCCCGCTCGCAAAAAGGCGTACTGCGCGGCTTGCACTACCAGCTGGAAAACACTCAGGGCAAACTGGTCCGCGTCACCGCCGGTGAAGTGCTGGACGTGGCCGTGGACATTCGCCGCAGCTCGCCGCATTTCGGCAAATGGGTCGCGGTGCGCCTGTCCGCCGACAACCATCGCCAGCTCTGGGTACCAGAAGGTTTTGCCCATGGTTTCGTGGTGCTGAGCGATTTCGCTGAATTCCTCTACAAAACCACCGACTACTACACCCCGTCGGCTGAACGCAGCATTCGCTGGGACGACCCGGACTTGGGCATCGACTGGCAGCTGGACGAGGCACCGCAGCTGTCCGCCAAGGATCAGGCCGCCGCGTTCTTCAAGGACGCTGAAGTCTTCTCCTGAATTGCCGTCTGAATTTTCAGCGCCAGCATGCACTTGATCCAGGGTGCGCAGACTGCGCCCGCAAGCCTAGGGTCTGTTGAGGTTTGGTAGCGAACCGCGTTGCTACCAAACGTCAACAGACCCTAGGCATAATGCGTCTGTCCCCACAGGCGCTTGATGCTCATGACACCGACCCTCCCCCGCAGACCCCGCTGGCGCAGCCTGGCACTGCTTGCGTTGTGCCTGGCACCCTTGCTGTGGCCGCTGGAGCATCTGGCCGAGCGTTATTACCGCAGCGAGCTGGCCGGGCAGAACCGTCAGACCCTCGACCTCTACGTCGCCAACCTGTTGGGTACCCTGCACCGCTATGAAGTGCTGCCGCAGATTCTCGGCGACCTGCCCGCCCTGCGTGCGACGTTGGGCGCCCCCGACGAGGGCGTGATTCAAGGCAATGCCAATCGTCTGTTGAAACACATCAGTGCCCAGACCGGCGCCGAAGTCATGTACCTGATGGACACCACCGGCAAGACACTGGCGGCCTCCAACTGGGACAAACACGACAGCTTCGTCGGCCGCAATTTCTCTTTCCGTCCATATTTCAGTGAAGCCATGGCCGGGCGCCTGGGGCGCTTCTTTGGCCTGGGCACCACCTCGGCCAAGCGCGGTTACTTCTTCGCTGCGGCGGTACACGATCGTGAAAAAATCATCGGCGTGTTGGTGGTCAAGGTTGACCTCGATCACACCGAAAGCCTCTGGGGCAAAACCCCGGAACAACTGCTGGTCACCGACCACAACGGTGTGGTCATCCTCACATCGCGGCCAGAATGGCGTTTCCGCTCGACCCGTCCATTGAGTGATGAGGAGAACAAGGCCGTCGCCGCGATTCAACCCTATCCGACCCGCGATCCAAAGCCGTTGAGTCTCGACCCCAATGCCTGGCTGACCCAAACCCGGCAGATCGAAGAAACCGGCTGGAGTGTCAGTATCCTTGCTCCACGCACCCTGATCGACCGCCCCGTGCGCACAGTTGTGGCCATCGGCGGCGCAACGCTGCTGGTATTGATGCTGCTGCTTGGCCTGATGATGCAACGCCGACGCCATTACCTGGAGCGGATCGCCTTCGAAGCCAAGACCCGCCAGGAACTCGAAGGCCGGGTCGCCGAACGGACCAGCGACCTTGAGGGCCTCAACCGTCGACTGAAACAGGAAGTGCTGGAGCGCGAACACGCCCAGCAAGAACTGGTACGCGCTCAGGATGATCTGGTACAGGCCGGCAAGCTCTCGGCGCTGGGAACAATGTCGGCGAGTATCAGCCATGAACTCAACCAACCGCTGGCGGCCATCCGCAGCTACGCGGAAAACGCCGAAGTGCTGCTCGATCATCAGCGCACCGAGGATGCTCGCGGCAACCTCAAGCTGATCAGCGAGCTGACCGGGCGCATGGCGTCGATCATCGCCCACCTGCGCGCCTTCGCCCGACGTGATCGCCATGCCCCGGAAAGCGTGGCCCTGCAACCGGCGCTGGACGACGCCCTGGCGTTACTGGCCAAGCGTCGGCGCAGCATGGAAGTCGAGCTGATCCGCGACCTGCCGGCCGCCACCCTGTGGGTCGAGGCTGGAGAAACCCGTCTGCGCCAGGTACTCGGCAATCTGCTGGCCAATGCGCTCGATGCCCTGACGGAAAAAGGCCCGCCGCGTAAACTCTGGTTGAGTGCCCAATCCACCGCCGACGGCGTCACTCTGTACATTCGCGATAACGGCCCCGGGTTCTGCCTGGAAGCGCTGGGTCGTGCCGGCGAGCCCTTCTACACCACCAAGACCCGCACTCAGGGACTTGGGCTGGGGCTGGCGATCTGCGACACCCTGATGCGCGCCTTCGGTGGTGAACTGTCGTTCTCCAACCATAAGGAAGGCGGCGCCCTGATTACCCTGAAGCTGCGCGCAGGCGCGCCGGGTGTGAGCCTGCAACCGTCCGAGGACCGAAGTGCATGACCATCGACAACCGCATCCAGGTCGTGTTGATCGACGACGATCCCCACCTGCGTCAGGCCCTGAGCCAGACCCTGGACCTGGCCGGCCTGAAGATCCTGCCGCTTGCTGAAGCCAAGGGCCTGGCCGGGCAACTGGAACGCGACTGGCCAGGCGTTGTGGTCAGTGACATCCGCATGCCGGGCATGGACGGCCTCGAACTGCTGACCGAACTCCACGCCCAGGATCCGGAGCTGCCCGTGCTGCTGATCACCGGCCACGGCGATGTCCCCCTGGCGGTGCAGGCCATGCGCGCCGGGGCTTATGACTTTCTGGAAAAACCTTTCGCCAGTGACGCCCTGCTCGACAGCGTACGTCGCGCCCTGGCCCTGCGCCGTCTGGTACTGGACAACCGCAGCCTGCGGCTGGCCCTGAGCGATCGCAACGAACTCAGCGCCCGACTGGTCGGGCAATCGGCGCCGATGCTGCGCCTGCGCGAGCAGATCGGGGCACTGGCGGCGACCAAGGCTGACGTGCTGATTCTCGGTGAAACCGGTGCAGGCAAAGAAGTGGTGGCCCGCGCGCTGCACGACTTGTCGAGTCGGCGTAACGGCCCGTTCGTGGCAATCAACGCCGGGGCCCTGGCCGAGTCGGTGGTGGAAAGCGAGTTGTTCGGTCACGAACCCGGCGCGTTTACCGGCGCGCAAAAGCGCCGCATCGGCAAGTTCGAATTCGCCAACGGCGGCACGTTGTTCCTCGATGAAATCGAAAGCATGAGCCTGGACGTGCAGGTGAAATTGCTGCGCTTGCTGCAAGAGCGAGTCGTCGAACGCCTGGGCGGCAATCAGTTGATCCCGCTGGACATCCGCATCATCGCCGCGACCAAGGAAGACCTGCGGCAATCCGCCGATCAGGGGCGCTTCCGTGCCGACTTGTATTACCGCCTGAACGTTGCGCCGTTGCGCATTCCGCCGTTGCGCGAACGGGGCGAAGATGCGCTGGTGCTGTTCCAGCATTTCGCTGACGAAGCCAGCGCCCGCCACGGCTTGCCGCCCCACGAACTGCAACCGGGGCAACGGGCGCTGCTGCTGCGTCACAGCTGGCCAGGTAACGTGCGGGAACTGCAGAACGCCGCCGAGCGCTTTGCCCTGGGCCTGGAGCTGGCACTGGACAGCAGCGCACCGGATGGCGGTGTCGGCACCACGGTTGAAGTGGTCAGCGGCGGCTTGAGCGAGCAAGTCGAGAACTTCGAGAAGAGCCTGATTGCCGCCGAACTGGCGCGCTCGCACAGCTCCGTGCGCAGCCTCGCCGAAGCGCTCGGCATTCCGCGCAAAACCCTGCACGACAAGCTGCGCAAGCATGGCCTGAACTTCGCCGATGGCGGCACCAGCAGCCATACCGACGACCTCGATTGAGCTACCGTAAAATCATCCCTATCAAACAAAAGGCCCGCGAATGAACCGCGACAGTCGTCACCTGGAATCGATCCTCTATCGCGACATCCCCCTCACGCGGGACATGGGCCTCAAAGTGCTCGACTGGCATGACCAACAACTGCGCCTGCATCTGCCGCTGGAGCCCAACGTCAATCACAAGAGCACCATGTTCGGTGGCAGCCTGTATTGCGGCGCGGTGCTGGCCGGCTGGGGCTGGCTGCATTTGCGTTTACGTGAAGAAGGTATCGAAGACGGGCACATCGTGATTCAGGAAGGGCAGATCAACTACCCGCTGCCGGTCACCATGGACGCGACGGCGATCTGTCAGGCACCGAACCCGGCAGTGTGGAGGAAGTTCCTGGCGATGTATCGACGCTATGGGCGGGCGCGGTTGACGCTGCATTCGCGGATCGTGAATGCCGGGAGTGAAGAGGATGCGGTGAGGTTTACCGGGCAATACGTCCTTCACCGGTAAAGCAAACGATCTTAAAAGATCGCAGCCTCGTTGCACTCGACAGCTCCTACAGAGAAGCGCGCCCCCTGTAGGAGCTGTCGAGTGAAACGAGGCTGCGATCTCTTGATCTTTACGCCCGAGCGAGCGCCAATAGTTTCTCCCGCCAAGCCGCTTTAGCCGGCAGCGCCAGGAAGAACTCATTCAGCAACGATTCCCGCGCCGGATAACAGAACGGCGCGCCGCTCAAATCCAGCACCTCACCGCCGGCGCCTTCCAGCACACCTTGAGCCGCGGCCGTGTCCCACTGCGAAGTCGGCGCCAATCGCGGATAACAATCCGCCGCCCCTTCCGCCAGTAGGCAAAACTTCAGTGAGCTGCCGATATTCGCCAGTTGCAGCTCGCCCAGACTGTCACTCAACCCCGCCAGTAAGCGCTCCTGCTCAGGGCTTGAATGCCGACGACTGGCGACCACCGTGAAGGCTTCACCCGCCGCCGGCACCTCGCGAACCTGGATCGGCATTGGCTCGGCGCCTTTATCGCCACGCCAGGCTCCCAACCTGTCACCGCCAACATAAAAACGCCCGCTGGTCGGCATCGACACCACGCCAAACACCACACGCCCCTGCTCGATCAGCGCAATGTTCACGGTGAACTCTTCGCTGCCGGAGATGAACTCCTTAGTGCCGTCCAGAGGGTCGACCAACCACCAACGCTGCCAGCCGGCACGCACGCTCTGGGGGATGTTGGCATCCTCTTCGGACAGCACCGGAATAGTCGGGTCCAGCGCCGTCAACCCGGCCAGAATCACATGGTGAGCGGCCATGTCGGCAGCTGTGACCGGGGAATCATCGGACTTTGCCGTCACAGCAACGTTGACGCGCCAGAACGGCAGGATCGCCTCGCCAGCCTTCAATGCCAGTTCTACCACCGGTGCCATCAACGGATGGGGAAAATTCAACTTCATGGCAGGAACACCCCACGCTGAGTCAACAGATCACGGGCCAGATACAGCGCCGCCAAGGCACGGCCCTCGGTGAATCGCGGGTTCTGCGCCAACGCCGACAATTCCCGCAGGTTGATCTTGTCCATCCCCATCGGCTCGGGCTCGTCACCCTCCAGGCGTTCTTCGTACAAATCGGTGGCCAGCACCACCTGGATTTTCTGGCTCATGTAGCCAGGTGACAACGACAACTCGGTCAGGTGCTCCAGTTGCCGCGCGCCATACCCGGCCTCTTCCTTGAGCTCCCGCTCGGCCGCCGCCAGCACGTCTTCGCCCGGCTCGATCAAGCCTTTGGGCAGGGACAATTCGTAGGCATCGGTGCCACCGCAGTATTCCTCCACCAACACGGCGTGGTCCGCGTCGAGCATCGCCACGATCATCACCGCACCATAACCAGCGCCTTTACCGACCAATCGCTCGTAAGTGCGTTCCACGCCATTGGAAAAGCGCAGTTTCAGCTCTTCGACACAGAATAATCGGCTGGTGGCGACGATCTCGCGGGCGAGTATGGTGGGTTTCTGGCGCATGAGAAGCTCCTTGGCGTGAACGCGTTACTATACCCGGCCTACCCTGATTGTTTACCTCGGATATCTTTTTTACCGCTGGAGAAGTTTTTTATGTCCCTGCTGCCCTGGCGCGACATCGATACCGTTCTGCTGGATATGGACGGCACGCTGCTGGACCTGCACTACGACAACCATTTCTGGCTGGAACACCTGCCAAAGCGTTATGCCGAGTTGCACGGGGTGAGCCTGGCCATGGCGGAGCTGGAATTGCAGCCACTGTTCGAGCGCCATGCCGGTCAGTTGCAGTGGTATTGCCTGGACTTCTGGAGCGCCGAACTGAAGTTGTCGGTGCGCGAACTGAAACTGGAAACCGCGCACCTGATCGCCTTGCGTCCGGATGCGGACACTTTTCTGGCCGCGATCAAACAGGCCGGCAAGCGCGTGGTACTGATCACCAACGCCCACCGCGACTCGTTGTCATTGAAACTGGAAAGAATTGAACTGGCGCCGTATTTCGAGCGCTTGATCAGCTCTCACGATTACGGTTTCGCCAAAGAAGACCCGCAGTTCTGGGATGCCTTGCAGGCCGATATCGGCTTCGACCCGGCACGCTGCCTGTTCATCGACGACACCCTGCCGATCCTGCGCAGCGCACGCAATTTCGGGGTGGCGCACCTGCTGGCCGTGAGCGAGCCGGACAGTCGCAAAGGGCCGAAGGACACGGCAGAGTTTGCGGCGGTGGGGGATTATCGGGAGCTCATCGCAGGGCTTTAGAGTCTGACGCGGTCGTTGTGGCGAGGGAGCTTGCTCCCGCTGGAGTGCGAAGCTCTCCCAATCTGGCTGAGTTCCTTCAGAAAGGTGCATTGGCCAGATTGCGACTGCTGCGCAGCCGAGCGGGAGCAAGCTCCCTCGCCACAGGTTCTGTGTTATTCAGGAATCCGCAACACCTGCCCCGGATAGATCTTGTCCGGGTGCGAAAGCATTGGTTTGTTGGCTTCAAAGATTTTGTTGTACTTGTTCGCGTCGCCGTATGCCGCCTTGGAAATCGCGCTGAGGGTGTCGCCCTTTTTAACGGTGACGAACTGCGCTGCCTTGGCAACCGGCCCCGTTACGGTGATCTGGTCATCGACACTACCGACACCGGCAATATTGCCCACGGCCAACAGAATTTTCTCCTTCTCTTCCTGGCTTGCCACTTCACCGGTGACGGTGACTTTGTCGCCATCGATGGTCGCCTGAACATTCGGGTTACCCAAGCCGACCTTGCTGATGTGTGCCTTCAGCTGCTCGCTGGCGTTGGCATTGCCGGGTGTCAGCAGATCAATAAGTTTTTCACCTGCTTCTTTCACAAAGCTAAAAATACTCATGGTGCACGCTCCTTGGGATTTGGGTTCCAGACGCCCAAGACTAGACCAGTCGTTTGAAGACCGGCTCCCAGCCGACCAATGACCCAACCCCGCGCAGGCGGTAGAATCGCAAACCTTGCCGGCGCCCTGGAGCGAAGATGGACATCAAGCAGCTGAAATTCCTCATCGCTCTCGACGAAACCCGACACTTCGGCCAGGCCGCCGCGCGCTGTCACATCACTCAGCCGACCTTGTCCATGCGCCTGCGCAGCCTTGAGGAAGAACTCGAGCTGCCGCTGGTCAATCGCGGCCAACGCTTCGAAGGTTTCACGGCGCCGGGTGAGCGCGTGCTGGCATGGGCGCGTACGGTGCTGGCGGCCTACGACGGTTTGCAGGCCGAAGCGGCGGCCTGTCGCGGCAACCTCGTGGGTACGTTGCGTCTGGGGGTGGTGCCGCTGTCGAGTTTCGACCCGGTGCCGCTGATGCAACGCCTGCATGCCGCACACCCGAACCTGCGGTTCGAACTCTCGGCCCTGAGTTCCGAACAGATCCTTGAACAACTGGCGAGTAACCGTCTCGACCTCGGCGTATCGTACCTGGAGCATCTGGACGGCGAGCGCTTCGACTCCCTGGCGTTCAGCGAAACCCGCATGGGCCTGCTCTACGATCAACGCTTCTTCAGTTTCGGCGAGGTGCCGCTGAGCTGGGAGTCGCTGATCGAACTGCCCATGGGCATGCTCACCAGCGGCATGCACTTTCGCCAGTCCATCGACCATAACTTCCACAGCCGTGGCCTGACCCCACAACCGTTGCTGCAAACCGATGCAGTCCACCAATTGTTACAAGCGGTACACGGTGGCCTGTGCTGCGCGGTGATGCCGCTGAACAGCGGCCTCGAAAACCTCACCGATCACTTGCGCCTGCAACCCATCGAAAGCGCCCAGACCCTCGCCCGGCTGGGGCTGATCATGCGTCGCAGCGCTCCGCGTTCGGCCTTGGCAGAAGCCTGTTTTGCGATCTATCAGAAATCACTGACAGACTCTTGATCGACGCCATCTATCGGTAGATCAGTAATAGCGATTAGACGCGACATGTTGACGCGCCTAGGCTTAAAGCTGACCAAACCGTCGGTGATGCCTAATGAACGCCAAGCGCCCCGGCTGCGCGGCGCCCGCTCTCGAAACGCCCGCGCCCGCCGCAAGCCAGACATACAGTTACTGCAACCTCGAATACTCCGAATCATCCAGCACCGCGCTGGCTGAGGAAGTCGCGTTGGCGATCGCCTACAACGGCATCAGCCAGGCCGTCATGTTGGTGACGCCGACAGACCTTGAAGACTTCATCGTCGGCTTCAGCCTCGGCAGCGGCATCATCGACGACGCTTCAGACATCTATGACCTGCAACTCAGCGGCTCGGGTTCGGCGCAATACGCGCAAGTGACCATCGCCAACCGCGCCTTCTGGAACCTCAAGCAGCAGCGCCGGCAACTGGCCGGCACCAGCGGTTGCGGGCTCTGTGGCGTGGAAGCGGTGGAGCAAGCGCTGCCCGATCTCAAGGTGCTGCCCGGCGCCCCGCTGCCCCCCGCCGAATGGCTGGACGGCCTGCGCCATCGCATCGGCGAATTCCAGCCTTTGGGCCAGCATTGCGGCGCGGTGCATGCGGCGGTGTTCATGAATGGCAAAGGCGAATTGCTGCTGGGCCGTGAAGACATCGGCCGACACAACGCCCTCGACAAGCTGATTGGCGGGTTGATCCGCCAGAAAATCCCGACCACCGATGGTCTGGCGATTGTCACCAGCCGTTGCAGCCTCGAATTGATCCAGAAAGTTTTACGTGCCGGCATCCAGACCCTGGTCAGCCTGTCATCGCCCACGGGCCTGGCCGTGCAATGGGCCCGTCGACACAACCTCAATCTCATCCACCTACCTCAGAAAAGTGCACCAAGGGTCTACAGCCCTGCGTTGGAGAATCAAGCGTGAGTCAACACCAACAAGCCGACCAGAAACCTGTTCCACGTTACAAGCCCTATAAGGGTGCGGCCGGTGGCTGGGGCGCGCTGGCCAGCGTCGCCCGGGCCTGGTTGACCAGCGACAACGCGTTGAAAAATCTGCGCATGATGCTCAAGACCAACAAGAACGGCGGGTTCGATTGCCCCGGTTGCGCCTGGGGCGATTCCCAGGAAGGCGGCATGGTGATGTTCTGCGAGAACGGCGCCAAAGCAGTGAACTGGGAAGCGACCAAACGGCGTGTCGATGGCGCGTTTTTCGCCAAGCACAGCGTTAGCTCGTTGCTGGAACAAAGTGATTATTGGCTCGAGTACCAGGGCCGTCTGACCGAGCCGCTGAGCTACGACGCCGAAACCGATCGTTACAAACCGATCAGCTGGGAAGCCGCATTCGCCCTGATCGGCAAACACTTGCAAGGGCTGTCGAGCCCGAATCAGGCCGAGTTCTACACCTCGGGCCGTGCCAGCAACGAAGCGGCGTTCCTCTATCAATTGTTCGTGCGCGCCTATGGCACCAACAATTTCCCCGACTGCTCGAACATGTGCCACGAAGCCAGCGGTGTGGCATTGGCGCAGAGCGTTGGCGTCGGCAAAGGCACGGTGACCTTCGACGACTTCGAACACGCCGATGCGATTTTCGTCTGGGGCCAGAACCCTGGCACCAACCACCCGCGGATGCTCGAGCCACTGCGCGAAGCGGTGAAACGCGGTGCGCAGGTGGTGTGCATCAACCCGCTGAAAGAGCGCGGCCTGGAACGCTTCCAGCACCCGCAACACCCGATCGAAATGCTCACCAACGGCGACAAACCGACCAACACCGCGTACTTCCGTCCGGCATTGGGCGGCGACATGGCGATCATGCGCGGCATGGCCAAGTTCCTGCTGCAATGGGAGCGCGATGCGCAGAAGGCGGGTGAGCCTGCGGTGTTCGACCACGACTTCCTCAATGAACACAGCGTCAATGTTCTGGAATACCTCGGCATCGTCGACGACACCCCGTGGGAGCAGATCGTCGAGCAATCCGGCCTGCCCCTGGTGGAAATCGAGCAAGCGGCGCGCATGTACGCCAAAGGCAAGAACGTGATCATGTGCTGGGCGATGGGCATCACCCAGCATCGCCATTCGGTGGCGACCATCCAGGAAATCGCCAACCTGATGCTGCTGCGCGGCAACATCGGCCGGCCGGGTGCCGGTCTGTGCCCGGTGCGCGGCCACAGTAACGTGCAGGGCGACCGGACAATGGGCATCAACGAACGCCCGCCGGCCGCATTCCTCGACTCCCTGGAGCGGCGCTTCCAGTTCAAGGTGCCACGCGAAAACGGCCACAACGTGATCGAGGCGATTCACGCGATGGCCGAAGGCCGTTCGAAAGTTTTCATCGGCCTGGGCGGCAACTTCGCCCAAGCCACCCCGGACAGCCCACGGACCTTCCAGGCCCTGAGCAACTGCGACCTGACCGTGCAGATCAGCACCAAGCTCAACCGCAGCCATTTGATCCACGGTAAAGACGCGCTGATCCTGCCGTGCCTGGGCCGCACCGATATCGATATCCAGACCGAAGGCGCCCAAGCGGTGACCGTGGAAGACTCCTTCAGCATGGTCCACGCCTCCAACGGTCAGTTGCAACCGTTGTCGAACCTGATGCGCTCGGAGCCTGCAATCATCGCTGGTATCGCCGCCGCGACCCTGGGCAGCAAACCGGTGGACTGGAACTGGCTGGTGGCTGATTACAGCCGCATCCGCGACCTGATCGCCGACACCATCCCGGGCTTTCGGGACTTCAACGAGAAAGTCCAGAACCCCGGCGGTTTCTACCTGGGCAGCAGTGCCGGCGCACGTCGCTGGAATACCCCATCAGGTCGGGCCAATTTCCGTCCGAACATCCTGCCCAAACACCTGGTGCACGAACGCACCCGCGCCACCGGCGTACTGCCGGACCTGATCATGCAGTCGATGCGCTCCCACGATCAGTACAACACCACCATTTATGGTCTTGATGATCGTTATCGCGGGGTGAAAGGTCAGCGGGATGTGTTGTTCGTCAATGAAGCCGACATCATTCGCCTGGGCTTCAAACCGGGGCAAAAGGCTGACATCGTATCGATCTGGGATGATGGCCGTGAGCGGCGGGTCAAGGGTTTTACCCTGCTGGCGTTTGATATTCCTGCCGGGCAAGCGGCTGCGTACTATCCGGAAGTGAACCCGCTGGTGCCGTTGGAAAGCACTGGGGATGGCAGCCATACGCCGACGTCGAAGTTTGTGGCGATCCGGCTGGAGGCGGCGAGTGAAACCGGGTTGATCATGGCCAAGTCAGCTTGACGCAGCGATGGCGGTAGCCCACTCAACAAATTTTTCCGATCCGTACTTTCCAATCGCCCACAAAAAAGGCCGTTTTCATATGAAAACGGCCTTTGAGAAGTAGCTAAAGACCGGCGAAAAACACTTAAGTTCCGCCCAAAAAACAGCAACTTATAGAAATGTGCTCAAGTCGTGTTATTCGTCGGATTTCTATTGTCACAACCATGACACAGCCTCAGGATCGCGCCGTCATCCCCTTGAGGTTCCTCTATGAAGTTCTCCTCGATTCTCTTGTTGTCCCTTGGCCTGGTCAGTGGCTTCGCGTCTGCTGGCGGCACCACCGAAGCAGGTGTGGGCGGCGCATTGGGCGGGGTTCTTGGCTCGGTCGTCGGTCAATCACTAGGCGGCAGTACAGGTTCAACCATTGGCGCGGCCCTGGGCGGCGCGGGTGGTAGCGCAGTTGGCGCAGACAGACGCAGCCGTGGCGAAGCCGCCATTGGCGGTGCGTTGGGCGCAGCTGGCGGTAACGTGGTCGGCCGCAGCATGGGCGGCACCACCGGTAGCCTGATCGGCTCCGCAGCAGGCGGCGGCCTCGGTGGCGCGCTGGGTAACCATATGGGCAACAGCAGCAATGACGACGATGATCGTCGTTCCTATCGTCGTGGTTATGACGATGATGATCGTCGCTACTACCGTGGTCACCCGGGTCGCGGCCATGCGTATGGGCATCGCAAGCATCACCATCGCTATCACGATGACGACTGAGGCTTGAATCGCCTCGTCGACCGTTAGATCGAAAAATCGCAGCCCTCGGGCTGCGATTTTTTTTGCCCTCAGATCGCCAGTCGCTCCAACGCCCCGCGCAACCCGGCAGGAATCGCCACCGGCTGATTCGACAGCCGATCGACGAATACATGCACGAAGCGCCCTGCCGCGCAGGCCTCATCTTCTCCAGCCTTGAACACCGCCAGCTCGTACTGCACCGAACTGCTGCCCAACTTGCCGACCCGCAGGCCAATCTCGATCCGATCCGGGAAGGCGATAGACGCGAAGTAATCGCAGGCCGAACTCACCACAAAACCCACCACCTCACCGTCATGGATATCCAGGCCGCCGACTTCGATCAGGTAGGTGTTCACCGCCGTATCGAAAAAACTGTAGTAGGTGACGTTATTGACATGACCGTAGGCGTCATTGTCATGCCAGCGGGTGGTGATGGGCTGGAAATGGGGGTAGTCGGTGCGATGGGGCATCGGGTTGGACATCAGCGTCGGTTCCTGGAGTTGGATGGCCAGTTTAAGGTGAAACTGCGAAGGCGCTGTCACAGGCACTACCTAAATCACATGTCGGTAAACCCTCTGCCCTGCGCCGCCAACTCCCCAATCAACCGTGCCGGGGCCCAGTGATCCCCCTGTTTGGTCTCAAGCTGCAACAACCGCAGATGAATATCGTCCAGCCCTTGCTGATCCGCCCAGGCCATCGGCCCGCCCTTGTCCGTCGGGAAACCATAACCGTTGAGGTACACCAGATCGATGTCGTGCGCCGACGCCGCAATGCCTTCCTGAAGGATCTTCGCCCCTTCATTGACCAGTGCCAGCAAGCTGCGCTCAAGAATCTCCTCTGACCCTATCTCACGCCGCTGGAACCCCAACCCTTCGCTGACTTCCAGCACCAGCGCATCGACTTCCACATCATGCTCAGCCTGACGACTGCCCGGCTCGTAATGGTAATACCCGTCGCCGCTCTTCTGACCGAAACGCCCGAGCTCGCACAAACGATTGTCCACCTGAACCTCCGGCGCATCCTGGCCCTTGCCAGCCAGCTCCCGCGCGCGCCACTCCAGGTCAATGCCGACCACGTCGTACATTCGGAACGGCCCCATGGCGAAACCAAAACCTTGCAGCGCTGCATCCACCTGATAAGGCAACGCCCCCTCCAGCAGCATCTTGCGCGCTTCGAGCACGTACGGATGCAGCATGCGGTTGCCGATGAAACCGTGACAGTTGCCCGAGACCACGCTGACCTTGTCCATGCGCTGGCCCAGTGCCAGGGCTGCATCAAGCACCGCCGGAGCGGTCTGGGCGCCGCGTACGATCTCCAGCAATTTCATGATGTGCGCCGGGCTGAAGAAGTGCAGGCCCAGGACCTGCTGCGGGCGGCGAGTGGCGGCGGCGATGGCGTCGATATCCAGCGCCGAGGTATTGCTGGCCAGAATCGCTTCAGGTTTGAGCAGGCCGTCGAGTTCGCGGAAGATTTTCTGCTTCAGCTCGAGGTTTTCGTAGACCGCTTCGATCACCAGATCAACATCGCGGATCGCTGCGTAATCGGCAGCCGTCGTTACCCGTGCAATGCGCGCATCCGCCTCGGTCTGATCGATCCGCCCCTGACGCACGCTGTGGGCGTAAGTGTCAGCCACGCTGGTCAGCGCCTGCTCAAGCATCTGCGGATTGTTATCGACCCACTGCACCGGCACCCCGGCGTTGGCCAGGCACATAACAATGCCCCGGCCCATGGTGCCCGCGCCAATCACGGCGGCGCGCTGAATATCGAACGATGTCTGGCTCATGGTTGTTGTTCTCTTATTGGCGATCCAAAGACAGTCCTCACCATAGTCAGCCGATGCGTGTTTTTGAAGTTTATTCCTGTGATGGGCGACATTCAGCGGATGGATGCGTCCCGATCCCGCGGGTTAGAGGTTCGCCTCAGCCCACGTCCGGACCTCGGCATACGGATAATCTTCCAGCACCGCAAACCCAGGAATCGACCGCGCCTTGAGCTTGGTAAACAACGGCACGCTGATCCCGCACAAAAACCGCGTCACGCGCTCCGCCGATGGAGCACTTCCCGTGTGCTGCTGGTGCCTGTGGATAAAATCACCGCACAGCGCCTCGAAATTTTTATCCACAAGCGCCGGCAATACCGGTGGTTCGGGTAACCGCGCTACGTGGCCGTGACACACCGAACAATGCCCGCATCGCTGTGGCGCGTTTTCGTCGCCGAAGTACTCGGCCAGGCGATATCCCAGGCAGTGGTCGGCGGCGAACAGATCCAGCATGGCATGAATCCGCGAAATCTCGGTGCGTTCGTGCTGGGTGAAGTAGGTGTGCAATTCGGCGCTCAAGGCCTGGGAATCGAAGTCGGCTTGCAGCAGGCTATAGACCTCCGTCATCTGCTTGCTTTCAAGCTCCACCCAGCCCTTTTCCTGGAAGTAATCAAGTGCCTTGACCACTCGACTGCGCTCGGCGGAATGCTGCTGATACAGTGCGTCGAAATTCACCGTGGCCCAGGTCCGTGCGCGGCTGGAAGTCTGGATGATCGCCGAGACGAAGTCCCTGCGCTCACCCTCGAAACGGGCCAGCAACGCTTCCGGCTCCTGCAAATACTTGAAGCGGTATTCGGCGTAATAGGCATAGCGTGGAGCGATCAGCCCACGCAACTCCAGCTGTACCAGCAAGGTCTTGAGCGGCAACTGGCGGATGTTGCTCTGATCGGCCAAAGGCCCCAGCAGAAACTCCCACTGCCCCTCGGGCGCTGCGGCTTGCAACTCGTCGAGCACACAACGAATGCCGTCCCGCTCCGGTGTGTCGCCGTAGACGAAATTCTCCAGCACATTGAGGCTGTCGCGGTTGGCCAGCACCAGGCAATCGGACGGCTGCCCGTCACGCCCGGCGCGGCCGATTTCCTGGCTGTAGTTTTCGATGGATTTGGGCAGGTCGAAATGCACCACGTTGCGGATATCGCTTTTGTCGATGCCCATGCCGAAGGCAATGGTGGCGACGATGCAATTGGACTGCCCACCCATGAACCGGCGCTGAATCGCTTCCCGTTGCTCGTGGGGTAAACCGGCGTGATAGGCCTCTGCCTGTATACCGTTGCGCCCCAGGTGTTCGGCGATGTGCTCAGCGGTCTTCTGCAGAGTGACGTAGACAATGCTGGGCTGGCCGGGACGCTGGCTCATCCACTCGACCAGGCGGCGGCGCTTGTCCTGGCCACGCACCGGTTCCACCAACAGATTGAGATTGGGCCGGTAGAAACCGGTGGTCACCACATCCTCAGGCGCAATGGCGAACCGGGCCTCCATGTCGGCAATCACCTTGGGTGTCGCGGTGGCCGTCAGCAGCAGCGCCTGAGGGATGTTGAACTGGCGCTGATAGTCCGGCAGCTTGAGGTAGTCGGGGCGGAAGTTGTGACCCCACTCGGAGATGCAGTGGGCCTCGTCCACCACCAACAGCGAGATCGGCACCTGCTGTAGAAAATGGCGAAAGCGCTCGTTCTTCAGGCGCTCCACGGAAATCATCAGAATCTTCAATTCACCGGACTTGGCCCGGGCCATCACATCGCTGGCGTCATCGCGACTCTGGGCCGAATCGATGCTGCCCGCCGCGATGCCGTGGCGTTGCAAGAACGCCAAATGATCCTGCATCAACGCCAGCAGAGGCGAGACCACCAGCGTCAGGTGCGGCAGTAGGATGGCCGGTAACTGATAGCACAGGGATTTGCCCGAGCCGGTAGGGAAAATCGCCGCCGCCGAACGTCCGGCCAGTACCGCGCTGACCGCTGCCTCCTGGCCGGGCCGAAACTGTGGATAACCGAAAACCTGTTCCAGGGTGTTGTGCATAAGCTGTCACTCCGTTGACCGCTGCGAAGCCCAAAGCCTAGCCGGCGAACGCAGCGAGTCGAGAAAAGGTCGGGGGCAAAAACGATACGGGATGATACAGCGTCGGCCCATCGATTCCTTCGCCACAGATTGAAACAAACGAGGCACTTTGCCCCCTGACATCAGCCCCCTGTCAGCCGGTAAGGTGCGCCCCGAGAAAACCATTATCCGCGAAGTTTTCATCAAGGCAGGACGCCTGCACGCGGATCCTCACAAAGGAACAATCATGCCTGACACTCTGTTTTTTCCAGTCGCCCTTATCTTTGCATCCCTGCTGCTGAACGGGTGCATGAAGCTCCCTGACGACCCCCTCTACGCTGCGCCCACAACGCTGGACAGTGCCTCACAGACTTAGTCGTCGATCGACTGACCTCGGGTAGCTAAGGCACCAATACCGCCACCCGCAACTGCTCATCCAGCGCCTGTTCATGAAATACCCGGCTCTTGCTCGCCCACGTCGCATAAGCCGGGCTTATTTCCCCCGTAAACGCCGCCGCCAGCTGACGCAAATCGGCGACCCTGCGCACACGAGGACAGAAGAGTTGGTCCTCGCAGTTCTGACTGGCACTGCGATAGGTGATCAGCAACCGATCCCACAACCCGTCACGCACTTGCCTGACCGACTTGAGCTTCACAGCCCGCACGCCCAGTCGCTGTTTCAGCCCCTGTTCATCCAACGCTTCGCTGGCCAGCAATGCCTTGCCCACCATTAACACCTCGGCGCGAGATGCGGTGTCGATGTCCGCTTGGGTGGTCAGCGCACCCGGCCAACCGGTTCGCTCCATGTTGGCCAGGACGAGCGAATGACCGACGTCAGCAGCACCCGCTATCCGACAAACACCGGCCCACAACAATAAAATCGAGGCCACACGCAGCCATTGCATACCTAATTCCCTTTAAGAGTCGACTCAGACGCTTCGAAACGTCCTACACATTCTGGCGCGCACCCTCCAGAGGCTGGATGCGTTAAGCCTGACAATCCCGTAGGAATATCGACCACCAAGGGAAAAGCTTAAAAAATAGTCGAGGGATGCGTAGGCAAAGGGCGATAACACCGGTAAACCCCCTACAAAACCTGTCCACTTGCACCACCTTGCGACGCCTCGCTGTGGCCCTCTATAGTTTTCGACGCGGCTGAAAACACTGTGTCGGCCCGCCGGCGAGACTGCCCGACTTCCCACAGGACTGACTTCGATGAACACGCGCCACTCGTTAACAGACCGCTATCGCCCGCTCAAAACCAGCTACAGCAATACCCCCGTGTTGGTCATCGACACCGAGGCCGATCCCCACGAAATCCTCGATGCCGCCCGACAACGCATCCGCGCCGCTGGCGACCTGCTCGAAACACTCTATTGCCTGTGCTTCAAGCAGGCCGACGCGAAAGACATACCCAATATCGTCAACGCGTTGTACCTGCTGACCCAGGATGGCAACGAACTACTCGAAATCGCCCGGCAACGCCTGCCGAAAACCACAGCGGTTTGAGACCCTGACCACGATCCCCTGTAGGAGCGAGGCTTGCCCGCGAAGAACGATAACGCGGTGTGTCTGATGAAAAACACAGACAAAGCGGCCTGCGACGCATGGTTCAGAGCACAAGTACAAGCCAGCCTCGACGACCCTCGCCCCAGCATTCCAGATGGAGAAGCCAAACGCCTGATGGCAATCAAACGAGACAAACTGCAAAAGAGATAAGTCCGTAGGCAACGCCCTATCAACGCTTCGTCCCGGTCCTACAACCGAAGACACCTTGTCGCCTATCGCTGCCCGGTGGCTCAAACCTATAGTCGTGACTGTCGCTGCCAAATCAGCGGCTCGGGCTTGGTCACCCGAATGGCTCATATCTACGCGTCCGTTGTATGCTGCCGGCACTTCAAGTGCCTGCACGCTATTGGTGGCTGTGTTTGGGACGCCCTCGGGCGTGCCGGGATGTGAGCCTCATCGGTTGACCAACCCGAACACAGTCCGCCTCCCATCGCTTGGTCACGGTGGCGGCGGTTCTTCCTGATGCATTTGAGGCTAAAACCAATGAAGACATGGAATCCGCTCACCAACGATCGTTACCTTCCACTCCAAACCAACCTCACCGACACCCCGCCCTGATCATCGACACAGAGGCCAACCCGCAAGACATCCTCGAAGCCGCCCTCCAGCGCATCCGAGCCTCCAGTGATCTCCTCAAAACCCTGCACTGCGTTTGCTTCAAACACGCTGATGTCGAAGACATCCCCCACATCACTCACGCGCTCTTCTTGCTGACCCAGGATGGCTGCGACCTACTGAAAGTCGCCCAACAACGCATGTTGGGCTGGAAAGCGCCAGCCTGACCACGCGCTAACAGGCAAGCCGCGCCCCTGTGGGAGCTGGCTTGCCTGGGTAGTAACCGGAGACATCCTTTACGTTTTAACCGCTGCCATCGGGCTTGCGCCCTTCCCCACGAATCCGACGCCCAATAAGATCCTCCAAAGCCCAACCGGATGCCCCGTAATGATCCTCGCCCCCAACTTCCCCGACGATCACGCCATGCACCTGCTCATGCAGTTGCTGCACGAAGAACTCGGCCTGCCCGAACGCAAAACCATCAGTCTCACCACCTCGATCAACTTTGACCTGGGTTGCGATGGCGCTGATGCGCGGCAGCTGATGGAAGCGCTGGAGGAACAGTTCGCCATCGATTTCGTCGACTACGACGCATATCGGTATTTTCAACCGGAAGGGTTTGATGTGTTTCTCAAGCGCCGAGCGAAGGGTCGTGGCGACAAAGTGCCGCTGACTATTGGGATGCTCTACAAAGCAGTCAAGAAACAACGATGGGATACGCAGGAAGTGGAAGGGGTCGAGGGGATCTGATCAACAGAAGTGGAATTATTCTGGCTGTTTAGCGTGTTTACTGCGGGAATATTGCCAGTTTTGCCTCAAGGGAACTGAATCAGCGCTCACAAAAAAGCCGCCCCAAAGGGCGGCTTTCTCATTGCATCAGACCAACTCTTACAACTTCGGCCCAGCAGCCTTGATCGCGTCGCTCACGTCGAACTTCTTGAAGTTCTCGACAAACAACCCGGCCAGTGCTTTAGCAGCTTCATCGTAAGCAGCCTTGTCAGCCCAGGTGTTACGTGGGTTCAGCAGGCCAGTCTCAACGCCCGGCACAGCCAATGGCACGTCAAGGTTGATGGTGTCCAGGTGCTCAGTCTCGGCACCGATCAACGCGCCGCTCTGGATCGCTGCGATCACGCCGCGGGTGGTCGGGATGTTGAAGCGTTTGCCGACGCCGTAGCCGCCGCCGGTCCAGCCGGTGTTGACCAGGTAAACCTTGGAGCCGAAGCCGCGGATGCGCTTGATCAGCAGTTCTGCGTATTCGCCAGCCGGACGCGGGAAGAACGGTGCGCCGAAGCAGGTGGAGAAGGTCGACTTGATGCCGCTGCCGGAACCCATTTCGGTCGAGCCCACCAGTGCGGTGTAGCCGGACAGGAAGTGGTAGGCCGCTTGTTCTTCATTGAGGATCGACACTGGCGGCAGCACGCCGGTCAGGTCGCAGGTCAGGAAGATCACCGCGTTTGGCTCGCCACCGAGGTTCTTCTCGGAACGCTTGGCTACGTGCTCCAGCGGGTAGGCGGCACGGCTGTTCTGGGTCAGGCTGACATCGGTGTAGTCGGCGTGCTTGGCGTCGTCGATAACAACGTTTTCCAGGACTGCGCCGTGTTTGATGGCTTTCCAGATGACCGGCTCGTTCTTCTCGGACAGGTCGATGCACTTGGCATAGCAACCGCCTTCGATGTTGAACACCACGCCTTCGCCCCAGCCGTGTTCGTCGTCACCGATCAGGTAACGGCTTTCGTCGGCGGACAGGGTGGTCTTGCCGGTGCCGGACAGACCGAAGAACAGGGTCACGTCGCCCGCTTCGCCGATGTTGGCGGCGCAGTGCATTGGCAGCACGTCGGCGGCCGGCAGCAGGAAGTTCTGCACCGAGAACATGGCTTTCTTCATTTCACCGGCGTAGCGCATGCCGGCGAGCAGCACTTTTTTCTGCGCGAAGTTGATGATCACGCAACCGTCGGAGTTGGTGCCGTCACGCTCTGGCACGCACTCGAAGTTGGCGACGTTCAGAACTTGCCACTCTTCACGACCGGCCGGGTTGTACTGGGCCGGGTTGATGAACAGGCAACGACCGAACAGGTTCTGCCAGGCAGTCTGGGTAGTCATTTTCACGGCCAGGTAGTGCTCTTCAGCCGAACCTACGTGTACGTGGGAAACGAAATGCTCTTGCGCGTTGTTGAACGCCTCGACGCGAGCCCACAGGGCATCGAACTTGTCGGCCGGGAACTTGCGGTTGATCGGGCCCCAGGCAATAGCGTCCTGGGTGGTCGGCTCTTCAACGATGAAACGATCGACTGGCGAACGGCCGGTACGGTGACCGGTGCGAACAACCAGCGCGCCGGTATCGGCAAGCTCGCCTTCACCGCGACTCAGGGCTTGTTTAACCAGATCATCAACACTCAGATCGGTGTACACGGCGTTATTGGCTTGCGTCATGAGGTTCCCCGTCGGCCAGTGGCCGAGTGCTCCAAACGTTTTGTAGTAGAAAGTCGTGCACTACTACCGCGAAAAAAGTGGGCCGGATTATGCCAGAAAAGCCCAAAAAGTGTAGGGCCCTCCCGTCAGAACGGCGTTATTCCGGCGCTAAGCAGTGAATTTACCTGCGCTGAAGCGTTTTAGTGACGAGTATCTGACGGCGTATCAACCCCTGCACCGGCGAATAATTGGGTGATATCGGCCGCGTCGAACAGGTAGCGCTCGTTGCAAAACTGGCAATCGACCTCGATGCTGCCGCCATGCTCGACGACCAGCTGCTGCGCATCTTCCAGACCCAGACTGACCAACGCATTGCCCGAGCGTTCCCGGGAGCAACTGCAATGGAAGCGCAGTTTCTGCACATCGAACAGACGCACCTGCTCTTCGTGGTACAGGCGATGGAGCACGGTTTCGTTGTCCAGGCTCAGCAATTCGTCGGCGGTCAGGGTGCTGGCCAGGGCGGTGATGTGCTGCCAACTGGCGGCGCGATCTTCTTCATCTTTCAGACGGTCGGCAGGCAATTGCTGCAACAGCAGGCCACGGGCACGACGGCCGTCGGCGTACAGCTTGAAGCGGGTGCCAACCTGCTGCGACATGACGAAATAGTTGGTGAAGCAATCGGACAGGGTTTCACCGTCGAGATCGACGATACCCTGATAGCGCTGGCCTTGAGTCGGGTCGACAGTCAGCGCCAACACGCCATTGGGCATCAGGTCGGCGAGCGTCGCATCGGGCGCGATCTGCTCGGCGTCGTAGCGGGCCAGGCCGCGAATTTCGCGCTCGCTGGAGCACTCGATCATCAGCATCGGCACCGGGCCTTCGGAACGGGCCTGAAGAATCAGCAAGCCATCGAACTTCAAGGTGCCTACCAGCAACGCTGCAGCCGCCATCAGCTCGCCCAGCAATTGCGCGACCGGCTCCGGATAGGTGTGTTTGGCGAGGACTTCGGCATAGCTACGCTCCAATGCCACCAGTTCGCCGCGGGTGTCGCTGTCATCGAAGATGAAGCGTTGGGTGTAGTCGGTATCCGGTAGATCGGTCATAGGTCTGGGTATCTGAAGTGGTGACAAAAAAGGTTACAAAAAATGAAACACGCCGTAGCAGCACTTTTGGGGGTGAGCTTAGCCATAGCGGCATTTTATGAACAATTCGGGGTTGTTCCAAGCAAGGTCAAACCTCGGTTTTCGACGAGCGGTGCTTTCACCTGCGAAATGCGCCGTTGGCGAATATCCCCCATATGGCTGCACAGGCAGGCGATTACAAGTCTGCGCCCGACGGCCGTCACTACTCGTCGTTGCTGCTGCCGCGAAACTTGAACAAATCCCGGCGCTGTTTCTTGCTCGGTTTGCCGTCGGTGCTCACGCCCAACGCCCCGGCCTTGCGCATGGCCGCCGTCGCTTCGCGCTTGGCAACGCTGGCTTCGGTTTCGGCATACAGGGCCTGGGCTTCCGGCGCGCCACGGCGCACGATCGACAACGCCTGGACCACCACCGTGCGCTCCTCGAAGCCGGTGCGAATCTGAAACTCGTCGCCGATCCTCGGCTCCTTGCCTGGCTTGCAGCGCTCGCCTCGGCAATGCACCTTGCCGCTTTCAATCGCGGCCTTGGCCAAGGCACGTGTTTTATAAAAACGCGCAGCCCACAACCATTTATCGAGACGAACCTTGTCGTCCTCTTCGCTTTTTTGTGCCATTGGATGTCCTCATTCTGAAATATCGATGAACTGTACTACCGTTTCTGTCGTGCCATGAATCACAACGCCGTGGATTAGAATGCAGGCATTCCCCCCTGTTTGAGGGATGAAAATCCGGGCCGTAGATATCTGTCGCCTTTTACCCATTATTCTGCGTGAATACCGCGAATTCGGCCGCACACGGCCTGAGCGGTTTTTGCCGGTTGAGCACTTTTGAAGACATTTGACCATTTGACCGTTGTCGGTCTGCGCGAGTGGGTGGCGCTCCCGGATTTGGGAGTCGCGGGCCTTCGGGCAAAAATCGACACCGGCGCCAGTACCTCCAGCCTGCATGCCACCGACATCGAGCCGTTCGAGCGCGACGGCGAACAGTGGGTGCGCTTCACCGCGCACCTGGGCACGGTGGTGCAATTGCGGCACCGGCGCTGCGAAGCACCGCTGGTGACGATGAAAACCATTAAAAGCTCCAACGGCCACGCGCAGATGCGCTATGTGGTCAGTACCACCCTGGCCCTCGGTGATCGGGTCTGGCGGGTCGAGTTCACCCTCGCCTGCCGCAAGTCCATGCGTTATCGCCTGTTACTCGGTTCCAAAGCCCTGATCGACGGCCAGTTGGTGGTCAATCCGGGCATCAAATATGTACAAGACAAGCCGGTGTTCCCGGTATCTACCCTCTCCACAGGTGTTGCATGAAGATCGCTGTGCTGTCGCGGAATCCGCGTCTGTATTCCACCCGTCGTCTGGTCGAAGCCGGTGTAGAGCGTGGCCATGAAATGGTGGTGATCGACACCCTGCGCGCCTACATGAACATTGCCAGCCACAAGCCGCAAATCCACTACCGTGGCAAACCGCTGGAGGGTTTCGATGCGGTGATCCCGCGGATCGGCGCATCGGTCACGTTTTATGGCTGCGCGGTGCTGCGCCAGTTCGAAATGATGGGGGTGTTTCCGCTCAACGAGTCGGTGGCCATCGCCCGTTCCCGAGACAAACTGCGTTCCCTGCAATTGCTGTCGCGCCGGGGGATCGGTTTGCCGGTCACCGGTTTTGCGCACTCCCCGGATGACATTCCCGACTTGATCGAGATGGTCAACGGCGCACCGCTGGTGATCAAAGTGCTGGAAGGCACCCAGGGCATCGGCGTGGTGCTGTGTGAAACGGCGACGGCGGCGGAGTCGGTGATCGAGGCCTTCATGGGCTTGAAGCAGAACATCATGGTTCAGGAGTACATCAAGGAAGCCGGCGGCGCGGACATTCGCTGTTTCGTGGTCGGTGACAAGGTGATCGCGGCGATGAAGCGCCAGGCCAAGCCGGGGGAGTTTCGCTCCAACCTGCATCGCGGCGGTAGCGCGAGCCTGATCAAGATCACCCCGGAAGAACGCATGACCGCGTTGCGTGCAGCGAAGGTCATGGGTTTGGCAGTGGCGGGTGTGGATATCCTGCGTTCCAATCACGGCCCGTTGGTGATGGAAGTGAACTCGTCGCCGGGTCTGGAAGGGATTGAAACCACCACCGGGAAGAACGTGGCGGGGATCATCATCGAGCATCTGGAGAAGAATGGCGGGCCAAATATGACGCGGACCAAAGGTAAAGGGTGAAGCTTACTCAGGCCCTGCGGCGAGGGAGCTTGCTCCCGCTGAACCGGGCTGGTGGTCCAGGCCGAAGGACTCCCGAAACCGGCAACCGTGTTTTTTCATTGAAATACGGTTGCCTGATTTCACGGTCGCTGCGCAACCGAGCGGGAGCAAGCCCCCTCGCCACAGAGGTTGTGTACGACGCTTAAACCGCATCCCGCGGCAACATCAACCCAAGCGGCAACCGAACCCGCGCTTCCAGCCCACCACCGGAGCGGTTGCGCAGCTCGACATTCCCGCCATGCATCGAGGCGATCCGTTTCACGATCGCCAGCCCCAACCCCGTCCCCTTTCCGCCCCGGGCCCGATCGCCACGGGTGAACGGGTTGAAAATCGCTTCCAGCTCCGACGGATCAATCCCCGCGCCACGGTCCATGACACTCAGCACCACATACGGCGCGCTGGTATCCCCGGACACATAAGCCGCCACTTCCACTCCACTGCCAGCGTGATGCAGCGCATTGCCGATCAGGTTGTTCAGCAGCCGCTTCATCGACACCCGACGCAACGGGAACGGCTGGATCGGCTCCAGGCGCAAGTGCACTTTTTCTTCGTTCTGGTTGTACGGTGCGGCGACTTCGCGAACCAGATCGCTCAGGTCCACTTCTTCCACCAACTCGTCACGACCGTCGCGAATGAAGGCCAGGAACTGGTCAAGAATCGCGTCCATGTCTTCGATGTCGCGGATCATGTCGTCCGTCAGGTCGCTGTGATCGCCCATCAGTTCCAGGGACAGCCGCAAACGGGTCAGCGGCGTGCGCAGGTCGTGAGACACCCCGGCCAGCATCAGCTCGCGCTCACGCCCCGCCTGTTCGACGTCTTCGGCCATCTGATTGAAGGCGCGATAGACCTCGGTCATTTCACTCGGCGTGTCGCTGATCGGCAGACGCACGCTGCGGCCCTGACCGAGTTGCCGCGCGGCATAGACCAGACGTTTCAACGGTTGATTGAGCTGGCTGACGAAAATCCACGCCGAAGCGGTCGACAACAAGCCGATGGCGAGGAACCAGCCGAGCACGTTCCAGATTTTCTGGCCGCGCAACGGATGCGGATACAGCGGCACTTTCAGCCAGCCATCGCCCAGGCTGGGCGCCCGGACCCACAGCGCCGGTGGCGAGTGCATGCGTAATCGTACTTCGGTGTCGGCACCCAGTTCGGCCTGCATCTGTCGCTGGTAGATCTCGCTGTACGGCCAGTGCTGCTCGCCTTCGGGCACACCGGCCCCTACCACCCGGATCAGGGTCGCGGCATCGGCAATCTTCGCGCGGTTCTCTTCATCGGCGGCCCAATAGGCGCGCAGCGTCAGGGCGACGCCGTGGCTGTATTGGCGATCCACCAGCACGTCTTCGTTCATCAACAGATAAACCAGGGTCAGCGCCTTGGAGAACAGGACGACGATCAGCACCAGCCACAGGGTGCGGGAGAAGAAGCTCTGGGGGAACCAAACAGGGGTTTTCATGGGTAACCGCTACACACTTGCAGGAGCGAGCGATGCTCGCATATTGCGGATCGCGAGTCTGCGGGAAAGGTCATCCGACCCGTTGCCCGCAGGACCCGCTCCTACAAATCACCGATCACTTCGTGGCGGCGCCATCCGGAACGAACACGTAGCCCACGCCCCAGACGGTCTGGATGTAGCGCGGTTTGGACGGATCGGGCTCGATCATCCGGCGCAGACGGGATATCTGCACGTCGATGGAACGCTCCAGGGCATCCCACTCGCGGCCACGGGCCAGGTTCATCAGCTTGTCGCGGGTCAGCGGTTGACGGGCGTTCATGACCAGGGCCTTGAGCACCGCGAACTCACCGGTGGTGAGCATGTGCACTTTATCGCCACGCTTGAGTTCGCGGGTGGCCAGGGACAGCTCGTAGTCACCGAAGGTCACGCTTTCGTCTTCGCTGCCCGGCGCACCCGGCACCGGTGCGGCCTGGCGCCGCAGCACCGCTTTGACCCGGGCCATCAGCTCGTCCGGGTTGAACGGCTTGGCCAGGTAATCGTCGGCGCCCAGTTCCAGGCCCTTGATGCGGCTCAGCTCGTCGCCCTTGGCGGTGAGCATGATGATTGGAATCTGATTGTTCGCCGTGCGCAGGCGGCGGCAGGCGGTCAGGCCGTCTTCGCCGGGCAGCATCAGGTCGAGGACGACCAGGTTGAACACTTCACGCGCCAGCAGGCGGTCCATTTGCTCGGTGTTCGGGACGGCGCGGGCACGGTAGCCCTTGCTGACGAAAAAGCGTTCCAGCAGGCTGCTCAGCCCTGGATCGTCGTCAACGATAAGAATTTTTTCGCCTTCAGCAGTTTGTGCAGTGCTGCTCATTGGATGCTCCTTTGATCTCGGCGCGCATTATGGCGTAGCTGCCGTTATACGCACCGAGTGCATTGTTAGCAGATTTTTCCTTCACCGCCAGAAAACCAGTCTTTTCGCCTACAGCCTGCAATGCCCCCGAATGACAGAACGCTGGTTATAATGCGCGGCCTTTTGTGTCAGGCAACGTCTGATCGTTATCGCCGGTAACCACTTTTTATTTTCATGGCGCTGGCAGTAATTGTTCGATTTCACGGGTCAACGGCAATGCCTGTTGATCCAGGTAGCGGCGCTCGCCAGGCCGCTCAACCAGACTCGCGAAGGCCCTATTTCCGCGCCTGCGAGCCTGCTTTCACAATTTGTCAGGTGGTTTTATGGACAGCATCAACAGCCGCATCGCCGAGGAACTCGGCGTCCGCCCACAACAGGTCGAAGCGGCCGTCGCGCTACTCGATGAAGGCTCCACGGTGCCCTTCATCGCCCGCTACCGGAAAGAAGTGACCGGCAGCCTCGATGACACGCAACTGCGTCATCTGGAAGAGCGTCTGCGCTACCTGCGAGAACTCGACGAACGGCGTATCAGCATCCTCGCCAGCATCGAGGAGCAAGGCAAGCTGACCCCTGCACTTGAGCGCGACATCAAGCTCGCCGACACCAAGACCCGCCTCGAAGACTTGTACCTGCCGTACAAGCAGAAGCGCCGCACCAAGGGCCAGATCGCCCTGGAAGCCGGCCTCGGCGAACTGGCCGACGGCCTGTTCAACGATCCAACCCTGAATCCGGAAACCGAAGCGGCGCGCTTCATCGACGCCGAAAAAGGCGTGGCCGATGTGAAGGCCGCGCTCGAAGGCGCCAAGTACATCCTCATGGAGCGCTTCGCCGAAGACGCCGGTCTGCTGGACAAGCTGCGCAATTACCTCAAGCAGGAAGCCACCCTCAGTGCCCGCGTGATCGCCGGCAAGGAAGAGGAAGGCGCCAAGTTCCGCGACTACTTCGAACACGACGAACCGCTGAAAAGCATGCCGTCCCACCGCGCACTGGCGATTTTCCGTGGCCGCAACGAAGGCATTCTCAGCTCCGCGCTGAAAGTCGGTGACGAACTGCCGGGCACCATGCACCCGTGCGAAGGCATGATCGGCCAGCAATTCGGCATCCAGAACCAGAACCGCGCCGCCGACAAATGGCTGGGCGAAGTGGTGCGCTGGACCTGGAAGGTCAAGCTCTACACCCACCTGGAAACCGACCTGCTGGGCGAGCTGCGCGATGGCGCGGAAACCGAAGCGATCAACGTGTTCGCCCACAACCTGCACGACCTGCTGCTGGCCGCGCCGGCCGGTCCGCGTGCCACCCTGGGCCTCGATCCGGGCCTGCGCACCGGCTGCAAGGTGGCCGTGGTCGACGCCACCGGCAAGCTGCTGGACCACGCCACGGTTTACCCGCACGTGCCGCACAACAAGTGGGACCAGACCCTCGCCGTGCTCGCCGCCCTGTGCGCCAAGCATTCAGTGGACCTGATCGCCATCGGCAACGGCACCGCCAGCCGCGAAACCGACAAGCTGGCGGCTGAACTGATCAAAAAATACCCAGCCATGAAGATGACCAAAGTCATGGTCTCCGAGGCCGGTGCATCGGTGTACTCGGCTTCGGAACTGGCTTCCAAGGAATTCCCGGACCTGGACGTGTCGATCCGTGGCGCGGTGTCCATCGCTCGTCGCTTGCAGGACCCGCTGGCCGAGCTGGTGAAAATCGATCCGAAATCCATCGGTGTTGGCCAATACCAGCACGACGTGTCGCAGCTGAAACTGGCGCGCGGCCTGGACGCAGTGGTCGAAGACTGCGTGAACGCCGTGGGCGTGGACGTGAATACCGCCTCCGTGGCGCTGCTGGCGCGCATCTCCGGCCTCAACGCGACCCTGGCGCAGAACATTGTTGCTCACCGTGACGAACACGGCGCGTTCAAAACCCGTGCGGCATTGAAGAAAGTCGCCCGACTGGGTGAAAAAACCTTCGAACAGGCCGCCGGCTTCCTGCGCGTAATGAATGGCGACAACCCGCTGGATTCGTCGGCGGTTCACCCGGAAGCCTATCCGCTGGTGCAGCGCATTGCCGCTGAAACCGACCGCGACATTCGCTCGCTGATCGGCGACGCCGCGTTCCTCAAGCGCCTGGACCCGAAGAAGTACACCGACGAAACGTTCGGCCTGCCGACGGTCACCGACATTCTGCAAGAGCTGGAAAAACCTGGCCGCGACCCGCGTCCCGAGTTCAAGACCGCCGAGTTCCAGGACGGCGTCGAAGACCTCAAGGACCTGCAACTGGGCATGATCCTCGAAGGCGTGGTCACCAACGTGACCAACTTCGGTGCCTTCGTCGACATCGGCGTGCATCAGGACGGTCTGGTGCACATTTCCGCGCTGTCGGAGAAGTTCATCAAGGATCCACGCGAAGCGGTGAAGGCCGGTGATGTAGTTAAGGTGAAGGTCATGGAAGTCGATATCCCGCGCAAACGCGTCGGCCTGTCGATGCGCATGAGCGACACCCCGGGCGAGAAGATCGACGGTGCCCGTGGTGCACGTCCGGGGTCGGCTCCGCGCCAGTCCCAGAACACCGCGCCGCGCAAGGAAACCCCGGCAGCGGCCCCGACCAACAACGCCATGGCGTCGCTGTTCGCCAACGCCAAGCAGTTGAAGAAACGTTGATGGAGATCCCGGCCGGCTTGACCGAAAGCGCGTTTTTCAAGCTGCTGGGGTGTCGCTTGCACAGCCTGGACACCGGGGTGGCGCAAGTCGCCCTGGCGCTGGAGCCACAGTTGCGCAATCGCGGCGGCAAGCTGCACGGCGGGGCTTTGTTCAGTCTGGTGGACATTGCCATGGGGCTGGCCTGCTCCAGCACCCACGGCTTTGACCAGCAAAGCGCGACCATCGAGTGCAAGATCAACTACATCCGCGCCGTCGCCGACGGTGAAGTGATGTGCACGGCCAGGGTGATCCACCCGGGCCGTCGCACGCTTGTCGTCGAGGCCGATGTGATGCAAGGTGACAAACTGGTCGCAAAAGCACAAGGCACGTTCGCTGTCCTGTAGCCCCCAATCATCAATTTGAGTTAATTTCGGCGCTGTGACTACAGCGTCGGAGTTTCCTTCGCTCGTGTCTGCCAGATTCAAGGATTGAAGTTGGCCTTTCAATACGGGCCTGTATGGCTCAAGAACCAGGCGAAAACGCCAGTTTCAACTTCACCCTTGTAGACCGTCTTGCCCACCCCCATATTGGGGCGACTGACGCGTGAAGGAATCCAACTTGAGCGAACTTCTCAACCGCCGCCTGGCTCTGCTCGGCGAGCGCGCTAACCTCTCTCTGCTCGAACAGTGCCTTCACGGCATCGAACGTGAATGCCTGCGCGTGACAGGCGAAGGGCGCCTGGCGCAAACGCCGCACCCCGAAGCATTGGGTTCCGCGCTGACCAACGAACAAATCACCACTGACTACTCCGAGTCGCTGCTGGAGTTCATCACGCCGGCCCTGCCAGACCCGGCGGATACGCTGGCGAGCCTGGACAAGATTCACCGGTTTGCCTACAGCAAACTCGGCGACGAGTACCTGTGGAGTCCATCGATGCCGTGCCCGTTGCCGGCCGAGGAAGACATCCCGATCGCCTATTACGGCACCTCCAACATCGGTCAGCTCAAGTACGTCTATCGCAAGGGCCTGGCCCTGCGTTACGGCAAGACGATGCAGTGCATCGCCGGGATCCACTACAACTTTTCCCTGCCGGAAAAGCTCTGGCCGCTGCTTAAAGAGGCCGAAGGCTTTGTCGGCACCGACCGCGACTATCAGTCGTCGGCCTACATCGCGCTGATCCGCAACTTCCGTCGCTACAGCTGGCTGCTGATGTACCTGTTCGGCGCCTCGCCGGCGCTGGACGCCGGTTTCCTGCGCGGTCGCTCGCATCAGCTGGAACAACTGGATCCGGACACCTTGTACCTGCCGTACGCCACCAGCCTGCGCATGAGCGATCTGGGTTACCAGAGCAACGCCCAGGCCGGTCTGACGCCATGCTACAACGACCTGACCAGCTACACCGACAGCCTGCGCAAAGCGGTGGCTACGCCGTATCCAGCGTACGTCGAGGTGGGGACGCACAAGGACGGTGAGTGGGTTCAGCTCAACACCAACATCCTGCAGATCGAAAACGAGTACTACTCCAACATCCGCCCCAAGCGCGTGACCTACACCGGCGAACGGCCGATTCAGGCGCTGGTGGCCCGTGGCATTCAATACGTCGAAGTCCGCTGCCTGGACATCAACCCGTTCCTGCCGATGGGCATCGACCTCACCGAATCACGGTTCCTCGACGCATTCCTGCTGTACTGCGCGCTGAACGACAGCCCACTGCTGACCAGTACCAGCTGCGGTAACGCAACGTCGAACTTCCTCAGCGTGGTCAAGGAAGGTCGTCGTCCGGGCCTGCAGCTGCAACGCGACGGGCAAGCGGTGGACATGAAGGAATGGGCCGGCGAATTGCTGGAGAAGATTGCACCATTGGCGGCGCTGCTGGATCAGAGCCATGGCGGCGATGCCCACAGCAAGGCGCTGGACGCCCAAATGGCCAAGGTCCAGGACTCGTCCCTGACGCCATCGGCCCAGGTGCTGGCAGCGATGGCCGAGCACAAGGAAAGCTTCGCCCAGTTCTCCTTGCGCCAAAGCCAGGTGCATGCGGAGTTTTTCCGCAGCGAGCCGCTTTCAGGTGTAGAACAAGCCAGGTTTGAAGAGTTGGCGCGTTCGTCGTTGGCTCAACAGGCTGAACTTGAACAGAACGAAGTCGGCGATTTCGATGTGTTTGTCGGGTCGTATCAGGCGAGCATTCTGGCGATCAGCAACTAAACTGCCAGAGCAGGTCCCCCTGTGGCGAGGGGGCTTGCCCCCGTTGGACTGCACAGCAGTCCCAAAAACGACACGCGCAATATTTCGGATAAATCGAGTCGCCTGCATCACGACTGTGCGCAGCCGAACGGGGCAGTGGCGGCGTTCCGACAAGCCCCCTCGCCACAACAGTCTCCCTTAGAATTTTCCGCTCATATGCTAATTCTAAAAAGTTATTTATTTTAAGTTTCTTATATCATTTAGTCTCTTTTTCACGCCGACTCCCGGTCGTCTGAAAAGGAGCTTCCCCATGAAACTGACTTCCCCCCTTCGCCTCCTGGTGGCCGCGTCGCTGGCTGCGGCAAGTTTCCTGGCTCAGGCGGCAGATGTGACCGTCGCCTACCAGACCACCGTTGACCCGGCCAAAGTCGCCCAAGCCGACGGCGCCTACGAAAAAGCCACCAAAGCCAGTATCGACTGGCGAAAATTCGATAGCGGCGCCGACATCATCGCCGCCATCGCTTCCGGCGATGTGCAGATCGGCTATCTCGGTTCCAGCCCCCTGACGGCAGCAATCACCCGTAAAGTCCCGGTGGAAACCTTCCTCATCGCCACCCAGATCGGCGCCGCTGAAGCCTTGGTCGCGCGCGACGGGTCCGGGATCAAGACCCCACAAGACCTGATCGGCAAAAAAGTCGCCGTACCGTTCGTCTCCACCGGCCACTACAGCCTGCTTGCAGCGCTGAAACACTGGAACATCGACCCGTCGAAAGTCACCGTGCTCAACCTCGCGCCGCCAGCGATCATCGCGGCATGGAAACGCGGTGACATCGACGCCACCTACGTGTGGGACCCGGCGCTCGGTGTGGCCAAGGAAAACGGCAAAGTGCTGATCACTTCCGGCGAACTGGCCAAGTTCGGCGCGCCGACCTTCGATGCCTGGATCGTGCGCAAGGACTTCGCCGAGAAGCATCCGGAGATCGTCACCGCATTCGCCAAAGTGACCCTCGATGCCTACGCCGACTACCGCAAGGATCCGCAAGCCTGGCTGGCCAACCAAAGCAACGTCGACAAACTGGTGAAACTCTCCGGTGCCAAGGCCAGCGATATTCCGCTGCTGCTGCAAGGCAACGTGTATCCGCTGGCGGCTGATCAGGTGATCACCCTCGGCGCGCCGACCACCAAGGCCATTACCGACACTGCGGCGTTCCTCAAGGAGCAGGGCAAGGTCGAGGCTGTGCTGCCGGACTACGCGCCGTACGTCAGCGCCAAGTACATCACCAACTGATCGGGAGTTAACCGCGATGGCTTTGCTACAGCTGGAGCGCATCAGCGCACAGTACCCCGGTGCAGCGGAACCTGTGCTGGCGGATATTTCCCTGAGCCTTGGGCCCCGGCAGTTGCTGGTCGCCCTCGGCCCTTCCGGCAGTGGCAAGACTTCGCTGTTGAACCTGATTGCCGGTTTCGTCGAGCCCAGCGCCGGGCGCATCACCCTTGACGGCGTGCCGGTCAAAGGCCCGAGCGCCGAGCGCGGCGTGGTGTTTCAGGACGACGCCCTGCTGCCTTGGCAGGACGTGCTGGCCAACGTCGGCTTCGGCCTGGAACTGGCCGGCGCCGCGCGGGAAAAACGTGAACAGCGCGCCCGGGAAATGCTCGCGCTGGTAGACCTTTCCGGTTTCGAAAACCGCCGCATCTGGCAACTCTCGGGCGGGCAGAAACAACGTGTCGGCCTGGCCCGCGCCCTCGCCGCCGACCCTCGGGTGTTGCTGATGGACGAACCCTTCGGCGCCCTGGATGCCTTCACCCGCGAACAGATGCAGGAGCTGCTGCTGCAAGTCTGGCAACGCACCGCCAAACCGGTGTTCCTGATTACCCACGATATTGAAGAAGCGGTGTTCCTCGCCACCGACCTGATTCTGCTGGCGCCGAATCCCGGGCAAATCGTCGAGCGCCTGAGCCTGGATTTTGGCCAACGTTACGCCGCAGGTGAATCGGCGCGCTCGATCAAGTCCGACCCGCGTTTTATCGAAACCCGCGAACACGTGCTCGCCAAAGTGTTCTCCCAACGCAGTGCCGTCCAGCGGCAGGAGCACGCATGAGCAGCTATGGAATTCCCGCCGCAACGGTAAAACCCGGTTCAAAGGTGAAGGGCTCGGCGGTGATCGCGCTACGCCGCCGTATCAGCACCCGCTGGATCAGCGTGCTGACACTGATCGCGCTGTTGGCGATCTGGTGGGCCGTCACCGCCACCGGTTTGATCGAACCACTGTTCCTGCCGCCCCCCTCCGCCGTGCTGCAAAAAGGCTGGTTGCTGGTGACCAGCGGCTACATGGATTCGACCTTGTGGCAGCACTTGGGCGCGAGCCTCAGCCGCATCGGTTTGGGCCTGGGCTTCGCAGTGCTGACCGCGGTGCCTATCGGCATTGCCATCGGCCACAACCGCATTGCTCGCGGCATTCTCGATCCGCTGATCGAGTTTTACCGCCCGATTCCGCCCCTGGCCTATTTACCGCTGATCGTGATCTGGTGCGGCATCGGTGAGCTGTCGAAAGTGTTGCTGATCTACCTGGCGATCTTCGCCCCGATAGCCATCGCCACCGCCACCGGCGTGCGCACCGTCGACCCGGCGAAATTGCGCGCTGCACAGTCGTTGGGTGCGACTCGGGCGCAGTTGATTCGCCATGTGATTCTGCCCAGTGCCTTGCCGGACATTTTGACCGGCGTGCGCATTGGCTTGGGGGTGGGTTGGTCGACGCTGGTGGCTGCCGAGTTGATCGCCGCCACCAGCGGTTTGGGCTTCATGGTGCAGTCGGCGGCGCAGTTCCTGGTCACCGATGTGGTGGTGCTGGGGATTCTGGTGATCGCGCTGATCGCCTTCGCCATGGAGATGGGCCTGCGCGCCCTGCAGCGCAAACTGGTGCCGTGGCATGGCCAGGCTCACTGAATATTCATGTGTCGACACCCCGGATTGAAGAGAACCACCATGAGCCACCTGACTATCGTCCCTTTAAGCTGCGCCCTCGGCGCGCAAATCAGCGGCGTCGACATCAGTCAGCCGCTGAACGCGGAACAACGCGCCGCCATCGAGCAGGCGCTGCTCAAGTATCAGGTGCTGTTCTTCCGTAACCAGCCGATCGAACCACAGCAACAGGCGCGATTCGCCGCCTATTTCGGCGACCTGCATATTCATCCGATCTACCCGAACGTGCCGGAACAACCGGAAGTGCTGATCCTCGACACCGCCGTCACCGACGTGCGGGACAACGCGATCTGGCACACCGATGTGACGTTCCTGCCGACCCCGGCGATGGGCGCAGTGCTCAGCGCCAAGTTGCTGCCGGAGTTTGGTGGCGACACCCTGTGGGCCAGCGGCATTGCGGCGTATGAAGCGTTGTCCGCGCCGATGAAAACCTTGCTCGAGGGGCTGACCGCCACTCACGATTTCACCCGCTCGTTTCCACTGGAGCGCTATGGCAACACGCCGGAGGCGCTGGCCCAGTGGGAAGAAGCCCGGCGCAAGAACCCGCCACTGTCACACCCGGTGATTCGTACACACCCGGTGAGCGGGCGCCGGTCGTTATTCGTCAATGAGGGCTTCACATCGAAGATCAATGAGTTGTCGGAAACCGAGAGCGAAGCAGTTCTGAAGTTCTTGTTCGCCCACACCACACGGCCGGACTTCACCATCCGCTGGCGCTGGCAGAAAGACGACATCGCGTTTTGGGATAACCGCGTGACCCAGCATTACGCGGTGGATGATTACCGCCCGGCACGGCGGGTGATGCAGCGGGCGACGGTGTTGGGGGATGTGCCGTTTTTTCATTGAGCCGATCGTTCCTACGCTCTGCGTGGGAATGCCTCAACGGACGCTCTGCGTTCGGCTTTGGATGGGACGCGGAGCGTCCCGGGCAGCATTCCCACGCGGAGCGTGGGAATGCTCAGTAAGGGGTTACTCAGCCATCGAAGGCTTCTCCCACAGATTGATCCCGCCCTCCTGGGCAAATCGATCAATCTCCGCCAGTTCTTCCACGCTAAAACTCAGGTTCTTCAACGCCCCGACGTTTTCGATGATCTGCTCCGGCCGGCTCGCGCCGATCAGCGCCGAGGTCACCCGTGGATCGCGCAGGGTCCAGGCCAACGCCAGTTGCGCCAGGCTCTGACCACGACGCTTGGCGATCTCATTGAGCGCCCGCACTTGGGCGATGTTGGCTTCGGACAGGTGAGAGGACTGCAATGAATCACCGCCCGGGCGATTGACCCGCGCATCCTTCGGAATGCCATTGAGGTATTTGTCGGTCAACAGGCCCTGCGCCAACGGCGTGAAGGCGATCACGCCGGTACCGAGTTCGTCGGTGACATCCAGCAGGTCCTTTTCCACCCAGCGATTGAGTAGGTTGTAGGCCGGCTGGTGGATCAACAGCGGGACTTTCCACTCCTTGAGCAACGCAGCCATTTCCCGGGTTTTCATCCCGGAGTAAGACGAGATGCCAATGTACAACGCCTTGCCCTGTTGCACGGCCGTGGCCAGTGCGCTGGCAGTTTCTTCCAGCGGAGTGTCCGGGTCGAAGCGGTGGGAATAGAAGATGTCCACGTAATCGAGGCCCAGGCGTTGCAGGCTCTGGTCGAGACTGGCCAGCACATACTTGCGCGACCCGCCGCCCTGGCCGTAAGGGCCGGGCCACATGTCCCAACCGGCCTTGCTGGAGATGATCAGCTCATCGCGGTACTGCTTGAAGTCTTCGCGCAGCAAACGACCGAAGTTGATCTCGGCGCTGCCGTACGGCGGGCCATAGTTGTTGGCCAGGTCGAAGTGGTTGATGCCCAGATCGAACGCCGTGCGCAGCAGCGAGCGCTGGGTGTCGATCGGCGTGCTGTCGCCGAAGTTGTGCCACAGGCCCAGCGACAGTGCCGGCAGCACCAGTCCGCTGCGACCTACGCGGCGGTAAGGGATGGAATCGTAGCGGTTTTCGGCAGCGGTGTAGGTCATCGAATCCTCTCTTGTGGGTCTTGAATGGGGTATCGACTGCTTTGCAAGCTGCCCAGCATACGCTCAGACAAACGCCAGGAAACCCCGGATTCGACTAATTGCTGAAACGTTTCATAGATTTTCGGTCTTGAGAGTGATCGTTCCCACACAGGAGCGTGGGAACGATCGGTAGGCCGGCAGTTATTGAGCCCCTGCAAACACCTCCCCCAACCAATCCACAAACACCCGAACCCGTGGCGACATGTGTCGGTTATGCGGATACAACACCGAAACCGGCATCGATGGCGGCGGTGTGTCGGTGAGGATTTCCTGCACCAACCCTTGGCCAATCTGCGTTTCCATTCGGTAATGCGGGCACTGAATCAGCCCCAATCCGGCAATTGCCGAGGCCGCATAAATCTCCGCGCCGAACACCGACAACGCGCCATCGATGGCCACTTCTTTCAGCTCGCCATCCACCATGAACTCGAATGGAAACAGCTTGGCCGTGGTGCGCGAAACGTAGTTCACCGCGCGGTGGTTTTTCAGGTCTTCGAGGTTTTTCGGTTCGCCGTACTTACGCAAGTATGCCGGGCTGGCGCAGGTGATCTGGCGCAGGTTGGCGACACGTTTACCGATTAGCGCCGAGTCGCCCAAGGTGCCGGCGCGCAACACGCAATCAACGCCTTCGGCGATCAGGTCGACGAAGCGGTCGGCTTCGCTGATGGACAATTCGATGTCCGGGTAGCGCGCCATGAATTGCGGCAACGCCGGGATTACAAAGTGCTTGGCCAACGTGCCATGCAGATCCACCCGTAATCGGCCTTTCGGCGCAACGCCGCGAAATGCCAGTTCGGCTTCTTCCAGTTCTGCCAACAACTGCACGCAACGCAGGTAGTACGCCTCGCCATCCAGCGTAGGACGGACCTTGCGCGTGCTGCGCTCCAGTAAACGGGTACCGAGCCAGGCTTCGAACTGATTCAGCGTATGGGTCAGGGTGGCACGCGGCAGGTTCAGGTCATCGGCCGCGAGCGTGAAGCTGCTGCGCTCGTAGATCCGCACGAAAACCTTCATCGCCTTGACTTGATCCATACGGCGCTCCTGACGATCGATTGTTGGCGATTATTGAACAGTAAAGGCAACTCTCGTGCATCTATCACCCTGAGTAAACATGTGAATCTGGCTCCACAACTCAGCCACTCCAAGGAATCAACGCCATGACTACTCAAACTTCGAAAGTTGCCATCGTGACCGGCGCCTCCCGCGGCATTGGTGCCGTGATCGCCCAGCAACTGGCCGCCCAGGGTTTCGCCGTCGCCATCAACTACGCTAACAGCGCCACCGAGGCGTCGGCACTGGTGGTAAAACTGCGTCAGGCCGGTCACCGGGCCATAGCGATCAAGGCTGATGTGGCCAACGCCGACGATGTACGCCGGCTGTTCGACGAAGCCGAAACCCAACTGGGCAAGGTCGACGTGCTGGTCAATAACGCCGGCATCCTCAAAGTGCTGCCGCTGGCGCAACACAGCGACGAACTGTTCGACCAGAACTTCAACATCCACGCTCGCGGCACTTTCAACACTCTGCGTGAAGCGGCAACGCGCCTGAACAGTGGTGGCCGGATCATCAACTTCTCCAGCAGCACCGTCGGCATGAACCTGCCGGGCTATGCGGTGTACATCGCCAGCAAGGCGGCAGTGGAATCCCTGACCCAAGTGTTCGCCAAGGAAATGCGCGGTCGCAACATCACCGTCAACGCCGTGGCCCCGGGCCCGGTCGCCACCGACCTGTTCCTGCACGGCAAGAGCGAAGAACAGATCCAGACCTTCGCCAAGATGCCACCGCTGGAACGCCTGGCTCAGCCAGAAGACATCTCCCGCGTCGTGTCCTTCCTGGTCGGCCCGGATTCGGCCTGGGTCAACGGGCAAATCCTGCGCGTTAACGGCGGGTTGGTTTAACTATGCTCGATGTATTGGGCTGAATCAGCAAGGCCGCCTTCGCGGGCAAGCCTCGCTCCTACAAATTCAATGTCGTTCACAGAATCATGTCCGACACAAAACCTGTAGGAGCGAGGCTTGCCCGCGAAGGCGACCTCAAGGGCAGCACACATCTGAAGGGCGGAACGCATCATGCACACCACGATCATCATCTTCTTCGGCCTGATCCTGCTGGCACTGATGCTGTTCATCGGCGAGAAAATCGGTTTCTCCCGTCAGACCCTGGCCTACAGCTTTGTCGTGCTGTGGCTGGCGTTGACCTTGATCAACGGCGCAGTCGGAATGGTCAACGCTGGCCAACCGTTGAGCGCGGAACTGGTGGTGGGCAGCGCGGTGTTCGGCGTACCGGTGGCGGCACTGGTGCTGTTCATGGTGTTGAGCAGCGAGACCTGAGCGCCACCGGTCGATCAACGCACCAAATGCAAAAATTGCATGTGCCGTTCGTACTGGTCGAGGATGTCGTTGATCACCTGATCCTTGGTGTAACCCACCAGATCGTAGTCCTGACTGCCCTCGCGCAAATGCACTTCGGCACGGTGGTAGCGACGGTTGTTGAGTTGCTTGGAACCCATGCCGCCACGGGCGAAGGACGGTGTGAAGTAGCCGCGCATTTGCACCTGATAGATGAACGGATGCAGTTCGCCGTGACCGATTTCCAGGCTAACGTTGTCGTTGGCCGGATCGGGCTGAGTGACCACATGCAACCCCTTCTCGACAAACACGGCGGTCACTTCCTCAATAGCCGGGCGCACCGTTGTATCAAGGAAGCGATAGACCTCATCCCGAGACGGAAAATGCACCGCCTGACTCAAGCGCTGACGCCATCCACCGCGTCGCGAACCGGCCACCGGCGCGAGGGAATGCAATTGCGCGATCTGCTTCTGCGACTCCAGATAAAACGCCTTGTGCAGGCCCCACATCATCAGCAGCAAAATCATCGAGAACGGTAACGAGGTCAGCACCACCGCCGACTTCAAGGCATCAATGCTGCCGGAGAACAGCAGTGCGCTGGTCACCAGTGCCGTCATCGCGCCCCAGAACACTCGCAGCCATTTCGGCCCGTCCTCATCGGGATTGCCACCCTTGGCGGACAAGGTCGACAACACCACGGTGCCGGAGTCGGCGGAGGTGACGAAGAACACAAAGCTGATGAACACCGTGACCGCGATCACGGTTTTGCTCCACGGGTAGGTCTCCAGCAACAGGTAAAGCGTCATCGACGGGTTGTCGATGGCCGACATGCCGAGCGCGCTCATGCCGTGATTGAGAACTTGATCGATGGCGCTGTTGCCGAAGATCGACATCCACGCCAGGGTGAAACCGAGCGGGATCAACAGCACGCCGAAGACGAATTCGCGGATGGTCCGGCCACGGGAAATCCGCGCGATGAACAGGCCCACGAACGGCGACCATGCAATCCACCAGGCCCAGTAGAACACCGTCCAGCCGCCCAGCCAGTCGCTGGGTTTGTCATAGGCGTAGAGGTCGAAACTCTTCATCGGCAAGGCGCCGAGGTAATCGCCAAGGTTCTGGATCAGGGTATTGAGCAAGTGCTGGGTAGGACCGGCGAACAACACGAACAGCAGCAGCGCACAGGCCAGCAGCATGTTGATGTCGGACATCACCCGCACGCCTTTATCGACGCCAGACACCGCGACGATGATCGCCGCGCCCATCATCAGCGTGATCAGGCCGACCTGAATCCACTGGGTGTGGGCGATGCCGAACAGGTAGTCCAGGCCGGAGTTGAGGTGCAATACGCCAAAGCCCATGTCGGCGCCGAGGCCGAACACCGTGGCGATGATGCCGAAGCCGTCCACCGCGTAACCGATGGGCCCGTTGATGCGCTTGCCGATCAGCGGGTACAGCGCCGAACGCAGGGCCAGCGGCAGGTTATGCCGATAGGCGAAATAGGCCAGCGCCATGCCGACGAAGGCGAACACGCCCCAGCCGTGCAGGCCCCAGTGCAGAAACAGAATCTGCATCGCCTGACGCGCCGCCTCCGCCGTACCGGCCTCGCCTTGCGGTGGTTGCACCAAATGCGTAAGTGGTTCGGACACGCAAAAGAAAAACAGCGTGATGCTGATCCCGGCGGCGAACAGCATGCCGGCCCAGGACAAGTAACTGAATTCGGGCTCGTCGTGGTCGGCACCGAGCTTGATCTTGCCGTAGCCGGACAAGGCGGTGACCACCACGAAGACCAGATACAGCGTCATCGCGAGCATGTAGTACCAGCCGACCGTATTGGCCGCCCAGTTTTGCGCTTGCAACAGCCAGGCACCGGCCTGTTCGGGGATCGCCATGACCACGACGGCGAACAACAAAATGAAGGTCGCCGCGAAATAGAACACCGGCGGATTCATGCGGACCTGGCCGCTTGCGGGGATGGACGATGCACTCACGAAAGGTGCACCTCGAGGGGAAAAAACGTGGCTGTAAAAATCGGACTCAGCAAAGGCAAGCCTCCTGTTGTGAGCGGGCGGCGAACCACCGGTTTAACTTGAATGAACGTTCAAGTTAAACATGAATAGGGTGCTAAGGACTAATCGCAGGGCTCGGCGGTAGCTTTCATGGAAGGGTATGACGTGGGGTTTGGGGGATTTCGCGATCGTTCCCACGCTCTGCGTGGGAATGCAGCCCGTGACGCTCTGCGTCACATCAAGAGCGGACGCGGAGCGTCCAGTGAGGCATTCCCACGCGGAGCGTGGGAATGATCAGGTGAGGGACTTACTTACTTCTGCGTCCCGTCATCATGCTGCAGATTCGCCTGGGTCAGGTTGCACCCCGCTGGCACGCTGCGGGTCAGCCAGACGTTGCCACCAATTGTCGAGCCCTTGCCGATGGTGATCCGTCCCAGAATCGTCGCGCCGGCATAGATCACCACGTCGTCCTCGACGATCGGATGCCGCGGATGGCCCTTCTGCAACTGGCCGTCTTCGTCCGCCGGGAAGCGCTTGGCGCCCAACGTCACGGCCTGATAAATCCGCACCCGCTCACCAATGATCGCGGTTTCGCCGATCACCACACCCGTACCGTGGTCGATGAAGAAACTGCGACCGATCTGCGCGCCAGGATGGATGTCGATACCGGTGGCCGAGTGGGCGATTTCCGCGCTGATCCGCGCCAGCAACGGCAACCCGGCGCGGTACAAATGGTGGGCCAGGCGATGGTGAATCACCGCCAGGATTCCCGGGTAGCACAGCAACACTTCATCGACACTGCGAGCCGCCGGATCGCCGTGATAGGCCGCCAGCACGTCGGTGTCCAACAGGCTGCGCAATTCCGGCAGAGCGAGGGCGAAGTCCTGAATGATCCGGATGGCCTTGGCTTCGACTTCAGAATCGACCCCGGCACTGTGGCGAGCGACGTAACGCAATTCGAGCCGCGCCTGAGCCAGCAATGCATTCAACGCCACGTCGAGCGTGTGGCCGACGTAGAAGTCCTCACTCTCCTCGCGCAAATCCACCGGCCCCAGACGCATCGGAAACAACGCACCGCACAAGGCTTCGAGAATGTCCGCCATGGCCGCTCGGGACGGCAACTCGCGACCGCCCTGCTCGGTGCTGGCGCGGCCGTTTTGTGCGCGCCATTGGTCGCGCGCCGTACGCAGTTGGCTGACGATGGTCTGCAATTGCCAATGGCTGGAACGCTCGCTCACGGTAAAAACTCCTCACGGGCGGCCGGACTGTCTGGCCGCGCTGACGGCGATTACTTTACGGCAACGACTTGCAGCCGAATTAAGAACCAATAGTGCTGGGAACAATACTTTTGGCTATAAGCGATTGGCAGTTGCCCCGCTAAATACCCGTGCCTATAGTCCTGACATCTTCCTCCGCCAGTACGGACCCATGATCAAACAACAGCTTGCCCGTTTTAACCGCCTCGACCTGCTCGGTCACCCTACCCCGTTGGAAAAACTCGAACGCCTGTCGACCTGGCTGGGCCGCGATGTGTACGTCAAACGCGATGACCTGACGCCATTGGCACTGGGCGGCAACAAGCTGCGCAAACTCGAATACCTCGCCGCCGACGCCCTGGCCCAAGGCGCCGATACGCTGATCACCGCTGGCGCGATCCAGTCCAACCACGTGCGCCAAACCGCCGCCATTGCGGCCAAGCTTGGCCTGGGCTGCGTGGCGCTGCTGGAGAACCCGCTCGGCACTGACGATAGCAACTACCTCGGCAATGGCAATCGGCTGTTGCTGGACCTGTTCGATGCCAAGGTCGAACTGGTGGAAAACCTCGACAACGCTGACGAGCAATTGCAAGCGCTGGCCGCACGTCTGCGCAGCAACGGCAAGAAACCCTATCTGGTGCCGATTGGTGGCTCCAATGCGGTGGGCGCTTTGGGTTATGTCCGTGCGGGTCTGGAACTGGCCGAGCAGATCAAGGACACCGGGCTGCAATTCGCCGCCGTAGTCCTGGCTTCCGGCAGTGCCGGCACCCATAGCGGCCTGGCGCTGGCATTGAGCGAAGTACTGCCGGATTTGCCAGTCATCGGCGTGACCGTTTCCCGTAGCGATGAAGCTCAACGACCGAAAGTCCAGGGCCTCGCCGAACGCACTGCCGAGCTGTTGGGCGTGGGCCTGCCGGCGAGTTTCAAAGTCGAACTGTGGGACGAATATTTCGGCCCGCGTTATGGCGAGCCGAATGCCGGGACGCTGTCGGCGGTGAAACTGCTGGCGAGTCAGGAAGGGTTGTTGCTGGACCCGGTGTATACCGGCAAGGCCATGGCTGGTTTGCTCGACGGCATCGGGCGCCAGCGCTTCGATGCGGGCCCGATCATCTTCCTGCACACCGGTGGAGCGCCGGCGTTGTTTGCCTACAAAGATTTTCTGTAACCGATAGTCCTGTGGCGAGGGGGCTTGCCCCCGTTGGGTCGCGCAGCGGCCCCTTGTGTCCGGCAGTCATATCGAGTCAGCAGACATTACGACTGCTTCGCAGCCGAACGGGGGCAAGCCCCCTCGCCACAGGAATGCATTCTTCCAATATTCAATTAAAGAATAACAAACTTAATATTTATTATTTTCCAATCTAAAAATCCCATCATATAGTCGCGCCGCAGGCGAATTTGCAGCGAGACGCATAAGCTGCTTTAGGGCAGGATATCGCAGTCGTTCAAATCCCGAATTTGCCAACTTTCCTTAAGCGTCTTCCATAAGAAAACACAGGGGCTTGTCATGAATTTTTCCGCACTACGTAGAAATCTGCTGGTGGGCTCGTTGGGCCTGGCGCTGAGCGCCGGCCTGCTCGGGCAAGCGGTTGCCGGAGAGCAACTGCAAAAGATCAAGGACGCGGGCGTGATCAACGTCGGCCTGGAAGGCACTTATCCACCGTTCAGCTTCGTCGACGAGGCCGGCAAACTGAGCGGCTTCGAAGTCGAGTTCTCCGAAGCCTTGGCCAAAGAACTGGGCGTGAAGGTCAAACTGCAGCCGACCAAATGGGAAGGCATCCTCGCGGCCCTGGAATCCAAGCGTCTGGACGCGGTGATCAACCAGGTGACCATCACCGAAGAGCGCAAGAAGAAGTACGACTTCTCCGAGCCGTACACCGTTTCCGGGATTCAGGCGCTGACCCTGACCAAAAACAAAGACACCATCAAGACCGCCGCCGATCTGGCCGGCAAGAAAGTCGGCGTAGGCCTGGGCACCAACTACGAGCAGTGGGTGAAAGAGAATGTGCCTAAGGCTGACGTCCGCACCTACGAAGATGACCCGAGCAAGTTCCAGGATCTGCGCGTCGGCCGCATCGACGCCATTCTGATCGACCGCCTGGCCGCGCTGGAATACGCCAGGAAGGCCAAGGACACTGCCGCCGCCGGCGAAGCGTTCTCCCGTCAGGAGGCCGGTATTGCCCTGCGCAAAGGCGAGCCTGAACTGCTGGCCGCGGTGAACAAAGCCATCGACAAGCTGCGTGCCGACGGTACGCTGAAAAAGCTTTCGGAAAAATACTTCAGCGCTGACGTCACTCAATAATGGGAGAAGCTTTCCAACTCGCGCTGGACTCCGCGCCCTTCCTGCTCAAGGGCGCGTATTACACGGTCATCCTGAGCCTGGGCGGAATGTTCTTCGGCCTGCTGATGGGCTTCGGCCTGGCGTTGATGCGCCTGTCGCGCTTCAAACTGGTGAGCTGGATTTCCCGCATCTACGTGTCGTTCTTTCGCGGCACGCCGTTGCTGGTGCAACTGTTCGTGATCTATTACGGCTTGCCGCAATTGGGCATCGAACTTGATCCGCTGCCGGCAGCCCTGATCGGCTTCTCGCTGAACATGGCGGCCTACGCCTGCGAAATCCTGCGTGCCGCGATCAGCTCCATCGAGCGCGGCCAATGGGAAGCTGCGGCCAGTATCGGCATGACCCGCGCGCAAACCCTGCGCCGGGCCATTCTACCGCAAGCGATGCGCACGGCCCTGCCACCGTTGGGCAACAGCTTCATCTCGCTGGTCAAGGACACCGCGCTGGCGGCCACCATTCAGGTGCCGGAGCTGTTCCGCCAGGCGCAGCTGATCACCGCCCGTACCTTCGAAATTTTCACCATGTATCTTGCCGCCGCGCTGATCTACTGGGTTCTGGCCACGGTGCTTTCGCACCTGCAGAACAAGTTGGAAGAGCGGGTCAATCGGCACGACCAGGAGTCCTGACCCCATGATTGTCGTGGAAAAGCTGACAAAGCAGTTCAAGGGTCAGGTGGTGCTCAACGGCATCGATCTGCAGGTGAAGGAAGGCGAGGTGGTGGCAATCATCGGCCCCAGCGGCTCGGGCAAGACCACGTTCCTGCGTTGCCTGAATTTTCTGGAAGAACCCACCAGCGGCCGGATCAAGGTCGGTGACATCGAGATCGATGGCAGCCGCCCCCTGAACCAGCAGCAGAGCCTGGTACGACGCCTTCGCCAGCACGTGGGTTTTGTGTTCCAGAACTTCAATCTGTTCCCCCATCGCACAGCCTTGGAAAACGTTATCGAAGGCCCGATCGTGGTGAAAAAGATTCCACGAGCCGACGCCGTTGCCTTGGGTAAAAAGCTGTTGGCCAAGGTCGGCCTGGCGGGCAAGGAAGACGCTTACCCGCGACGCCTCTCCGGCGGTCAGCAACAGCGTGTGGCGATTGCCCGGGCGCTGGCGATGGAACCGGAAGTAATCCTGTTCGATGAACCGACCTCGGCGCTGGACCCGGAATTGGTGGGCGAAGTATTGGCGACCATCCGCGGCCTGGCCGAGGAGAAACGCACCATGGTGATCGTCACCCACGAGATGGGTTTTGCTCGGGACGTGGCCAACCGTGTGGTGTTTTTCGACAAGGGTGTGATTGTCGAACAGGGCGAAGCCAAGGCACTCTTTGCCAACCCGAAAGAAGAACGGACGAAGCAGTTTCTCAGTAAATTCCTTAACAACGCTTAGTTGCATCCTTTCAAAAAAACGTCAACTTCCATGGATGGAAGTGACACCCCCCCTCTTCTAAAAACCTCATGCCCCTCCTCCCCCTGACCTCTTTGATTCACCCAAATCATAAACAACTTCCAGCCCTCCCGTGCGGTACATATATATGTCCTGCAACAGATTCACTTCCCTTAAAATCCATGAAATCCCTCACCACCCTCACTCAACGGGCTGCTGCTCCCAAGGCGTAAAACCCACGAAATATTGGACTAAATTCGACACCACGATGCGGTTTACTAACTACACTGCGTAGGAAATTTCTGAATAACCCAAGAACCAACCTTTAGCCAATCAGTTCTATTGACACCTATTCGAACGCACTCTTATCTAGTCTCCAACAGGCGACTACCACCACACTCGATCATTCTTAAAACACACAAACAGTGAATCGTTTTGTTGCCTGGTAATACACGCCTTTCGATCTTTCAGAAACGGACTTCGCGGTAAGGCTTCAAGGAGAGAACCCCATGACAAGCACTTCGAACAAACCCGAACTTGCAGCCCCGACCCTGGCGCAAACTCACAAGGCCGGCATCAACATCACCTCGGCCGCTCATCTCATGATCGACGTACCGCCTTATCCCGGCATGGACGAAGGCGACCTGATCGAGCTGTTCTGGAACAACTGCTACGTGGCCTCCAGCGTATTGGGAGCGGATCATGGCAACAAAGCGGTGAGCTTGCGGGTGCCGGAAAGCTTCATTGCCAACGGTTCTGCTCGCGTCCATTACAAGGTCATGCAGATCGGGCAAGGGCCAGCGGTATCACCAGCGGCGCGTGTCCAGATCAAACTCGATTGCCCCGGCGGCCTGCCCTCGCCCCTTTGCGATGAGGAAAACCAGAGCCTGGCGCCGGTGTTCATCCCCGAGACCATTCGCCGTCAGGGGGTCAATCCGAACCAGGTCAAGCGCGGTGTGCCATTGACCATCGAACCGTACCTGAACATGGCCGCCGACGACGAAATCACCCTGCGCTGGGGCGATGTGCGCATGGACCTGCCCAAACTCAAGGCCGACGATGTGGGTCAGCCGATTCACGTCTGGGTGCCACCGGCAATCATTCTCGAAGCCGGCGAAGACCTTCGACTGGAAGTGACCTACTGCATCCTCGACCGGGTGGGTAACAACTCGCGCTGGGCACCGGCCCGCACGCTGAAGATCGGCTGTGCCAATCCTTACCTGAAAGTGCCGCCCAAAGAAACGCTCAAAGCAGCAGAACCCCGCAAACAGTGAGGCCCTGTAGCAGCTGGCTTCGCCAGCTGCTACAGGGATGTGTGACACCTCTTCTATCTATATTCCTAAAAGTTAGTTCATTAATTATTTATACGCGTTTAGGGTATATACACCGGACCACCGGACATTCGTGTTTTTCGTTCGCCGCAACACCTGCGGCGTTTTCATGAGATGTGAGGTAGGTATGGTCCGGAACACAATCACCCCAGTGCAAATCGCCAGGGCATTGCGTGCAGCCAAGGAGCGGCACTGATGTCCAGTCTGGCAGATGCAATCATCCAGAGTGATCTGGACATCGCCCCATTGTTGTTGCCCGCGCAGGTCTTGCGCAACGACGCACAAGCCATCAAGGCTGCCCAAGAGCTGGCGCAAGTCGCCCGCCTGCACGCCGCCAAACGTGACCAGCAGCGCAAGTTGCCCTGGTCGGAAATCGAACAGTTCACCCGCAGCGGCCTGGGCAGCATTGCCATCCCGCGTGAGTACGGCGGCCCACAGGTTTCATTCGTCACCGTTGCCGAAGTCTTCGCGATCATTTCCGCAGCCGACCCGGCCCTGGGGCAGATCCCGCAGAACCAGTTCGGGATTCTCAACCTGATACTGGGCAGTGCCACCGAGTCGCAGAAAAAACAGCTGTTCAAAAGCGTGCTCGAAGGCTGGCGGATCGGTAACGCGGGGCCGGAGCGCGGTACCAAAAATACCCTGGAGCTCAAGGCGCGAATCACCGCAGACGGCGATGGCTTCGTCATCAACGGGCAGAAGTTCTACTCCACCGGCGCCTTGTTCGCCCATTGGGTGGCCGTCAAGGCGCTGAACGACGACGGCAAGCAAGTGTTGGCCTTCGTTCGTCGTGGCACGCCGGGTTTGCGCATCGTTGACGACTGGTCGGGATTCGGCCAGCGCACCACCGCCAGCGGCACCATTTTGCTCAACAACGTGCGGGTCGACGCCGAGTTGGTGGTGGATAACTGGAGGATCAACGACAGCCCGAACACTCAGGGCGCCGTATCGCAGCTGATTCAAGCAGCCATCGACGCCGGCATCGCCCGGGGCGCTATCGATGACGCCATCGAATTCGTGAAAACCCGTGCCCGGCCCTGGATCGACGCCAAGGTCGAACGGGCCAGCGACGACCTCTACGTGATCGCCGATATCGGCAAGCTGAAAATTGAACTGCACGCCGCCGAAGCGCTGCTGCGCAAGGCCGGGCAAGTGCTCGATCAGGTCAACGCCGCGCCGCTCACCGCCGAGTCTGCGGCACGCGCCTCGATTGCCGTTGCCGAGGCCAAAGTGCTGACCACCGAGATCTCGCTGCTGGCCAGCGAAAAACTCTTCGAGCTGGCCGGCAGCCGCGCCACCCTCGCCGAGTTCAACCTCGACCGCCACTGGCGCAATGCCCGGGTGCACACGCTGCACGACCCGGTGCGCTGGAAGTATCACGCGGTTGGCGCATATCACTTGAACGGCACGTTGCCGGCTCGCCACTCCTGGATTTAACGACCAGATCGCTGGAGAAACACATGTCTCTTTCTCGAAACGTCGCGGTCATTACCAGCGATGAGCAAGCCCTGATCGTCGCCGGTGACCTGGCCGACGACTTCAAACGCGACAGCGCCCTGCGCGACCGCGAACGTCGTTTGCCGCACCCGGAACTGGAAGTGTTTTCCCGTTCGGGTCTTTGGGGCATCAGCGTGCCAAAGGAATACGGCGGCGCCGGGGTTTCCAACGCCACCCTGGCCAAAGTGATCGCGTTGATCGCCCAGTCTGACGGCTCCCTGGGGCAGATCCCGCAGAACCATTTCTACGCCCTCGAAGTGCTCCGTGTGAACGGCAGCCATGAGCAGAAAAAACGCCTGTACGCCGAAGTGCTGGCCGGCCAGCGTTTCGGCAATGCACTGGCGGAACTGGGCACCAAAACCGCCCATGACCGCGTCACCCGCCTGACCCGCGACGGTGACGGCTATCGCATCAACGGCCGCAAGTTCTACGCCACCGGCGCCATTTACGCCCAGCGCATCCCCACCTCAGTAGTGGATGAAAACGGCGTGCAGCAGCTGGCCTTCGTCCCGCACAACAGCAAAGGCCTGACGGTCATCGACGACTGGAGCGGCTTCGGCCAGCGCACCACCGGCAGCGGTTCGGTGGTGTTCGAGGATGTCTACGTTGCCGCCGAGGACGTGATTCCATTTCAAAGCGCATTCGAACGCCCGACCACTGTCGGCCCATTGGCGCAGATTCTCCACGCTGCGATCGACACCGGCATTGCCCGCGCAGCCTATGAAGATGCATTGCATTTCGTGCGCACCAAAACCCGACCGTGGATCGACGCCACGCATGAAACAGCCACCGAAGACCCGCTGACCATCAAGAGTTTCGGCCACTTGAGTATTCGTCTGCACGCCACCGAAGCCTTGCTGGAACGCTCCGGCGAATTCCTCGACCGGGCCCAGGCCGACACCAATGCCGAGACCGTCGCCGCCGCGTCGATTGCGGTTGCCGAAGCCCGGGCCATCAGCACTGAGATCTCCCTCGCCGCCGGCAGCACGTTGTTCGAACTGGCTGGTAGCCAGGCGACCCTGATTGAGCACGGCCTCGATCGGCACTGGCGCAACGCCCGGGTGCACACCCTGCACGACCCGGTGCGCTGGAAGTATCACGCGGTGGGCAATTACTACCTCAACGATGAAAACCCGCCGTTGCGGGGGACCATTTGATGAGCAAAAAGAAGATCCTGCTCAACGCGTTCAACATGAACTGCATCGGGCACATCAACCATGGCCTGTGGACCCACCCACGGGACACGTCCACCCAGTACAAGACGATCGAATACTGGACCGAACTGGCGCAACTGCTGGAGCGCGGGCTGTTCGACGGTCTGTTCATCGCCGACATCGTCGGTGTGTACGACGTCTATCAGAACTCGGTGGACGTGCCGCTCAAAGAGTCGATCCAATTGCCGGTCAACGATCCGCTGCTCCTGGTCTCGGCCATGGCCGCGGTCACCAAGAACCTCGGCTTCGGCCTGACCGCCAACCTGACCTACGAGCCGCCGTATCTGTTCGCCCGACGCCTGTCGACGCTTGATCATCTGAGTCGCGGCCGCGTCGGCTGGAACATCGTCACCGGCTATCTGGACAGCGCCGCCAAGGCCATGGGCCTCAGCGAACAGGCGGAACACGACCGACGTTACGACCAGGCCGACGAATACCTGCAAGTGCTCTACAAACTCTGGGAAGGCAGCTGGGAAAACGGCGCGGTGCTCAACGACCGCGAGCAACGGATCTACGCCCAGCCAGACAAAGTGCACAAGGTCGAGCACAAGGGTGAGTTCTATCAGGTCGAGGGTTATCACCTCTGCGAACCGTCGCCGCAACGCACGCCGGTGCTGTTCCAGGCCGGCAGTTCAGATCGCGGTTTGCTCTTCGCCGGTCGGCATGCCGAGTGCGTGTTCATCAGCGGCCAGAACAAACCGGCGACCCGGGCTCAAGTGGACAAGGTTCGCGCCAGCGCCGTCGAGGCCGGGCGCAATCCTTGGGACATCAAGGTGTTCATGGGCTTGAACGTGATCGTCGGCGCCACCGAAGCGCTGGCCTGGGCCAAGCATGCCGAATACCTGAGCTACGCCAGCGCCGAGGCCGGCGTCGCGCACTTTTCGGCGTCCACCGGGATCGATTTTTCCGAGTACGAACTCGACGAACCGATCCAGTACGTGAAGAGCAACGCCATCCAGTCTGCCACCAAGAACCTGCAAAACAACGACTGGACCCGCCGCAAACTGCTGGAACAACACGCCCTCGGTGGCCGCTACATCACCGTGGTCGGCTCACCTGAGCAAGTGGCCGATGAGCTGGAATCATGGATCGCCGAAACCGGCCTCGACGGCTTCAACCTGACACGGATCGTCACCCCGGAAAGCTATGTGGATTTCATTGAGCTGGTGATTCCGGAGTTGCAGCGCCGAGGGTCATACAAGACCGCTTACGACGACGGCAGCCTGCGGGAAAAACTGTTTCAGCGTGACGCGCATTTGCCTGAGCAACACACGGGCTCCCACTACCGACACTAAAACCTGTGGCGAGGGAGCTTGCTCCCGCTCGACTGCGCAGCAGTCGCAAAACCTGCTGGCGAGTTTCAACTGACTGAACTCATTGAATGGCTTTGGGGCCGCTTCGCAGCCCAGCGGGAGCAAGCTCCCTCGCCACAAAAGCATGCACATTAAACAATTGACTGGAAAATCATCATGACCAAAAAACTCTTATCCCACCCAGTCAAAGCACTGGCCCTGGCCCTCGGCCTCTTCAGCTCCATCACCTTCGCCGCCGACGCGCCGTTGAAGGTCGGCACCACCGCCGCCTTCGCCATTCCGCTGGAAGCCGCCGTAGAGGAAGCCAGCAAACAAGGCCTGAAAGTCGAACTGGTGGAATTCAGCGACTGGATCGCTCCCAACGTCAGCCTCGCCTCGGGCGACATCGATGTGAACTATTTCCAGCACATCCCGTTCCTGGAAAACGCCAAGGCCGCGGCCGGCTTTGATCTGGTGCCGTTCGCCCCGGGCATCATCAACAACGTCGGCCTCTATTCGAAGAAATACAAAAGCTTCGCCGAGTTGCCAGAAGGTGCCAGCGTGGCCATCGCCAACGACCCGATCAACAGCGGTCGCGGCCTGCAACTGCTAGCCAAGGCCGGCTTGATTACCCTCAAACCGGGCGTCGGCTACAAGGCCACCGAAGAAGACATCATCGCCAACCCGAAGAAAATCAAAATCCTTCAGGTTGAAGCCGTGCAACTGGTACGCGCCTATGACGACGCCGATCTGGTCCAGGGTTATCCGGCCTACATTCGCCTGTCGAAAACCTTCGATGCCAGCTCGGCCCTGCTGTTCGATGGTCTCGATCACAAGGAATACGTGATCCAGTTCGTGATCCAGCCGAAAAGCAAAACCGACCCACGGCTGATCAAATTCGTCGACATCTATCAGCACTCGCCAGCGGTTCGCGCAGCGCTGGATAAAGCCCACGGCAAGCTCTATCAAGCTGGCTGGGAAAGCTGAGCATGACGGCCGCCATCCAACGGCGACTGGAGACTCCAGAGCCACACAGTGCTGAACGCACCGAGCTCCACCCCGAGCTGAACCGCGCCCACGTGCGCTTCATCGGCCTGGGTAAAACCTACAATGGCCAGCAAGGTCCGGTGGCGGCCCTGCACGGTATCGACCTGGCAATCCAACGCGGCGAAGTGTTCGGCATCATCGGGCGCAGCGGTGCCGGCAAGTCGTCTCTGATCCGTACCATCAACCGCCTCGAACAACCGAGCAGCGGGCGAGTGCTGATCGATCAGGTGGACATCGGCGAGTTCGATGAAGACCGACTGGTGGCGCTGCGCCGGCGCATCGGCATGATCTTCCAGCACTTCAATTTGATGTCAGCCAAGACGGTTTGGCAGAACGTCGAATTACCATTGAAAGTCGCCGGTGTGCCCAAGGAAAAACGCGAGCAGAAGGTCCGTGAATTGCTCGAACTGGTGGGTCTGCAAGGTAAACACAAGGCTTATCCGGCGCAGCTTTCCGGCGGCCAGAAACAACGTGTCGGCATCGCCCGTGCGTTGGTGCATGACCCGGAGATTCTGCTGTGCGACGAGGCCACTTCGGCCCTCGATCCGGAGACCACCCAATCGATCCTCGGCCTGCTGCGCGAGATCAACCAGCGACTGGGCCTGACCATCGTGCTGATCACCCACGAGATGGCGGTGATCCGCGATATCTGCGATCGGGTCGTGGTGTTGGAGCACGGGCGAATCGTCGAGCAAGGGCCGGTCTGGGAGGTCTTCGGCAACCCGCAGCATGAAGTGAGCAAGACCTTGCTCGCGCCGCTGCAACACGGCCTGCCGGATGAACTGCAAAGCCGCTTGCGGGCACAGCCGCAGTCTTCGGGCGCTGCCGTGGTCCTGCGCTTGCAATTCACCGGCAATACCCGCGACGAGCCAGACCTGGCGGCGCTTTTCAGCGCCCTCGGTGGCCGCGTGCGTTTGCTGCAAGGGGGCGTGGAACGGATTCAGGGCCATGCGCTGGGGCAATTACTGCTGGCGGTGACCGGTTCGTCCCTCGGTGCCGAGGAATTGCGTCAGCGCGCCAGTCATTGGGCGCAACAGGTGGAGGTGCTGGGTTATGTGGTTTGATCGATTGCTGCAAGGCTTCATCGACACCTTCCTGATGGTCGGCGTGTCGTCACTGATCGCGCTGTTGGTGGGCATTCCGCTGGCGGTGATCCTGGTCACCAGCACCAAAGGCGGGATCTACGAAGCACCGGCGCTGAACCGTGCACTGGGCGCGTTCGTGAACCTGTTCCGCTCGATTCCGTTTCTGATTTTGATGGTGGCGCTGATACCGTTTACCCGGTTGATCGTCGGCACCACCTATGGCGTATGGGCCGCCGTGGTGCCACTGACCATTGCCGCTACGCCGTTCTTCGCACGCATCGCCGAAGTCAGCCTGCGGGAAGTCGACCACGGGTTGATCGAAGCGGCGCAGGCGATGGGTTGCCGACGCTGGCATATCGTCTGGCATGTGCTGCTGCCCGAGGCGCTGCCGGGGATTGTCGGCGGCTTCACCATTACGCTGGTGACCATGATCAACTCGTCGGCCATGGCCGGAGCGATTGGCGCTGGTGGGTTGGGCGACATTGCTTATCGATATGGGTATCAGCGCTTTGACAGCCAGATCATGTTGACGGTGATTGTGTTGCTGGTGGTGTTGGTGGCGGTGATTCAGTTGGGTGGGGATCGGTTGGCGCGGGGGTTGAACAAGCGCTGAATCAAGATCAAAAGTGCGAAAGCGCTTATAGTCAGTGCTTCTTTCTTTTTCTGTGCAGCCGACCATGAAACAGACTCCCGCCGACCTGGAGCAGATCACCTCTACCACCCTGGGCCATTACAACGCGGTGGCCGAGGACTTCCGTGAAGGCACTCGCGATCACGATGTCAGCCAGAACATCGATGCCCTGCTACGGCACATCCAGGGTAAGGCGCCCTTCAGCATTCTCGACTTTGGCTGTGGCCCCGGCCGCGACCTGAAAACCTTCACCCGCCTGGGCCACATCGCCATCGGGCTCGACGGTTCGGAAAAGCTTGCGCAGATGGCTCGGGACGACAGCGGGTGTGAGGTCTGGCAGCAGGACTTCCTGAAGCTCGATCTGCCAGCCGAGCGGTTTGACGGGATTTTTGCCAATGCGGTGCTGTTTCATGTCCCGAGTCAGGAGTTGCCCAGGGTGTTGAAGCAACTGCGCGCGGCATTGAAGCCGGGCGGTGTGTTGTTCAGTTCCAATCCCCGTGGCGAGAATCAGGAAGGCTGGAACGGACCGCGTTATGGGGCGTATTACGACCTGGCGGCGTGGCAACAAATGCTGACCGAGGCGGGGTTTGTGGAGCTGGAGCACTACTACCGGCCGGCGGGGCTGCCGCGGGAGCAGCAGCCTTGGTTGGCCAGCGTTTGGCGTCGAGCCGACTGATCGTTACGGCGCTTGTTTCTTCGACTCGCGTACCTTGTACCAGGCCACATACAGCGCCGGCAAAAACAGCAGCGTCAGCAAGGTGGCGATGATGATCCCGCCAATCATCGCGTAGGCCATCGGCCCCCAGAACACTTCCCGGGCAATCGGGATCATCCCCATGCTCGCCGCCGCTGCCGTCAACAAAATCGGCCGACGCCGATGTTCCGTGGCCTGCACCACCGCGTCCCACGGCGTATAACCGCTCTTCTCGAAAGAATCGATTTGGGTCACCAGAATCACCGAGTTGCGGATGATGATGCCGATCAGCGCCAGAATCCCGAGGATCGCCACGAAGCCCATGGGCGTGCCCGTCGGGATCAGCGCCAGCACCACGCCGATCAAGCCGAGCGGCGCGACGCTGGCCACCAGGAACAGCTTCTGCACGCTGTGCAACTGGATCATCAGGAAGGTCGCCATCAAAAACAGCATCAACGGCACGACCTTGGCAATCGGTCCCTGGGCCTTGCCGCTTTCCTCCACCGTGCCGCCAGTGGCGACTTTGTAGCCCACCGGCAAACCGGCGGCGAACTTGTCGATGTCCGGTTGCAACTGCTTCACCAGGTCGGTCGGCTGAATCTCGTCGCGCACCGCAGCCTTGATGGTGATGGTCGGTTTGCGGTCACGACGCCATACCAGCGGTTGCTCCAGTTCGTAGCGCACCGTGGCGAACGCCAGCAGCGGTATCGAAGTGCCGCCGGGGGTGACGATCTGCAAGTTCTGCAAGGTTTCCGGGCTGCCGCGCTCGGCATCTTCAGCGCGGCCGACCACGTCGATCAGGTAGATGTCGTCATCGACCTGCGTCACCGGCGAGCCGACGACGATGCTGTTCATCAGGTTCGCCACGTCTTCCGACGACAGCCCCAGTTGCCGCGCCTTGTCTTGCGCGATGTCGATGCGCAGCACTTTGCCCGGCTCGTTCCAGTCGTAAATGATCTCGCCGATGTGCGGGTTTTTATCCAGTTCAGTGGCCAGGGCGATCGCGTGCTTGCGCACTTGATCGATGTCTTTACCGCTGACCCTGTATTGAATCGGACGCCCCACCGGCGGGCCCATTTCCAGGGCCTGGACGTAACTGCCGATGCCGACGAAGTCTTCACGCAAGCGCTTTTGCAAACGAGCAGTCAGCGCCGTGCGTGACTCCAGGCCTTTGCTGACGATCACCAGTTGCGCGTAGTACGGGTTCTGCAACTGCTGGTCGAGAGGCAGGTAGAAACGGATCGCACCCTCGCCGATGTAGGTGCTCCAGCGCACGATGTCCGGGTCGCCCTTGAGCGTCGCTTCGAGCTTGTCCACGGCTTTGCGGGTTTCGGCGATCGAGGCGTTTTGCGGCAGGTTCAGGTCGACGAGGATTTCCGGACGGTCCGAGGACGGGAAGAACTGGTTCTGCACGAACTGCATGGAAAACACCGAGAGCACGAACAGCGCCACGGTGATACCGATGGCCCACCAGCGGTTGCGCATGGCCCACAGCAGGCCGCCATTGAACGCCCGACCGATGCGCCCTGGCTCTGCGTCGTGAGGTTTCACATTGCTGCTCAGAATATGCACACCGAGCACCGGGGCGAACAGCACGGCGACGATCCATGACACCAGCATGGCCACCGCGATCACCGCGAACAGCGTGAAGGTGTACTCACCGGCGGAGCTCGCGTTCAAACCGATCGGCACGAAACCGGCGACTGTAACCAGCGTGCCGGTGAGCATCGGGAACGCCGTCGAGGTGTAGGCGAAGGTCGCCGCCTGTTCTTTGGTTTCGCCCATTTCCAGGCGTGTGACCATCATCTCCACCGTGATCATCGCGTCGTCCACCAGCAGGCCGAGAGCGATGATCAGCGCTCCGAGGGAAATCCGCTGCATGGTGATGCCACTGTATTCCATGAAGAGGAAGACCATCGCCAGCACCAACGGAATCGAACACGCCACCACCAGCCCGGCGCGCACGCCAAGGCTGACGAAGCTGACGATCAGCACGATCACCACGGCCTCGAACAATGCACTGGTGAAACCGCCGACAGCTTCTTCCACCACTTCGGCCTGATCGGAAACGTTGTGCACGCCAACGCCCACCGGCAGGTCGGCCGTCAGCTCGTTCATGCGCAGATGCAGCGCCTTGCCAAATGCCTGGATGTTGCCGCCCTTCTTCATGGCGATTGCCAGGCCGATGGCCGGCTGGCCGTTGAAACGAAACTCCGGGGTGGCAGGATCGACATAGCCACGGCTGATGTCGGCGATGTCGGCCAGGCGGTAGAAGCGGTCGTTGAGCTTCAGGTTGACGTTGGCCAGGTCTTTCTCAGAGGCAAACTGCCCCGAGGTCCGCACCGAAATCCGCTCCGGGCCGGCCTCGATCACTCCCGCCGGGGTCACGGCATTCTGTGATTGCAGGCTCTGCACCACCTGGCGCTGATCGATGCCGAGGGCGGCGAGTTTGCGGGTGGAGAAGTTCAGGTACAGCACTTCATCCTGCTCGCCGATCATTTCGACCTTGCCCAACCCTGGCACTTCACGGATTTCGGCACGCACCTGTTCCACGTAATCGCGTAGCTGGCGCATTGACAGGCCGTCAGAGGTAAAGGCATACACCGAACCGAACACGTCACCGAACTCATCGTTGAAGCCCGGCCCTTGCAGGCCTTGCGGGAAGTCGCCGCGGATGTCGTTGATCTTCTTGCGCACCTGATACCAGATTTGCGGAATGTCCTTGGCGCTGGTGGTGTCGAGCAGATTAACGAAGACCGTCGATTCACCGGGGCGGGTGTAGCTTTTCACGTAATCGAGCGAGTCGAGTTCTTCGAGTTTTTTCTCGATCCGGTCAGTGACCTGCTTGAGGGTTTCTTCCTGGGTCGCGCCGGGCCAGCGGGTCTGGATCACCATGGTTTTGATGGTGAACGACGGGTCTTCTTCGCGGCCCAGGTTCAGGTAGGAGAACACGCCCATCAACAGCGCGACGAACATCAAATACCAGACAAACGACTGATGCTTGAGGGCCCACTCGGATAAGTTGAAACTCCCTTTCATTGCGGGCCGCCCTCGTCAATTCTCACTTTCTGCCCCGGTTTGAGGCTATTCACACCGGCACTGACCACCCGCTCGCCGGATTTCACACCGTTGGCCACGACCACTGTGTCGTCGGTCCGGCTGACCAGGCTGACCTCCCTTGGGGCAACGGTTTGCGTCTGTGGATCGACGACCCAGATCCGTGTTTTCCCATCGACCTCCTGCAATGCGCTCGCCGGCAGTTCGAGGCGTGGTTTGATTTCAGAGCTGAGGGTCACGCTGATCGCCGTGCCGAGATGAAAACCCGGTGGCGTATCAGTCAGGCTCAGGCGGGCACGACGGGTACGGGTCGCGCTTTGGGCCTGGGGTTCGATTTCACGCACGATGGCGGTGCTGGTGATGCTCGGGTCCAGCTGCGAGGCGACCTGGAACACCACGTCGGCCGGCAAATCATCGACCAGGGTGTCGGGCAAGTCGATCACTGCTTCCTTGATGTCCGGCTGCGCCAGGGTCACCACTTGCTGGCCGGCGGTCACCACTTGCCCGGCTTCGGCATTCCACGCGGTGACAATGGCTTTGTGATCGGTGCGCAGCTCGACGTAGTTGAGTTGGTCCTGCGCCTGGTTGACGGCGGCCCTGGCTTGATCGAGGGACGCCTGGGTGGTTTTCAGTTCGGTCTGGGCGATGTCCAGTTGTGCCTGGGCGCCGACCCCGCGATTGAACAGTTCCTGCTGACGCCGGGCGTTGGCCTGGGCGTTGATGAGCTGCGCCTGAACACGCGCCAGGTCACCCTGGGCCGAGCGCAACTGGTTCTGCTGATCGGTGGGGTCGAGGGTGGCGAGCAAGGCGCCTTTCTGGACTTCGGCGCCGACATCGACATTGCGGCTGGCGATACGCCCCGGCACCCGGAAACCGACATTGCTTTCGTAACGGGCCTGAATGCTGCCGGCGAACCGGCCGAGATCCTCTTGATGGAGCGCTTTCACTTCCACAGACAACACCGGCCGCACCGGTTCTGGCGGCGCTTCTTCCTTGGAACAGGCGACCAGAAGTACAGCGGCGGACAACAGCAACAGGTGCTTCATGGTTGGGCTCCTGTGGTTGGGGTCTGATCGGTATTTTCGACGACCTCCACCCGTACGCCCGGGTGCAGCAACTGGCCGCCCGCAGTGACGACTTTTTCGCCACCGGTGAGGCCGGCGCTGACAATGACTTTGCCGGTCAGGTAACGGCCAACGGTGACCGTGTGCAACTGCGCCTTGCCCTCGGCGTCCACCAGCCACACGGCCGGGTCGCTGAGGTTTTTGGTCAGGGCCGCCCAGGGCAGTTCCACTGCGGTTTTACCCACTGGCTTAGCCGTGGCGCTCACCACCGAGCCGAGCTGCATGCCTTCAGGGAGACCATCGAGGCTGACTTTGACTTGCACCGTGCCGGTCTGCGCGGACACCGCTGGCGTGACCTCCCGAACGGTGCCCGTGGTCTTGATTTTCGGATTGTCGAGCAGGCTGACCACAATCGATCGGTCTGACGGCGGTTCGGTCAGTAGCGATTCGTAAACATTGAACACCGCGTCACGCTCGCCATCCCGGGCCAGGCTGAAAATCGGCACCGTGGCCTGCACCACCTGGCCGACTTCGGCCTGGCGCGCAGTAATCACGCCTGGCGCATCGGCAATCAACGCGGTGTAGCTCAGTTGATCGCGGGCGTTGGCCAATTGCGCTTGAGCCGCGCTCAATGCGCTCTGGCTGCTGCGCAAGGCCGCTTGGGCGGAGTCGTATTCGCTCTGGCTGGTGTAGCCCTTGGGCAGGAGTTTTTGCTGGCGAACGAAGGCGGCGGCAGTCTGTTTGACCCGCGCCTGCTCGGCAACCACCTGGGCCTGGGCCGAATCGACATTGGTTTGCAGGTCTTTGGGGTCAAGCCTGGCCAGCACTTGTTTGGCCGACACCCGGTCACCGACATCGACCATGCGCTGGATGATCTTGCCGCCCACGCGGAACGACAACTCGGTCTGGACTCGGGCCTGAACATCACCGGTGAGTGTCACCGCAGCGGCGTAATCGGTTGGCTTGACCTCTTGCACGAAGACTCGCGGACGGTCCTTCTCGACGGGCTTTTTTTCACCACAGGCGGTCAGCAAGGCGAAGAGGCTCAGGCCAACCATTAATTTCAATCCGGGACCCGCCATGCAGACTCCTTTGCGTTGTACGTACGTGCCAGTGACGATACGACTGTGAGCTTAGAACAGGGTTCAACAGGTGCACGGGTTTGCTACGTACCTTATGGCCTGGGGACTATCCTGTGGCGAGGGAGCTTGCTCCCGCTCGGCTGCGCAACAGACGCAAACCTGCTATCTCGTTTTGCCTGACACACCTCGTTTAACTTTTTTGAGCCGCTTCGTAGCCCAGCAAGAGCAAGCTCCCTCGTCACAGACGATCACAGTCGCCGACGATAAGACAAACTGGCGGACCCTGCAGCAGGAAGCTCCCCATGCTCAAAACCCTCGCGGTGGCCAACTACCGCTCGATCAATAAATTGGTGATTCCGCTCGAACGGCTGAACCTGATCACCGGCCCCAACGGCAGCGGTAAATCCAATCTCTACCGCGCCTTGCGTCTGCTGGCGGAAACTGCTCAGGGTGGAGTGGTCAATGGCTTGGCACGCGAGGGTGGGCTGGATTCGACCTTCTGGGCCGGGCCGGAAACCATCACCCAGCGCATGCGCACTGGTGAAATCCCGGTCCAGGCAACCATGCGACACGGCGTCAAGCGCCTGCGCCTGGGGTTTGCCGGCGAAGACTTCAGCTACTCGATCGCGCTGGGCCTTGCGGAACCGAGTCTTTCCGCGTTTTCTCTGGACCCGGAAATCAAAAGGGAATGCATCTGGTCCGGGCCGTTCTATCGCCCGGCCAGCCTGCTGGTGGATCGCGACGGCCCGATGATTCGCACACGGGCCGGACGCGGCTGGGAGGTGCTGGCCCAGCGCACGCCGAATTTCGACAGCCTGTTCGATCAGGTTGGTAGCTTGCGTACCTCGCCGGAAGTCTTGCAGCTGCGTGAATTCATCCGCCGTTGGCGCTTCTACGATCACTTTCGCAGCGATGCCGAAGCTCCGGCGCGACAACCACAACTGGGCACTCGCACGCCGGTGTTGCACCACGACGGTCGCGACCTCGCGGCGGCATTACAGACCATCCGCGAAATCGGCGATCCCGAAGCCTTGCAGGCGGCGATCAGCGATGCGTTCCCCGGCGCGACGCTGAACATCGCATTGCTGCAAGGTGGCCGATTTGCAATCGAGTTTTATCAGGAAGGGTTGTTGCGGCCACTGTCCGCCGCCGAATTGTCGGACGGGACGTTGCGCTATCTGTTGCTGGTCGCGGCATTGCTGACACCCCGGCCGCCGACGCTGATGGTGCTGAATGAGCCGGAAACCAGTCTGCATCCGGACTTGTTGCCGGCGTTGGCGCGGTTGATTATTCGAGCGTCCGAACAGTGCCAGGTGTGGGTGGTGTCCCATGCGCGGCGCTTGATCTCGGCATTGCAGCAAGACCCGGAATGCAATTGCATTGTGCTGGAGAAAGATTTCGGCCAGACCGGGATGGTCGGGCAGCGGATGCTGGATGAGCCGGTGTGGTATTGGCCTGACTGAGACACACTGATCGTTTCCACGCCCTGTGGCGAGGGAGCTTGCTCCCTCGCCACAGGTGGGAGCGATCATCTGAAGCCAATCACCCCTGCCACTTCCCACCCTCGACAATCACGCTTTCAGGCCTGGTGTCGTCGCTCAGCTCTTTGCGCACATACTGGTCGTACAGCTTGAGCAAAAACTTATCCTCACCCAGCTTCGCCAACTCCGCATTCACCCAATCACGCAGTTCGATGTTGCCCTTCTTTACCGCCGGGGCGATCGGTGCTTCGGCGCCCAACTTCTGCTCCAGTACGCGGTAGCCCGGGTTTTGTTTGGCCCAGCTGAACAGCACCAGATTGTCCTGCGCATAAGCGTCGCCGCGACCATTGGCCAGGGCTTGCAGGGACTCGGAGTTTTTCTCGAACTTCAGCAGTTTCCAGTCCGGATGATTTTTCGTCAGCCAGATGTCCGCCGTAGTGCCCGTGGTGACAATGGTGGTGCGGGTTGCCAGGTCATCGAGGGTCTTCACCGAACTCGCCTGCGGCACCAGTGCCTGCACCGCCACCTTGAGGTTCGGGTTGGTGAAGTCCACCGCTTCCTTGCGCTCCGGGGTGACGGTCATGTTGGCCAGGATCAGGTCGACCTTGTCGCTCTGCAGGAATGGAATCCGGCTCGCCGGCTCCACCGCCACGAACTCGACTTTGTTTTCATCGCCCAATAGATCCTTGGCGAATTGGCGGCCAATGTCAGTATCGAACCCCACGTAACGCCCGGCTTCATCGACAAAACCGAACGGCGGTTTGTCGGTGAACACGCCGACAATCAGCTTGTCCCGGGCTTTGATCTTTTCCAGGTAACCGGCCGGTGCGCTGCTGACGCTGGCGACTTTCGGCTTGGCCGGCTCTTCGGTTTTGTTGCAACCGGCCAGCAGCGCCAGGCCGAACAGCGGGAGTAGCAGCAGAGAAGACTTGGCAGTTTTCATGGCAGTTCCAATTCCTTTATTTGAGTCGTTTTGGGTAGTGCGGCGACGAAGGAGAACTTCTCCAGGAACTGCTGCGCTCGTGCGGTTTGCGGGTTCGTAAAGAAAATCTCGGGGGGTTGTTGCTCAAGGATGCTCCCGGCGTCCATGAACACGATGCGGTCGGCCACGGCGCGGGCGAAGGCCATTTCGTGGGTGACAATCAATAAGGTCATGCCCTCGCGGGCCAGGCCCTGAATCACTTCGAGTACCTCCTTGACCATCTCCGGGTCGAGGGCGGCGGTGACTTCGTCAAAGAGCATGACTTGGGGGTTCATGCACAGCGAACGGACGATGGCGATGCGTTGCTGCTGACCACCGGAGAGCTGACGCGGGAACGCGTCGCGCTTGTCCAACAGGCCTACGCGCGCCAGCAAGGCTTCGGCCTGGGCACGGGCTTCGCGGCGGTCGCGCTTCTGCACTTTCACCGGGCCAAGCAGCACGTTATCGAGCACGCTCATGTGCGGAAACAGGTGATAACTCTGGAATACCATGCCGATCTGCTGACGCACTTCGCGCCAGTCGGTGCCCTTGTCCAGCAACTCACGCCCGGCAAAATTCAAGCTGCCGCTGTGAGCGACTTCCAGGCCGTTGAGGCAGCGCAGCAAGGTGCTTTTGCCACAGCCGCTGGGGCCGAGGATGACGATCACTTCGCCCGTTCTCACCTTCAGGTCGATGCCGTTGAGCACCTGCTGCTCGCCGAAAAATTTGTTGAAACCCTTGAACTCGATCAATGCGCTCATGCTTGCGTCCAGCGCCGCTCCAGCACGCGGGAAGCGGCTGACAGCGGGTAGCAGATGAAAAAGAAAAACAGAAACAGCGCGCCGTAGATCAGTACCGATTCGTAGGTGCGCTCGATGATCTGCTGGCCGACCTTGATCACGTCCACCACGCCGATCAGCACCGCCAGAGAGCTGGTCTTGATGATCCGCGTGTAGACGTTGATGGTCGGCGGCGTCATGCGTTTCAGCGCCTGGGGCAGCAGCACGTAGCCATAGAGTTGCGGGCCGTTCAAGCCAATCGACAATCCCGCTTCTCGCTGGCCGCGCGGTAACGAATGCAAGGCGCCGCGCACCACTTCCCCGACTTCGCTGGCGCCCCACAGCGACAGCACCAGCACCGCGCACCAGAAGCTCGGAATGCTCAGGCCGAAAAAAATCGGCAGGCCGAAGAACAACAAATACAACCAGACCAGCACCGGGATCGCCCGGAACAATTCCAGATAAACCCGCAGCATTGCGTTGAGCCATGTCGAATTCAGCGTGCGCAACACGCCGTAGAGCACCCCGCCGACGGTGCTGAAGGCGATGCTCAGGAATGAAATCGACAAGGTTTGTGCAGCGCCCTTGCCCAATTGCGGCAACGACACCATGAGCAACTCAAGACCCGAACTGGCCATGCTGGAGCCTCCTTTCCAGACGGCTGAGCAGCAGCGACAACGGCAAAAACAACAGCACGCAGATCAACGTCAGCACGGCGAGCATTTCGTAGGTTTTGTAATAGAGCGCGATGTAGCTCTTGGTGGTGTAGAGAATCTCCGGCACCGCCACCGCCGAGACCACCGTGGTTTCCTTGAGCAGGAATATGAAATTGGCGAACAGCGACGGCAGGCTGAGGATGCCGGCCTGCGGCAAGATCACGTAGCGCAGCAATTGCCCGTGGGACAAGCCTATTGAACGACCGGACTCAAGTTGCGCCTGGGGCACGGCATCCACGCCGGCGCGCAGGACTTCGGTGAGGTAGGCTCCGCCGAGAAAGGTCATGGTGATGATCGCTGCGGCGAAGCCCGAGACTTTGATGCCCAGGGCCGGCAAGGCGAAGTAGACGAAGAACAACTGGATCAGCAATGGCGTGTTACGCGCCAACTCCACATACAGCCCGACCAGGCGCTGCAGGTAAGGCGTGCGAAACACCAGAATCGTCGCGTTGATCAGCGCCACCAGCAACGAAGTGCCGATAGCGATCAAGCCGACCTGCAGCGTCACGCCAACGGCTTTGAGAAACGCCGGCAGGGTGCTGAGGATAAACGCGTAATCGAAGGTCATTGAACATCCTGTACGCCGCTCGGTAAGCGGCGATGGCGCAGTCCATGGGCAGTGGATAACCACCCGGCAGGCGCCAACTTTAAAGGTATAAAAAGAGGAATTTAAATACCGTTAAAGCATATTGATATCACGCAAAAAACTATTCTGCGGATTTGCGACGGCAGCGGGGGACGGTTATTTTCCTTTGCACTGTAGGAGGGATCTTTTTTTCAAAATGCCCCTCCAAGGACGTGCAGCTTTTGGCCAGACTCCCCCGGCCGAACCATCACAAGGAAGAGAACATGGCTGACGTAAAAGTGACGCCGCGGCTGGATCCGCAGGACATCGTGAAATTGCTGGTGGCGCTGCGCAAGGCGTTGAAGACGCGGGTGGCCTGAAATCTTTTGATCTTGGCGCAATAAAAAACGCCGACGCTGTAGTAGCCGTCGGCGTTTGAAACCTTGAAGGGTTCGAGACTGCAATCAATCAGAACGCCGGCAGTACCGCGCCGCTGTATTTCTTGTCGATGAACGCCTTCACTTCCGGGCTGGTCAGAGCCTTGGCCAGTTTCTGGATGGCAACGCTGTCCTTGTTGTCCGGACGTGCCACCAGGAAGTTCACGTAAGGCGAATCGGCACCTTCGATCACCAGTGCGTCTTTAGCCGGATTCAGGCCCGCGTCCAGCGCGTAGTTGGTGTTGATCATGTCCAGATCGACCTGGTCCAGAACACGCGGCAGCATGGCCGACTCCAGTTCCTTGAACTTGAAATTGTGCGGGTTCTTGGCGATGTCTTTCGGGGTGGCCAAAGCGTTTTTCGGGTCTTTCAACTCGATCAGGCCAGCCTTCTGCAGCAGGATCAGGGCACGGCCGCTGTTGCTGCCTTCGTTCGGGATGGCGATGGTTGCGCCGTCCTTCAGCTCAGCCAGGGTTTTGACTTTCTTCGAGTAGCCGCCGAACGGTTCGACGTGCACGCCGATCACAGTCACCAGGTTCGTGCCTTTGCCTTCGTTGAAGCTTTTCAGGTACGGCAGGGTCTGGAAGTAGTTGGCGTCCAGACGCTTCTGATCGACCTGCACGTTCGGCTGAACGTAGTCGGTGAAGACTTTGATTTCCAGGTCCACGCCTTCTTTGGCGAGGGTAGGCTTGATCAGTTCAAGAATCTCGGCATGTGGAATCGGCGTCGCCGCAACCACCAGTTTCTCGCCAGCCTGGGCCAGACCCGCGGTCAGGGCAGCCGCCAATGCGGTGAACAACAGAACCTTTTTCATGCAGTGTCCTTATCGAAAATCACGGTCGTCATCGACGACGGCTAAATGTTTAGGCGCCAGTGAAGTGCTATCGCTGGCGTGACGCGGACGATACCGGGATTTTTTATTCCCGAACAATATCTTTTATTCACTTTCATATTCCATTTTGTTCATACAGCCCCCCTTCCATAAATCCATCCACGACCCTGCAGGAGCGCGACTTGCCCACTAAGCCGTCCTCCAGACAGACCGAGTTGTCTGGTTCGCGAGCAAGCTTCGCTCCTACAGAAGCCCCGTCGCTTTGAGCAGGTCTTTCAAGGCCTCTTTTTCGGCGGCGGAGCCGCTGCCGAGGATTTTTTTCAGTTGCTGCTCGATCTGTAGCAACGATGCAGGCGCCTCGGGCAGATTCAAATGCTCCGGCAAAATCTCATCGCCAGTACTCACCAGCAGCGCAAAGTGAATGACGTTCTCCAGCTCTCGGGTGTTGCCCGGCCAACTGTGTTGCTCCAGCAGATGCTGCGCGGCTTCGCTGATCAGTGGCACCGGCAGGTCGAGGCGCTGGCTGTAGATGCCGAGGAAGTATTCGGCCAGCGATAAAATATCGCCCACCCGCTCACGCAAGGCCGGCAGTTCGAGCTGGCCCTCGCTGAGGTAGTGATAAAGCCGCTCATGGAATTTTCCGGCCGCCACTGCCTGGGCCAGATCGATGCTGGTGGCCGCCACCAGACGCACGTCCACCGGGCTCGGCTGGTGCGCACCGACGCGGGTGACTTCGTGGTTTTCCAGGGCTGCGAGCAACTTGATCTGGATCGGCAGCGGCAGGTCGCCGATCTCGTCCAGGTACAAGGTGCCGCCGTTGGCCGAGCCGAACCAGCCGGCACGACTGCTGGCCGAACCGCTGTAACTGCCGGCGGCATAGCCGAACAGTTCAGCATCGGCGTAAGTCGGGCTGATCGCGCCGCAATTGACGGACACGAACAACCCGCCACGATCACTGGCGCGATGGATGTGCCGCGCCAGCAGTTCTTTACCGCTGCCGGTTTCACCGCGAATCAACACCGAGATCGAACGTGGCGCCAATTGTTCCAGCTCCTGGCGCAATTGCCGGGAACGCGGATCGACAAACACCAGCGCCTTGGCGCGGATGCTCAGCGGGCTTTTCTCCGCATCGGGAAAGGTCAGCAATGGCTGACCGAAGATTTCATGCAAACTCATGGCAGACTCCCGCCCAAAACCGCCGGGAGGCGGGGGCCGATTCAAAAAAAAGAAAAAAAGGAAAGGATTCAAGCGCGACGCAGGGCGTGCTGTTCCATGCGGTTCTGCAACCGATAAAGGTAGGCAAAACCCTGCTCCCAGCGCCGGTGACCGGACTTCACGTTGATGTGCCCGGCCCCCGATAAAATCCCCGCCTCGGCGCCCCACTGACGCGCCAGTTCAAGCGCGCGTGGCGCGCTCACGGCGGCGTCGTTGTCAGAGCTGACGACCTGGCTCGGGAACGGCAATAAATGGGTCGGGATCGGCGCAAAGTTGCGTAGGGCCGGCGCGCAGGCCGGGCGCTCGACGTCCGCCGGCGCGACCAGCAAGGCGCCGCGCACTTGACGCAAAAATTGCAGCGGCGCGGTGGCTGCCCAATGGGCAACGGTGATGCAACCCAGGCTATGGGCGATCAGGATCACAGGCGTGCTGTCGGCGGCAATCGCCTCGGCCAACGCTGCGACCCAGTCTTCACGACGAGGCGTCAGCCAGTCGGCCTGCTCCACCCGCGCGCTGTTTGGCAGACTGTTCTGCCAGTGGGTTTGCCAATGATCTTCTGGCGATCCTTGCCAGCCCGGCACAATCAGGTAGCGAATTGATTCGTTGCGCATGGGGGAGCTCTCCTGCTGTGTGTCTGTTCCTGATCGAGTATAGGGAGGAGAGTTATATTCGCTAAGGAATAAGAAGCTATTTATTAAGACCAATATCGAATATGCGTTTATCCAAAATAAAAAAGGGGCCGCACCCTGCCAAGGAGACGGCCCCGGAAACTCAAAATCTGTTTGCGCTGATCAACAATCCTGAAGCCGATGATTGGCGAAATCGGTTATCCAATAAAGGAATATTTAATTACTTTATTAGACCTAAATCACATATACGAATCATCTTCGGCAATCGCCGACCCCTCGCTGCTTGCGTCACAACTTAGCGTCCCTTTGGGTCAAATTGATGACGAGCGTTTTTCGCCTTTGAGTTTCCGGGTGCCTTGCTCAAACCTGAGCGGGATGCACTTGACGGGGTTCTGTGGTCGCCTTGTGCGCAAATCGGTTCGCCCGTGCAAACGTCCCGAAATCATTGAACCGAACCCCCATCTCACGCATCACCTCATGCGCCACCGGCACCGTCATCTGGCGGATGTAAAACGGCTCCTTCACCACAAAATGATGGATCCCGTGGCTGCTGCCGAAGTTGAAGCAGAACACCTGCAACGGCCACAGCCACCAAGGGTTCAAGACCTGAGTCTGCTGAATCACATTCCCCGGCTCGACGTCACCGTAGTAGTGCATGTTCGAGCTGACAAAATGCAGGCAGAACGTGCGCAACACGTTCGGACCGATGATCACCACGACAGCGATGTCGATCACTTGCATCACCGCCAATGTCGTCGCCGACCATTCGATGGGCGCCCCCGATAGATGCGCGATGCCGTTGGCGGCGTGAAAACCGAGGAACACATACCACGCCCCCCAATGCATCAGCGCCAGCGGTGCGTAAACTTTCAGGGAGCGCTTGAGGATGCTGAACTTGTGCGCCCAGGTCTTGGCCCGCAGCATGCGGATAAGCGCCGACATCACGTTGTCGCCAACCATCAACAGCCGCGCAAAACCCCAGCGCTCACCGTTGGTGATCGCCCGCTCTTCCATGTCGGCTTCAGTGCCGGACACCTTGTGGTGGTTGAGGTGCAAATGGCGGCGGATCCACGGATTGATGGTGCTCGGCCGCGCCAGCCACACCAGGCCCATCATCAGGTTATGCGGCACCCGCCGTTTGCGAAAATACATGCTGTGGATCAGGTCATGCTCAAGTTCATGGGTCAACGAGGCGAAGAACGCGTTGACCAACAGGCATGCCCACCAGGCCATGTATCCGTTGATATAGAGCACTGCCGAACCGATCATCCCGGCCAGGGCGAAGGCCAGGATGCCCGCACCCAAGGCGTCCTGATGGTTGAGAATCGGGTAGCGCCGACGCAACTCGACGCCCTTGGCCAATACCACCTGGCGAATATGCGCTGATCGTTGTGCTGCATTCAGTCGCAGGGGACTTGCAGAAGTACCGTCCATGCTTCCATCCTCTGGTTATTGATGTTCGCATCCTGCCCTGTGATGCTTCACACAGCGGTAGCCGTGAACGCCAACCTGTTGACCGGACGCGCCAATCGACATGACTGAACCGACCTCCCTCGCCAGCTGGACCCGCGCCCTGCGCAAGCAGCTCGATGCGCTGGGCCTCGACAGCACCGCCCTGTGCCGACAGGCGGGGCTCGATCCGCAGTTGATGGACGACCCGAACGCCCGTTACCCGTTGTCCGGCACCACACGCCTGTGGGAAATCGCGGTGCAGGTCAGTGGCGACCCGGCGATTGGCTTGCGGGTGTCGCGGTTTGTCAGCCCGACCACGTTCCATGCGCTCGGGTATGCGTTGGTGGCCAGCGGCAGCTTGCGGGAAGTGTTCGAGCGCATCGTGCGTTATCACCAGGTGGTCAGCGATGCGCTGGACCTGGAGTTGACCCGCGCCGAGGATCGCTACCGCTTCCGCCTGAAAATCCCCCAAGGCAACCCCGCGCCAGCCTTCGAAGCCATCGACGCATTCGCGGCGATTTACGTGCGCACCTGCCGTAACCGGCTGGGCCGCGACTACGCGCCGCTGGCGGTTTATCTGCGCCGTCCGGAACCTGCCGACCCGCATCAATGGCACAAAGTGTTCCGTTCGCCGGTGTATTTCGCCGCCGAGGAAGACCGACTGGAATTCGCCCTGGTGGATTTCGACAGCCACCTGGACGACGCCAACCCGGAACTGGCCGAACACAACGAGACCGTGCTCAAACGCACCCTGGCGCAACTCAAGCCCCTGACCTGGGAGCGCAAGGTTCGCGACGCCATTGAAGAGCAACTGCCTGAGGGCGAACCGTCGGCCGATCGCATCGCAGAAGCACTGCACTTGAGCTTGCGCAGCCTGCAACGACACCTGGCGGACGAAGGTTGTCGGTTCGATACGCTGCTCAACGAAAGTCGGGAAAACCTGGCGCTGCTGCACCTGCGCGACCCGCAATGCTCGTTGAGCGAGGTCAGTTATCTATTGGGATTCGCCGACACCAGCAGCTTCAGCCGCGCGTTCAAGCGCTGGACGGGAATGACGCCGGGGCAGTTTCGGGATGGGTTGCGGTAATAGATTCCCAAGGCGTGTTGAGATTTCCGGCCCCCATCGCAATTTCTCAAGCACCACTGAAACCGCTACCGCCCCCGATCCCGCCGCAACAGCTTGCGCACCCGCTTCACCAGCTCGCTGACGGTAAACGGCTTGAGCAGGTAATCATCCTCATGCAGCTCCAACCCGCGCAACCGGTCCTCGATGCCGTCCGTGGTGGTGAGCAATAGCACCGGCGTATCGCCGAGCTTGCGGATCTGCTGCAGCAACTGCCAGCCGTTGAGCCCCGGCAGCATCACGTCGAGGATGATCAATTCATATTCGCCAGATTCGATAAAGCGTCGGCCGTCCATGCCATTGAGCGCTACATCCACCGCATAACTCGCTTCGCTCAGGCCTTTGGCCAGGAGGCTGGCGGTCTCGGGCTCGTCTTCCACTAACAGCACACGCATGGCACACCTCGATTGTCGTCTTCACAGGCTAGGCGCGTTCGTGGACAAAGCCCATCAATAAAATCGACAGCGCCTGCAAGTGCACATCAAACCACCGCCAACGCCCGCAACCGCTGCGCATCCAGAATCTCGATCTCGCCATACCTGAGATTCAGAATCCCCTGCCCCTGCAAGTCCTTGAGGATCTGGTTGGTGGTCTGGCGCGACAGCGACAGCATCGACGCCAATTGCTCTTGCGGCAGTTGCAGAACGCGGCGCGGCAGGTCGATTTCACCATAGCCCTCGGCGATCATCAGCAAGCGATGGGCCAGGCGCGCCGGGGCTGGCATCAGGCTCAGCTGTTCGAGGTTGATGAAGGTCAGGCGCAGTTTGTGGCTCATCAGCAATGCCAGTTGCCGCCAGTACACCGGGTGTTCGTCGAGCAATGCCAGCAGCGCCGTTTGCGGGATGTGCAACAGAATGCACTGGCCCACGGCGTAGGCATCATGGGTTCGCGGCTGGCCATCGAACAGGCAGATTTCGCCGAACCAGTGCGGCGGTTCCACCAGGCTTAGCAGCGCTTCCTTGCCCTGCTCATTCACCGCGCCAATGCGCACCGAACCTTCAAGCACCGCATACAACCCGCACGGGGGATCACCGCGTTTGAACAGCAGTTGCCCCGGTGACAGCCGCCGAATCCTGGCGATTGCCAGCAGACTATCCTGTAAGGAAACAGGCAAGTGACTGAACCATTGCCCCGTCATCAGGCGCGAACGCCAAACCTGCATGTCCATGAAAACTCCTGGAGATTGTCGCCTGGCTGACAGAGCGAGAGATGAACCCGGGGCATCATCAATCACCCTACAGGAGGAATAACAATGAAAAGCCTCGTTGACCATCTCAGTCAATACGCCGCCTACCACCGTGATCCGCGCAATATCGCCAGCCACTTCGTGGGCATTCCCCTGATCGTCGTGGCGGTCGCGGTGTTGCTGTCGCGTCCGCAATGGGCCGGGGGCTGGCTGTCACCGGCAGTGCTGGTGTCACTGATGTCGGCGTGGTTTTACCTGCGCCTGGAACTGCGGCTGGGGGTGCTGATGACGGTATTGCTGGGCCTGTCGATCTGGCTGGGGCATATGCTTGCGCAGCAGAGCACATTCGTCTGGCTTGGCGCCGGCATCGGGATGTTTGTGGTGGGCTGGGCGATACAGTTTGTCGGTCATCATTACGAGGGGCGCAAACCGGCGTTTGTCGACGATCTGACCGGACTGATTGTCGGGCCATTGTTTGTGGTGGTGGAAGCAGGCTTCCTGCTGGGGCTTCGGACCGAGCTGAAACGAGCCATCGAAGAACGCGCCGGGCCAGTGGCCTTGCGCAATCAACGCTCCGCCGCCTGAGAAAAAGAGCGGTAACGGATTGATACCGTTACCGCTCCAGGTTTCACAGCGTGCCGAACTCGACCCGAACCGTCAGTGCACCGAGGTTGTCCTTCAAACCCGCACCGTAGAGGCCTAGCAGGTCATCATTGATACACAACTGCAGCTCGCCTTGCTGGCCGGCCGGAATCTGCGCCAGATCACCGATCAGGAAGGGAATGCCAAAGTCACCAACACGGCCGATCAAAGCACCTTCGGCGGCCCCCATCAGCGTATAGCCGAACTTGGCGATGTAGTTCGGATTGCCCTTTCCATCCACCCAATTACCCTCCGGGCTGGCGCACCATAAGCCAAGGACACAACGAGCCAGACGTGGAACCAGACCGTTGATCTGTACACCGGTGCCCTGCCAGGGCAGATTGGCCAGAACCTCCACCGTCGCAGCCTTCAGGTCGTTGGCCAGCGTATCCCCGGCCTGGAACGACAACGCAGCAATCGTCAGGCTCGGGTTCGAAGTGCCGGTGCTGGGGAAGACACCATCGCCCACCAGGAACAGGTTCTTGTGGTCCCAACTGCGCTGGTATTTGTCGACGACCGATTTGGTTGGATCATCGCCCATGCGATAGGTCCCCATCAGGTGTCCGGCGCCCTGGAAACTGTAGGGCTCATTGTCATAGGTGAACGTCCCGGGCGTGAGAGGCTTCGTCAGCTCCACCGCGCCGAGCAGTTCGGTGATGATGTGAGTCGCCAACTTCTTCGCCTGCTTGAAGCCCTCCTTGGTGTATTTGGACAGGTCATAGTGAATTTCCGGCCGGGGAATGCCGAGCCGGTCCTTGTACTCGGTCGACGGCACGATGTAACACGTGGGGTGATCGGGATCGTCCTCGACCTGCTCCACCAGAAACGCGATCCGGAACTGACGGATGAACAAGTCGTTGAGCTTTTGAACCAATGCTGTCCCATAGAGCACTTGCTGTGGTTTCAAGGCCGGCGGTAGCGGGTTGGTTTGACTGTGATTCGCCCCGTCGATGAAGTCAGCCACGGTGGTGTAAGGATCGGTGGCCGGCCAGTTCCAGCCCTCGTTACCGATTTCGATGCGCCACGCCGCTCGAGATTTGCGAAAGTCACCGTCACGCAAACTCTCGATGCCCGCCGTGGACAGAGGACCCCGGTACGGAAAAACCGCCTTGCCTTCAGGCATCAGCCCCCATGCCAGGTAGATCGGGTGATCGGCCAGGCTGCGTCCCACCTGTCCACTGCTGTTGGCCACACCTTTGGGCCAGGCATCGCTGACCGAGTTGAGCAATAACTTGGGTGTCTCGATGGCATGGGCGGCGATCACATAACGCTGCCCGATAGCGACGCCGGTTCCAGTGACCGGGCCGTCGCCAAGCTGATACTGAATGAATTCGATACCGTTGATATTGCTGTCCGCCCCGACGGTCACTTTGCTCGCCACGGTTCGGTACAACACCTTGACCTTGCCGGTGGCCAGGGCCTTGTTCATTGTCACTGTCGCATCGTACTTGGCCTGGATCGGACAGATCGGTGTGCAGTTGGTGTTGCCGGCACACACCCGGCGCCCCGCGTAAGGTTGGGAATTGCGCCCGGCGGGCGTCGGACTGACCACCAGCGGCAAGCCGTCGAACATCTGCCCCGTCACGGCCGTGACAAAACTGCCATCGACCAGCGACAACGGAATGCTATGCATCGGGAATGAATAACCTTCGGGAAAGGTCATGCCCAGATAGGCCTGGTCGGCGACATTGGCCGCCACGCCGATTTCCGCCTCGGCCCGGCAGTAGGCACTTTGCAGATCGTCGTAGCCGATAGGCCAGTCCACCCCGACGCCGTATTTTGATTTCAGGCGAAAATCGTTCGGCACCATGCGCAGACATGTCCCTACCCAATGCCAGGTGGTGCCGCCGCCGACCCGTTCATAGGTGCTGGTGAAGGGCATCGGGCCTTTCTGCACCAGGTAGCTGATCGCCGGCTTGTCCCAGCCCAGGATCAAATCGGCGATGGTCGCACGTGGGGCGTTCTCGTTGGCCGGATCACGCGGCGTGTCCAGGCTCGTCACCGGTGGGTAAGGGGCCTCGGGGGTTTTCAGCGTGGACGTATAGAAGCGCTCCAGGTATTGAGCACGGTTGGCCGGGATTTCCGGGCCTGATTCGAGCACCAGCACATCCACCCCAGCCATGCCCAGTTGATAAGCGATGATGCTGCCGGCCAGCCCCGCGCCAACGATCACTACGTCCGCTTGTTCGGTACTCATGACAAGGCTCCTTGCTGTCCGCTGGCGGGTACCCCGGTGTAATCCTCAAGGCTCGGCGGCGTGGTGTTCCAATAGCCGAAAAACATCTCGCTGTATCCCATGGGATGGGCCTGGGCAATTTTCCAGGCCCAGCTGTTGATGTAGGCCTGATCGGACACCACCATCGAGTCGGTCGATTTGTAGCTCCCGGTGGCATAGGGCTGATACCAGACACCCAACAACCACAGTTTCATGATTGAACGCGCTGCTCGGGCGGTTTGCGTGGTCGCCGGTTGCGCCCCATCCATCAGCACCGCCTGGGCGATCCGGTCCGGAGGCTCAAGGTCCGCCGCCATCGTGGCGTACTGAGTCAGCAAGGCGTTGAGCACATCAGGCGTGATGCGCGGCGTGATGAACTCGAGAAAGATCGGCGGTAAGCCCACCTGGTCGATGGCCGGCGCCAGTCGATCAGCGGGAATGCCGGTGAGGGCCGATGAAAGGCCAATGAAGTTTTGCAGATCACTGCTCATGGCTGACTCCTTGTCCACCCGTGGACTGTGCGCGTTCAAGCAGGTAGGTGAAATCCGCGAAGCTGGTGCGCGGGGATTCGGTGACATGGGTGGCCGCATTGCCGTGACACGCCATGCAGCTGGAAGACGCCAGGGGCACGGTGCCCTGGATATAGGTTTCCAGCGTGGCGTTGGCCAGGAACAAGGGCGCGGGACTGCCCAGTGGGTTGGTCGCCGATATCTGGCAATTGGGCTGTGGAGGGGCTGACGGCCACTGGGTGCTGATCAATTGATAGTTCGCCCACACGCTCTGCGGATTGACCGTTCGCAGCAGGGCCTGGTACGTGGTGTTCAGCTTTTTGGTGGCGTCGGTCAGCGGCGCGTCACGCTCGATCTGCGAGGGCGTCGCCTTGACTGCCGGGTTCCACGGCCGTGGCGGAGGCTGGTTGACGTCGCTCTTGCTGTTGACGTTGTAGAACAGGTACGGGCCCACCCGCTGCTCAGGAGGCGTGGATTTCTCCGGTACGTTTTTCACATGTTCAAAGGTTGACCAGACCCACTGCGCGGCATTGGCGGTCTTATGAACGATGTGCAACCCCACCAGCCCGACCGGCTCGGATACACACGACTCCTCGACAATCGGCCCATGACTCGGATCGTTGTTGCCCGGTGTATAGACCAGTGCATCGACGGTGTGGAAATCCTGTCGGCGATCATTGGGGCCAAGCACTTTCCACGACGCCTTCACCATCACCGCACCGACCTGCTTCGTCTCAGCCGAGCCACAGCTGAAAGCCACGGCGTTGCTCGGGCTCGCTGCGAAAAACTTCTGCTGGCCTTCGATGCTGTACAGCCCGTTGTTGACGATCCCGTCGAACATCGATTGGTTGACCACGATTTCGTTGCGCGTATAGACGCCGTTCTGATCCACCAGCGGGCCACTCTCGAAGGGCTGGATAAACTCATTCAGCACATCGGGCACCTTGCCCATTTGCTGCAGGAGACGACCAGGCTTGAGCGACTTGCACGCTTCGGGGAGGGTTTCCGGGGCATTCCAGGGCAGCGGTGTCTGGCCCTTGGCCCGGAATATCTGGTAGCTCTCTTTCCAGCTTTCCCACACCGTGGCCCCATCCTGCTTGCCGATGGGGGTGCCGGTATTTGGATCGCCATTGTCCAGCGCCGGCCAGCTCAGGGCGATGAAGGTCTGCCACGACAAGTCATCGAAATCGGCCTGCAGGCTGGGCAGAGAAACCGGTTGGGTAACCGTGACATCAAAGGGTATCTGCGGCGACAGTGAGGGGGCGGCAATGGCGGACGAGCCCAACAAAGCGCTCAACAAGGCACAGCCAAACGGGCCATGCCGACTGACTTCCATTCTCATGCTTTATCTCCTTGGCATCAGGGCGCCAGGAGATAACACCGGTCCGTCATGGACTCTCACTGCCTCCTGGCAAGTCAGAGTCTAGGTAGGGTTTGAGGCAAAAAAATCACGGGGGTAGAACCGATCGAAGCAAGGTCAGTTGGTGTTATTACAGATTGGGTGGGGTGTTCTTGGAGACGCCATCGCGAGCAAGGACTTTGGGTTGCCGACAGAGTTTGTGGTCAACACCAATCCACTGCTGGAACGAGCCTGCTCGCGATGCTTTGGCCCTTAAATGTTGGCGACTTTCTGCCAGACCTTGGGTTTGAAGAACAACGTCTCACCCTTCGTCAATCCAACCAGGCTGTCGTGATCCTTCACCACTTCAGCTTCAATCAACTCGCTCTGGCCTTCGACCTTCAGCGTCACCCGCGTGGTGGCGCCCAACGGACGAATATCCCGCACTTCAGCGGCGTGGTGGTCTTCTAGTTCATGCCGCGACAGCGACACTTCGTGTGGACGGAACAGTACGTGCCGGTCTTCGCCCAAATGCAGACGGTTCGAATCGCCGAGGAAGTGATAGACGAAATCGCTGGCCGGATTTTCGTAGACGTCGCCCGGTGAACCGATCTGCTCGATCACCCCCTTGTTCATCACCACGATCCGGTCGGCAACTTCCATCGCTTCTTCCTGGTCGTGGGTCACGAATACCGAGGTCAGGTTGATGTCCTCGTGCAGCCGCGCGAGCCAGCGACGCAGTTCTTTACGGACCTTGGCATCGAGTGCACCAAAAGGCTCGTCGAGCAGCAGCACTTTCGGCTCCACCGCCAGGGCGCGGGCCAACGCGATGCGCTGACGCTGGCCGCCGGAGAGTTGTTCCGGGTAGCGATCGGCCAACCAGTCCAGTTGCACCATGTTCAGCAGTTCGTGGACTTTCACCGCAATCTGGCTTTCGTTCGGACGCTGGTTTTTCGGCTTCATACGCAGGCCGAACGCAACGTTGTCGAACACCGTCATGTGACGGAACAAGGCGTAGTGCTGGAACACGAAACCGACGTTGCGATCACGCACGTCGTGGCCGGAAACGTCTTCGCCGTGGAACACGATGTTGCCCTGATCCGGGGTTTCCAGGCCGGCGATGATTCGCAGCAATGTGGTCTTGCCGCAGCCGGACGGCCCCAGCAGCGCCACAAGTTCGCCGCTTTGAATGTCCAGGCTGATGTTGTCCAGCGCCTTGAACGCGTGGAAGTTCTTGCTGACGTTACGCACTTCGATCGACATGACTTATTCCTCCGCGGCGCTGGCGCGCAGGCGGTTAATACGGTTTTCGCTCCACTGCTTGAGCAGCAGGATGAAGAGCGCCAGGATCAGCAACAGGCTCGCCACGGCGAACGCGGCCACGTGGTTGTATTCGTTGTAGAGAATCTCGACGTGCAGCGGCAAGGTGTTGGTCACCCCGCGAATGTGCCCGGACACCACCGACACCGCCCCGAACTCACCCATGGCCCGCGCGGTACACAGCACCACGCCATAGATCAGGCCCCATTTGATGTTCGGCACGGTGACGTGCCAGAACATCTGCCAGCCATTGGCGCCAAGCAAACGCGCGGCCTCTTCCTCCTGGGTACCTTGTTCCTGCATCAGCGGGATCAGCTCACGGGCCACGAACGGCACGGTGACGAAAATCGTCGCCAGCACGATGCCCGGCAAGGCGAAGACGATCTGGATGTCGTGATCCTGCAACCATGGGCCGAACAAGCCCTGGGCGCCGAACATCAGCACGTAGACCAGACCTGCGATCACCGGCGACACCGAGAACGGCAAGTCGATCAGGGTCACCAGCATGCTCTTGCCGCGGAACGAATATTTGCTCACGCACCATGCGGCGCTGACCCCGAACACCAGGTTCAGCGGCACCGAAATCAACACCGCAATCACCGTGAGTTTCAGGGCCGACAAAGCGTCCGGTTCGAAGATCGCGGTGAAGAACGCACCCAGGCCCAGCTTCAGGCCCTGGGACACCACGATGAACAACGGCAACAACAGAAACAGCGCAAAGATCAGCCAGCCGAGACCGATGAGGATTCGCCGCGAAGCTGCACTGCCACGGCGGGCGGCGTTCGAGGAGGCCGCTGCAATAGACGATTGGGACATTTTTCGCGCCTCCTTATGGGGTTTCGATGCGCCGCTGCAACAAGTTGATCAGCAGCAACAGGACAAAGGAAACCACCAGCATCAGTACACCAATGGAGGTAGCGCCGGTGTAATCGTACTGGTCGAGTTTGACCATGATCAGCAGCGGCAGAATTTCGGTTTTCATTGGCATGTTGCCAGCGATGAAAATCACCGAACCGTACTCGCCGACCCCACGGGCAAAGGCCAAGGCGAAACCGGTCAGCCAGGCCGGGAGCAGCGCCGGCATCAGAATATGGCGGAAAACCTGCAACGGATTTGCCCCCAGGCACGCCGCCGCCTCCTCCACTTCACGGGGGATATCGGCCAGTACAGGCTGTACCGTACGTACTACGAATGGAAGTGTTACAAAAGTCAGCGCCAGGGTGATGCCGAGGGGGGTATACGCGATCTTGAAACCCAGGTCCGCCGCGAACTGACCCACCAGGCCGGTGGGGGTGTACAGCGCGGTCAACGCGATACCGGCCACGGCAGTGGGCAATGCGAAGGGCAGATCGATCATCGCATCGATGACTTTGCGCCCCGGGAAGGTGTAGCGCACCAGCACCCAGGCCAGCAGCGTGCCGATCACGCCGTTGATGATCGCGGCGTACAACGCGGTGCCGAAGCTCAGCTTCAACGCGGCCAGCACCCGAGGTGCCGAGATGATTGCCCAGAACTGGTCCCAGGTCAGTTGAGCGGCATGCACGAACATCGCCGCCAGTGGAATGAGCACAATCAGGCTGAGGTACACCAAGGTGTAGCCCAGCGTCAGCCCGAAGCCGGGTATGACGGGGGAGATACGACGCGACATAAAAGTCCTTGGTTGAAAACGCACTAAGCCCCGACGGCAAGATCGGGGCCCGTTGGCAGATCTATTTCAGGCTACTGCGCCTGGTAAATCTGGTCGAACACGCCACCGTCATTGAAGAATTTCGGCTGGGCGGTTTTCCAGCCGCCGAAGTCCTTGTCGATGGTCACCAGTTCCAGGGTCGGGAACTGTTTGGCGTACTTGGCAGCTACGTCCTTGTCACGTGGACGATAGAAGTTTTTCGCCGCAATTTCCTGGCCGGCCGGACTGTACAGGTGCTTGAGGTACGCTTCGGCGATTTCGGTGTTGCCCTTTTTCTCGGCGTTCTTGTCGACCACGGCCACCGGTGGCTCGGCAAGGATCGACAGCGAAGGCACGACGATGTCGAACTTGTCGGCGCCGCCGTCTTCTTTCAAGGCCAGGAAAGCTTCGTTTTCCCAGGCCAGCAACACGTCGCCCTGACCGTTGTTGACGAAAGTGATGGTCGAACCGCGAGCACCGGTATCCAGCACAGGCACGTGCTTGAACAGGGTCTGCACATACTCTTTGGCCTTGGCTTCGTTACCGCCATTGGCTTTCAGGCCATAGGCCCAGGCCGCGAGGAAGTTCCAGCGTGCACCGCCGGAGGTTTTCGGGTTCGGGGTGATGACTTCCACACCGTTCTTGGTCAGGTCACCCCAGTCCTTGATGCCTTTCGGGTTGCCCTTGCGCACCAGGAACACGATGGTCGAGGTATAAGGCGTGCTCGCTTCCGGCAGACGCTTCTGCCAGTCAGCCGGCAGGCTCTTGCCGAGCTTGGCGATTTCGTCGATGTCGCCGGCCAGGGCCAGGGTCACCACGTCGGCCCGCAGACCGTCGATCACCGCCCGGCCCTGCTTGCCTGAGCCACCGTGGGACTGCTGGATCTTCACGTTGTCGCCAGCGTGGTCTTTCTTCCAGAAGTTGATGAACTCGGCGTTGTAGTCCTGATACAGCTCGCGGGTCGGGTCATACGACACGTTGAGCAGTTCGTAATCCTTGGCAACCGCGGAACCAGCAAAAAGGGCACTGGCCAGGGCGGCCAACGCAAAATGGCGAATCGACGACATGGTGAAAGCTCCTGGAATTCTTGGTGTGGTGGCTTTTTCTTATGGTCTGGAACGGGTTGCCTGACTCAAGGATCGAAGCCTTCGACGCTCCCGTAGGAGCCGCCGAAGGCTGCGATCTTTTGATCTTTGCTTCAGCTCGACTTGTTGCCCGGATGCTGCAAACGGAATTTCTCTTTGCGTTCGATCTGTACCACCTGGGCGTTGTGCACGGTGATTTCCACCGCACCAAAGCGCAGATCGCGCAACGCGCTCTGGATCTCGCGCAAAATGGTGGCTTCGTCCTGCCCGTCAACACTGCGTAGGGATGCGCTCATGGTGCTGCTCCTTTAATGAGATATGCCTGGCAGTGGTGGGCACTGCGTACGGCGTGAGAGCAATAGTAGATAGGCGCAGATATTCTTAAAAAGACTATTTAAGAATGTTTATATAACCAGAATGCATTATTTGATGGGACAAGGGATTGCGGGGGATCTACTATTTTCAGGGCCACACAAAACCCTGTGGCGAGGGGGCTTGTCGGAACGCCGCACCGCCCCGTTCGGCTGCGTAGCAGACGCAAAGATTTGGGGCCGCTACGCGCCCCAACGGGGGCAAGCCCCCTCGCCACAAGAAGCAGTTCAGGCACTCATCCAATCACCGGCGCCCGAACCCAATCCAAGGAAGCCGCCGGTACAGGTCGCCCAAACCAGTACCCCTGCCCCAGATCGCAATCGTGCTCGAGTAGGAAAGCGGCCTGCTCGACCTGCTCGATCCCCTCGGCATGCACCTGCATTCCCATGCTTTGCGCCAACGCAACGATCACCCGCGCGATCGCCGCGTCATCCTCATCACCCGGCAAGCCTGCGACGAATCCCTGATCGATCTTGAGTTTTTGCACCGGTAAACGCTTGAGTCGCAGCAACGACGAATAGCCCGTGCCGAAGTCATCGATGGCCAGCCGCACGCCTAACTCACGCAAGCGATGCATCTGCTCCAGCGCCACTTCCGGATCCTCCATCACCGCGCTTTCGGTGACTTCCAGCTCCAGATACGCCGGATCCAGCCCGGTGTCGTGCAGCACCTGAGCCACCTGCTGGTACAACTCACGGCGAGCGAACAGGCGCGAAGAAACGTTCACCGCAACAAACGACAACACCACGCCTGCGGCGTGCCACTGGCACATTTGCTGACAGGCCTGGCGCATGACCCAGGCATCGATCTCGGCAATCAACCCGGTGCGTTCAGCAATGGGGATGAACTCAGCCGGTGACACCAGCCCGCGCTGTGGATGCTCCCAGCGCACCAGGGCTTCGACGCCGATCAGACGGCTGGTTTTGAGGTCGTGCACGGGTTGGTAATAAACCCGCAACTCTTGCTGCTCCAGTGCTCGGCGCAATTCGAACGCAATCTCGACACGTTGCTGGGCATGCGCGGTCAGCTCTTCGGTGTAGAGGGCATAGCTGTCGCGACCGGCGCTCTTGGCCTTGAACAGTGCCGAGTCGGCATTGCGCAACAGTTGCTCGGCGCTCAACGCATCGCTGGGGAACAGGCTGATGCCGACACTGGCGTTGATGAACAACGAATGCCGGTCAATCTGAAACCGCTCCTTGAGACCATCGATGACCCGCTGGGCCAGCGCCGCGGCATGCCCCGGTTGCGGGCAATTTTCAGCCAACAGGGCAAATTCGTCGCCACTGAGCCGCGCCAGGGTGATGCCCGGGCCGAACAAGGTGTTCAGACGCTCAGCCACGCCCTTGAGCAATTGATCACCAACACTGTGACCGAGGCTGTCGTTGATCAATTTGAAGTGATCAAGGTCGATCATCAGCAACGCACAACCGCGCTTATGGGCCTGCGCCGAGGCCACAGCCTGCCCGGCACGGTCGGTAAACAGCAGGCGATTGGGCAGATCGGTCAGCGGATCGTGGTGGGCCAGGCGCGTCAGTTCATGCTCGGAGTTCTTGATCGCACTGATGTCGGAAAACACCGCAACGTACTGGCTGAGCCGCCCCTGATCGTCATGAACGAGGCGGATCGTCTGCCATTGCGGGTAAATCTCGCCGCTTTTGCGACGATTCCAGATTTCCCCGCTCCACTCGCCGAGGCTGTCGAGTGTCGCGAACATCGACTGGTAGAAACCCGGCGGGTGATGGCCCGACTTGAACATGCTCGGTCGTTGACCCAGCACTTCCTCACACTGGTAGCCGGTGATTTCCATGAACGCCCGGTTCACATGGACGATCAGCCCTTTGTTATTGGTGACTAGCACCCCTTCGCGGGTGCAATCGAACACCGCGGCCGCCTGTCGCAAACGCTCCCGGTCGGCATTACGCTCACGCAATTTGGCGCCGACGCCCAGGCAGCGAAACAAACGTGCCCGCGCGATGAAAATCAGCCCGGCACTGAAGGCCACCCAGGCATAACCGTTGATCAGTTGCCAGCGCAGCAGGTCGGTGGAGTTATCGAAGAAACTGTTCAATAAATAACCACTGAACTGAAGCCAGACTACGGAAAGCACCAGATAAAGTAGCGCTGCACGCAAGGCATCGCGATATGTGGCTGACATTCGAGCGTCCATGTCCCTACAAAAAAGACTGGAATTATAGATTAAAGAAACATCCGGCCACTCTTATCTGAAAGGGCGACTGGTTTTATCTGTGGGCTAAGTGATAATGCGACGGCTGTTTTTTTCTTTATCGAGGGTCCTATAGGCTATGTGGTACGAAGGTTTTCTTGGCTTATCGCCCTGGTCACTGGTGGCAGTCACCCTGCTGATGACCCACGTCACGATCGTCGGCGTCACGGTCTATCTGCATCGCTATTCAGCCCATCGCTCGCTTGAGCTCAATGCCGGCCTGAAACATTTCTTCCGCTTCTGGCTGTGGTTGACCACGGCGCAGAACACCCGCGAGTGGACAGCTATCCACCGCAAGCATCACGCCAAATGCGAAACCGTCGATGACCCGCACAGCCCGGTCATCAAGGGCTTGTCCACCGTTCTGCGCAAAGGTGCCGAGCTGTACCGCGCCGAAGCGGAAAACCCCGAGACCCTGCGCATCTACGGCAAGAACTGCCCCGAAGACTGGATCGAACGCAACCTCTACAGCCGTTTCCCACTGCTGGGCGTGGCGATCATGGGCGTCATCGACCTGCTGCTGTTCGGCACCATTGGCATCACCATCTGGGCCATCCAGATGATGTGGATCCCGGTCTGGGCCGCCGGCGTGGTCAATGGCCTGGGCCATGCCATCGGCTACCGCAACTTCGAATGCCGCGATGCGGCGACCAATCTGGTGCCCTGGGGCATCCTGATCGGCGGCGAAGAACTGCATAACAACCATCACACCTACCCTAACTCGGCCAAACTGTCGGTGAAGAAGTGGGAATTCGACCTCGGCTGGGCCTGGATCCAGGTCTTCAGCTTCCTGCGCCTGGCCAAGGTCCAGCGGGTTGCGCCGATCGCCCATCGTGTCGAAGGCAAAGGCAACCTGGACATGGACACCGCCATGGCGATCCTCAACAACCGCTTCCAGATCATGGCCCAGTACCGCAAGCTGGTGATCGCGCCTCTGGTCAAGCAAGAGCTGGAAAAGGTCGATCACTCGGTCCGCCACCAGTTCCACCGGGCCAAACGCCTGCTCTCGCGGGAAACCAGCCTGCTGGACGACAAGCACCACCTGCGCATCCAGACCATGCTCGAGCACAGCCAGGCGCTGAAGGTAATTTACGAGAAACGCCTGGCCCTGCAGCAGATCTGGGTCAAGACCAGCTCAAATGGTCACGACATGCTGGCCGCCATCAAGGATTGGGTACACGAGGCCGAGGCCAGCGGGATTCAATCCCTGCGTGATTTCGCCGACCAGTTGAAAACCTACTCCCTGCGCCCCGCCACTGCCTGACCCTGAATCAGGGGCGCACCTGTGGCGAGGGAGCTTGCTCCCGCTCGGCTGCGCAGCAGCCGCAATACCTGACGACGCGTTTTAACTGAAAAAACGCGTCGCCAATACCGCCCGGCGGGAGCAAGCTCCCTCGCCACGAAAAGCGGGAACTTCGCCCCAAATCTCCTATCTCAAAGACACTTCGCCACCCCGGCGGGCTTTGTGTTGGCCGCTGTCGAAATAGCGGCACGCCCTTTGAGACTTGTGCCGATGGTCAATAAAAACCTACAAGACACATCCCTTCCGCAGTGGCCCGAGGCCGCGCAAACGCTGATGGCGCTGATGCATGCGCAGGGCGAAGTGGCGCGCCTGAGCGAACGCGAACAGCTGTTCAGCTCGCTGCTGGTCAGCGTCAACGCCGTGCTTTGGGCATTCAACTGGGAAACCCGTCAGGTGCTCTACGTCAGCCCGGCCTATGACCGGATCTTCGGCCGCCCCGCCGGCCTGTTGCTGTCCGACTACAACCACTGGCGCGACAGTGTTTATCCCGACGATCTGGACTACGCCGAGCGCAGCCTGGCGCAAGTGCTGGTCAACGGCGCCGTTGAAGACCGCGAGTACCGCATCATCGCCGCCGACGGCCAAGTGCGCTGGCTCAGCGACAAGTGCTTCATCAACCGCCAGGCCGAACCGGGCCAGCCGGTGATCATCGTCGGCATTGCCGAAGACATCACCGAAAAGAAGCAGATGGAAACCGAGCTCCACCGCCTGGCCACCACCGACGTGCTGACCCAAAGCAGCAACCGCCGACACTTCTTCGAATGTGCCAATCACGAATTCGAGCAGGCACGCCAGCAAGGCAAGCCGCTGGCCTTCCTGCTGCTGGACATCGATGACTTTAAAGTGATCAACGACACCTACGGCCATCCGGAAGGCGACAAGGTGCTGCAACGCATCGCTGAGAGCGGTCGCGCGGCCCTGCGGCGTGGTGATCTGTTCGGGCGGATCGGCGGTGAGGAATTCGCCGCGGTGTTCCCCGGATGCGCACCGGACATGGCCATGCAAGTGGCCGAGCGCCTGCAACGGGAGATTCAACGGTTGAGTTTCAGCCATGACGACCAGACGTTCGGCATCACCGTCAGCCAGGGCCTGACCAGCCTCACGCCCGAGGATGAAAACCTCGACAGCCTGTTCGCCCGCGCCGATGCGGCGATGTACCAGGCCAAGCGCCAGGGCAAGAACCGGATAATCTCTGGCTGAGCCCATGTAGATCGTTCCCACGCTCTGCGTGGGAACGATCTACAAAGCCTATTTTTTGCGCAAGCGCATCAGCTCCGGCAATCCGATCTTGAGCAACCGCGCCGTGCGGCTCTTGGCCAATGCCTCGATCCCCTCATGCTCGGTCAGGCGCGCCAGTTGCGCGGCCATGTTCATCACCAGCGCTTCGCGGGAGTAAACCCCGCCACCAAGCTGATAAACCGCCGCTATCAGCTCACGCAGCTCCAGCGGCAGGCGCCAGCGGGTACGCAGCGCCGAACCGTAGGCCGCGCCGAATTCGGCCAGGGCATCGCCGACTTCCTCCCATTCATCCAGCTCACCACCGGCCTGCTTCCACTCCTGCAAACAGCGCAGCAACGCCAGGTCGCCGAGGCGGTGCAGCATGCCCGCGCAATAACAGCGCTCCTGATCCAGATCCAGCAAGCGCGCCAGCGTTCGCGCGTATTCAGCGGTGTGCAGGGACAATTCCCAATAGCGCTCGGCATAGTCCGCCAGTTGCGGATCACTGAGCCGGGCACTGCGTTTGAGGGCAAGGCCCAGAATCAGGTTCATGCTTTGCCCGGTCCCCAAGCGATGCAACGCCTGGGACAGGGTTTGCACGGCGGCGCCATGATGCTGGGCCGCGCTGTTGGCGGCGGCGATCAGCACGGCGGTGACTTGCGGATCCGTGCGGATCTCGTCTTCAAGCCGCACCAGATCGAGGCCATCGGGATTGAGGCTACGTTTGATCGCCACCTGCACATCGGTCATCAGCGGCGCGCCGTCGGCCAGTTCGCGCCGCCGCTCCAGATACACCGACAAGGTCATGCCCGGCGCCAGAGACGGCACTTCGCAGGACACCTCTTCACCCGCGCTCAGCAGTAAATCCTGCAGGCGCTGGGTCAGGTTTTCCATGTCCAGGGGTTTGGTCAGGTACGCCGTGGGCGCCAGGGGCAAGGCTTCACGCACGCTGGCGCTGTCGTTGCGGCTGCTCATCAGAATGAACGGCAACGGCGGATTACGTTTGCGCTGACGAACACTGCGCAACACATTCAGGCCATCGACGCCGGGCAACTCCCAGTCGACGATCACCAGGTCATAAGGGTTCTCTGCCAACAGCTGCAGGGTTTCCTGGCCATCGGCACACAGGTCCAGCCGTGCGTCGCAGCGCACATTCAACAACACCTGCTTGAGCAGGTCGCGGGACCAGGGGTCCGCCTCGGCAATCAACACTCGCGGTACAGCGGGTAACACCACAGCAGTCATCTGCACACTCCAACGGCAATGCTTGCACCTTAGTCAATGCTGGCCATTCGATACAGCCCAATTGCCCCTGATGTGTTTCAAGGGGCATAAAAAAACCCGCCGAAGCGGGTTTTTTGTCGATCAGTTCACAAACGGATCAGAGCTCGGCGAAGCACTCTTCGATGATCGCCAGGCCTTTGTCCAGTTGCTCGTCCGGCGCGGTCAGCGGTACCAGCACGCGCAGAACGTTGCCGTAGGTGCCGCACGACAGCAGGATCAGGCCCTTGTCGCGAGCCTTGGCCACAACGGCGGCTACAGCAGCCGGGTTCGGCTTGTGGCTGTCGCCGTTTTCAAACAGCTCGACAGCGATCATCGCACCCAGGGCACGCACGTCGCCGATCACCGGGTATTTGGCCTGAATGGCTTTCAGACCAGTCACCAGACGCTCGCCAACCGCTTTGCAACGGTCCAGCAGATGCTCTTCTTCGAACACTTCCATCACGGCCAGGGCCGCGGCGCAAGCGATCGGGCTACCGGCGTAAGTGCCGCCCAGGCCGCCTGGAGCGATGGCGTCCATGTATTCGGCCTTGCCGCACACACCGGCCAGCGGGAAGCCGCCAGCGATGGATTTGGCGAAGGTGGTCAGGTCGGCGGCGACGCCCATCTGTTCCATGGCGAAGAAGGTGCCGGTACGGCCAGCGCCCGTTTGCACTTCGTCAGCGATCAACAGAATGCCGTGCTGGTCGCACAGGGCGCGCAGACGCTTCATGAACTCTTTAGGCGCGACGTAGAAACCGCCTTCGCCCTGCACCGGCTCGATGATGATCGCGGCGATATCACGCGGCTCGGCATCGTTCTTGAAGATGCGCTCGATGCTGGCGATCGAATCGTCGATGCTCACACCGTGCAGTTCGTTCGGGTACAGCGCGCGGAAGATGCCGCCTGGCATCAGGCCCATGCCGGCCGAGTAAGGCACGACTTTACCGGTCAGGCCCAGGGTCATCATGGTGCGACCGTGGTAAGCGCCGGTGAACGCGATCACACCGGCACGGCCAGTGGCGGCGCGGGCGATCTTGATGGAGTTTTCCACGGCTTCGGAGCCGGTGGTCACCAGCAGGGTTTTCTTGGCGAAATCACCTGGCACCTTGGCGTTGATTTTTTCGCACACTTCCACGTACGGCTCGTAGGCCAGCACCTGGAAGCAGGTGTGGGTCAGCTTGTTCAGTTGTTCGGTGACGGCGGCGATGATTTTCGGGTGCACGTGACCGGTGTTCAGCACGGCGATACCGCCGGCGAAGTCGATGAACTCACGACCTTCAACGTCGGTCACGGTGGCGTTCTTCGCGTGGTCGGCGAAGATCGGGTGAATCTGGCCAACACCACGGGGTACGGCAGCGGTACGGCGGGCCATCAACTCAGCGTTAGTCTTGCTCATACATTCCTCATTCGCCGCTCATCGGTCGGCGTGGTTCAAGGATTAAGCGGCGGGGAAGCAACTACGGCAGCATGCGATGATCGACTGCCACAGCGTTCCCGGCCACAGAGAAAATTCCGTTTGAAGCGCGCAAAGGGACAGCGCTCTCGTGCCCTTTGCGTTTGAAGCAATGCCTTGCCGGGCTTATCCCTTCGGGCCTAGATGCCCAGGCAGAGGTATTTGATTTCCAGGTAATCTTCGATGCCGTACTTGGAGCCTTCACGGCCCAGGCCCGACGCCTTGATGCCGCCGAACGGCGCGACTTCGTTGGAGATCAACCCGGTGTTGACGCCGACCATGCCGTATTCCAGGGCTTCAGCCACACGGAACACACGGCCCAGGTCACGCGCATAGAAGTACGAGGCCAGACCGAACTCGGTGTCGTTGGACATCGCGATCACGTCGGCTTCGTCTTTGAAGCGGAACAGCGGCGCCAATGGACCGAAGGTTTCTTCCTTGGCCACGGCAGCGTTGTTCGGCACGTTGGTCAGGATGGTCGGCTCGAAGAAGTTGCCTTGCATGCTTTTGCCACCCGCCAGCACGGTGGCGCCTTTGCCGACGGCGTCAGCAATGTGCTCTTGCACCTTGGCCACGGCTTTTTCGTCGATCAGCGGGCCAGTAGTGGTGCCGTCTTCCAGACCGTTGCCGATCTTGAGTTTGGCCACAGCCACTTTCAGTTTTTCGGCGAACGCGTCGTAGACCGAATCCTGAATGTACAGGCGGTTGGCGCAGACGCAGGTCTGGCCGTTGTTGCGGTACTTGGAAATGATCGCGCCTTCGACGGCCTTATCCAGGTCCGCGTCGTCGAACACGATGAACGGCGCGTTGCCGCCCAGTTCCAGCGAGACTTTCTTGATGTCCTTGGCGCACTCGGTCATCAGCTGACGACCGATTTCGGTCGAACCGGTGAACGACAGTTTGCGCACGATCGGGTTGCCGGTCAGCTCGCTGCCGATGTCGCCGGCGCTGCCGGTCACCACACTGAACACGCCGTTCGGAATACCGGCACGCTGAGCCAGTTCAGCCAGGGCGAAAGCAGAAAACGGAGTTTGCGAAGCAGGCTTGAGCACCATGGTGCAACCGGCGGCCAAGGCCGGGCCGGCTTTACGGGTGATCATCGCGGCCGGGAAGTTCCACGGAGTAATCGCAGCGGTCACGCCGATCGGCTGCTTGATCACGATCAGGCGCTTGTCTGGCTGGTGGCCCGGAATCACGTCACCGTAGATGCGCTTGGCTTCTTCGGCGAACCACTCGATAAAGGAAGCGGCGTAAACGATTTCGCCCTTGGCTTCGGCCAATGGCTTGCCTTGTTCCAGGGTCATCAGACGAGCCAGGTCATCCTGGTTCTCGATGATCAGCTCGAACCAGCGACGCAGCTTGTTCGCGCGCTCCTTGGCGGTCAGTGAACGCCAGGCCGGCAGCGCTTTATCAGCAGCTTCAATCGCACGGCGGGTTTCGGCAGCGCCCATTTTCGGCACAGTACCCAGAATTTCGCCCGTTGCCGGGTTGTTGACCTTGATCGTCTGACCGTTGTCCGCATCGACCCAAGCGCCATCGATAAAGGCTTGCTGGCGGAACAACTGGGTGTCTTTAAGCTGCATGTCGGCTTTCCTTAACAGCACCGCGGCCAGCGCGGAGCGAATTATGATTGTAGAAAGGCGCCTTATAGGCTGCCGTCAGGGAAATCATTCACCGGGCTGAAGCACATAAATAGCGCACTGATCGAACTCGTGCGGTTCAGCACCCAGACAAGAGCGTTTGAAATCTCAAACGAATCCTAGGATCAAAGGGGGTAAAGGACAATAGGCTGTTCGAAAAAAAGAACGAAAACGCCGCATTTGCCTATTTTTTCTGATCAACGTAGCAAACGCCGGTTACGCTTTGGAAAAACGCAGACGATTCAGCAGCATGGACGCCCGCAGCGCATATGAGTATCATGGCGCCCGCATTGCACCAGTAGCTCAGCTGGATAGAGTACTGCCCTCCGAAGGCAGGGGTCGTGGGTTCGAATCCCGCCTGGTGCACCATATGTAGATACGAGAAAGCCTCAGGTCTTAGGGTCTGGGGCTTTTTTGTGGGCACAAAAAAACCGCCAAAGCGGTTTTTTCATTCTGTCGTCCAGTCAAACTCGTCGTATTCATCATCGTCTTCTTCGTCCTCGATCAACTCATCATCAAGGACGTCTTCCTCAAGATCATCTTCTGCCTGCTTCGCCAGAAGAAACTCCTTACGACTCTCAGTCACTGCTCGCCGCAGTTCCTCACCCTTCACCGGGCAGTTGAGCATTTGGGCGATGCGGTCGATTTTTTGGGCCACGGCATCCTCCAACGCATCGGCTATGGGCTGATAGTGCGCGCTTTCGGGTGTCGATGCCAAATCGGCGACCGCTGTTCAGCTCATTTTTTCTGCATTTCTTTGAGTTTGGCCGCCAGGTTTTCCTTGGGAAAGCGCTTGTGCAATGTCGTCATCAGCGCTTCGGCGGCTTGGGTCTGACCGGCGTCTTGCAGGCGCATCACTTCACGTAATTGATCATCCAGTGACTTAACCGGCGCGGCGGCGCGTTTGCTGAGTTTGGCTTCGTCGGCCATTTCGCTGTTGATCGACTCGCGCTGCATCGGTGCAGCAAAATCCGCCATCGGCGCAGCCGGTGCGGGCGTAGCCTGGAAGCGGGCAGCGGCTTCCTGTTTGGCGGCCGGTGCGGACGCTTTCGGCGCAGGTGCGAAGTCGTAACTCGGCAATTGCTCGGGCGTGCGTTGCACCAGTGCCAGCATCAGGGCCACGCCGACGAGGCTTGCGAACGCGACTTGCCAACGGGGCTGTTGGCAGGCGCGGAGCCAGCGTTGCCACAGGTTCGGCTTCGGCGCGGGGGCTTCGCGGTGGGCAGTGGCGAGGATGAAGGCGTCGAGGTGCGCCGGTGGTTCGCCGCTGCTGTGGTCGCGGAAATGCTTGAGCACTTCATCGTCGGACGATGGCGGTGTTTGTTTGGCGTCAGTCATGTCAGTACCTCCTCGGCCAGCAGCCGACGCAGTTTTAGCTGGGCGTAGCGCAAGCGGCTTTTCACGGTTTCCAGCGGTGTTTCGGTGAGGGTAGCGATCTGTGGCAGGTCGAGGTCGCCGTGGGCGCGCAGCAGGAACACTTCGCGCTGGTCGGCGGGCAGGGTTTGCAGGGCGGTTTCGAGGCGTTGACCGTCGCGGCTCAGGCTCAGCAGTTGTTCAGGGTCGGCTGCGTCGTCGATCAGGGCGTGGGCCTGTTCGTCATAGCTGTCGTGCAAGGGGTTGTGGACACCATGTTTGCGCCAGTGATCGATCAGTCGGTTGCGGGCAATCTGGTAGAGCCAGGTACGAAAGTTCGCCCGGCCTTGTGGCTGACTGGCGCTGCGGATCAGGCTCAGCCAGGTTTCCTGGTACACCTCTTCGGCCAGTTCGGGTTTGCCGCTGAGGCCGAGAAGGAATCGATACAGGCCCTGGCGGTGGCGGGCGTACAAAACTTCGAACGCCGGTCCGTCGCCAGAGCGGTAGCGCGCCAGCAGCGATTCATCGCTGCTGGCGGTTGAGCTGATTGCAGGATCGGACATGTCAGCTTTCACTCTATCCGGTTGTCGTTGGGCGGTTGATTCGAGGCGGTGGAGGTTCGCAGGCTCTGCGCCAATTCCACCAATTGCACGAACTCACCACGCAGGCCAAACGGGTCATCACCCCGTGCGCCACGGGCCAGGGCTTCGGTGTCTTTCAGGCTGTAATTACCGGTGTAGCGCCCATCCTTGAGCTGCTGGGAAAAGGCAGCGACGGCGGCGGCAAAGCGCAGGTCATCGCTGGCGGCCGAGAGTGTACCGGCCTCCCCCTTCAGGATTGGCCGCTCGATCAAGCGACTGTTCCCACCTTCCGGTAACTGATAACGCACCCGCAGCATCGCCAATTCCCCGGTTTTTGCGGAAACTTCTGCCCCGGAATTGCCGTAGCGCAGCGGTTCCAGCCAGCCCTTCTCGCCCTTGGGCACAATTTCATACAGCGCCGTCACCGTGTGCCCTGCGCCGATTTCTCCGGCGTCGACTTTGTCGTTGCTGAAATCCTCACGCTTCAAGGCGCGGTTCTCATAACCCAACAGCCGATATTCGCTGACCTGAGCCGGGTTGAACTCCACCTGCAGCTTCACGTTTTTCGCCACCACCGCCAGGGTTGAGCCGAGTTGATCCACCAGCACTTTGCGCGCTTCGCGCAGGTTGTCGATGTAGGCGTAGTTACCGTCGCCGGCGTCGGCCAGTTGTTCCATCAGGTGTTCATTGTAGTTATCCACACCAAAACCCAGGGTGGTCAGGGACACGCCAGTCTTGCGTTTATCCACAGCCATTTGCTTGAGGCTGTCGAAGTCGCTGATGCCGACGTTGAAGTCACCGTCAGTGGCCAGCAGGATGCGGTTGATGCCTTTGGGGATAAACGCCTGTTGCGCCATTTGGTAAGCCAGTTCGATACCCGATGCGCCGGCGGTCGAGCCGCCCGCCGTCAATTGATCGATGGCGGTACGAATTTTCGCTTTTTCCCGTCCGGAAGTCGGCTCCAGCACCACACGGGATTCTCCGGCGTAGACCACCAGCGAAACCCGGTCCTGCTCGCGCAATTGATCGACCAGCAATTTCAGGGTGCTTTTGACCAGAGGCAAGCCTTCGCGACGGTCCATGGAACCAGACACATCCACCAGAAACACCAGGTTCGCCGGGGCCAGTTCCGCCACCGCGTGATCAGACGCCTTGATGCCGATGCGCAGCAATCGGGTATGCGGGTTCCAGGGTGACGGCGCCAACTCGGTAGTCACGCCGAACGGCGAGCCGTCGGTGGGCAAGGCGTAATCGTAGGGGAAGTAATTGACCATTTCTTCCAGCCGCACCGCTCCTTCCGGCGGCAAACGCCCCTGATTGAGCAAGCGCCGGACATTGGCGTACGCGCCGGTATCGACATCGGCGCTGAAGGTCGAGACCGGCGCTTCGGCCACGCTGTGAACCGGGTTATCCGCCAGCGCCTGATATTGCTCGCGCTGTTCATCCCGGTAGCCCTGTGGATAAGTTTCACCCGCGGGCACTGGCGCGAAAGCGACCAACGGACCAGGTCGTGCGCTGCGCTTGGCCATCGCGGAGTCCGCCATGGCCGCTTCGCGCACCAATGCTTCGGTTTTCGGCGCATTTTGAGCCGGAGGCGCAACCGCTGCCGGGTTGCCCGTCTCAGAGGCTGGTGTGGATGAACCGCCGCAACCGGCAACGGCCAGCAGCAACCCGGCGGCGAAACCCTGGGCGGCCGGGCGGAGGACATGCAGAGGAAGGGACATGGGGGCTGACCTCAGGAGGAAATTGACTCATTCATCCTCTGAGACGGACAGCCCGCCGGGTTCGGGTTAAGCCGAAGTGAAAAATCTTCAGCGGTGATAACGCCGCACCACGCTGCTGTTTTTCAGCACATGGCCTTTGATCTGTTCCAGCAACTGCGCGCGGGTCAGGCCGGCAGGCAAGGCTTCTGGCGCCAGGTCCAGGGCGTAGATCTGGATGATGTAGTGATGGGTGCTGTCACCGATGGGCGGGCACGGGCCGATGTAGGTGGTGGTGCCTTTGATGTTGGTGCCACCCACGCCTTCGAGGGTGGATTTAGTGCCGACACCGGCCGGGATCTGCCGCGTCGTGGCCTTGATGCCGTAACGAATCCAGTGATCGACGCCCAGGCCTTTCTGGCCGTCCGGGTCGTGCATGACGATGGCGTAGCTGAGGGTGCCCTGGGGGCCGGCGCTCCAGCTCAGGGCCGGAGACTGATTCTTGCCACCGCAACCGCTGGCATCGCTGGCCTCCGCCGACGTGAACAGCCGATTGTCCGAAACGCCGGGGATGCTGAGGGTGAAACGCTCCTGGGCCTGCGCCGGTAACTGCACGCAAAGGGCGACTGCAACGGCCGCCAGCCAAGGGTTCAAAGAGGTCAATCGGGTCATACCGGAGCACCTTGTGCGGGGTGGGGCCGTCGTCGGCACGCAAACTATAGCCGGACCGTTCGTGCGGTGGCAGTGGGAATTGGCTGAACCTGGGAATAAGCGCCAAACTCCTAAGTGAAATACCTGCCTGGAGATCGATCATGGCACTGCACCGCGTCGCCCGTTTCGCTGATGTGCCCCTCGACCGTGGCCTTGAAGTCCGGATCGACAAGATGAAAATCGTCTTGCTGCGGGTCGGCGATCAATTGCGCGCCTATCAGGGCAGATGCCCCCACGCCGGGGCTCCCTTGGCCAAAGGTGCGCTGTGTGAGGGCCGACTGATCTGCCCGTGGCACAAGGCGGCTTATCGGCTCGAAGACGGCGCGCTGTGCGAGCCACCTTCCCTGGACAGTCTGCGGCGCTATCCGCTGGAGTTGCGCGACGATGAGGTCTGGGTCGACGACCAGCCGATGCCCGGCCCCAGCACACCGCCGGAGGATGATAAGCGGACCTTTGCGATCATCGGCGCCGGTGCAGCGGGGACGGCCTGCGCGGCGGCGCTGCGGGAGAAAGGCTTCGGCGGTCGGGTGCTACTGATCGACCGTGAGCCCGAAGCCGGATACGACCGTACGGCATTGAGCAAATTCGTGATTGCCGGGGAAATGCCACCGGACGAAGTTCCGCCGCTGCGCGATGAGGACTTTTATCGTGAACAGCGCATTGAACGGATAAACAGCGATGTGATGGGCCTGGATGCACCGAACCGGACCCTGCGCCTGGCCGATGGTCAATCGTTGAGCTATGACGCCGCGGTGATTGCCACCGGCGGCATACCAAAATCCCTGTCGCTGCCAGGCGCCGATCTGCCGCAGGTGTTCGTGTTGCGCTCGAAGGCGCAGGCGCAGCAGATTCTGACCACCGCAAAACCGGGTCAAAGGGCAGTGATTGTCGGCGGCAGCTTCATTGGTCTGGAATCCGCTTCATCCCTGCGTCAGTACGGCTTGGATGTCACCGTCCTGACCCGCCATGCCATCCCTTTCGAGGCGCAATTCGGCGAGGCCGTCGGCAAGGCGATTCGTGCCCTGCACGAGGCCAATGGTGTGGTGTTTCATACCGATGGCGAAGCGGCGAAGATCGAAGGCACAGGCACAGTCGAAGCGGTGCTGCTGGACAACGGCCAGCGCTTGCCGGCGGATCTGGTGCTGGTCGGCATTGGCGTCACCCCGGCGACCACCCCGTTTACCGATCTGACGAAGGAAAAAGATCAGTCATTGAAGGTCGACGGCGGCATGCGCGTGACCGACGGGCTCTGGGCCGTCGGCGATATCGCGACCTTCCCGCTCAATGGCCAGCCCCAACGGATCGAACACTGGCGCCTGGCCCAGCAACAGGCGCGGATTGCAGCGGCGAATATGCTCGGCGGCGACGAACGCTACCTCGACGTGCCGTATTTCTGGACCTGGCACTTCGGCAAAAACTACGACTACCTCGGACACGCCGAGGCCTGGGACGAGGTTGAATTCAAAGGCGACCCAGAGCATCCACCGTTTATTGGCCTGTTCGCCAAAAACGGCGTGGTAGCGGCAGCCGTTGCCTGCGATCAGGAACGGGCCATGGCGATGCTCGCCGAACGGATGAAACAACCGCTGTCGATGGACGAGGCGTGGCGCCTGGTTCGAGACCTGAGCTGACGGCGACTTAGTGGCGAGGGAGCTTGCTCCCGTTCGTCTGCGAAGCAGACGCAAAATCGGTGACCGCGCTCTATCAACGACAGCGCGGTTAATGGCATCGGGAGACCTTCCGCCTCCAGCGGGAGCAAGCTCCCTCGCCACAGATGAACATATACCTAGAGATGGCTTATCGGCTCGCGGTTGTCATCATCTTCGGCCGGCAGGCGGATCACCAGTGGATGTTCCAATGGCGCCAAGGGCGGCGGCAGTTGAGACGGGTCGACCGGGGTGAAGTGCGTAACGACGTGACTGACATCGCCTTCCTGATCGTTGTGAATGGTCATCGAGCCCGGTGCGCGCAGTTTCTCCAGCCGGTCGCCGGTGAGCTTGAAGCTTTTGCTCAGCCCCTGATCGTCCACCACCGGCGCCGGCAAACGGCGCTGGGCGAAGCTCTTGCTTTTGCGCTGTTGATAACGCGCCCAGCCAATCAGGATCACCGCGTTGAACAGCGCCACCCACAGGTAGATCTGCAATGTGCCGAGGGCGTCGAAAAACGACCCATCGATGCGCGGCCCGTCATGGGTATCGATCAACGGCCACAGACCCCGCGCCAGCAAATACAGCAGCCCGATCCAGGCCAGCACGGTGAAGAAAACATCGAGAACGACCAAAAAGGGCCGCTGCCGGGTTCTGATGATTTTCATTTGATGACCTCCTCTTCATCGTCATCCAGCGGCTTGATGCCCCGGTCCGGACTGACCCACCGCGCGCGCTTCTGATGTTGGCCAAACAGCACTTTGGGGAAGCTGACCAGGGTGGTGAGCAGGCTGATGAACCAGAACACCAGCGGGTACCAGACCACCCAGAACATGGTCCTGCCGAGCCCTTTTTCGTAACGGCGATCGATCATGATGCTGACCGCGAATTGCACCAGGCAAACCACCGCCAATAGCAGCCCGGTAAAGGCCGGTGGCATCAGGTGATGGACGGCAATGGCGGGCGGCATTTCGACGAAGTTGCCGACACCCCAGAAAATCACCGACAACAGGAAGGTGAAGGCCCAACCGGTGGACAGGCAGTATTCGAACAGCAGCGGCCACAGGTAACGATGGCGGTATTGCCAGATGCCCCGGATGTTCTTGAACAACACCTCGGCGCCGCCCTGGGCCCAGCGCAGGCGCTGCTTCCACAGGCCGCCGAGGGTTTCCGGCATGAGGATCCAGCACAACGCGCGGGGCTCGTAGAAAATGCTCCAGTGATCCAGTTGCAGCTTCCAACTGATGTCGATGTCTTCGGTGATCATGTCCGGGCTCCAGTAGCCGACCCGGTTCAGGGCCGTACGACGGAAGGCGACGATCACCCCAGAGACGGTAAAGATCCGCCCGAACACCCGCTGGGTACGCTTGATCAGGCCGATGATCGAGGAGAACTCGCCGACCTGTACCCGGCCGATCAGGGTCGAACGGGTGCGGATTCGCGGGTTGCCGGTCACGGCGCCCAGTCGCGCGTTGTCGAGCATCGGCGCCACCAGATAGGCCGCGGTGTTCGGCGCCAGCAGCGCGTCACCGTCGATGCACACCAGGTACTCGCTGCGCGCCGCGATGGCGCCCATGCGCAGGGCAACGGCCTTGCCCTGGTTCTCCGCCAGGTGCAGCACCCGCAAACGCGGATCCTGCGCCGCCAGTGCGTCGAGCACCGCGGCGGTGTTGTCCTTGGAGCCGTCGTTGATCGCAATCACTTCAATGTTCGGGTAATGCTGGGCCAGCGCCGCGTGGATGGTATCGGCGGCGTTGTCGCCTTCGTTGTAGCAAGGGATCAGGATCGAGATCAGCGGTTCGCCGGCCAATGGTGGCGGCAAGGTGTCGTCCTGCCACGGCCAGTGCCGCTCCCAGTGCAGCCAGAAATACAGGCCGCCGGCGATCCACAGCCCCGACATGAACAGTGGGTAGAAGAACACGAAGTCCATCAGGAATTGCCCGGTGACCAGAAAGATCAGCCCGAGGGGAACCCCCAGGACGATCGCCAGAACCAATAGGGCCAGAAGTCTGTCCAGCATGTTATGGATTCCACTTGTTGGAGAGCGCCGGCCGCACGGCTTTCAGGTCCGGCTGGTTCTCGAGGAAGTTGTCTGGGTAGTAGCCGAAACTGGTGGCGCCCTGACGCTTGAGGCGGCCCATCCAGTCAGCCAGCTGCCCGCCGTCGATGTCGGCGTGTTTATTTTTCGTCCAGTCGCGGGCCTGCAATTCGAACACCGTGCGGTCGAGGGCGCCGGGGCGCGATTTGACCGTCGCCACCAGTGCTTCAAGCCAGGGGCCGGATTGCTGATGGCTCTGTTTTTCCATCAGCGGCATGGCCATCGGTGCCGTCCAGTCGTAGGCGCCCAGGAAGTCGTCGAGATTCTGCGCAAACCAGGCTTCGCTCTCGGGGTTGAGCATCGGCTCGGCGAAAATATTGCGTGCCGTTTTCACTTGCGGGCCGCGAATGGCGCGAACCTTGGCGGTCAGCTCATGGGTGAAATCGATCAGGTAGCGGCTCTTGAACCGCGTCCAGCGTTGCAGGGTGGCCGGATCCTCGCGCAGGGCGGCAATCGAACCGGGCAGACCGTTGGCGGCATAGATTTTCAGGGCTTCGGGGCCGGCGTCTTCGAAGTCCGACAGCACCGCGTCATCGTGATAGAGGATGCCGTCGACCGAGGTCAGGCGTGCCACGTCTTCGTAGATTTCACCGATGATGCGCCGCACGTTCGGATCGAACGGTGACAAGCGCTTGTACTGGTCCGGATCAATCGACGTGGTGCCGGTTTTCGGGTCCCAGCGAGTGACTCGCGGCAACTTCGAATCCAGGGCAAAACTCAGCACCGGCATCCACGCGAAAACTTTGACGTGAGCCCGGGTGCGCAGCTGCCAGGCCACACGGTCAAAGATATCGGCACGCATCGGCAGGTGGCGGTTGGGGAAGTACAGCGAATGCACCAGGCCATCGCCCGCAGGGTCGGCGAAGGCTTGCAGGAACACCGTGTTGGCGCCCATGTCGGCCATGCGCTGGATCAGTTTGCCGAGGTTGATTTCCTGTTGGGCCGGGTCCGGGTCGTAGACGTTGTCCAGGTCCACATGCACCACGCGCATCGGCGATTCGGCCTGCACCGCGACGACGCTGTTGGCGAAGTGTTCGCCATCCGGGTCCGAGGCCACCAGAAAGCGCGGGCTGCTCATCAGGTTGTCGAGGGCATCGAGGCCGTCGTCCAGTGTCAGGGCCATCTTATAACCCTGGTCGTTGATCACTTGCAGCGAGGTGCCATCCGCCACGCCGTACGGCCAGACCCAGACTCGCGGTTTGTAGCCAGTGACCTTGCGGATCTTCTCCGAGATGGCCGCTACGTCGGCGCGCATCCGGGCCTGGAATTGGGCTTCGGTTTCATAGCGACCGGTGGCGGCGTCATAGCGCCGGGTCGCGGCCGCCGGCTGCAGGTTGCCTTGCGGGTTGGCCAACACGCCTTTGTGGCTGGCGTCGGTGTGGGCGGCGATTTCCACCAGGCCGGACCGGGAAATCTCGCGGATCTGCTCCCAGGTCAGGAAATCCGAACGCTTGCGCGGTGTGCCGGCGAAGTCGACAGGCTGGTTCGGCGGCGTGTCGATCCACACCCCGACCGGCGCCAGCAAGGCGTGCCAGTTATAGGCACGCAGCACCGGCAACACGCGGGTGTAGAAACTCGAATAGCCGTCGTCGAAACTCAGCAGGATCGCCCGTGGCGGCAATTCAGGGCCGCCATTGCGAGCGGCGATGATCTGGTCAACGGTGACCGGTTGGTAGTTGTTCTCCCGCAACCATGCCAGTTGCTCGATCATGCGCTCGGTGCGCACGGCCACCACCGCCTGATCGGGGTCGCGGTCTTCGACATCGTGGTAAGCGATCCCCAATACATGGTTTTTCGGCCACGGTTTTTCATTGGCCGACACTGTACGTTCGGACGGCGGTACGAAGGTCGGAGCTTGCTGGGCACAGGCGCTGATCAACAGCACTCCCAGCAGGAGGATGAAACGCGAAATAAAAGGCATCTTCAAACTCTTCTAGAAGCGGTAAGTAAGGTCGACGAGCAGGCGCAGATCGGTTTCCCGGTCACCGTCAAATGGCCGGTTGATCACGCTCAGCAGGCCGCCCACCTCGAATACGTCGTTCCAGCTGTAGCGCTGGCCGTAGCCCAGCAGGGCGATACCGCCGGTGCCGTGATCGCGCTGGCTGTAAGTGCCCGCACCGGCCTGGAACTGCTGGCTCCAGGAGGTTTCGTAGCGGTGGTAGAGCACGTGATTGACGTTCACCGTCGGCAGCACGCTTAAGTCGGATTTGGGGTTGAAGTACGGCACGTCGTCGGACTTGGAGTTATGGCTGCTGCCGACTTCCAGGCCGAGGTCGACTTGCAGCCCCGGCGCGCGATAAACACCCTCGCGACCGGTGAGCACGGCTTCGACACGGTTGTTGCCGTCGCTGAAGTGCGAGGGGCTGACCGCCAGTCTCCACTCACGGCTTTCATTGGCGCGCCAGCGGATAAAACCGCTGCCGCCGTTGGCCGTGATGTCGCTGTTCAACGCTCGCAACGGCGTTTGTGCCGACAGGTATTCGAGGCTGCCGCCGTACTGCCAGTGATCGTCGATGTCTCGGGCAATCGCCAGGCGCGCGCCCTGTTTATCGCCAAAGCCGTAGGAATGGTTGGAAACTTCCGCTTCCAGGGACATGTCACGGGTCCGGCGTTCGAGCCCGACACGCTGGAAGCGATGGTGACCGGTGCCTTCCTGGAAATCGCCAGTGGCGTAGCCGGCACCGGCGAACAGGCGCCAGTCTTCATCGATGGGCGGGCTGTACAGCGTGGTTTCGATGCCGAAATCGCGGCTGCCGTTGACCGCCCCGACATCGCCGTTGCCGCCGCCATAACTCTTGCCGCCGTAGGCCTGCACTCGCAGCTCGGCCATATCATGGACCGCACGCTGACGCTGCAAACGCTGCACCTGACGGTTGTCCGGAAAACGCGCGACCACATCGTCGGTCAGCGCATCCATCTGCCGCCATTCCTGCAGGTCCATGGCAGTGTGGCCCTGAGCGACTTCCAGCCCGATATCCCGCGGGGCCATGCTCTCGGTTTCCTTGAGCTGATTCTCGGCGCGTCGTGGCCAGTCCCGGGCCAGGTACAGATCGGCCTGGGCCAGGCGCAGGCCGATGTTGCCCGGCGCCTGATCCACCAACGCCTGTAAACGCTGCTCGCCCGATGGCAGATCGGCGCCGTAGGTGCCGGCCTGGGCGGCGAGTTGCTGCGCGTCCATCCATTCATCATTGGGGTTGCCCACCGGCAAGCCCTTGAGCTCGACCCGTGGCTTTTGGGTCTTGGCCAGGTCCTCGGCGACCTTGCGCGCATCATCGGCCTTGTCGCTTTCGAGCAGGGCGTAATAGAGCGCGGTGCTGTCTTCCAGGCGATCGCCGACATCGGCATCCGGCGCCACCAGCACCTGGCGATACAAATCGGTGGCGATTTCCGGCTGACGCTGATCCAGATAGGACGACGCCACCCAACGCAGGGCATAGGTCGGAATCTTCACGCCTTCGGCGAGCAGCTTCTGGTATTCGGTGATCACATCGGCGGTGCGCGCTCGGGCCTTGAGGGCGCCCATGCGGTCGATTCGCCAGCGGATGACGTCATCGTGGGCCGCAGGGTCCGGCGTCCAGGTCGCCAGTAACTGGTCGTAGTCGGCCAGGGCCCGATCGGCGATCACATAACGTTCTTTTTCGCTGCGGGTGGCGAGTTCGGCCAGGCGCACGCGTTCGGCGGCCAGGTCACCTTCGAGACGGCGTTGCGTGACCGGATCAATCAACCCCGGCCGCTGACGCGCCAGGCGCAAGGCCGGCTCCGGCAAACGAGCGCGTTGCAGGGCAATCACGTATTCCCGAGCGACTTCGGGTTTGCTGCCGGCGCGGGTGAAGGCCTGGTCGTACTCAAACAACGCATCGTAAGTGGCACCGGCGCGGGTCAAGGCGTAGGCCAAAGCCAGACGGCGGCCAGGATCATCCGGTTTCGCCGCCACCAGAGCCCTGGCGCGGGCAACCGCCTCGTCAGGTTTACCGGCGTCGGCCTGGGTCATCGCCAGGCCCAGCTGCAGGTCGGCATTTTGCGGTTCAAGAGCCAGGGCCTTGTTGTACACCTGGGTCGCCGAGTCCCAACGCTTGAGGTTGCGATAGGCCCGCGCGGTGGCAGTCAGGGCCTGGACCGGCAACGCTCGATCACGTCCCTGGGTTTCATAGACCTGTACCACTTCGGCATCCAGACCGGCCCAACTGGCGATCTGCAAGTGATCGCTGATCTGGCCAGTGGAGGCCTGGCTTACCGGCACCTGGCGCAACACCGTCAGCGCAGGCGTGTAATTGCCGGCCCGCGCATCGCGAACCATTTGATCGTAAGGGGTATCGGCGAGCGCCAGCACCGGCCACAACAATTGGCCGCACAGCGCAACGCGAAACAAGGGGCGCAGCCCACGGTGAATAAAGGGACCAGCAATACGCGGCATTCGTCAGCATCCTTACATGGCCAGCCGGGTCGCAATGCCCCTTGCCCACTTGTGACGGAAAGCCGGATCGAAAGACCCGGCCAAGCTTTATCGAAGCAGTCTTGCATGCAAGCGTAGTCAATAATTCAAGACACAATATTTCTTCAGATTCGTGACGGGCCTCCCCTCACCCCGTTTCGGAACCCCAGACAGCAAAACGCCCGGCGTCTGCGTGTTGCAGAGGCCGGGCGTTGCGCTGAAGCCTGCGGTTTTACTGGATGGTGACGTCGCCAGTGCCGCCGAGCTTACTCATCACAAAACCGACAAACTCTTCGAGGGTCATTTTCTGGCCGTTGAAGTCCACCTGATTGTTGGCGTAATGCAACTTGGTGACGACGTTGTTACCGTCCAGTTTTGCCAGTTGCGTACCGACCGCCATGCTGCTGAACATGTCGGCGGTTGCGCTCGCCTGATCGGCGATGAGCTTGGCATCGGTCTGGCCGTCGATTTGCGACTGTACGGTGAGCAAATCAATGAGCATTGGCTTGGACACCAGTACGTTGAATTCCAGCAACGCAATCAACTGCTTGACCAATTGGTCCGGCGGCAGGTCCATGGATTGCGGTTTGGTCAGGTCCAGCACCAGGTTGGCGCGGCTTTCGCCGTTGCTGGTGTTGAACGACAGGTTTTCCAGGGCCACCTGGGGACCTGCGGCCAGCAGTTTCTCCAGACCGGTCTTGACCTGTGCCTCTTCGGCCGGGGTCAGGTTCAGCGGCGGCGCCGGCAGACCGGCGGCAGTGGCTTCGGCGGCGGCCCGCTCGTACGGTTGCAGTTTGGTCTGATAGATCTGCATCAGCGACATCGTCGACGGGATGTCGAGGTTTTTCAGGCTCATGGCCATCTGCGCAGAGCCGATAACCTTGCCGTTCAAGGACACTTCACCGACCTTGTAATCGGCACGCCCCGAAGCGTTGGTGCCTGATTCCCCGGTCTGATTCTTCATTTCAAAGTTCTTGAAACCGAGTACCGATTGCTTGGGGCCAAAGGTGGTTTTGCTGTTTGTCAGCTCGAGGGTGTTGTCACCGACGTAATAGCCGTAGGTGCTTTTGTTCAGGTTACTGGCCAGGGTCAAGCCGTTGAGCTCGACCTGAACCGGGGTCTGGTCTTCAGCCACAGTGGTCAGCTTCAGGCTGTCCATGTAACCGTCGGCCTTGACCTTTTGCGCCTGGGCGCTGGCGGCCACGTCGAGTTTCAACCCGGAGAACGTCAGGTTGGACTTGTCATCCAGTGCCGCTTCCAGCGGCAGGAATTCGAGCGAGCCCTTGGTGGAGTTGTCGTAGCCGATGTTGACCACACCCTTGACCGGGGATTTGTCCTTGGCGGCGGCGAACCACTTTTCGGTCAGCGGGGTTTTTTCCAGCTCGTAGTGACTGGTGGCCAGGACTGGCAACCACTTGAACGATACCAGGCGCGAGAACGGCAGCGGGCCGTGTTCGATGCGGTCGACGAACAGCATCTCCACCGGCGCTTCACCAAACATCTCACCCTCGCCCTTGAGGCGGTAGTGCGCGGTGCTGCTGAACACATGACGCTCCAGCGACACCAGCTCCAGCGACGCCGTGCCGTTGGAACCTGCCAGCGCGGCATGCAGTTCTTTGTTGGCGTCGGCGATCGAGCTGTTCAGCACCCCATCAAGTTTGCTGCCGGTGTACCAGGCGCCGCCCGCGCTGATTGCACCGATGGCCACGACAATTCCTAGAAGCACGCCTGCTGATTTATTCATGAAGTACCCGATCAATGTCCATTGTTGAAAGTCTGGTCGTCTTCCCTGAACCCATAACGGGTCGCGGTCACGACTGCGCTGAAAGTGGCGAGGAGATTAGCATTTGCGCCGTGGGACGGCCCAATGATTAAAGGTGAAAGAGTGTCCATGGGCTGCGGCGGCCTGTGGACAACTGGCAGGGGAGAGTTTCGGCGATCGTTCAATCGCCTTCGCGAGCAGCCCTGCCAATACAACCTTACGAATACTGAACCTCGATCTCATCAAGCTGATGATCAAAACTTTTTAGCCGCGCGGTCCACGTATACACCAGCACTTCAAAATCCCGATTGATCACCGCCCCTCCAGTCACTTCCGCGCGTGGGTCACAGAAATCCAGTTGATAGCGTTCGCGGGCCATGGCGTTGGCGACATCGGACAGTTCTCGGGCATTGTTGAGCCAGTGCCAGCCCTCGTCGGCCACTTGCTTGTCCAGCGCCTGGCATTGCTTCTTCAAGGTTTCGAGGCTTTTTTCCAGTGGCGTGCCGGTCAGTTCGCCCATGACTTCCTGAAACGTGCGCCCCGGTTGCCAGTAACTGCCCCAGAAATATCGGTCGAACACCGTTTCTACCCGACGCAAAGCCACCTTGGTGTCCCAGATCAGTACCAGGGTTTTGCCTTGTTCGAGTTGTCGTTTCTTGATGCGCTGGTTCTGGAGCGAAGCCCAGGCGACCACCACGATGGCCATCACGGCGATCAGTGCCGCCGCGCTGTCGAGGAATATCAGCGCCTTGTCGATCTGGTGGGCCAGCATGACGCCATAGAAATAGGTGGCCGACAGCAAAACCAATGCCGCAATGGCGCACCAGAAGCCGGGAGCGTAAGGGTTTTTCATTATTAGATCCCCATGACCAACGCAAGCCTTGATCGACGGGTTCGCCGCGCGCCCCCATCAAATCAAAGCATAGCAACGGCCTCAGGGTTTGCCGGGTTGTGAGCCTTGCGTTCGTCCGCTTTCCCAGCCGCCGCCCAAGGCGAGGAACAAATCGATCTGGCTCATGGCGACCTGGGTGTTGGCCGAGGCCAGTTGCGCCCGTGCATCGGTGTAGGTGCGGGTGGCTTGCAAGTCCGCCAGGAACGACGCGCGACCGGCCTGGAAGAAGCGGTGGGTCTGGTCTGCCGCCAATTGCGCCGACTGTTCGGCGTCCGCCAACGCATCGCGACGCTGAAGTTGCGCGGAATATTGCGCCAGGCCGGTCTGAGTCTCGCGGATGGCGTTGAGCACCACGCCATCGAAATGCGCCAGCGCGCCTTGAGTTGCGAACTCGGCCTCACGGATTCGCGCGCGGGAGCCGTTGGACGGTACGGTCCAGGTCAGCAACGGACCGAAGCCCCAGCGATTGGTCGACGGTTTGCCAAGGTTTTCCAGGGTGCCGACCGTGCCCACGGTCGCGCCGATGCTGATGTCCGGGTACAACTCGCCGGTGGCAATGCCGATGCCGGCGGTGGCCGCCGCCAACTTGCGCTCGGCCTGGCGCACGTCTGGTCGGCGTTTGAGCAGAGTGGCGCCGTCACCCACCGGCAACAATTGGGTAACTTTCGGCAGCTCGGCACAGTCGCTGGTGCCCGCCGGCAGTTGCTCGACCGGTTTGGCCAGCAGCATCGACAAGCGGAACAACCCGGCCTGACGTGCGGCTTCATAACGCGGCAATTCGGCGCGCAAGGATTTGAATTGGGTTTGCGAACGGGTGACCTGGGTTTCATCGCCGCGTCCGGCATCGCGCAAGCGCTGGGTCAGGGAGGTGCTCTGGGCTTGCAGGTCGAGGGAATGCTGCGCGATCTCCCGCTCTTCGTTGGCCGCACAAACCTGGGTGTAAGCCCGCACCACATCGGCCACCAGGGTGATGCGCGCGATGTCCGCTGCCGCCTGGGTCGCATCGGCATTGGCCTTGGCCGCTTCGATGCCGCGCTGCAAGGTGCCGAACAAGTCGAACTGATACGAGGTCGTGATGCCGATATCGCCGACGTTGGCCACGGGCACTTTTTCCGGTATCAAGAACGCTTCGCCGGACTCCTGCAAACGCTGGGCGCCGACCTTCACGCCGCCGCTCCAACCGCCCGCCGCCTGCGCTTCGTCGACCTGAGCGCGAGCCCGCGAAAGATTCGCCGCCGCCACCCGCAAATCGGTGTTGGAGGCCATGGCCTGCTGCACCAATTGGTCCAGACGCGGATCCTGATACAACCGCCACCAATCGGCGGGCACCGGTGCCGAGATGACATGTTTGCCGTTCACCGCCAGGTCGCCCTGAAAGTCTTCACGGTGCACGGCGGCCTCGTCCGGCAAGTGATAATCCGGCCCCACCACCTGACAGGCCGACAGCAACAAGCCCAATCCGGCAACCGCCAAACCCGAGGCCCTGCTCATTTCGCCGGCCCCCCGATTTGATCGTCGATGATCGACACGGTGGCCGTACGCCCGGCAATCATGCGGAAATCTTCCGGCACCTCATCGAAAGCGATTCGCACCGGAATCCGCTGGGCCAGCCGCACCCAACTGAACGCCGGGTTGACGTTGGGCAACAGGTTGCTGCCGCTACTGCGGTCACGGTCTTCGATGCCGGCGACGATGCTTTCGACATGCCCGCGCAGGCGCGCACGGTCGCCGATCACTCGAATGTCGACGCTCTGGCCGACATGAATGCCGTCCAGTTTGGTTTCTTCGAAATAGCCGTCGATATGGAAGGAGTTACTGTCCACCACCGACAACACTGGCCGCCCGGCGCTGACGAACTCCTGGGAGCGTGGCGCCCGGTCGTTGACGTAGCCATCCACCGGGCTGCGGATCACCGAGCGGTCGAGGTTGAGCTGGGCACTGTCCACCGTTACTTGCGCTTCCATCAACGCCACTTCGGCGCGGGCCACCCGGGACTGGCTTTCTTCCAGTTGCTCGGCCGGGACCAGATTGCCCAAGCCACGGTTACGCTTGGCCTCGCGCTGGGCCTGGGCCAAGGTTTCCTGACGATCGGCGACCGCCGCTTTGGCTTGGCGCAGGGCCAGTTTGAAGCGGTCCTGATCGATGCTGAACAGCACCTGGCCGCGTTTCACCCACTGGTTGTCGCGCACCTCCACTTGCTGGATCAGCCCCGATACATCCGGGGCAATCTGCACGATGTCGGCACGGATGTGGCCGTCCCGGGTCCAGGGCGCGAACATGTAATACATGACCATGCGCCAGACCACGACAATCGCGAAGGTCACGATCAACAACGTCAGGATCACACGGCCGAGGGTCAATAAAGGTTTTTTCATGTCATCAGGTATCGACTGAGTGAGTCCACGGCGCCGAGCAGCACAGCGTAGAGAGCCACGTTGAACAATGCCCGGTGCCAGACCAGACGGTAAAAGTGCAGGCGCGTCAGCACCCCGTGCACCAACAGGAACAACACGTAGGTAATGCCCATCAACACCAGCAGCGTGGGCAGGAACACCCCGCTGATATCCAGATCACCGATCATAAAGGCGCTCCATCGATGCCATGGGGAAGCGGTTCTTCGAGTTCGCCCGTGCCGACAAACTCGACGCCCGGCAACAGCGCCAGACGCAGGCCGCTCAAGGCGTGCAGCAGATGCAGACGGGTTTCGTCATCACCTTGGCCGCCGAGGGCGCGGCGGGTGCGATCGAGGGTCATCAGCAACGGGCCAGGCGCGGGCAGACGTTCACCGGCCTTGAGGCAGGCCTTGAAGTACTCGCCGACTTCAGCCACCACCTGGCGCAGCAGCGCTTGCGGCGCACCCGGCACTCGCGGCGAATAGGCGAGCAGGTCCAGCAGATTCAGGGCCACGCGCACTTCGCGCAGGGCGATGCCAGTGTCCTGGCCGGTCATGGCCAGTCGCGGCAAATGCTGCATCAGGCGATCGAGCATCTGCACGCCCATGTGCCGGTGTTCGGCCAGCGTGGCCGGCTCGGTCAGGCCGACGATGTCGCGCCAGCTGAAACGGGTCAGGCGCTTGGCCGCCAGTTCCGCACCGAATGGCCGGGCGATCAGGGTCCAGATGAACGCGAACAGTAACCCCATGGGCCCGGCCAGGTTGGAGTTGGTGAAACTGAGAAAGTCCGCGTCGTAGGCGCCCTGAATGCTGATGAAGGACGAGGTGTTGACGATGGTCAGCAACATCCCCAGATAAAAACGCGGCTGCACTGTCAGGGTGCCGACGCAAATGAACGGTATGGCGAACGCCAGCACCAGCATCGGGAAGTCATGCAGGTTCGGCAGGATCAGAAACAGATAAAGGCCGGCGAACAGCACCGACATCGCGGTCCAGAAAAAGAACCGGTAGATCTGCGGCGCCGGGTCGTCCATCGACGCAAAGAAACTGCACGCCACCGCCGCCAGGATCACCGCGCTGCCGCCGTCGGTCCAGCCGAGCAGAATCCACAGCACCGAGGCGACGATGATCGCGGTGACCGTAGAAGCCGCCGAATAGAGCATCAAGCCACGGTCGAGAAACGGTGACAGTCGCCCCAGGCGCCAGTGCCGATACACCGCGCGCCAGTTGTCCTGACTCTCGCACTGAATGGCGTATTGCAGGCTGCGACAGTCTTGCCACAGGTCGATCCACTCGCCGAGGCGATACAGCGCGTTGGAAAACAGCAATTGCTTGCGATCGTCCAGCGCCTCGGCACTTGGCTGCAGCGCTTCGAGCCGGTTTTTCAGGGCCTGCCAGCGGTCGAGATCAGCGTCTTTGTGGTCAAGCCATTCGCTGGTTGCGATCAGCAGTGGCGCGAACTTATCCACAAGCTCCGGCGTGCGCCGCTCGAGGGCATAAAGCGCATCGTCGAGGGCGTCGATCACCGGCAACAGATGAATCATCCGACCGCGCAGCTCCTTGGTGTTGCGCACCGTTTGCGCTCGCGCGCCCTCGTGCGGCAGCTGACCGATCATCAATTCCAGGCTGTTGAAGTTCGCCACCATCGATGAACGCAAGGCGCTGACTTCCTCCGGCTGCACATTGCGGCTAAGGAAACGCAGGCTGTAGGTCGAGGCATCGGCAAACCATTTGTTCACCGAGTCGTTGAACACCGGCGCCAGCCGCCGTGGCCAGAACATGGCGCCGACGACCGCCGCGCAGGCGATGCCGAGAAAAATCTCTTCGGTCCGCGCCTCGGCCACGTCCCACACCGCCAAAGGGTTAGCCACCACCGGCAAGGCGATCAGCGGCAAGGTGTAACCGGCGAGCATCAAGGCGTAGTTGTTGGCGGTGCGCAGGTGCAAGGACAGGAACAGCAAAATCCCGGTCCACAGCGCGATGACCACCACCAGCACATAAGGGCTCTGAACGAACATCGGCACAAAAAACACCGCCGCCGCCGCACCGAGCAAGGTACCCGCCGCGCGATACAACGCCTTGGAGCTGGTAGGGCCGAGGAACGGGCTGGAAACGATGTACACCGTGGCCATCGCCCAATACGGACGTGGCATTTGCATGAGCATGGCGATGTACAGCGCAATCATCGAGGCCGCAAACGTGCGCACACCGTAGAACCAGTCTCGCGCCGGGGGCACGCCGGTGAAAAAACCGCTCAAGGCTGAACCACCGGCAGATGATTGGCCGCTTCGAAGGCTTTGAGTACCCGCAGTGCCGCTTCCAGGTCACTCTGGTCGATGCCTTCGAGCACGTCCTGGCGCAAACGCACCAACTCGGCTTCGACCGCCTGCACCAACTCGCGACCGGTCGCGGTCAGGCTCAGGCATTTGGCGCGTCGGTCATGAATGTCTTCGGTACGGCAGACGTAACCGGCATGACACAGCTGATCCAGCAACCGCACCAGCGACGGACTCTCCATCCCCGCCGCCTGCGCGACCGTCACCTGCCGCACACCCTCGCCCAAGCGCCCGATCATCAACAGCGGGACAGCGCAGGCTTCGGAGATTCCATAGTTGACCAGCGTGGTCTGGCAGATCTTCCGCCAATGCCTGGCGGCCACCACCATGGAGCTGCTGATGTTCATCTGGAGAGCGGCGAGGTTCTTTGGCACGAGGGAATGCACACACTGTTAGTTTGCTAACTATCAATATGGCATTCGAGGGGAAAGTTGGTCAAGTTTTGAAACAAATTGGCGAGCAACGGCCAGACGCGGAAAAAGCTAACAAACTCAGTTTCTGCCCAGATTTTTTTACCACTCACCAGTTTTTTTACATTTCGCTATTTCTCTCCAGATTTTTTTACACCCCCCGCCCCTTCCTCAGCATTACATCCAGCTGATCCACCACCTCCGCCCAATCCGCGTCATCCAGAATTTCCTCACGCAGCAACTCTGCCTGGCTCTCGCTCCAGAAGAATGCGTCCGCCAGGTGCAGTTCGGGTTTGAGCGGTGAATGGGTGGCGATGAATTTATCGATGCTTTCGGCGTCGTCGGGCAGGCCGAGTTGTTTGAACAGGGCCGGGAGGCTGTGGGTGGGGGATTCCATGTGGGGCTCCTTTGTGATCGCGTATTGGATGGGTGACTGTGGCGCGGCCATTCGCGGGCAAGCCTCGCTCCTACAGGGACGCGCGGTCGAATGTAGGAGCGAGGCTTGCCCGCGATGACGGCAGTTATGTCGACACTAGGCCGACAGACTCAACTCGCAGACCTCGGCATGCGGCACCATTTTCAGATATTCAGGCACGCTCATGTGTACCAGGTTGTTGTGGTTGCCGGCTTCGAGGTAGATGTCTTGCTGCCGGGTCAGCAATGGGTCGATGACCATGTCCAGGCCATAGGATTCGCCCAATGCAGGCACGGCGCCGCGTTCGCAATCGTCGAACAGGTGCGGCAGGTTGCTTTCCCGGGTGACTTGCCATTCGCTGCTGCCACGGACTTTGCTCAGGTCCAGGTGACGGCTGGCGGGCAGCACGGCCATCAAGTAATGCCCGTGGCGATCGTCGAGGATCACCGATTTGGCCACCCGTTCAGCAGGAATGCCTGCGAGCCGCGCCGTTTCAAGGCTGCTGGCCGAGTGCGGATGGGAAACGATGTCATATTCGCAGTGCGCCTTGTCCAGGCTGGTCTGCACGGTTTTTGCCATACGCATGATGCACCTCGGTGTCCGCAACAACGAATGGCGGACGATGGTTAGAATTTTTTCTCTCCATTAAAAGTCTAGGCCCGCGGGTGGAATTCGGCGGGAAATCCGCCCGTCGGAGGCGGTCAACAACTGGTCAAAATTCATACAGCCACAGGCTCAACTAGACTTGTACACAGAGCCACGAACGGCTCGCGGACGGATGACTCTCCCGGAGGGTCAAGTGAACATTCGTTGCTGTGTAATTGCGCTGCTGCTGGCCCTGAGCGGACCGGTTTTCGCAGCGGACACCGTTGTAGTGCTGGTTCCTGACCCGATCGGGATCTGGCTGATCACCTTCGGCATTGTGTTTATGATCGCCGAGGCGGCCTTGCCCAATTTCGGCGTGGTCGGATTGGGCGGCATTGTGATGTTTGTGATCGGCGCGGTGATTCTGACCAATGCCGAAGTGCCTGTTCCCTTGATCATCGGCCTGGGGCTGATCAGCGCACTGCTGCTGATTTTCCTGCTGATCCGCGCCTTGAAAACCCGACCGCGCCGCAACTTCAGTGGCGACGCCGAATTGCTGGGCAGCGTGACGCCGATAACGTCGTTGCAGGCTGGCAACGCTTATGTCGGCTGGGTGCACCTGCAAGGCGAACAATGGCAAGTCATGAGTGCCACACCGCTGAAACCGGGACAACAGGTCCGGGTGGTGGCACGCAAGGGTCTACTGCTGCAAGTGGCCGCGACTGACGCGGCACCGGGTGGAGAATAGTCATGGGTCTGCAATTGGGTTTTGCCGCGCTGCTGTTATTGCTGATTGCACTGGCGGGGTCAACTTTCCGCATTCTGCGCGAATACGAACGCGGCGTGGTGTTCCAGCTCGGACGCTTCTGGCAGGTCAAGGGCCCGGGTCTGATCCTGCTGATTCCGGCGGTTCAACAAATGGTTCGTGTCGACCTGCGGACCGTGGTGCTCGACATACCGCCACAAGACGTGATCACCCGCGACAACGTCTCGGTCAAGGTCAATGCAGTGCTGTATTTCCGCGTGCTCGACCCGCAACGGGCGATCATTCAGGTCGAGGACTTTCTCATGGCCACCAGCCAACTGGCCCAGACCACGTTGCGGGCGGTGCTCGGTAAACATGAACTCGATGAATTGCTGGCCGAACGGGAACGGCTGAACGTCGACGTCCAGCAAGTGCTCGATGCCCAGACCGATGCCTGGGGCATCAAGGTGGCCACGGTCGAGATCAAGCACGTGGACCTCAACGAATCGATGATTCGCGCCATCGCCAAACAGGCCGAAGCCGAACGGGAACGCCGGGCCAAGGTGATCCACGCCGAAGGCGAATTGCAGGCCTCGGAAAAACTCATGCAGGCTGCCGAAATGCTCGGGCGTCAGCCGGGGGCCATGCAGTTGCGCTACATGCAGACGCTGAGTTCGATTGCCGGTGACAAGAGTTCGACCATCGTCTTCCCGCTGCCGATCGAATTGCTCAAGGGGATGGCGGATTTGTCGTCAAAATCCTGATCCACCGATAACCTGTGGCGAGGGAGCTTGCTCCCGCTGGGTCGCGAAGCGGCCCCAACATCTGCGACTGCTACGCAGCCGAGCGGGAGCAAGCTCCCTCGCCACAAAAAGATTATATTTTGCGCAATTGTTCCAACGCCTCATACGGCTCCCGCGCCCAGCGCTCCACCCGTTCACGAAGCAACGCCGAGGCTTCGCGACGCTTGTCATCGCCGTCGCCGACAAACACCTGCGACGGCTGCTTGGCATGTTGCCCCACCGCTGCAAACACTTGCCGGCGCTGCTCGATGTCCAACGCAAAGAACGCCGCCAACCGCCCCGCCATCGCCTGCGGCAGTTCGCTGTAATTCACCGCCCAGCCACCAAATGCCTGGCATTGCGCCAACCCCGACGCCAGCAATTGCCCCAACCGCCGAGCGATGTAATCCTCACGGCCGCTGAATGGAGATTCGTCATCCAGCACACTGGCGCCGATCATCCCCGGCACCATGTGCACGCCCGGGCGACGCAGATGCGAGACAGCAATCTCCAGCGGATCGCGATAAAGAAACAGCCACGGTGCTTCAGGGAAGCACTCGCGCAGTAACGGCAGTTCACCGATGTTCCAGGCGTCGAGTTTGATCACCAACCGTTGCTCCACGCCACGTCGACATTGCCCGTAGGCCGACAGTAACCCTTTGATCGCCGCACGGCGCTCGACAGCAGGCAAATCGCTGCGTAGCAACGCGTCCAGTGGCGGGGGTTCGCTGATGACAATGTGGTTGTCGAGTCGCGCCAGCATCTGGCTGACCAGGGTCGAGCCACAACGGGAGGCGTGAAAGATAAAGGCGCTCGGTGTCAGGCCGGGACTGCAAGCCTGCCAGTCCGCAAGGGTCGACAATGCCGTTTTTCGACGGAATGCCTGATTGAACGGCAGTCGCAGCGCATCCTCCACGGCGTCACGAAAAAACGGCTGATGCAGCCGCGTGTCACCGAACCAGCACCAATCGACTTGCCATTGCCCAGCCTCTTGCCACACGCGAATCGGCAACCAGCCTTCGAGGTTCAGGCGCTCCATTGTTCAGTCCACTGGCGGCGACCATCGCGCATCGCCGCACGCAATTCTTCGCGGGTGAACACAAGGCCATGTTCGGCAGCCAGCACCAGAGTGCGGGCGACAAAGGCTTCGTTGTCCCGCAATCCCTGCAAGGTCTTGCACAGCTGCGGTTCGCCGGCCAGCAGTGCCTTGAATTGCTCTAAAGCTTGATCACCGATTAGCGGCGACGGCGTGGTTGCCACCCCATCGATAATCGCCTGCTCCAGCCAGGCACCGGGCCGGCAATCGAGCACCAGATGAATCCGTGTCTGGGTATCGCGATTGTCCACGCGATGAGGTCGCGCCAGGTCGAGGTACCAGCACTCGCCAGCGGCCATCGGCATGCGCTGGCCGTCCAGCATGAAGTCCACTTGAGGGGGGCTGAGCAGCGGGATGTGCAGACGCAAGTCCGCATCCGGCTCGCCCAGGTCATAGTCACGATGCTCATGGATACGCCCGCCCGGGCCAAGTCGCAACAGGCGCGCGCAGACGATCTCCAGCGGCAGATCCCGCAGCCCTTGCTGCCATCGACCATCCCGTCGCCAGGGTTCGCGCACTCGAGGCTCACCGCTTCCGGGCGCCAGCTCGGTCAAGGCATCGGCCGCGGAAATCAGCGCCACGCCGCTCCAGTCGCCGGTGTAGTAAGCGCTGTTGAAGTGACCGTGCCAGTCGTCCTCACCGATCGCCGCCAGCGCCTGCAACAGCAACGGCAAATCCACCGTCACCGGCAATCGGGAGAATGCCGGTCGGCTCATCGTTTTGGCAGCACCGCACATTCGCCGAGCCAGGTCAGCAAACGGTCAAGACAGGCCTCGACCGATTGCGCGCCTGTGTCGAGCACCAGTGACGCACACGGCGGTGGCTCGTAAGGCGCGGAGATACCAGTGAAGCCCGCCAACTCACCCCGTCGAGCCCGGGCGTAATGACCTTTGGGATCACGCAGCTCACACACCGACAAAGAGGCGTTGCACCAGACTTCGCGGTAATCCTCGCCCAGCCGCCGGGCAAACAGTTCGCGCAACTCCACCAAGGGCGCGATCATCGCGAGGATGACAATCTGCCCATTCTCGACCAACAGCGCCGCCACTTCGCTGGCGCGGCGGATGTTTTCCAGGCGATCACTGTCGGTGAACCCCAGATCGCGATTGAGCCCGACCCGCAGTCCATCGCCATCGAGCACCACACTCTGCACGCCATGTTCGAACAGCTCGGCGTGCAGTGCCAGGGCCAATGTCGACTTGCCCGCCGCCGGTAAACCGGTCAGCAGAATCGCCGTGCCGCGATGGCCGTTGCGGGCCTCCCGTTGGGCGCGGCTGATGCTCGCCGTCGGCGCCAGCAGGTTAGCGGACCGGGGCATGGGCCACCGGCGGTACTGAGATATCGCCCGCCGCCCACGCCGCTTCGCGATTAGCCAGTGCGGTGGCGATGGACTGGACTTCGGTAGATTGCACTTCGTCCGGCAGCGGATCGAGACCGGCGCTGGCGAAGATTTGCCCGTAAGCGTTGCGCAGGTCAGCGTAGGACAGGTCGCGACGCAGATCGGCCTGCAACGTGTTCAGTTCGCCCTGGATCAGATCCAGTTCGCCCAGCCCGGCCGCCTGATAGCGGTTGCGCAGCTGGCCGATGATTTGCCCGTCGATGTTCGACAATTGCTGATTGGTCTGGAACTGCCGCAGTGCTTCGCGGTAGTTGGCGTTGGCCACGTAGAGCTGGGCCAACACTGCGATGGACATCGCCTGACGACGTGCCGCGGCGACTTCTTCGCCGGCCTTGGCGACATCGATCGCGGCGGGTGCGGAAATCACATTGAACAGGTTCCAGGTGACTTTCACCCCGTAATCCGCCCAGCTCTGTTCCACCAAAAACGAGTTGCTGTCGTAATGCCCGCCAGCGGAGAACTCCAGCCCTGGTAACAGGCGCAGCATGGCTTTGCGGGTTTCGGCCGCGCTGATGCGGGTCTGGTAATCCTGCTCGCGCAACTCCGGCCGACTGGTCAGGGCTTCCTGCTCCAGGCTGGCGAGGTCGACCTTGAGTTCCGGAATGTCGTAATCGTCCTGGGTCGCCAGCGTCAGCTCGGTATTCAGTGGCAGGTTGATCAGGGTCGCCAACTCGGTTTTTGCCAGCGACAGCGCGCGGCGTTGCTCTTCCAGTTGCCGGGTGGCTTCGATCAGCGAGCGCTGATAAGCCAACGACTGGATCGGATCGCCGATACGCTGTTGGCTCATGCTCTGGCTATTCTCACGGGCGGTATCGACCCGGGCCATCAGGCTGTCGATTTGCTTGAGCAAACGTTCGGCGGCCACGGCTCGCCAATAGGCCGAGCGCACGTCCTGGACGATGGTGTTGATCACCTTGCGCCGACGTTCCTGCACGATCAGCCGCTGATCGCCCTGCTGCTTGGCGCTGATGTAGCTGACGCCGAAGTCGAGCACGTTCCAGACCATGGTCAGGTCCGCCACGTCACGGTCGCGGTCCTGGGAGGTCGACGGTTCCAGAGACTGGGTGCCGGTGCGCACGCTCTGGCTGCTGGAGGCGTTGACGTTGTTGCGCCCCACGTAACCGGCATCCAGCGCCATGCGCGGCAGCATGTCGAAACTGGCGAGGTCGAGTTGGCGCTTGGCCAGGGCTTCTTCCATGATCTTGAGCCGGCCTTCGAGGTTGTATTTCACCGCGCGGGCCATGGCCTGGTGCAGGGTCAGCGGGCCGCTGAGGGGCTCCTGACCCTTGTACATGTTTTGCAGATCGCTTTTGGCACGCTGTTGGCTGACGCTGCGTTCGATCGGTTGACTGGTGACTGCACATCCGCTGATCGCCAGCGCCAGCAGGCTGGCGCCGAACAATTTATGACTTCTTTTCATCCTTGTATTGCCCCCAGTGCCGTACTGCTTTAATGGTTTTTTCAGGCCTGCATTTCACTGATACCGACCTGTTGCAAAGCCGCGGCCAGGCTGTCGACCTGCCGTTGCTCGGTGTCTTTGAGCTGTTGTAATTGCTGGCCAAGACTCGGTGCGCCAAACACGCCGCGCAGCCCTTGGGAAGCATCCCCCGCCCTGATTGACTGATTACCAAAGGTGTTCAGCGAATCCCCCTCGCTACTGGTGGCCTGATTGAACAGGCTCGACAGCGTGCTGCTGCCGAAGACCCCGCCATCGCCCCCGCCAAAGCCGAGGAAGCCGTGGCCTGAGCCATCGCCACCGTTGTCGCTGCTGGTGAATACCTGGGCAATAAAACTCGGCGTCAGCGCCCCGTGGTTTATGAAAATGTCGCCCAGAGGCCGAATGCCATTGCCCATCACCCGTTGTTCAAACAACGGGGCAAAGGTCAGTGGCGAGCCGAGATCGCCAGTGGGTGGGGTGAAGATGATCGGTTGCAATGGCACGTTCGGTGGATCGGCCACGACCACCGGTGTCAACACCAAGGGCGGGGGCGTCGGTACGGTGTTGATTGTGTAGTTATTGGATACCGCGACGCTGGCGCCCAGGTTGCCCGCCAGGTCCGTCACATTGCTGGTGTCCAGCGCAATGAAGTTGCTCGGGTCGGTAATGTTCGCGGTGGGCGTGAAGGTCCCGGTCCAGGTCTTGCCGCCGTCGCTGCTGGCCAGATTGGTCAGTTCACCGTTGGTCACGCTCAAGTCCGACAAATCGAAGTTGCTGACCGCCTCGCTGAACGTGAAGGTCACCAGTGTCGTCTGGCCAATTCCCAACACCGGATTGGCAACCACGATGCTGACGGTCGGACGGGTCGCATCAAGTGCGTAGTTGTTGGAGATGGCGATGCTGGCGCCGGCATTGCCCGCGGCGTCGAGCACATTGCCGGTGTCGAGCAGGATCAGGTTGGTCGCATCGTTGACGCTCGCGGTCGGCGTGAGTGTGGCGGTCCAGGTCACTCCGCCGTCGCTGCTGGCCAGGTTGGACAACACGCCATTGGCCACGCTGAGGTCGGACAGGTCGAAACCGGACACCGCTTCGCTGAAGGTAAAGGTCACCGTGGTGGTTTCGCCGATACCCAGTTTATTGTCCGCGACCACAATGGTCGCGGTCGGACGCACGGTGTCGATGGCGTAGTTGTTGGAGTCGGTCACGCCGACGCCGCTGTTGCCCGACACGTTGGTCACACCGCTGTTGTCCAGGCGGATCAGGTTAGTGGTGTCCGTGACGCTGGCGGCAGGCGTGAAAGTCGCCGTCCAGGTCACGCCGCCATCGCTGGAAGAAACACTGCTGAGGGTGCCGTTGGCGACCGTCAGGTCAGCATTGGTGAAACCGCTCACCGCTTCGCTGAAGGTAATGGTCACCAGCGAGGTTTCACCGGCCTTGAGGGCACTGTCGGCAACGACGATGGTGGCGGTCGGCACCTGGGTTTCCACCACATAGTTGGCCGAGTTGGTGGTGCCCGCTCCAGTGTTGCCGGCCACGTCCGACACGCCGCTGTTGTTCAGGGTAATGATGTTGCTGGCGTCGGTAACCCCGGCAGTCGGGGTGAAGGTCGCGGTCCAGGTGATGCCGCCGTCGCTGCTGCTGACCGCGCTCAAGGTACCGTTGGCGACGCTCAAGTCACTGTTGTCGAAACCCGTCACCGCTTCGCTGAAGGTGATGGTCACCAGGGCGGTTTCCCCCGGTTTCAGGGTCGAATCACTCAACACGATGGTGGCCGTCGGACGCTGGCTGTCGATGGCGTAGTTGTTGGAATCAGTGGTGCCGCTGCCAGCGTTGCCCGCCAGGTCGCTGATCCCGGTGTTATCCAGGGTGATCAGATTGGTGGTGTCGTTGATGCCCGCCGAAGGCGTGAAGGTCGCCGTCCAGGTGATGCCGCCATCGCTGCTGCTCACCGCGCTCAGCGTACCGTTGGCGATGGTCAGGTCGGCGTTGGTAAAACCGCTCACCGCTTCGCTGAAGGTGATGGTCACGAGCGAGGTTTCGCCGATTTGCAGCGCCGTGTCCGCGACCACGATGGTAGCCGTCGGGCGCACGGTGTCGATCGCGTAGTTGTTGGAATCGGTGGTGCCGCTGCCCACGTTACCGGAGGCGGCCGCCTGCACGCCGGTGTTGTCCAGGGTGATCAGGTTGGTCGCGTCGGTGATGCTGGCGGTCGGGGTGAACGTGGCTGTCCAGGTGATGCCGCCATCGCTGCTGCTCACTGCCGTGAGCGTACCGTTGGCGATGGTCAGGTCGGCATTGCTGAAACCACTCACCGCTTCGCTGAAGGTAATGGTCACCAGCGACGTTTCACCGATTTTCAGCGCGTTGTCGGCGACCACGATGGTGGCCGTCGGCAGCACCGTATCGATGGTGTAGTTGCCGGAGTTGGTGGTGCCACTGCCGGTGTTGCCGGCCACATCGGTCACACCGGTATTGTTCAGGGTGATGACGTTGCTCGTGTCATTCACGCCGGCGGTTGGGGTGAAGGTCGCGGTCCAGGTGATGCCGCCATCGCTGCTGCTCACCGCCGTGAGCGTACCGTTGGCGATGCTCAAGTCACTGTTGTCGAAACCCGTCACCGCCTCGGAGAAGGTGATCGTCACCAACGACGTTTCTCCGGCACTCAGGGTGGCGTCCGCCAGGACGATGGTGGCCGTCGGGCGTTGGCTGTCGACGGCGTAGTTGTTGGAGTCGGTGGTGCCGCTGCCGGTGTTGCCGGCCCCATCGGTCACCCCGGTGTTGTCCAGGGTAATCAGATTGGTCGCATCGGTGATGCTCGCCGCCGGTGTCAGGGTGGCGGTGTAGGTGATGTTATCGCTGGTGCTCAGACTGCTCAGGGTACCGTTGCTCACCGTCAGGTCGGCGAGGCTGAAGCCGGTCACCGCCTCGGAGAAGGTGATGGTCACTACCGAAGTCTGACCCACCGCCAGCGCCGAGTCCGCGACCACGATGGTGGCCGTCGGGCGCACGGTATCGATGGCGTAGTTGTTGGAGTCGGTGGTGCCGCTGCCCACGTTACCGGAGGCGGCCGCCTGCACGCCGGTGTTGTCCAGGGTGATCAGGTTAGTCGCGTCGGTGATGGCGCTGGTCGGGGTGAACGTGGCTGTCCAGGTGATGCCGCCGTCGCTGC
>NZ_JBWKWT010000002.1:582023-607633 GCF_059422365.1 Pseudomonas sp. GW821-FHT01E10
GCTGCTCACCGCCGTGAGCGTACCGTTGGCGATGGTCAGGTCGGCGTTGGTGAAACCGCTCACCGCTTCGCTGAAGGTGATCGTCACCAGTGAGGTTTCACCGATTTTCAGCGCGTTGTCGGCCACCACGATGGTCGCCGTCGGCAGCACCGTATCGATGGTGTAGTTGCCGGAGTTGGTGGTGCCGCTGCCGGTGTTGCCCGCCAGATCACTGACCCCGGTGTTGTTCAGGGTGATGACGTTGCTCGAGTCATTCACGCCGACGGTCGGGGTGAAGGTCGCGGTCCAGGTGATGCCGCCGTCACTGCTGCTCACCGCCGTGAGCGTACCGTTGGCGATGGTCAGGTCGGCGTTGGTGAAACCGCTCACCGCTTCGCTGAAGGTAATGGTCACCAGCGAGGTTTCGCCCGCGGTCAGCGTTGTATCGGCCAGCACAATCGTGGCGGTCGGGCGTACCGTGTCGATGGCGTAGTTATTGGAATCGGTGGTGCCGCTGCCGGCGTTGCCCGCCAAATCGCTGATCCCGGTATTGTCCAGGGTGATCAGGTTGGTGGTGTCGTTGATGCTGGCGCTCGGGGTGAAGGTCGCCGTCCAGGTGATGCCGCCGTCGCTGCTGCTCACCGCAGTGAGTGTGCCGTTGGCGATGGTCAGGTCAGCGTTGGTGAAACCGCTCACCGCTTCGCTGAAGGTGATGGTCACCAGCGAGGTTTCGCCGATTTTCAGTGCCGAGTCCGCGACCACGATGGTAGCCGTCGGGCGCACGGTGTCGATGGCGTAGTTGTTGGAGTCGGTCGTGCCAGTGCCCACGTTACCGCTGGCGGCCGCCTGCACGCCGGTGTTGTCCAGGGTGATCAGGTTGGTCGCGTCGGTGATGCTGGCAGTCGGGGTGAACGTCGCCGTCCAGGTGATGCCGCCGTCGCTGCTGCTCACCGCTGTGAGCGTACCGTTGGCGATCGTCAGGTCGGCGTTGGTGAAACCGGTTACGGCCTGATCGAAGGTGATGGTCACCAGTGAGGTTTCGCCGATTTTCAGTGCGTTGTCGGCTACCACGATCGTCGCGGTCGGCGGAGCGGTGTCGATCACGTAGTTGTTCGAGTTGGTGGTGCCGCTGCCGGTGTTGCCCGCCAGATCACTGACCCCGGTGTTGTTCAGGGTGATCAGGTTGGTGGTGTCGTTGATGCCCGCCGAAGGCGTGAAGGTCGCAGTCCAGGTGATGCCGCCATCGCTGCTGCTCACCGCGCTCAGCGTGCCATTGGCGATGGTCAGGTCGGCGTTGGTGAAACCGCTCACCGCTTCGCTGAAGGTAATGGTCACCAGCGAGGTTTCGCCCGCGGTCAGCGTCGTATCGGCCAGCACAATCGTGGCGGTCGGGCGCACGGTGTCGATGGCGTAGTTATTGGAATCGGTGGTGCCGCTGCCGGCGTTGCCCGCCAAATCGCTGATCCCGGTATTGTCCAGGGTGATCAGGTTGGTGGTGTCGTTGATGCTGGCGCTCGGGGTGAAGGTCGCCGTCCAGGTGATGCCGCCGTCGCTGCTGCTCACCGCAGTGAGCGTACCGTTGGCGATGGTCAGGTCCGCATTGGTGAAACCGCTCACCGCTTCGCTGAACGTAATGGTCACCAGCGAGGTTTCGCCGATTTTCAGTGCCGTGTCCGCGACCACGATAGTGGCCGTCGGGCGCACGGTGTCGATCGCATAGTTGTTGGAATCGGTGGTGCCGCTGCCGGCATTGCCGACAGCATCGATGACCCCGGTGTTGTCCAGGGTGATCAGGTTGGTCGTGTCGCTGATGCTGGAGGTCGGGGTGAAGGTCGCCGTCCAGGTGATGCCGCCGTCACTGCTGCTCACCGCAGTGAGTGTGCCGTTGGCGATGGTCAGGTCGGCATTGGTGAACCCGGTCACCGCTTCGCTGAAGGTGATCGTCACCAGTGAGGTTTCGCCGATTTTCAGCGCATTGTCCGCCACCACGATGGTCGCGGTCGGACGGAGCGTATCAATGGCATAGTTGTTCGAATCGGTGGTGCCGCTCCCGGTGTTGCCCGCCAGATCGCTGACCCCTGTGTTGTTCAGGGTGATCAGGTTGGTCGTGTCATTGACGCTGGCCGAAGGCGTGAAGGTCGCGGTCCAGGTGATGCCGCCATCGCTGCTGCTCACTGCCGTAAGCGTACCGTTGGCAATCGTCAGGTCGGCGTTGGTGAAACCGCTGACTGCTTCACTGAAGGTAATGGTCACCAGCGAGGTTTCACCAATGCTCAGGCTGGTATCGGCCACCACCAGGGTCGCGGTCGGGCGCACGGTATCGATGGCGTAGTTGTTGGAGTCGGTGGTGCCGCTACCGGCGTTGCCCGCCAGGTCGCTGACTCCGGTGTTGTCCAGAGTGATCAGGTTGGTCGTATCGGTGATGCTGGCGGTTGGGGTGAAGGTTCCCGTCCAGGTGATGCCGCCATCGCTGCTGCTCACCGCCGTGAGCGTACCGTTGGCAATCGTCAGGTCCGCGTTGGTGAGACCGGTGACCGCTTCATTGAAGGTGATGGTCACCAGCGAGGTTTCGCCGACTTTCAGCGCATTGTCCGCCACCACGATGGTCGCGGTCGGGCGTACGGTGTCGACCGTGTAGTTATTGGAGTTGGTGGTGCCGACGCCGGCGGTGCCCAGGCCGTTTATCACGCCGGTGTTGTCCAGGGTGATGACGTTGGTCGTATCGGAAATACTGGCGGACGGGGTGAACGTTGCCGTCCAGGTGATGCCGCCATCGCTGCTGCTGACGGCGCTCAGGGTGCCGTTGGGGATAGTCAGGTCCGCGTTGGTGAAACCGGTCACGGCCTCGGAAAAGGTGATCGTCACCAAGGACGTTTCGCCGATGCTCAGTGTGGTGTCGGTGACCACAATGGTCGCGGTCGGCGGTGGCGAATACGCGGTGTTGAGTACGCCACCGTCGTTGTAGATAGTCGAGAAAGAGGTCGGCGAGGTGCCGGTTGAACCTCCGCCCTGCGCGGTACCGCCTGCACCACTGGCTGCGGCATTACCGGCCAGGGCCGCGAAGTTGGCAGCCGTGATCAGTAGCGTGCCTTTGTTCCAGATCGCACCGACGCCCCGGCCGCCAATGCCGCCATTACTGGCATTGCTGCCTTGGCCACCACCACCGCCACCGCCGCCACCGGCGCCGATGTTGTTGCTGATGGTCGACGTGCCGATGACGGTTATGGTGCCGCTGCTGGCGTTGTAGATCCCGCCTACCGCGTTGCCGCCAGCACCACCTACCTTGTCCCAACCGGCCCCGCCGCCGCCACCGCCAATGGAAATCGTGCCATTGGTGGCCGTCGCACCGTTACCGCCGTTGCTGTAATAGGAAACGCCCACCCCGCCAGCACCGCCAGTGGTGGAACCACCGCGACCGCCCATGTGGGTGGCGTCATAGCCGCCGCCATAACCACCGACACCGCCGCTGCCCGCCTGGCCGCCCAATGTGCCGGTGCCCGGCCCTGCCGAACCGCCGTGCCCGCCGCCCTGGCCGCCCAAACCGCCACCACCGCCGCCGCCACCACCGTAAAAAGCGCCCGTGACACCGCCGCCGCCACCACCACCGGAAGCGGCGTTGGAGGTCACGGTAACGTTTTTCAGGGTCAGGTTCCCGGCGTTGAAAATCCCCCCGGCCATTGCGCCCGTGGCGCCGTAGCCACCGTTGCCACCGTTGCCCGCCACCAGGCCACGGGTGATCACCAGGCCATCGAGCGTCACGGTACTGCCAGACGCCACTTCAACCACTCGGGTCTTGTACTGACCATCAAGAGTCACATCTGCCACACCGTCGTTGTTCAAGTCGCCATCAACGTAGACGTTCTTGTTGATCAGCAATTCGGAGGTCAACTGCACCGTCATGCCGGTGCTGAATGTGACGATATCGCCGTTCTGCGCCGAGGCGAGGGCGGCACGCAGCGAGCCGACGCCCGTGTTGGCGTTGTTGGTGGCGGTCCAGGTGGCCAGGCCCCACTGATACTCGCTCATGGCCTTGGTCGAGAGTACGTTGGCGCTTTCGATGTTGCCGGTGGCAATTTCCAGATTCCAGTCGCCACCGACCCCGGTGCGGTTGCTGGAAGCGGCGATATCACGGCCGGTCAGTTGCGCCAGCGAGTCGACGAAACTCAAGCCGCGCTCGCCTTCGGCGGTGTAGCAGCCGTAGATCAAGATGTCGCCGCCGACGTTCATGTCCTTGCCGATTTCCGCCAGCACGGCGCTGCGGGCCGCGACGTTATCGGCCGACAGATAACTATTACCCAGCCACAGATCGCCTGCGTTGCCGTGGGCAATGATCTGCACCGAACTGATGCCCTGATGGGTGTCGAGGTAGTCGGCAATCTGCTGCAAGCCGTCCTTGCCCGCGTCCAGCTGGACCACCTGAGTGCCCGGCGCGACGCCTTTAAGCAGGCTGTTGGCGTCCTTGACCCGCGAATCGACGAACACCACGCTTTGCCCTGGCACCGCGACAGGTGTCGGGGTTGGCGTGGCATCGGCCTGGCCGTGGGTGTCCTTGCTGGCGACCGACTTGTCGGCAGTCGGTGCCTTGACCGCGTCGGCCGTGGTATGGGTGTCAGCCTGGGCAGTATCGGCCACTGTGGCGGCCACCGCGCCGTCGAACAGCATGCGCGGCTCCAGGGACATGATCATTGGCGTGGCCAGCGCTCGTGCGCCCTCGGTAACCCGCGACTTGCCTTTGCTCCACCACATGCTGCTCACCCGGACTCGAACTTTTTGACAGACCAATGAAAACGCCGCGATCAACTGATCGCGGCGTCGGCTTTCATACGAATGACATTGGCGGCGCTGGCTGAGCCATCGAGCCAAAAGGACAACTCGGCGTATTGCTTGAACAAATCCGGCGGCAGGATCGTGCGCCTGGACTGCAATTGAACCTTGGCCTTCACCTTGTGCAGCCCCGAGAGGCCAAGGGCCTGGTCGAATTCCGGCGCGTCGTAGGCCAAATGATCGAAATCATGTTCGAACCAGGGTTCACCGATGAAGTCGTAAACCAGCCGCATCACCCGCTCTGGCGCCTGGCTCAGCAGGTCGTAATCGATGATCAGCAGTGAGTCGGCGTGTTCGCCGTAATAGGCTTCCTTGAGGGCGGCCCAGGAAAACCCCACCAACCGATTGCGTTGGGCCAGGGTTTCGCAGCGGCTGTAGACCGTGTTGCGCTCAACCGCATCGCCGAACAGCTTGGTGTTTTCGAAGGGATTGGCGCGGTACAGGCGCTCGATGCTGTCCATGACCCAGGCGACATTGCGCACACAGGCAATGATCTTGGCTTGAGGGAACAGATCGCTGATCGCCGGCAGGCGCGAACTCCACAAGCGGTTGGTGTCGAACACTACCGGTTTGTCGGCCTTGTCGGCGTAGTAAGAATCGAACAGGCCACGCAACAGGCGGCGACGCAGGTCGGTGTCGATCACCGCGCCGAATTCGCTGCCGGCGCTGCATTGCTCCAGAACGCCGGAAAAGAGTGCGCCCACGGGGCTGGTCATGCCGGCATGGAAACGCGGATTCTGCAAAAGAATGGCAGAAAGCAGGGTCGAGCCCGAGCGCGGCAAGCCGGAGATAAAGTGGAATTGTTGCAATCCATTCACCCGTCATTCAGTCCTTTGTACGACGGAGCGTAGACCATGAATGGCCTTACAGCTAGTGGTGTTTTGATATCAAATTGGAGCTAAATCGACTGGAAAACGCAATTTATATAACTGTTTAAAAGTTGAATCGTTTAAGCCCTGAAACCACGAATTACTTCAGCACATACAAGCGTGCCACGGCGCCTCCCCCCCGGGCTTCGTCGACGCGTTGCCAGCCCGCGGGCAATGGAGCGAACTCGTCCGCCCCCTCGAGGGTACCGACCAGCCATACCCGACCAGTGCCTTTGGGCAAGGCATCGAGGCTATCCAGGTAGATGTCATTGGTCACCAGCGTACCGAAACCGTAGGCGTTCGGCCGGCTCGACCGGCTCGACCGGCCATCGGCCAATGGTGGCGTGTACAGCATCGGTTTGGCGTTGGTCTGGTTGTAATAGACGTAACTCAGGTACCAGAGCATGTCACTGGTGACGATTCGGTCGCCGGGCATGAAGTGCTGGTTCACGTGTTTGGCCATGACGCTGATCTGATCCTCAGTATCCACCGTGGCATTGTTCTTCACCCCCACCAGCTCGACACCGACAAACAGCAGCAGCACGGCCAGTGCCAAGACCTTGAAGTCTGCGTACAAGCGATCGACGGCCAGTGCGACAACCATCGGCAGACCCAAGGCGTAAGCGGTCAGGTAACGCTCGATGAACACCGGCGAGATGAACGACACCGCAAACACCAGCAATAACGGGACCGCGGTGTAGATCACCGCCAGCACACTGCCACGGAACACACTGCGGTCGCGGGCCAGCGCCACGCCCGCCAGGGCCACCAATGCCAGTGGCAGCGCGATAAAAATCAGCGTGGGCAGGTTCTCGCCATCGTCCTGGATCAGGAGCGACCAGATCATCGACGGCAATGAGTCGAGCATGACGGGGGGCTCCCACCCCACATCACCATTGGCCTTGAGCAGATCCAAGTGCTGGATCAGATCGATCAGGCTGGGCACCCACGGCAAGTACAACAGCACGATGGCCACATTGGCCAGCCACCAGCCCGAGCGCTGAATGTGTCGCAGTCGATACCCTGGCTGTACACGTATCATGCCCAGATACAACCAGTGACACAGCACGCACAGCGCGGTGAAGTAATGGGTGTAGAACGCCGCTGTCATCAGCAGGGTGTAGATCACCAGATAGCGCGTGCGTTGTGGCCGTTTTATCCAGTACACCAGGGCGATCGTGGCGCCGATCAGCCACATCCCCAACAGCGAATACATCCGCACTTCCTGGCTATACCGCACCGCCGTGGGCAACAGCGCCAGCAGAACCCCGGCCAGCAACGCGGCGCGGCGGGTCGCGAGCAGGTCCACCAGCCAGACACCGAGCCCGACCGTGGCAATCCCCGGCAGCGCGCTCAGGCAACGAATCGAAAAAATGCCGTCGCCGAACAGCCCGATCCAGCCGTGCAGCAGCATGAAATACAGCGGCGGATGCACATCATGGGCTGCATGTTCCCAGATCCCGGCCAGAGAGTACTGGCTCAACAACAGGCTGGACCCTTCGTCACCCCAGATCGCCGCCGCCGTCAGGTCGTAAAAACGCACCAGCGCAGCCAATGCCAGGATCGGCAGCAGCCAGTGCTCCCGCGCCCACCGCAATAAGCGACGGGCAGCCGCCCATGAGCCCGGTGTTGCGTGCGGATCCTGAGTGTCACCCAGCGGTGTTTCTCTGCGCGCCTCCATTGCCTCCCCTTGTTTCAACCTGATGTGCCTCGACCTAATGAACTTCGACCAGTGAATACGCAATTTTCTCAAGCACTGTAGGACAGGCTCAGGCCCGTCGTCGATGCTGGCTTTACGACGGACGACGTCCGGCAATCATTCCGATCAGCGTCTACGCTTTGGCGTGGCGTGACCCAGCCACGGAGATGAACGGAGTCGGCTGATCACTGCGATCCGCCCGGATAACCGGGCCTGCGATGTGACATATCAGACACTAACCTGAGGGATGAGGAACTATGGAAGTATTCATGGGCACTATCCAACCTTTCGCCTTTAACTTCGCCCCCAACGGCTGGGCCCTGTGCTATGGCCAGACGCTGGGGATCTCGCAATACCAGGCGCTGTTCTCACTGCTGGGAACCTACTATGGAGGCAATGGCACCACCAATTTCATGCTGCCCAACCTGCAGGGGCGCATGCCGATTGCCCAGGGCAACGGCCTGGGCCTGACCCCGCGTGTCATCGGCGAGGTCTCCGGGACCGAAAACGTCACCGCGACCATCAATAACCTGCCCAACCACACCCACGCCCTGTCCGGGCTCACGGCCACCACCACCCTGCAACTGGCCAGCCCGGCGAGCAACCCGGTCACCAACCCGACCGCGACCAACTCCTACATCGGTGCCTCGGGCGGCGGGCCAGGCTCGGCGAGCATCTACTCCGATCAGCAAGGTGCTGCGGCGGTACCGCTCAAGGGTGTCACGAGCACGGTGACGGGGGAAATCTCGTCCGCCGGCAATGGTTTGCCCATGACGGTGATGAACCCGTTCCTGGTGCTCAACTTCAGCATCGCCCTGAACGGATTGTTCCCTTCACGTAACTGAGGGTCTGGCCGGGGGATGCACATCCCCCGGCCACTTTTGCTTGATGGAGGGATGCCATGCTGCAACAGGTTCAAAGCCAACACTTTCAGGCACTGCTGGGCAAGACCGGGACGCTGCGGCTGCCCGATGGCAGTGAATTGCCGATCCATATCGACACCCTTAAAGAAACGCCCCATTCACAGATGCCCAAAAGCGAGCGCATGCCGTTCAGCGTCGAGCTCAACAGCCTGCAACCCACCGACTTTGTCGATGGCTTGTGTGCGCTGGAGTTGCCAGAACTGGGCCAGGTGGAAAATATTTTCGTCTCGCGAGTACCGACCATGGGGCGGGATCCCGACGTGGGTTATTTCTACATCGCCTTCAACTGAGACTTTGTGGGAGCGGGCTTATGTGGTGAGCCCCTCACCACACTTTTTTGTATTGCTCTTAACCCTGCGGGTACCACACCAACCGCTCCGCCGCCGGGTTGCGCTCTTCAACCTGAAACCCCAGCGCCAGGTAATGCTGGCGCGCATGGGGATTGTTGGCCCAGACCACCGTCGCCACCGGGCAGCGGATTTGTTGCGCGGCTTTCTGCACGCCTTGCAGCACCGTCCGCCCGTAACCCCGGCCTCGGGCCTGGGGGATGAACGCCAGGTACAGCACGCGAATTTCATTGGGACCGAAGTCGGTGGTCAACGCGCCGATGGCTGTGTCGAGTTTCTCGATCACGTAATGCATGGCGTTGGGAAAGTTTTCCCCCAGTCCTTGTTCCTGCACGGTGAATTGCTGGGCAACCACCTGTTGAACCACTTCCTGCTCGCCGTCGATCCATTGCAGATCCGGCCGCGCCGCCTGGTAAAGGCTATGCAGAAAAGGTCCATCGCTGGTGCGCGAAGGCCTGACCACCAGGCCGTCCGCTGCCACTGAATCGCTGTTCGTCATCGCTGTTCTCCCTAGAAACCGCTTTCCCTGACCCCCAGGGCTGCCATGCGCCGCCAGGCAACGCCCAACAACGATTCGCCGCTGCCCTGCAACACCACAATGCCGCGCAAAGGTTGCACCGGCGTCGGCGTCTCTTCGAGGACGCTCAACCGCGCGCCATACTGCGCCTGCACCGGCTCGGCGCGCTGATGCTCATCCCGGCGTACGGCAATCGGCCCGTGATGATCGGAAGTCAGCGCCTCTTGATCGACATAGGCCGCGCCGTTGGTATCGATTTCGCTTAATTGCACGGCAATCGCCGGGTGCATCGGGTCATCGGCGATGAACCGCCCGCGAGCACCCGAAGCAACACGCCAGAGCTCGGCTTCAGCCAGATAACCGCGCAACCGCGCGCCGTCTTCGACCACCCGCACCAAAGGATCTTTAGTCGAAAGCCAGCGACCGACCGTTAACTGCGGCAACAGGTCGCGCACCTTGCCGGCGTGGGGCGCACGCAATAGCAGTCGCTCACGCTGGGCGACCAGGCCGCGGTATTCAGCCACCGCTTCCGCCAGGCGCTGCTCGACGATTCCGGCGTCGGCCGCGGTTTCGCTGCGGCTGGCCTGACGACGCATCTGCAACTGCTGAATCTGGATCTCGCGGCGGACGATGGCCTGGCGTGAGTCCAGGTCCGGTGATTCCAGCTCGATCAGCACCTCGCCCTGGGCGACAACCTGACCGTCATGCACATTCACCGTTTTTACCCGCGCCGCCACCGGCGCGTGCAAGGCGCTGGTGTGTCCCGCCTCCAGCATCGTCGGCAGCTCCACCGCGCTGCGCCACGGCAGCGCCAGCAGCAACAACAGCCCGAACAATGTCAGGCTGCTGAGCAGTACCCGAGGTGTATGCGCCTGTTCGCGACGACTCCACCATTGCCGCCACTCGCTCAGGATCGGCAGGAAGATGAACCACACCAGCTCCACCAGCATCAGGAAGATCCCCAATACCTTGAAGAACAGGTGATAAACCGCCAGCGCAATCCCGAAAAACAACGCCGCGCGCCATAGCCACGAGCCGTATCCCCAGATCAACAACCGCCGCTGCATCCTCGGCGCCCACGGCTCCGGCGCCGGGGCAGCGTAGCCGAACAGGAACTCGCGCAATCGCCAGCGACACAAGGCAAAGGCACGTCCCTGAAGGTTGTCCACTTCCCAGAAGTCGCTGAGCAAGAAGTAGCCGTCGAAACGCATGAACGGGTTGAGGTTGATCACCAGCGTAGTAATCCAGGTCGCACTGGCGAGCATGAACGCCGCCGTGCGCCCGGGGCCATCGGGCAGCAGTGACCAGGCGAGCAGCGCGATACAGGCCAGCACCAGTTCCGCCAGCACCCCGCCGGCGCCGATCAGCAAACGCGCACGTCTATCGTTGACCCGCCAGGCGTCGCTGACGTCCGTGTAGAACATCGGCAGCAGCACCATGATCGCCACGCCCATGCTCTGCACCCGACAACCGGCGCGCTTGGCCATGAAGGCGTGGCCGAATTCGTGGCACAGCTTGGCGAAAAACAACGCCACCGCGAACGCCAGCGCGCCACCGAGGCTGAACAGGTGCGGAAAGGTGGCGATGAATCGCTGCCAGTCCCGCGACACCAGAAACACCCCGAGCCCCAGCGTCGCGGGCAATCCGTAGCGCAATGCGCGCGGGCCGAAACGCTCCAGCCACGGCCAGACGCGATTGAGAAAGGCGTCCGGACGCCACAGCGGAATCCGGAAAAACAGGTATTGATGCAGCAGGATTTTCCACAGGCTCTGGCGCTGAGCCGCGGCCTTCAGGCTGCAACTGGCGCGCTGCGATGGGTCGAGGGCGCTGATCAGGTCGTGGCCGCGCAAAAATTCCAGCAATTGCTCAAGCGCCGCGCCGTCCAGCGGCAGCCCTGGCTCGCGGTTGGCGGCACGCAGCACCTGCTCGGGATCACCCAGGGACCAATGACGCAGCAAGCGCATCGCCGCCGCGCCGAGTTTGAAATAACGTCCACGCACCGGGTCGGCCAGGGTCCAGCATGGTGACCCGTCGAGGGCCGGCGCCGCCGTCGACAATTGCAGGTCTGCCCGCAGGCTCGGCAGGCTCATCTAAAGGCCTACGCTCTGACGCAACCCGGCCAGCGGTCGACGCAACAGGTACAGCGCCAGCGGCGCACGGTCACCGAAGACTTTCGCCGTGCCACGCAAGCCAATGCGCGGCGGTGCGCCGTCGAATGTCGCATCCAGTCGATAAGCCAGTTGCCCGCCAGCTGTTGGCTGCGCTTCATAGGCCGAACGTTCGAGCCTGGCCTGGTGCCGCTGCAGTGGATCGCTGTCGAGAAACAGCGCGACCTGCGCCCCAGGCTCCAGGGCGATCGCATCGCCCACGGCCAATTCGATGCGCAACTCGGCCTGATTCGGGTCGGCGAGTTCCATCAAGCGCTCGCCGGTCTGTACCGGTTTGCCGGTCCAGCGTTCGGCATCGGCGAACACCGCGATGCCATCCCGCTCGGCACGCACTTCGCTGCGTTTGAGCAGTTCACGGGCGTAATCCCGTTCGGCGCGTTTCTGCTCGACACGTGCGGCCAGCAGATCGATTTTCGAACTGGATTCGGCATCGGCGAAGGAACGTTGGGAATTGGCCTTGAGTTCCGCTTCGGCAACGCCCAGAGCGCGCTCGGCCACATCAGCCTGAGCCTTGAGCGTGGTGCTTTCGAAACGCAGCAGCAGGTCGCCGGTCTTCACCGTCTGGTTGGGTTTGACCAGGAACTCGGCGATCACCCCGTCCAGCGGCGCCGCGACCACCCGACCGCCCAACGGGACGACCTCAGCCGGCGCCAACACCGATTGGCGCACCGGAATCAGTAACCCGAGCAACAACACGGCGACCAGTGCCACCTGACGCTTGCGCGTCCAGCGCAGTCGCCAGGGTTTGCGCGGTTGCAGCGCCAGCCAGGCATGGCTGTAGGTGTCGCCCAGTTGCGACAACAGCACCTGCTCGGCAGGGTTCCACGACACATCCCGCGCCAGCCACAGCCCGCCGAATATCTCGCCCTGATGATCAATCAGTGGCAACCAGAACACCTGAGCGGCCGACAGACTTTGCCAATCGGCCTGAATCGATTCACTGAGCAGATCGGGCGCGATCACCCGTGCCTGTTTCAGCACCTCGAGCTTGAACAACTGCGCGACCGCTTGCTCGACAAACGCCACGAACGGCGCATTCGGCTCCACCGCACTGACACCGGTCACCGCCTGCACCTTGCCGGCGATCAACAATGCGGCATGGCGGAAACTGAACAGCGACTGACCGTCATTGACCAGGCTGTAGGCCAGTTGCGAAGAATTACGAGCCGCGCGGGTCTGGCGTTCGAGGTCGAGAAACCTGGCGAACACCTGCTCGGCGCCGCCCGTTACCGGGGCGTTCACTTGAGCTCCGCGAAACGCGCCGTTCCGCTCATGCCGGCCAACAGGCCGCTGGCGTTGGGCAGTGTCGCCACCAGCAGCAAGGTCTGGCTGCCTTCGTCGATCCGCGCGCCGAGGCGCTTGACCGTGGCATCCAGCGGCTGACCGGTTTCATCGGGGACAAAACTGAACGTCTGGCCGGGCTTGAGCTTGCCCATCCAGCGTGACGGCACCAACAGGTGAATTTCCAGGGTGCGGTTATCGACCACATCCAGCAACGGCGCGCCAGCGGCAACGCTTTCGTAGCGCTTGACCTTGCGCTCGACGACCTGGCCATCGAACGGCGCGACCACGCTGCAGCGCTTGACCTGAACCTGATAAACCTGAGATTGCGCCTGGGTTTCGCTGACCTTGGCCTCGGCCCGCGCCACTTCAAAGCGCCCCACCGAATTCAACGCCGCCAGTTGCCGATTATGGGCCAGCTCCTCACCGGCGCCACGATTGGCGGCCTGTGCCGCGTTGAGCTGAGCCTGATAAGCCGAACAGTCAAACCGCGCCAGGGTGTCGCCCTTTTTGAACGACTCGCCCTCACTGAACGGCAACTCGACAATCCGCCCGGACAACTCACTGGCGAGCACCGCCTGATCCCGGGCTCGCAACACACCACGGGCCTCACTGCTGGCTGACGCGTTACCGCCGACCGCGTTGCTTTCCAGCAGCGGATCGTCTGGCGCAGGCGTTTGCGCCTGCACTACGCACGTTACAAAGGTTAATCCCGCAACCCAAACACGAAAACGCCGCATAACCGTAACTCCCTGACGGATGAGCGGAGTCTACGACAGCGGGGGAACGCGTCAAGCGGATGGCCATCATTGGTTGGAGCGCGCGTTGGCGGATAGGTATTAATTTCCTTACAAATCATCCATATCAACGCTGCGCCATCTCCGCCACCGGATACACCAACTCCCATCCCCCACCCAACGCCTTGTACAACCCCACCATCGCCAACGACACCCCGGTCGAGCTCTCGACCCACTGCTGCTGGGTCGCCAGCAATTCGCCTTGCACGGTGAGGATGTTGATCTGATCTGGATTGATTCAGACGCAATGCTAGCAAACATCCTTCTGACTGATGTATTGGCAGGTCTGCCGCCATCGCGGGCAAGCCCGCGAAGGGGCCAGATCAGACACCGCAAAACTCAGCGTTGCATCCCCCAACGCTTCACCGTCACCCGCTCCAACGTATCAAACACCAGATTCTCCACCAGCAAACCGATCAGGATTACCACCGCCAACCCGGCAAACACCTTGTCGGTGTACAGCTCATTACGGTTCTGGAAGATGTACCACCCCAACCCACCCTTGCCGCTGGTGGCGCCAAATACCAGTTCAGCGGCGATCAGCGTGCGCCAGGCGAACGCCCAGCCGATTTTCAAACCGGCGAGGATCGACGGCAACGCGGCCGGGATCAGGATGAACAACACGAAACGCATGCCCTTGAGGCCGTAATTGCGCCCCGCCATGCGCAGGGTTTCCGAAACGCCAAGGAACCCGGCATAGGTGTTCAAGGCCAACGCCCAGAGCACCGAATGCACCAGTACAAAAATCAGACTGTTCTGCCCCAGCCCGAACCACAGCAGCGCCAGCGGCAACAGCGCAATCGCCGGCAACGGGTTGAACATCGAGGTCAGCGTGCTCAGCAGATCGCGACCCAATTGTGTCGACACCGCCAATGTGGTCAGGGCAAACGCCAGCACAATCCCGATCAGGTAGCCCTTCAACAACACCACCAGCGAAATCCACACCTTGCCCAACAGTTCACCGCTGAGCAGGCCGTCGTACAGCGCGCTGGCGGTTTGCAGAAAACCTGGCAGCAGCAGGTCGTTATTCTGGTAACGGGCAACGGCTTCCCAGAGCAGCGCGAGCACAATCAGGATCAGGCTTTTACGCAACCAGCCCTGTTGCCAGAGACGCTGACCGAGGGCTAACTCACGCTCCAGCGGGACGCTCGTCAGCGGCTGCAAAATGGTTTCGTACTCTTTACGCGCGGATGATAGCGGGCTCATCGGGCACTCCTCTCAATGGCTCAATAAGCGATGCGAATATCGGCGAAATCCAGCTCACGCGCGGTTTCCGGTGACTGGCCTTCATCGAACAACAGCCGATGAATCCGCCGTGCCGATTCCTGGAACGCCACGCCGCCGAGGCTGTGCAAATCGTATTGATGGCTGTGGACTTCGGCTCGTACCCGCCCCGGATGAGGCGACAGCAGCAGAATCCGATTACCCACCACCAACGCCTCTTCGATGGAGTGAGTGACGAACAGCAGCGTGAAACGCACCTCTTCCCAGAGCAGCAGCAACTCTTCCTGCATCTTGCGCCGGGTCAGCGCGTCGAGGGCGGCGAAGGGTTCATCCATCAACAGGATTTTCGGTTGCATCGCCAACGCCCGGGCAATCGCCACCCGAGCTTTCATGCCGCCAGACAAGGTATGCGGATAGGCATCGGCAAACGCCGCCAGACCGACCTTGTCCAGATAGTGCAGCGCCCGCTCTTCAGCCTCTTTACGCTTGAGGGTTTTGGAAGCGAGCAGCGGAAACATCACGTTCTGCTTGACGGTTTTCCACGGCGGCAGCTGATCGAACTCCTGGAACACCACGATCCGGTCCGGCCCCGGCGCATCGACCCGCTGGCCTTGCAGGCGAATCTCGCCCTCACAGGGCGGGATGAACCCGGCGACCGCCTTGAGCAACGTCGATTTTCCGCAGCCGGACGGACCGAGCAACACAAAGCGGTCCGCCGGATCGATCTCGAAACTGACCTGATGGGTCGCTCGAACCACACGCGCAGGCGTGCGGTATTCCAGGCTGACCTGGTCGACCGACAGCAGCGCTTGCGCGGCCGCGATCGGATTGCTGGCCGTGTGGCCTTGCAAGGGGGCGTTCATGTCGATCAGCTCCCTTGCAGCGGTTTGGCATCCTGGAAGAAGTAATCCTTCCACGAATCCGGTTTGTTTTTGATCGCGCCGACGCGGTAGAGGAACTCGGCCAGTGGGTAAGTGTTTTTCGGCGTGACGGTAAATTCGAACTGCGGGTTGTCGATGATTTTCAGCAACGCCGCACGGTCGATTTTTGCCTTGGTGACACGGATGTATGTGTCGGCCGCCGCGCCTTTATCGCTCTGCGCAAACTCGGCCGCTTCGGTCAGCGCCGCGATGAAGGCTTTATAGGTTTTCGGATTCTCGTTGCGGAACTTCTCGGTGGCGAACAACACGGTCGGCGAATTCGGGCCGAGCAGGTCGTAGGTGTTCAGCACCACGTGCACGCTGGGGTTTTCCAGCGCCTGATCCTGGAAGGGCGGGTTAGAGAAGTGCCCGGTCAACTCGGTGCCGCCAGCGATCAGTGCCGCAGTGGCATCCGGGTGCGGAACGGCGATGGTGTACTTGTCGAGGCGATTGAATTCTTTGTCGCCCCATTGCTTGGCTGCTGCGTATTGCAGGAAGCGCGACTGCACCGACACCCCGACCGCCGGCACCGCAATGCGGTCCTTTTCGGTGAAGTCAGCGATGGTTTTGACCTTCGGGTTATTACTCACCAGGTAGTAAGGGAAGTTGCCCAGGGAAGCCACGGCCTTGACGTTCTGTTTGCCGTGAGTGCGGTCCCAGATGGTCAGCAGCGGCCCGACGCCGGCACCGGCAATGTCGATGGAACCGGAGAGCAGCGCATCGTTGACCGCCGAGCCGCCGGAGAGCTGGGTCCAGTCGACCTTGATGTCGATGCCTTCCTGCTTGCCGTATTTCTCGATCAGGTTCTGATCGCGCACCACGTTGAGCAGCAGATAAACGATGCCGAATTGTTCGGCGATACGAATTTCACCCTCGGCGTGGGCCACGGTCGGCGCCACCAGGCTGCCGGCGAGCAGGCTGAAACCCAGGCCGATAGCGGCGGCCAACGGTGCAAATGGAAGACGTTTGGACATGAGGGTTCTCCGAAATCAGAAAGGCGCGTCGCCCTGGATGGTGGTGCGATACAACTTGCGGCGCAGATGGCTGGGACATCCGGCGGCGAGGTGAATCAGCGAGCGGTTGTCCCAGAACACCAGGTCGTGGGCCTGCCATTGATGGCGGTAAATGTTTTGCGGCAACACGCTGTGGGCGTAGAGCTCGTCGAGCAATTGTTTGCTCTCGTCTTCCGGCAAACCGACGATGCGGGTGGTGAAGCCCTCGCTGACGAACAACGCCTTGCGACCGTTTTCCGGGTGGGTGCGGACGATCGGATGAACAACTTCAGCGACCTGAGCCAGTTGCTCCGGCGTCAGGGTCGGACGCCAGTTGCCCTCGAATTTGCTCTCGCTGTAGCGCGCCGTGTAGGAATGCGCGGCCGAACGACCTTCGACGGCTTTACGCAGCGCCTCGGGCAAGCTGTCCCAGGCTTTGTGCATGTCGGCGAACAGCGTGTCGCCGCCTTCGGAGGGCAGCTCCTGGGCATGCAGCATCGAGCCCAGGCTCGGCAGTTCTTTATAAGAGAGATCGGAGTGCCAGAACTTTCCGGCATCACCGAGGCCGATGGATTGGCCGTTTTCGATGATGTTGGAAACGATGAGAATTTCCGGATGCCCGGCCAGCAGGAATTGCTTGAGCACGTGGATCTGCAACACGCCGAAACGGCGGCTGAAGGCGATCTGCTGTTCAGGGGTTATGCGCTGGTCGCGGAACACCACCACATGATGATCCAGGTGCGCACGGTGGATTCGGGAGAAGTCCTGGTCATTGATTGGGCGAGACAGATCCAGGCCGATGATTTCGGCACCGACGGCGCCGCTGAACGGGCGGATTTCGAAGGCTTGCGACGCGAGGGTGGCGGCGCTTGTTGGCTCAGGCTTTGGGGAAAAAGAGACAGCTGGCATAAAAATCACTCCCACGCACGGCGCGCTCAAGGGCGCGCGTCGATCAGAAACTCACGGAGGTCCCGTGTTGGTTCGTGTCGTGCGGCGCGCCGATTGGTCGGCAGGTACGCAGGGAAGTGACTTTATAGGTATAAGAATTTAAATTTAAATACCGTTAGCGAATAACGATATGGCTTTTGAAGTGTGGTGTCTTTGAGGACGCTTTCGCGGGCAAGCCTCGCTCCTACAGAAGCCCCGCGTCCTGTAGGAGCGAGGCTTGCCCGCGAAGAGGCCATCAGCCTCACCCGAAAACTACCGCTCGTGCAACGCCTCGGCGCGAGCCCGGATAATCGGCTTGAGCAAATAACTGAGTATGGTCTTCTTGCCAGTAATGATATCCACCGACGCCACCATCCCCGGAATGATCAGCAACGGCTTTTCATCCGTCCCGAGGTGGCTGCGCTCGGTGCGCAGTTTGATGATGTAGTACGTGGTCTTCTTGTCTTCGTCGGTGATGGTGTCGGCACCGATCTGCTCCAGCTTGGCTTTCAGCCCGCCATAAATGGTGTAGTCGTAAGCCGTGAACTTCACCGTGGCGTCTTGCCCCGGATGCAGGAAGGCGATGTCTTGCGGGCGAATCTTGGCTTCCACCAGCAAGGTGTCGTCCAGCGGCACGATTTCCACCAGGTCGCTGCCCGGCTGGATCACGCCACCGATGGTGTTCACCAGCAACTTGTTGACGATGCCCCGTACCGGCGATGTCACCAGCGTTCGGCTGACCCGGTCTTCCAGCGCTTTGCCGGTAGCCTGGGCCTTGTTCAGATCGGTGCGCGCTTCGTTGAGTTGAGTCAAGGCTTCACTGCGGAATTTGCCGCGAGTCTCGTCGATCTTGCGCTGAACTTCCTTGATCGCCGATTCGGCGCGAGGGATCGCCAGGGTGGTGGCGTCCAATTGGCCGCGGGTTTCGACCTCGGCACGCTTGAGTCGCAATACCTCGACCGGGGATACCGCGCCCTGAGCCACCAACGGCTCGGACATGGCGATTTCCTGACGCTGCAAGGCCAGACCGCTGCGGTACTGGGCCTGTTTGGAGGTGAACTCGCGCAGCTCCTGTTGCTTCTGGATCAACTGCTCCTGCAAGCCACCGATCTCATCGTGCAGTTGCTGACGACGGCTGACGTACAACGATTCTTCGCTGGCAGCCTGGCCAGGCACGGCTTTGAGCACATCGGCGGGGAAATTCAACGGACGGTCATCGACCTCGGCGCTCAAGCGCTCCACGCGCAACAGCATCGACAGCCGATCGGCCTCGGTTTCGCCAACATTGGAGGCAAACCGTGTGTCGTCCAGACGTATCAGCGGCGCGCCAGCCTCGACGATTTGCCCTTCCTTGACGAACAGCTCGGAAACGATGCCACCCTCAAGGTTCTGGATTTTCTGGATCTTCGACGACGGAATCGCCTTGCCGTCACCCTTGGTGACTTCATCGATCACCGCGAAGTTGGCCCAGAGCATCAGGAACACGAAGAAGCCGATGATCGCCCAGATCGTCAACCGCACCACGCGCGGGGCGTCCTCGATCAGCGCTTTGTTGACCTCGGGAAGGGGCTGGCCTTGCAGCGACGCGGAGCCTTTGAAGTAGCGGCGGATGGATTCTTTGACCCCGGACTTAAGCAACACTGATCTGCCCCTTTTTCAACGCTTCCATCACGGCGGCTTTCGGGCCATCGGCGAGAATCTGCCCGCGGTCGATCACCAGCAGGCGATCCACCAGCGACAACAGCGAGGCCCGGTGCGTCACCAGCACCACGGTCTTGTTTTCCACCACGGCAGCGAGGCGTTGTTTCAGGCGCTCTTCGCCAGTGTTGTCCATGGCGCTGGTGGGTTCGTCCAGCAACAGGATCGGCGGGTTGAGCAGCAACGCTCGGGCCAGGGCCACGTTCTGGCGCTGACCGCCGGACAGGTTCTGCCCACGCTCACCTACTTGCAGTTCATAACCTTGCGGGTGCAGGCGGGCGAACTCATGGACGCCGGCCAGCTCTGCAGCTTGCAGCACCAATTCGTCTTCGACATAGCGCGCGCCCGACACCAGGTTGTCGCGCAACGTACCGGCGAGCAATTGGATGTCCTGGGGCACGTAGCCAATATTGTGGCGCAGTTCGCTGACGTCGATCTGGCGGATATCCACACCATCCACCAGCAACGCGCCGTCGTCCGGCTGATAGAGGCCCACCAGCAGTTTGGCCAGGGAGCTTTTGCCCGAGCCGCTGCGACCGATGATGCCGATCTTCTCGCCCGGCTTGATGATCAGGTTGATGCCCTTCAGCGCGGGGTTCTGTTGATTCGGATAGGTGAAGGTCAGCTGACGGCATTCAATGGCGCCTTGCAGGACCTTGCGGCTCAGCGGGCGCTCGTCGAAATTGCGCTCCTGAGGCAACTCCATCATCTGATCGACCGAGGTCATGGTCACGCGGGCTTGCTGGTAGCGGGTCAGCAGACCGGACAGCGAGGCCAGCGGGCTGAGGGCGCGACCGCTGAGCATGTAACAGGCGATCAAACCGCCCATGCTCAGGTTGCCGGCAATGATCTGGTACACGCCGAAGACGATCATGATCACCCCGGCCAATTGCTGAATCAGCAAGGTGATGTTCATCGCCAGACCAGACAGCATTTTCACCCGCAGCTCAAGGCGGCTGAGGGTGCCGATAGTCTGTTCCCACTGATACTGGCGTTCGCTTTCAGCGTTGTTGACCTTGACCGCATCAAGACCGGCGAGGGTTTCGATCAGGCTCGACTGGCGCTCGGCGCCCAGGGCCATGGTTCGCTCCATGGTCGCCACCAGCGGCTTCTGCAAGGCATAACCGATCAGCAGCGCAATCGGGAACGCCAGCACCGGAATCCACACCAGATGCCCGCCGAGGATCGCGATGACCAGGAAGATCAACAGCGTAAACGGCAGGTCGATCAGGCTGGTAAGGGTCAGCGACGCGAGGAAGTCGCGCAGGCTCTGAAATTCATGGATGTTCTGGGCAAAGCTGCCGACCCGCGCCGGGCGGTACTTCATGGCCATGCCGACGATGCGCTCAAACAGCGTCGCTGAAATGATCAGGTCGGTTTTCTTGCCGGCCAGGTCCAGGCACAGACTGCGCAGGCTCTTGAGAATCAGGTCGAACACATAAGCGCCGGTGATGCCGATGGCCAGCACCCAAAGGGTCGATTCGGCCTGGTTCGGCACCACGCGGTCGTAGACATTCATCACGAACAGCGGCGCGGCCATGGCGATGATATTGATCAGCAGACTGGCAGCGATGGCGTCGACGTACAGCCAGCGCGAACGCTTGAGGGTGTCGCGAAACCACGAACGCGCGCGCGGGATCAGCGTGCCGTGGTTAACGTCGAATTTGTGCTGGGGTTGGGCGAAGAACACTTTGCCGCTGTAGTCGTCGGCGAGCAGTTCACGACTGACGCAGACTTCGCCACCATCGCTTTCACTGAGCAGCAAGCGGGCCTGGTCTTCACCGTGCCAGCCGAGCAGCACCGCACTGCGTCCGTCCTTGAGCAGCAACAGCGCCGGCATGGCGATCGCCGGAATCTGCTCCAGCTTGCGTTGCAGCACCCGCCCTTGCAGCCCGGCGCGAGCGGCCGCACGAGGCAGCAGTTCGACGCTCAGGCGCTGTTTGGGCAACGGCAAGCCGGTGGTCAGCATCGCCGCGCTGGCCGGCTTCTGGTGCAAAGTGCAGAGGGCTAGCAGGCCGTCCAATAACGGATCGTCATGCAGCGCGCGTGGATCATGAATGAGTTGAACTCGACTGACTTCTGATTCCACGCTCGACACTCTTGGCTAACGGTTGAAATGGGGCAGGGCTCAATTCATCCCAGGCAGCTGGACCTTGGGCTTCACGTCATTCTGCACAACGGATGCCAACGGTGCGACCACGCCCTGACTTTTGAGCAATTCACCCATGGTCGCCTTGATTCGGTACTGAGTAAATAACTGAATGTTTTTGATCTCGACCAGCCGACGGGAAGCGGTGAACAGCTCGTTTTCACTGTCGAGCAAGTCAAGCAGCGTCCGTTCGCCGAGGCTGAATTGCTTCTGATACGCGCCGCGCACGCTGGCGCTACGATCGACATATTGCTGGGCGATCGGCACCTGGGCGTTGGCGTTGTTCAAGGCATTCCAGGCCAGGCCCAGTTCTTCATTCAACACACGCAGGGCGTTGTTGCGGATATCCAGCGCCTGGTTCGACAGGTAGGACTTGGATTCCAGATCGGCCTTGTTGCTGCCACCGGCAAACAAATTGAAGCGCATGCGCAGCATGGCCTGCCATTCGTTGTTGTGACCGTTCTGACCATCGAGGTCGTTGTCGGCGGTGCGACCCAGTTCGGCATCGAAGCGCGGGTAGAAGCTCGACTTGGCGGCTTCGTACTGTTTCTCGGCAGCAGCGATATCCGATTCGGCGGAACGCAGGATCGGGCTGTTTTCCAGCATCTGCGCCCGGGCTTCATTCAGGTTGGCTGGCAACAGCGCCATAAAATCGGCAGGCCGCTCCAGTTGATCGGGCATTTGGCCGACGGCACTGAGGAAGTTGGTCTGGGCGTCTGCCAGGTTGGTCTGCTCGGTGATCAGATTGTTGCGGGCCTGGGCCATGCGTGCTTCGGCCTGATCGAGGTCGGCGCCGCTGCCCACGCCGCGCTGGGTACGCAATTTGATCTGGTCAAAAATCCGTTCGTGGTTTTTCAGGTTGTCTTCGGCCAGGCGCACGAATTCGCGGCGGGTCAGCACATCGAGATAAACCTGAGCGACGGTCAACGCGGTGCGTTCCGAGGTGCCCATCAAGGAATAAGCGCGGGAATTAACGGTGGCTTGTTGACGCCCCACTTCGCTGGACGTCGCAAAACCGTCAAAAACCATCTGTGACAGACGTAAACTTGACTCGCTCCGGTTCAGCGTTTCCCAGTGGTTGCTGTCGCCAGCGGCACGGGTGGAGACACTGTCGGTGCCTTCACGACCATAACCGCCCAGCAGATCGACCCGTGGCAGGTATCCACCTTTTGCAGCCTTTAATTGATAATCCGCGGCCAGCCGACTATTGACCCCTGCCTGGATTTCCGGATGGACATCCAGTGCCTGTTGCATGGCCTGCGGAAGGGTTTGCGCCTGAACAACGCTGGCGGCAAAGGCGAAGGGTAGAACCTTGAACAGGTGCAAACGCATAGTTGGAATTTCCCGGGACTTCTTGTCTTGAATCACTGCAGAACATGGCGCTGCATCGCATGGTGGCAACCGGAATGACCGTATGTCGGAAAGTTCAAAATCGGAACTGGATCACACGCTGTAGGACAGGTCGCCGCTTAAATATCAATGTGACATTACCTTGACGATTGTTTAGGATGACTCCCATAAGGTCAATAGTTTGGCATAAAGTTAATTTCGAAAAAATATAGCCAAATTATTGACGATTACGCGTCAAAGCTATGTATCGAATTTTGTAAGAACGTCCAGCCCGATCGGCGAACACGCCCGAGCGGTTCATGGAAGTCAACTGAACGTGACACCCGGAGAGTCTTCAATGAGCAGTGTTGTTGCCATCGTCAAAAGCATTGTTGGTCAGGTTTTCGCGGTGTCCCCAGAGGGCATCCGCCGCGTACTCGTTGAAGGCGACCGGTTGTTTGTGGGCGACCAGGTGGACACGGGTGCCGCCGGCGCCATTACCCTTGAACTGGCTGACGGGCGGACCCTGGACCTGGGCCGCGACACTCAGTGGAGTGGCAGCAATCCGGACTCCAGCACCGACCTTGCACAAGCCACTGCACAAGCCGCGCCATCGGTTGACGAATTGCAGCAAGCCATCGCTGCCGGTGTCGACCCGACCACCGCTCTTGAAGCCACCGCAGCCGGCCCTACTGCCGCGAGCGCGGGCGGCTCTGCCGGTGGCGGCCACAGCTTCGTGGCTCTGGAGGCAACCGCTGCCCGGGTCGACCCGACCATTGGCTTCCCTACCGCAGGCCTCGCCACTGCGGCTTTGGCAACACAAAACACCACTGGCGGCCAGACCGCCAATACCAGCACCAATGCTCTGCGCGAATCGACCCTGAGCCTGAGCGCCACGCCGACCATCACCGAGGCCGGTGGCGTGCTGGTTTACACCGCGACCCTGACCCAGGCGCCGCTGACCGACCTGACCATCACCCTGTCCAACGGCGCGGTGATCGTGATCACCGCCGGCCAGACCACCGGTACCGTCAACGTTCCGCTGGCGCCGAACGACACTGTTTATAACGATCCGACCCAAATCGACGTGACCGTCACTGGCACCACGGGTGGCAGCGGTATCGTGGTCACCCCGCCGACTGCTCCGGCCGTGACCCAGGTCACCGACACCGTCGACACCACTACCGTTACGCTGACAGCGGGTTCAAGCGTCACTGAAGGTGGCCAGATCACCTACACCGCGACCCTGACCAACCCGGCGCAGACGCCGGTCACCGTGACCCTGTCCAACGGCTCGACCATCACCATCGAAGCCGGAAAAACCACCGGATCCGTGAACGTCGAAACCCCGGCCAACGACGTCTACAACAACGGCAGCACCGTCAGCACCACGATCACCGGTGCGACCGGTGGCAACTTCGAGAACCTCGTACCGAGCACCACGCCGGCCGTCACCACCATTACCGACTCGATCGACAGTACCGGCCTGACCCTCAGCGCCACCGGCACCGTTGTCGAAGGCGGCCAGATCACTTACACCGCCACCCTGACCAACCCGGCTGGCACGCCGATGACCGTGACCTTGAGCAATGGCTCGGTCATTACCATCGAAGCGGGCAAAACCACCGGCAGCGTGACCGTCGATACCCCGGCCAATGACGTCTACAACAACGGCAGCACCGTCAGCACCACGATCACCGGTGCCACCGGTGGCAATTTCGAGAACCTCGTACCGAGCACCACGCCGGCCGTCACCACCATTACCGACTCGATCGACAACACCGGCCTGACCCTGACTGCCACCGGCAGCGTCACGGAAGGCGGCCAGATCACCTACACCGCCACCCTGACCAACCCGGCGCAGACGCCGGTCACCGTTACCCTGTCCAACGGTTCGACCATCACCATCGAAGCCGGAAAAACCACCGGCTCCGTGAACGTCGAAACCCCGGCCAATGACGTCTACAACAACGGCAGCACCGTCAGCACCACGATCACCGGTGCGACCGGTGGCAATTTCGAGAACCTCGTACCGAGCACCACGCCGGCCGTCACCACCATTACCGACTCGATCGACAGTACCGGCCTGACCCTCAGCGCCACCGGCACCGTTGTCGAAGGCGGCCAGATCACTTACACCGCCACCCTGACCAACCCGGCTGGCACGCCGATGACCGTGACCTTGAGCAATGGCTCGGTCATTACCATCGAAGCGGGCAAGACCACCGGCAGCGTGACCGTCGATACCCCGGCCAATGACGTCTACAACAACGGCAGCACCGTCAGCACCACGATCACCGGCACCACCGGCGGTAATTTCGAACAACTGACCCCGAGCACCGAGCCGGCACTCACCACCATCACCGATTCGAAAGACGACACCGGCCTGAGCCTGTCGGCGTCCACCGAAGTGGCCGAAGGTGGTCAGATTCTGTACACCGCGACCCTGACCAATCCGGCGGGCACGCCAGTCACCGTGACCTTGAGCAACGGGGCCGTGATCACCATCGCTGCAGGCGCGACCACTGGCAGCGTGAGCGTCGCCGCCCCTGCCGATGACGTTTACAAAGACACCGGCACGGTCCAGGCCACCATCTCCACCGCCACCGGTGGCAATTTCGAAAACCTGGTGCCGAGCACTGCCCCGGCAGCCACCACCGTCACCGATACCATCGACACCAGCACCGTTTCGCTGACTGCGACCGCGAACGCCGCCGAAGGTGGGACCGTGGTGTACACCGCGTCCGTGTCAGCGCCAGTCACCGGCTCGCCAGTCGTTGTGACCCTGTCCAACGGCCAGACCATTACCATCCCGGTTGGCTCGAGCAGCGCCAGCGTCAACTTCACCGCGCCGAACGATGCGCTGGCCGGCGGCAACTCCCTGAGCGTGAAGATCGACGATGCCAAGGGCGGCAACTACGAGAAGCTGGAAGTCGACGGCAAGTCGGCGGATACCTCGGTGACCGA
>NZ_JBWKWT010000003.1:0-311993 GCF_059422365.1 Pseudomonas sp. GW821-FHT01E10
TGATCCGAAAGGACACCAGATTGCGGTGTGTGAAGACGCAATGAACCGAAAGTTCGCAAGCATTCACAAAAACCGCACAAACTATCGCATACCCAATTTGCTGAAGCGTCGAAAGACGGTTCGGTACCCGAATTTCTTGACGACCATAGAGCATTGGAACCACCTGATCCCATCCCGAACTCAGAAGTGAAACGATGCATCGCCGATGGTAGTGTGGGGTTTCCCCATGTGAGAGTAGGTCATCGTCAAGATTAAATTCCGAAACCCCTATCTGCGTATGCAGGTAGGGGTTTTGTTTTGCTCGCAGAAAAAGTCTACTTCTCTGGCAACACAAAAATGCACAGTTATTTTCGAGTCAGGACACTAGAATAGGTCCAACATTTTTGGAGCCAGAGCCTTTATGCCAGATCCGGTTGACGCCCCTGGGCTGTCAGATTTACCACTGGACGGTTTGGTGGCGTGTCATGAGTGCGACTTGCTGATGCGCAAGCCTGAACTCGCCCATGGTGAGAAGGCCATTTGTCCACGCTGCGGTTATGAGCTGTATGCCCATCGGCACAATGTCGTGCAGCGCAGTCTCGCCTTGGTCATTGCCGCACTGTTGTTGTATATCCCCGCGAACTTTTTACCCATCATGCAGCTCCATCTACTCGGGCAGTCATCGAATGACACTGTCTGGAGCGGTGTTCTCGGTTTGTTCGATACCGGTATGCAGGGCGTAGCAGCAGTCGTATTCCTCTGCAGCATGGGGATTCCGCTGCTCAAGCTGCTCTGCCAATTGGTGGTGCTGCTGAGTATCCGATTCAATATCGGACGCAGCTACGGTTTGCTGCTCTACCGCATTTATCACCATCTTCGGGATTGGGGGATGCTTGAGGTTTACCTCATGGGCGTGCTGGTCGCGATCGTCAAATTGGCCGATATGGCGGCGATTACCGTAGGTCCCGGTTTGGCGTGCTTCATCAGTTTGTTGTTGGTCCAGGTCTGGCTGGAAGTGGTGATGTCGCCGCACCAGATCTGGCAGGCATTATCAGGAGAAGATGCCCATGCGGGCGATTGATGCGGGCATTCTGATTTGTGCCGAATGCCACGAGTTGAACAAGCAGGAAGCTGGCACCGACGAGCAGGTCTGCACCCGCTGTGGTGCGTTGGTTCATGCGCGCCGACCGAACAGCCTGATGCGTACCTGGGCGCTGCTGGTCACCGCTGCGATCATTTACATCCCGGCCAATGTGCTGCCGATCATGACCGTCAGTTCCCTGGGGCAGGGTGATCCGAGCACCATCATGTCCGGCGTGATCCAACTGGTTCAGCACGGCATGATTCCAATCGCGGCTGTGGTTTTTATCGCCAGTATTCTGGTTCCTACGTTCAAACTGGTGGGCATCGGGTTGCTGCTGTTTTCGGTGCAGCGCCGCCAGCCACTCTCCGCACGCCAACGTATATGGATGTACCGCTTTATCGAGTTCATCGGCCGCTGGTCGATGCTCGATATTTTTGTGATCGCCATCCTGGTGGCGGTTGTGAATTTCGGACGGCTAGCCAGCGTCGAAGCCAATCTTGGCGCCATCGCCTTCGCCAGTGTGGTGATTCTGACGATGCTTGCCGCAGTAACTTTCGATCCCCGACTGATTTGGGATAACACGGAGTCGGACGACGACCATGACTGATTTGCCTACAGCGAAAACCCGACCGGCCTCTAACTGGTCTGCCATTTGGGTATTGCCCCTGATCGCCTTGCTCATTGGCGGTTGGCTCGCCTGGCGTGCCTATAGCGAGACAGGCATTGAGATCCATGTGCGCTTCGAAAGCGGCGAAGGTATTCAGGCCAACAAGACCGAAGTCGTTTACAAAGGTATGTCGGTCGGTAAGGTGAAAGCCCTCACACTCGATGACGAAGGCAGCTCCAAAGGCGTGATCGCCACCATCGAGATGAATAAGGACGTGGAGCAATACCTCAGAACCAGCACGCGTTTCTGGCTGGTCAAGCCGAGCGTAACCCTGGCCGGTATCACGGGCCTGGAGACGCTGGTCTCGGGTAACTATGTGGCTGTCAGTCCGGGAGAGGGCGAACCGACCCGCAAGTTCAAGGCCCTGGCCGAAGAGCCGCCGCTGTCGGACGCCAAGCCTGGTCTGCACCTGACCATCAAGGCTGATCGTCTCGGTTCGCTGAATCGCGGCAGCCCGGTGTTCTACAAGCAGATCCAGGTCGGTCAGATCAAAAGCTATTTGCTGTCCGCGGACCAGAACACCGTTGAACTCAAAGTCTTCATCGAACCGACCTATGCCAGCCTGGTACGCAAACACACGCGTTTCTGGAATGCCAGCGGTATCAGCATCGATGCCAACCTGTCCGGTGTGAAAGTGCGTAGCGAGTCCCTCGCCAGCATCGTCGCTGGTGGTATTGCGTTTGCTACACCGGAAAACCGCAAGGACAGCCCGCCCACCGATCCAAGCCTGCCGTTCCGTCTCTACGAAGACTTCGATGCAGCCGCCGCCGGTATTCGGGTCAAGGTCAAACTCAGCGATTTCGAAGGCCTGCAGGCCGGTCGTACACCGGTGATGTACAAAGGCATTCAGGTCGGCAATCTGAAAGCGCTCAAGATTGACCCGGACCTCTCCAGTGCAACCGCCGAGCTGACGCTCGACCCATTGGCTGAGGATTACCTGGTCACCGGCACACAGTTCTGGGTGGTCAAACCATCAATTTCGCTTGCCGGTATCACCGGTCTGGAAGCATTGGTCAAAGGTAACTACATCGCCGTACGCCCTGGCGACAAGGGTGGCGCACCGCAGCGCGAGTTCGAAGCACGGGCCAAGGCTCCGCCGCTGGATCTGCGTTCGCCGGGCCTGCATCTGGTGCTGTTCACCGAAAACCTCGGCTCACTGGAAGTCGGCAGTCCGATTCTCTACAAGCAGGTCAAGGTGGGTTCGGTGCAGAGCTATCAGTTCTCTCGCACTAAAAAACAGCTGATGATCGGTGTGCACATCGAGAAGGAATACGAGGGGCTGGTCAACGCCTCGACGCGCTTCTGGAATGCCAGCGGTATTACGCTGACGGGTGGACTGACCGGCGGCATCCAGGTCAAAAGTGAGTCTTTGCAAAGCCTGATGGCCGGCGGCATTGCTTTCGAAACCCCGGAAGCCAAAGCGCCGTTGCAGAAGCGCATTCCACGTTTCCGTCTGTTCGCCAGTCATGAAGAGGCAAACCAGAAAGGCGCCGTGGTGACCATCAAGGTCGATCGCGCCGATGGTCTGCGCACGGGCACGCCGATCCGGTTCAAAGGCCTCGACGTCGGCAAGGTCGAAGACGTCGACCTCAGCGACGACCTGCAATCGGTGCTGCTGACTGCGCGAATCACGGAAGTGCCGGAGCGTATCGCTCGAGTGGGCAGTCAGTTCTGGGTGGTCAAACCTGAATTAGGTCTGATCAAGACGTCCAACCTTGAGACTCTGGTGACCGGGCAGTACATCGAAGTGCAACCGGCGCCGAAGAATCTCGGTCCGCAAAAGGACTTCGTAGCGCTGACCAATCCTCCGGAAACCGCCAAGGAAGAGGCCGGTTTGAGCCTGGTATTGAGTGCTGCTCGTCGAGGCTCGCTGAAGACCGGTGTGCCCGTCACCTATCGCGAAATCACGGTGGGCAAGGTGACTGGCTATGAGCTGGGCCAGACGGCGGATCGAGTGTTGGTACACATCCTGATCGAGCCGAAGTACGCGCCATTGGTGCGCAGTGGCACGCGGTTCTGGAACACCAGTGGTTTTGGTTTTGACTACGGCTTGTTCAAAGGCGCAACCATACGCACCGAATCGCTGGAGACGCTGATCCAGGGCGGTATCGCCTTTGCCACACCGGATGGCGACCGCATGGGTGTCCCGGCGCGGCCCGAGCAAACGTTTCCGCTGTTCGACAAGTTTGAAGATGAATGGCTGACTTGGGCGCCGAAGATTTCTATCGGTAAGTAACCTGAGGTTAATTTGGCGTTTATCAGGACGTCTTCGCGGGCAAGCCTGCGAAGACGGTCTACCTGACGCCGACGTCTCCGGTGGCTTATCATTAGCCCCCTAACGACGCCCACCCAAGGTTCCCCCGGCATGCTGGCTATTTTCCTCGAAACCCTGAACATCACTGCGCCGGTGTTTGCCATGCTGTTTCTGGGTGTGCTGCTCAAGCGCATCGACTGGATCAACGACAACTTCATCCATACTGCGTCGGCCCTGGTGTTCAATGTCACCATGCCGGCGTTGCTGTTTCTGGGCATCTTGCATGCCGACCTGCACGCTGCGTTGCAACCGGCGCTGCTGATCTACTTCTCGGTCGCGACCCTGATGTGCTTTGCAATTGCCTGGGGTTGGGCGATCTGGAAATGCCCGCGGGAAGATCGGGGCATTTACACCCAAGGCGCGTTTCGCGGCAATAACGGGGTAATCGGCCTGGCCCTGGCGGCGAGCATGTACGGCGACTATGGCATTTCCCTTGGGGCGATTCTCGCGGCGCTGGTGATCCTGTTTTACAACACGCTCTCAACCATTGTGCTGGCGGTCTATAGCCCGGTGATCAAGTCTGATCCGTGGAGTATCTGCAAAAGTGTGATGGCCAATCCGCTGGTCATCAGTGTGATTGCGGCCGCACCATTTGCCTGGTTCCAGATCGGCTTGCCGGGATGGCTGGAGAGGTCCGGTCAATATTTGGCGCAAACCACCTTGCCATTGGCATTGATCTGCATCGGTGGCACGTTGTCGCTGGCGGCAATGCGTAAAAGCGGCACGATGGCGCTGAGTTCAAGTCTGGTGAAGATGATCGGCCTGCCGGTGCTGGCGACACTCGGCGCCTGGCTCTGGGGCTTTCGTGGGGCGGAGTTGGGGATTCTGTTTCTGTACTTCGGCAGCCCGACCGCCGCGGCCAGTTTCGTCATGGCCCGGCAGGCCAATGGCAATCATGAACTGGCGGCGGCGATCATCGTGATTACTACACTGATGGCGGCGGTCACCACCAACATCGGGATCTTTCTGTTGCAGTGGGGTGGGTGGATCTAACCTCGGGATTTGCGGTGTTCTTCAGGTCGCCTACTCCGGCTTCTGATAGGTGTCGATCACTTCCTGCGCCGCCCGAAATGCATCGATCGCCGCCGGCACACCGGCATACACCGCGCAATGCAGCAGCGCTTCGCGAATCTCTTCCACCGTGCAACCGTTGTTCAACGCACCGCGCACATGGCCTTTCAGTTCTTGCGGGCACTTCAACGCGGTCAGCGCAGCGAGAGTGATCAGGCTGCGGGTTTTCAGCGGCAAACCTTCACGGTTCCACACGCCGCCCCAGGCGTGCTCATTGACGAAGTCCTGCAGCGGCTGGGTGAATTCGGTGGCGTTGCCCAGGGCGCGGTCGACGAACGCGTCGCCCATCACTTGGCGGCGGATTTCAACCCCAGGCTTCTTATCAGTGCTCATGGCATTTCCCTCTTGTGGTGTTGGCGACGCCAGGCGCGAAGCGAGGTGAACAGCAAAAACGCCACCAGCGCTGGCAGGACGAAAAACAGCATCAGGTGTTCAAGCTTGCCGGCCAGTGGCATGCCCGCGGTGAACGACACCACGTGCAGCCCATAGGCCAGGTACAAGCCCAAAAACAGCAGGCCTTCGGCGCGGGTCACCCGGTAGCCGGAATAGAACACAGGCAGGCACAGCAGCGCGACTCCAAGCATCACCGGCAAATCGAAATCCAGCGCGTTGGGCGAGACCGACAGTGGTGATGGCGCGATCAATGCGGTCAGCCCGAGCACGCCCAAGAGGTTGAACAGGTTGCTGCCGATCACGTTGCCCACCGCGATGTCCCGCTGACCGCGCAGCGCGGCGATCAACGAAGTGGCCAGTTCCGGCAGGGAGGTGCTGACGGCGACGATGGTCAGGCCGATGATCCGCTCCGACAACCCCAGGTCGGTCGCGACCGCCACCGCGGCGCCGAGCAACAAGTGCCCGGCGAACACCAGCATCGCCAGCCCGGCGACAATCATCAGCAGGCTGCTGAACCACGGTGCCTGCGACGCTTCATGAGCCCCTGATGGCGGACGGGTCGAGTGCCGCGACTGGCGCAGCAGCAAGCCCAGGTACAGCGCCAGCGCGGCCAGCAGCATCATGCCGTCGACCCGATTCAGTTCTTTGTTCCACGCCAGTACGAACACCAGCAGGCTGGCGCCGATCATCAGTGGAATATCCAGACGCACCAATTGTCGCGAAACCCGCAATGGAGTAATCAGCGCCGAGAGCCCGAGGGTGACGAGGATGTTGAAGATGCTGCTGCCGATCACGCTACCGACGGCGATGTCGGCGTTTTGCGCCAGGGTGGCTTGCAAGCTGACCGCCATCTGCGGTGCGCTGCTGCCGAGGGCCACGATGGTCAGGCCGATGATCAGCGGCCGCACATGCAGGCGCGCGGCCAGGCGTACCGCGGCGCGCACCATCAGTTCGGCGCCGGCGATCAATAAAAACAGACCGCAGAGCAATTCAATCACGCTGATCAGGGGTAAATCGGCCAGTCCGAAAATAGTCAGCGCTCCATCTATCAGTCGTCGAGGGCTTGCACGCGAACCTTCGCGGTGCCACTGCGCAGCATGCCCAACTGTTCGGCCGCTTCACGGGACACGTCGATCAGGCGCCCGCGAGAATACGGTCCACGGTCGTTGATGCGTACCACGCAGGATCTGTCGTTATTCAGGTTGGTAATCTTCACCCGGGTGCCGAATGGCAACTGGCGATGGGCAGCGGTCAGGCCATGCTGGTTGAAACGCTCACCGCTGGCGGTGTTTTTGCCATGGTGCTTGGCACCGTAATACGAAGCCGTGCCGGTCTTGTCGTAGCCGTGTGGATCGATGGTGTCGGTACTGGCACAACCGGCCAGCAGAGAGAGTAAGGCGCAAGCGCTGAGCAGACGTTTCATTTGGACGGCTCCCAAAATAAATGTGGCGAGGGCGCTTGCTCCCGCTCGACCAAGAAACGGTCGCAAAATCGGCTGATGCATTCTCGCTGAAAGAGTGCGGTTGCCGATTTGGGCCTGCTTCGCAGACCAGCGGGAGCAAGCTCCCTCGCCACAAGGAATGGAGCCAATATTGAAAGTTGGCTCCATTCTCATCAGCCTTCGAGCTTGCTTTTAAGCAGTTCGTTGACCTGTTGCGGGTTGGCCTTGCCTTTGGAGGCTTTCATGGCCTGGCCGACGAAGAAGCCGAACATCTTGCCGCGTTTGGCTTCGTCTGCCGCGCGGTATTGTTCGACCTGTTCAGCGTTGGCCGCGAGCATTTCGTCCAGTACCGCCGAGATCGCGCCGGTGTCGGTCACTTGCTTGAGGCCGCGTTTGTCGATGATTTCGTCCGCGCTGCCTTCGCCGTTGGCCATGGCTTCAAACACCACTTTGGCGATCTTGCCGGAGATAGTGTTGTCCTTGATGCGCAACAGCATGCCGCCCAGTTGCTCGGCCGAAACCGGCGACTGGTCGATGTCCAGGCCTTGCTTGTTCAGCAGGCTGCCCAGTTCAACCATGACCCAGTTGGCCGCCAGTTTGGCGTCGCCACTGATGCTCACGACTTTCTCGAAGTAATCGGCTTGTTCGCGGCTGGTAGCCAGGACGCTGGCGTCATACACCGACAAACCGAACTGCTGCTGGAAACGCTCGCGTTTCTGCGGCGGCAGTTCCGGCAGGGTGGCGCGCACCTCGTTGAGGAACGAGTCCTCGATGACCACCGGCAGCAGGTCAGGGTCGGGGAAGTAACGGTAGTCGTTGGCTTCCTCTTTGCTGCGCATTGGACGGGTTTCGTCCTTGTTCGGATCGTACAGGCGAGTCTGCTGGATCACCTTGCCGCCGTCTTCGATCAGCTCGATCTGGCGCTGTACTTCGCTGTTGATTGCCTTCTCGATGAAACGGAACGAGTTAACGTTCTTGATCTCGCAGCGAGTACCGAACTCGGCCTGGCCTTTCGGACGGATCGACACGTTGCAGTCGCAACGCAGCGAGCCTTCGGCCATGTTGCCGTCGCAGATGCCCAGGTAGCGTACCAGCGCGTGGATCGCCTTGACGTAAGCTACGGCTTCCTTGGCGCTGCGCATGTCTGGTTCGGAAACGATTTCCAGCAGCGGCGTGCCAGCACGGTTCAGGTCGATGCCAGTGGCGCCGCTGAATTCTTCGTGCAGGCTTTTACCGGCGTCTTCTTCCAGGTGCGCGCGAGTGATGCCGACGCGTTTGACCGTGCCGTCTTCGAGGGCGATGTCCAGGTGGCCCTTGCCGACGATCGGCAATTCCATCTGGCTGATCTGGTAGCCCTTGGGCAGGTCCGGGTAGAAGTAGTTTTTGCGGGCGAACACGTTGTGCTGACCGATCTCGGCATCGATGGCCAGGCCGAACATCACCGCCATGCGCACTGCTTCCTGGTTCAGCACCGGCAATACGCCGGGCATGCCGAGGTCAACCAGGCTGGCCTGGGTGTTCGGCTCGGAACCGAAGGTGGTGGAACTACCGGAAAAGATTTTCGACCGGGTGGTGAGCTGGGTATGAATCTCCAGCCCGATCACGACTTCCCATTGCATGTGTTTCTCCTCAGAAGCCGGTTGGGGTGCGGGTGTGCCAGTCAGTGTTTTGCTGATACTGATGGGCAACGTTCAACAGGCGACCTTCCTGGAAATACGGGGCGAGCAGTTGCACGCCGACCGGCAGGCCATCGACAAAACCTGCAGGCATGGACAAGCCCGGCAGACCGGCGAGGTTGGCGGTGATGGTGTAGACGTCTTCCAGATACGCGGCGACCGGGTCGTTGTTCTTGGCGCCGAGCTTCCAGGCCGGGTTCGGCGTGGTTGGGCCGAGGATGATGTCGACCTCATTGAAGGCGGCCATGAAGTCGTTCTTGATCAGACGACGGATCTTCTGCGCCTTCAGGTAGTAGGCGTCGTAGTAACCGGCCGACAGCGCATAGGCACCGACCATGATCCGGCGCTGCACTTCCGGGCCGAAACCTTCGCCACGGGAACGCTTGTACAGGTCTTCCAGGTTTTTCGGGTCTTCGCAGCGATAGCCGAAACGCACGCCGTCGAAACGCGACAGGTTGGAAGACGCTTCCGCCGGGGCGATCACGTAGTACGCGGGAATCGCGTGCTGCATGTTCGGCAGGCTGATTTCCTTGATCACGGCGCCGAGCTTTTTCAGCTCTTCGACGCTGGCCATGACCAGGTCGGCGATGCGCGGGTCCAGGCCGGCGCTGAAGTATTCCTTCGGCACGCCGATGCGCAGGCCTTGCAGCGAACCGTTGAGGCCGGCGCTGTAATCAGGCACGGGCTCGTCGATGCTGGTGGAGTCCTGCGGGTCGAAACCGGCCATGCCTTGCAGCAGGATCGCGCAGTCTTCGGCGGTACGGGCCAGCGGGCCGCCCTGATCGAGGCTGGATGCGTAGGCGATCATGCCCCAGCGCGAAACACGACCGTACGTCGGTTTCAGGCCGGTTAGGTTGGTCAGCGCAGCGGGCTGACGAATGGAGCCGCCGGTGTCGGTGCCCGTTGCCGCCGGCAACAGACGAGCGGCCACCGCCGCCGCGGAACCGCCGGACGAACCGCCCGGAACATATTCCAGGTTCCACGGGTTTTTCACCGCGCCGTAGTAGCTCGACTCGTTGGCCGACCCCATGGCGAATTCGTCCATGTTGGTCTTGCCCAGAGTCACGGCCCCGGCAGCGGCCAGTTTGGCGACCACGGTGGCGTCGTACGGCGCCTTGAAGTTGTCGAGCATCTTCGAGCCGCAGCTGGTGCGGATGCCCTGGGTGCAGAACAGGTCTTTGTGGGCGATCGGCGCGCCGAGCAGGGCGCCGCTCTCACCGTTGGCCCGACGTGCGTCAGCGGCTTTCGCCTGCTGCAGTGCCAGGTCTTCGGTGAGGCTGATGAAACTGTTGAGCTGCGGGTCGAGCTGGGCGATGCGCGCCAGCAGGACTTTGGTCAGCTCTTCGGAGGAAAACTTTTTATCGGCGAGTCCGCGGGCGATCTCGGCCAGAGTCAATTGATGCATTGCAGGCTCTTTCCCTTTAGTCGATGACTTTCGGAACCAGGTACAGGCCGTTTTCGACCGCTGGTGCGATGGACTGATAGGCCTCGCGATGATTGGTCTCGGTCACGACGTCTGCACGCAGGCGCTGGCTGGCTTCCAGTGGGTGGGCCAGCGGCTCGATACCGTCGGTATTGACCGCTTGCATTTCGTCGACCAGCCCGAGAATGCTGTTCAGGGCCGAAGTGATGTGTGGAAGATCGGCATCATTGAGGCCAAGGCAGGCCAGATGAGCGATTTTTTCCACGTCGGAGCGTTCAAGCGCCATGGGAATCTCCAGTGGAAAACAAAACGGACCGCGTCCGTGTGTTAGATTGTCGGAACACTACCGCATATCTACGGTCTCAAGGCCGCGATTGTGGTGCTTGGTGCACAGAAAAGCAGCCAATTTAACATATTGGCGCCTTGCCCAAAATCCCTGTCGTTGTTAGAGTTTGCCGCACTTTTTTACCCACGCGTTGCCTAGGGTCCCTTTCCCATGTTCAAGAAACTGCGTGGCATGTTTTCCAGCGATCTTTCCATTGACCTGGGCACTGCCAACACCCTTATTTACGTGCGCGAGCGCGGTATCGTCCTGAATGAGCCATCGGTTGTGGCTATTCGGACACACGGTAACCAGAAAAGTGTCGTTGCTGTCGGCACCGAGGCCAAGCGCATGCTCGGTCGTACGCCGGGCAATATTGCAGCCATTCGTCCGATGAAGGACGGCGTGATCGCCGACTTCAGCGTTTGCGAAAAAATGCTGCAGTACTTTATCAACAAGGTTCACGAAAACAGCTTTTTGCAGCCTAGCCCTCGTGTGCTGATCTGCGTTCCATGCAAATCCACCCAGGTTGAGCGTCGTGCCATCCGTGAGTCGGCCCTCGGTGCCGGCGCCCGTGAAGTGTTCCTGATTGAAGAGCCAATGGCTGCTGCGATCGGTGCCGGCCTGCCGGTTGAAGAAGCTCGCGGTTCGATGGTTGTCGATATCGGTGGCGGTACCACTGAAATCGCGCTGATCTCCCTCAACGGTGTGGTCTATGCCGAATCCGTACGGGTTGGCGGCGACCGCTTCGACGAAGCGATCATCACCTACGTGCGTCGCAACTACGGCAGCCTGATCGGCGAATCCACCGCCGAGCGCATCAAGCAGGAAATCGGTACGGCCTACCCGGGCGGCGAAGTTCGTGAAGTCGACGTTCGTGGCCGTAACCTGGCCGAAGGCGTTCCACGCGCATTCACCCTGAACTCCAACGAAGTGCTGGAAGCTCTGCAAGAGTCGCTGGCCACTATCGTTCAGGCAGTGAAAAGTGCGCTGGAGCAATCGCCTCCGGAACTGGCTTCCGATATCGCCGAGCGTGGTCTGGTACTGACCGGTGGTGGCGCTTTGCTGCGCGACCTCGACAAGTTGCTGGCCCAGGAAACCGGTCTGCCGGTGATCGTCGCCGAAGACCCGCTGACCTGCGTTGCTCGCGGCGGTGGCCGTGCATTGGAAATGATGGATAAACACACCATGGACCTGCTGTCGAGCGAGTGATCTCGCCCGATGCATCTATGCTGGTGAGCCCGCAGGCAGCACTTTGCAGTGCTGCCTGTTGGCGTTTATCTTCTGTCAGTCTGCATCCAGGCCGGTTTGATGCCGTATGAATAAAGAGAACATTTGCCTGGGAGGAGCGGCTTATTAAACCGCTTTTCACCAAAGGCCCCTCACTGGGCGTGCGCTTGTTGGTGCTGGTCGTGCTATCGGTCGCGCTGATGGTGGTCGATGCCCGCTTCACACTGCTCAAGCCAGTGCGTAGCCAAATGTCGCTGGTGCTGATGCAGTCTTACTGGATCACCGACCTGCCACAGCGGCTATGGCAAGGTGTGGCCAGCCAATTCGGCAGCCGGACCGAACTGGTCGCCGAAAACGAAAAACTCAAAACCGAAAACCTGCTGTTGCAGGGCCGCATGCAAAAGCTTGCCGCCCTCACCGAGCAGAACGTTCGGCTGCGCGAGTTGCTCAACTCTTCCGCGCTGGTCAACGAGAAGGTCGAAGTGGCCGAGTTGATCGGCATGGACCCCAACCCCTTTACCCATCGCATCATCATCAATAAAGGTGAGCGCGACGGTGTGATCCTCGGTCAGCCGGTGCTCGATGCCCGTGGCCTGATGGGGCAGGTGGTCGAGTTGATGCCGTACACCTCTCGGGTACTGTTGCTGACCGACACCACCCACAGCATTCCGGTGCAGGTGAACCGTAACGGTCTGCGTGCGATTGCCAGCGGCACCGGCAACCCGGAACGCCTTGAGCTGCGTCATGTGGCCGATACCGCCGATATTAAGGAAGGCGATCTGCTGGTCAGCTCCGGCCTCGGTCAGCGTTTCCCGGCGGGTTACCCGGTAGCGACGGTCAAGGAAGTGATCCACGATTCCGGTCAACCGTTTGCCATTGTGCGTGCGGTGCCGACTGCCGCGCTGAACCGCAGTCGTTATTTGCTGTTGGTGTTCAGTGATGGTCGCACAGCCGAGGAGCGCGCCAACGAAGCCGCCCAAGCTCAAGAGGCTCTGGACCGGCAAGGTGGCGGGCCGATCATTCCTGCAACCGTGCCGAAACCGGCCGCGTCGGTGGTACCGGCTGCCGCTGCAACTCCGGCTGCCGCACCTGCCGCACCTGCCGCCGCGACCCCAGTCAAACCTGCCGCGTCCCATCCTGCTGCCGCCAAGCCACCCGCGACGGCGACGGCCGCCAAACCCAAACCCGCGGCCGTGAAGCCTGCTGCCAAACCGCCTGTCGCCGCGCCGGCCACTACTGGGGGAACAGAATAATGGGCGGTGCAACTTCCTCCCGAAACGGCTGGATGGTCTGGCTGACGTTCGCCATCGGCATGTTGCTCAGCGTTTCACCGCTGCCGCAATTCATGGAAATCCTGCGTCCTTTGTGGCTGGCCTTGCTGTTGGCCTTCTGGGCGTTGGCCATGCCGCAGAAAGTCGGCATGGTGACGGCCTGGTGCCTGGGGTTGGCCGAAGACGTGCTGTATGGCACGTTGCTGGGCCAGAACGCATTGATCCTCACGCTCATTACATTCCTGGTGCTGTCGCTGCAACAGCGCCTGCGCATGTTCCCGATGTGGCAGCAGAGCCTGGTGATCCTGGTGATCTTCGGCCTCGCCCAACTGGTTCAGTTGTGGCTGAGCGCCCTGACCGGTAATCGTCAGCCGACCCTGGCGCTGGTGTTGCCAGCGCTGGTCAGTGCGTTGCTCTGGCCTTGGATCAGCTTCGGTTTGCGCGGTTTGCGTCGACGCTACAAAATCAATTAATTCGGTCAGGCATGTGCTCGCACCCGGTGCCCTGTCTCGCCAAAAAGGAACAGTATTCGTGAGACAGGGCACTAGACAGGGAGATGTCTTGATGAAACAGCTGTACCTCGCCTCAGGCTCGCCGCGTCGGCGTGAACTGCTCGCTCAGATCGGCGTGCCGTTCACCACCATCAGCGCGGACATCGACGAAACCCCTTTCCCTGAAGAATCCCCATCGGCCTATGTCGAGCGTCTGGCGCGCGGCAAGGCCGAGGTCGGGCGCGGGGCGATCGTGTCCGACGCGGATTTCTGCGTGCTGGGCGCCGACACTGCCGTGGTGCTGGACGGGAAAATTCTCGGCAAACCGGTGGATGAAGCCGAAGCGTGCGCCATGCTTATGCTGTTGTCCGGGTGTGAGCATGAAGTGCTGACGGCGATTGCGGTGCACGATGGTGAACGTTGCGAGTCTCTGGTGGTGCGCAGTCTGGTGCGTTTTCGCACCATCGGCCGCGTTGAAGCGGCGGCCTATTGGGCCAGCGGCGAACCCCGGGACAAGGCGGGCGGCTACGGGATTCAAGGGCTGGGCGCGGTGTTCGTTACCGGGCTCAATGGCAGCTACTCGGCGGTGGTCGGTTTGCCGCTGTGCGAAACCGCAGAACTGCTCGGCCATTTCGGCATACCCTGTTGGCAAACCCTTAACGCGCACTGAGCGTCGTACTGACAAGATGCGGCCATTATCGTGAACATGCCAGAACGAGACCCTGCCATGAGTGAAGAGATCCTGATCAACATCACGCCGATGGAATCACGCGTGGCGGTGGTCGAAAACGGTGTTCTGCAAGAGGTCCATGTCGAACGCACGCAAAAACGCGGGATCGTCGGCAACATCTACAAAGGCAAGGTCGTTCGGGTATTGCCGGGCATGCAGGCCGCCTTCGTCGATATCGGGCTAGACCGCGCCGCATTCATTCACGCCTCGGAAATTTCCCTGCGCGAAGGCCCGGCGGTGGAGAGCATCAGCTCGCTGGTTCACGAAGGCCAAAGCCTGGTGGTGCAAGTCACCAAGGACCCGATCGGCTCCAAAGGCGCACGCCTGACCACGCAACTGTCGATCCCGTCGCGCTATCTGGTGTACATGCCGCGCACTGCCCACGTCGGTATTTCCCTGAAGATCGAAGACGAAGCCGAGCGCGAACGCCTCAAGCAAGTGGTCACCGACTGCGTGGAGAAAGAAGGTATCAAGGAAGCCGGCGGTTTCATTCTGCGTACCGCTGCCGAAGGGGCCGGAGCCGATGAAATCCTCATGGATATCCGCTACCTGCGCAGGCTTTGGGACCAGATCAACGCCCAGATCAAAACCATCAGCGCACCGAGTGTGATCTACGAAGACCTCGGCCTGGCGTTGCGCACCTTGCGCGACCTGGTGAGCCCGAAGATCGAAAAGATCCGCATCGACTCCCGGGAAACCTTCCAGAAAACCACACAGTTCGTCGCCGAACTGATGCCGGAAATCGCTGACCGTCTGGAGCATTATCCGGGCGAGCGGCCGATTTTCGACCTGTATGGCGTCGAAGACGAAATCCAGAAAGCCCTGGAGCGCAAAGTGCCGCTCAAGTCCGGCGGCTATCTGGTGGTCGACCCGGCGGAAGCCATGAGCACCATCGACGTCAACACCGGAGCCTTCGTCGGTCATCGCAATCTCGAAGAAACCATCTTCAAGACCAACCTCGAAGCCGCCACCGCCATTGCCCGTCAACTGCGTCTGCGCAACCTGGGCGGGATCATCATCATCGACTTCATCGACATGGAAGATGAAGAGCATCAGCGTCAGGTACTGCGCACCCTCGAGAAGCAACTGGAGCGCGATCACGCCAAGACCAACATCATCGGCATCACCGAGCTGGGCCTGGTGCAGATGACCCGCAAGCGCACCCGCGAAAGTCTCGAGCAAGTGCTGTGCGAACCGTGCAGCAGCTGCCAGGGGCGCGGCAAGCTCAAGACCCCGGAAACCGTCTGCTACGAGATCTTCCGCGAAATCCTGCGTGAGGCCCGTGCCTATCAGGCCGAAGGCTATCGCGTGCTGGCGAACCAGAAAGTGGTCGACCGCTTGCTCGATGAAGAGTCGGGCAATGTCGCTGAGCTCGAAGGGTTTATCGGGCGCACCATTCGGTTTCAGGTAGAAACCATGTATTCCCAGGAACAATACGACGTGGTGCTGCTCTGAAGCGTTGTATTTCAATTCCACTAGAACGGCTGGCCTCAGCTTTTTGCAGTATTTTTGCCATGGGAGCCAACTGACATGGACCGTCTGACACGCATTTTGGCCGCACTGACCCGCTGGGGTCTGGGCCTGTGTGCGTTGGTTTTGGTGTTGATGGCGCTGTTTGTCAGCCTCGGCCGGGAGCTGACACCGCTGGTGGCCGAATACCGTGCCGATGTCGAAACCAAAGCCAGCACCGCCGTGGGCATGCCGCTGCACATCGGCGAACTGGAGGGCAACTGGAGTGGCCTCGCCCCGGTTCTGCTGGCTCATGACGTGATGGTTGGCGAAGGCTCCAATGCCTTGCGCCTGGACCAGGTGCGCGCGGTGCCGGATCTGTGGGCCAGCCTGCTGGCGCGCGAAATACGCATCGCACATCTGGAGCTCAACGGCTTGAAGATCAGCCTCAAGGAAGGCGAGGACGGTCATTGGGCGCTGGAAGGGTTGCCGGTGCGGCAGGATCAGCCGCTGGACCCGGAGCAGTTGTTCAATCGTATGCAGATGGTCCAGCAATTGTCGGTGCTCGACAGTCAGGTGACCTTGCAGCCACTGGATCAGCCGCCGCTGACCCTGACCTACGTTGGCCTCAATCTGAGAACCGGTGTGTCGCGTCAGCGCCTCGACGCCCGTTTGACCCTGCCCGATGGCCAGCCGGTTGCGATGAGCCTGCGTACCCGTATCCGCGCCAGCCAGTGGCAGGACGGCGAGGTTGAGGCTTATTTGAGCCTGCCGCAAAGCGATTGGTCGAAATGGTTGCCCGAGCGCCTGACCCAACAATGGAATTTCTCCGAGATCAAGGCCGGTGGCGAGCTCTGGGTGAACTGGAGCGAGGGCGCCCTGCAAAGCGCCGCGATCCGTTTGAACGCACCGCAACTCAAGGGCGCCTACGCCGAGCGCAAGCCAATCCAGATCAACAATCTGGCGCTTAACGGCTATTTCCAGCGCAGCTCCACGGGTGTGCTGGTGACCCTGGATTCCCTGGCGATGAGCCTGGGTGAAACTCGCTGGGAATCGAAACTGCAATTTCAACAAACCGCGGCGACCGACGAGACGCCAGAGCTTTTGCATCTGCAAGCCGACCGCATCGACCTGACGCCGCTCACCCCGTTACTGAACGCTTTGGGGCCGCTTCCGGAAGGTGTCGCTACGGCCGTCGAGCGGCTCAAGGTCACCGGGGTATTGCGCAACGTGCTGATCGACTTGCGCCCCGCGGCTACCGATGACAGCAAGTTCAGCTTTGCCGCCAATCTGGAGCGGGTCGGCTTCGACGCCTATCACGGCGCACCGGCGGCGCGAAACGTCAGTGGCAGCATCAGCGGCGATCTCGGGCAGGGTGAGTTGCGCATGGACAGCAAGGATTTCTCCCTGCACCTGGACCCGATTTTCGCCAAGCCATGGCAGTACATTCAGGCCAATGCGCGGTTGAACTGGAAGCTCGATAAAGAAGGTTTCACCCTGATCGCGCCGTACCTGAAGGTGCTGGGCGAAGAGGGCAAGATTGCCGGCGACTTCCTGATTCGCCTGCATTTCGATCACACCCAGGAAGACTACATGGACCTGCGGGTCGGCCTGATCGACGGCGACGGTCGCTACACCGCCAAGTACCTGCCGGCCGTGTTGAGCCCGGCGCTGGACGAGTGGCTGCGTACGGCGATTCTCAAAGGTGCGGTGGATGAAGGTTTCTTCCAGTACCAGGGATCGCTGAACCATGGCGCCCCGGAAACGGCTCGCAGCATCAGCCTGTTTTTCAAGGTTCATGATGCCGAGCTGGCGTTTCAGCCGGGTTGGCCGCATGTCAGCAAAGTCAGCGGCGATGTATTCATTGAAGACAGCGGTGTGCGGATTCTCGCGAACAAGGGGCGATTGCTCGACACCCAGGTCAACGACGTCTACGTCAATATTCCCCATGTGCCTGCCGGACAGAATCCTCACCTGTTCCTCGATGGCACGTTCGCCGGCGGGTTGGGCGATGGCCTGAAGATTCTGCAGGAAGCACCGATCGGCACGGCCGATACGTTCGCCGGCTGGGAGGGCGAGGGCGATCTGCAAGGCAAACTCAACCTGGATGTACCGCTGGTCAAAGGTGAGCAACCGAAAATCCTCGTCGACTTCAAGACCGACAAGGCCCGCTTGAAACTTCGCGAGCCCATCCTGGAACTGACACAACTCAAGGGCGACTTCCGCTTCGACAGCGCCAAGGGGTTGAGCGGACAGAAGATCACCGCGCGAGCGTTCGACAAGCCCGTGACCGCGCAGATTTTTGCCGATGGCAGTGCGGGCAAGCTCAACACTCGGGTCACCGCAGCGGGTCAGGTCGAGGTCAAGAAACTCACCGAGTGGCTGAACGTCACTCAGCCGCTACCGGTGTCTGGTGTGGTCCCTTATCAGCTGCAACTGAACCTTGATGGCGCCGACAGCCAATTGATAGTCAGCTCCGATCTAAAAGGCGTGGCGGTGGATTTGCCGGCGCCGTTCGGCGTGGCGGCGGATGTCGGCCGCGACACCGTGTTCCGCATGACCCTGCAAGGACCGGAGCGGCGTTACTGGGTCAACTACGGTGAGCTGGCGAACTTCACGTTTGCGGCCCCGACTGGCAACTTCGTCGACGGTCGCGGTGAGTTGTTTCTCGGCGGTGGTGATGCTGTGCTGCCCGGCAACAAAGGCCTGCGCATACGCGGTGTACTGTCCGAGCTGGATGTGTCTCCCTGGCAGGATCTTGTCAGCAAGTATGCTGGCCAGGATCCAGGCGGCAGCGCCAAGCAATTGCTCAGCGGCGCGGATTTCAAGGTTGGCAAGCTCAGCGGTTTCGGCACCACCCTTGATGAGGCGTCGGTGCAGTTGACGCGCAAGCCGGCCGCCTGGGCGCTGCAACTCGACAGTCAGCAGGCCAAGGGTACCGTCGGTATTCCCGATGCCAAAGCCACACCGATTGCGGTCAATCTGCAGTACGTACGTTTGCCGGCCCCAGACCCGACGGTGCTGGCCGACGAGAATTCGCCGGATCCGCTGGCCACCGTGGACCCGACGAAAATCCCGGCGCTGGATATCACCATCAATCAACTGTTCCAGGGCCAGGACCTGGTGGGCGCCTGGCTATTGAAAGTTCGCCCGACCGGCAAGGGCATCGCCCTCAACTCCCTGGATATGGGACTCAAGGGCATCTTCCTGCAGGGCAGCGGCGGTTGGGAAGGCGCGCCCGGCAATTCCAGCAGTTGGTACAAGGGCCGGGTCAGTGGCAAGAACCTTGCCGATGTGCTCAAGGGCTGGGGCTTTGCGCCGAGCGTCACCAGTGAAGAGTTTCACATGGATGTCGACGGTCGCTGGCCTGGCTCACCGGCGTGGCTGGCCACCAAGCGCTTCTCCGGCAGCCTCGATGCGTCGCTCAATAAAGGTCAGTTTGTTGAAGTCGAGGGCAGCGCCCAGGCTCTACGGGTATTTGGCCTGCTCAACTTCAACTCCATTGGCCGCCGCTTGCGCCTGGACTTTTCCGACCTGTTCGGCAAAGGCTTGAGCTATGACCGGGTCAAAGGGCTGTTGGTCGCGAGCAACGGGGTCTACGTGACCCGTGAGCCGATCCGGCTGACCGGCCCGTCGAGCAACCTGGAACTCAACGGCACCCTGGACCTGGTGGCTGATCAGGTCGATGCCAAGTTGCTGGTGACCTTGCCGGTGACCAACAATCTGCCGATTGCCGCGCTGATCGTCGGTGCGCCAGCCGTCGGTGGGGCGCTGTTCCTGATCGATAAGCTGATCGGTGATCGCGTGGCGCGCTTTGCCAGCGTCAGATACACGGTCAAAGGTCCGTGGAAAGAGCCGAAAATCACCTTCGACAAGCCTTTTTGAAAAGCCACTTTCCAAGCCTATGGAGTAGCATGGCCGTAAGTCCCCTGCAGGAGCTGCCGCAGGCGGCTCCTACAGGTATGTGTTGATTCCAGATAAGGAAATGGCCATGTCTGTAGCAGTCATTCAAATGGTCAGCCAGAGCGACGTGCTGGCCAACCTGTCCCAGGCCCGTCGTCTGCTTGAGCAGGCGGCGTCCGGTGGCGCGCGGCTTGCCGTGCTGCCGGAAAACTTCGCTGCCATGGGCCGTCGCGACATTGCCGACATTGGCCGCGCCGAAGCGCTGGGCGAAGGCCCGATCCTGCCGTGGTTGAAACAGACCGCCCGCGACCTCAAGTTATGGATAGTGGCCGGCACGTTGCCGTTGCCGCCGGCGGATGAACCGATGGCCAAAGCGCATGCATGCTCGTTACTGGTGGATGACCAGGGCGAGACCGTGGCGCGGTACGACAAGCTGCACCTGTTCGACGTGGACGTGGCGGACAATCGCGGGCGTTATCGCGAATCCGATGACTATGCTTATGGCAGTGGCGTGGTGGTTGCCGATACGCCGGTCGGTCGAGTCGGCCTGACGGTGTGTTACGACTTGCGCTTCCCGGAGCTGTACAGCGAATTGCGTGCTGCCGGCGCGGAATTGATTACCGCCCCGTCGGCCTTTACCGCGGTGACCGGCGCGGCCCATTGGGACGTGCTGATTCGCGCGCGGGCCATCGAGACTCAATGTTACGTGCTCGCGGCCGCCCAGGGTGGCACTCATCCGGGACCGCGAGAAACCTTTGGTCATGCCGCGATAATCGATCCATGGGGGCGCGTGCTGGCACAACAGGATCAGGGCGAGGCCGTGCTGCTGGCCGAACGCGACAGCAGCGAACAGGCGGCCATCAGGGCGCGGATGCCGGTGTCCACTCACCGGCGCTTTTTCTCGCAGGGCGCTCAGCGACCTGCATCAGAACGACGAATTTAAGGCGTAAAGCATATGAGCGAGTTGTTGTCCTCTGTCAGTGAACACCTCCTGGCGCCCGGCGGCGTAACGATCGAGAGCCTGCAAGGTGTGCTCGGCGATCTGGCCGGCCCGGGGATCGATGCCGCCGACCTGTATTTCCAGGGGCAGATTTCCGAGTCCTGGGCGCTGGAAGACGGGATCGTCAAGGAAGGCAGCTTCAACCTCGACCAGGGTGTCGGCGTGCGTGCGCAATCGGGTGAAAAAACCGGTTTCGCCTACAGCAATGCGATCACCCTCGAAGCGCTGGGCGCGGCGGCCCGTGCGGCCCGTTCGATCTCCCGGGCCGGGCAGAATGGCACCGTGCAGGCGTTCACTACCCAGGATGTCGCTCAGTTGTACGGGCCGGACAACCCGCTGGAAGTAATGACCCGCGCCGAGAAAGTCGAGCTGCTCAAGCGCATCGACGTGGCGACCCGCGCCCTCGACCCGCGTATTCAGCAAGTCACCGTGAGCATGGCCGGGGTCTGGGAGCGGATTCTGATCGCCTCCACCGATGGTGGCCTGGCGGCGGATGTGCGGCCGCTGGTGCGTTTCAACGTCAGCGTGATCGTTGAGCAGAACGGTCGTCGTGAGCGCGGCGGCCATGGCGGTGGCGGTCGTACCGACTACCGCTATTTCCTCAGCGAAGACCGCGCCATGGGTTATGCCCGTGAAGCGTTGCGTCAGGCACTGGTGAATCTGGAAGCCATCCCGGCGCCGGCCGGTACGTTGCCGGTGGTGTTGGGTTCGGGTTGGTCCGGCGTGTTGCTGCACGAAGCCGTCGGTCACGGTCTGGAAGGCGATTTCAACCGCAAGGGCAGTTCGGCCTACAGCGGGCGCATGGGCGAGATGGTTGCATCGAAGCTTTGTACCATCGTCGATGACGGCACCCTCGCCGGCCGCCGAGGTTCGCTGAGCGTCGACGACGAAGGCACGCCGACCGAGTGCACCACGCTGATCGAAAACGGCGTGCTCAAGGGTTATATGCAGGACAAGCTCAACGCGCGCCTGATGGGCGTGGCCCGCACCGGCAACGGTCGTCGCGAATCCTACGCGCACCTGCCGATGCCGCGCATGACCAACACTTACATGCTCGGTGGCGAAAGCGACCCGGCGGAAATCATCGCCTCGGTGAAAAAAGGCATCTACTGCGCCAATCTCGGCGGCGGTCAGGTGGACATCACCAGTGGCAAGTTTGTGTTCTCCACCAGCGAGGCGTACCTGATCGAAGACGGCAAGATTACCGCCCCGGTCAAAGGCGCGACGTTGATCGGCAACGGGCCGGAAGCCATGAGCCGGGTGTCGATGGTTGGTAATGATCTGGCGCTGGACAGCGGTGTGGGAACGTGTGGCAAGGATGGGCAGTCGGTGCCGGTGGGTGTCGGCCAGCCAACGCTGAAAATCGATGCGATCACCGTGGGTGGCACAGGATCGTAAGGGGCTCTTGAAAGCGTGAAGCTTCGGGTGAGTTGCGAGGCAACTCACCCGATTCGGGACTTAACGCAAACCGCGTTGAGTCTCGTCCAGCTCACGGATGTACTTGAAGATTTTACGGCTCGAAGCCGGTGGCTTGTTGGTCGCCAGTTCGTGCTGGGCCTGACGGATCAGGGAGCGCAATTGTTGACGATCGGCCTCCGGGTAATCGACGACGAACTTCTCCAGGACGGCGTCGTCGCCTGCGATCAAGCGATCGCGCCAGCGTTCCAGGCCGTGGAAACGTTCGTTGTACTGCCGGGTGGAGGCATCGAGTTGATCGAGCAGGGTGAGAATGGCGCCAGTGTCCTGATCGCGCATAAGCTTGCCGATAAACTGAAGGTGCCGTTTACGCGCGATGTTCGCGGTGTGCTTGGGCGCATCGGCCAGAGCCCGGCGCAAAGCGTCGGTCAACGGCAGTTTTGCCAGCAGGTCAGGCTTGAGTGTTGTAAGGCGCTCGCCGAGGTCAACCAGAGCATGCAGCTCGCGTTTGACCTGGGATTTGCTTTTTTCTCCCGTATCGAGGGAGTCGTCGTAAGAATCAACCATGGTGGCCGTCCGCAAAGAAACGCCGCCATGATAACCAGTCGGGGGCCGCTTGTCCGGCCCGGTCGCTCGATGACCGTTACCGAAAGCAGAATTTGAGTGGAGAACAGCATGAGTGCAGTTGAAAGCGTCGGCCCACAAGCGTTGCCGGCACTGCAAGAGCAAGTTGAGCAGATCATTGCTGAAGCCAAGCGCCAAGGCGCCAGTGCCTGTGAAGTGGCGGTGTCGCTGGAGCAGGGCCTGTCGACCACGGTGCGTCAGCGGGAAGTCGAAACCGTTGAGTTCAACCGCGACCAGGGCTTTGGCATCACCTTGTATGTAGGGCAGCGCAAAGGCTCGGCCAGCACCTCGGCCAGCGGTTCGGAAGCGATTCGCGAAACCGTCGCTGCTGCGCTGGCGATTGCCAAGCACACGTCCGAAGACGAAGCCGCAGGCTTGGCGGATGCCGCGCTGATGGCCAAGGAGCTGCAGGATTTCGACCTGTTCCACCAATGGAGTATCACACCGGAGCGAGCCATCGAGCAGGCCCTGGCCTGTGAAGCGGCGGCGTTTGCCGCCGACAGTCGGATCAAGAACGCCGACGGCACCACCCTCAGCACTCATCAGGGTTGCCGTGTGTACGGCAACAGCCACGGTTTTATCGGCGGTTACGCCTCGACCCGTCACAGCCTCAGCTGCGTGATGATCGCCGAAGCCGATGGCCAGATGCAGCGTGATTACTGGTACGACGTGAACCGGCAGGGCAATTTGTTGACCAGCCCGGAGAGCATCGGCCAGCGTGCCGCGCAACGGGCGGCGAGCCGCTTGGGCGCACGCCCGGTACCGACCTGCGAAGTGCCGGTGCTGTTTTCTGCGGAACTGGCCGGCGGTTTGTTCGGCAGTTTCCTCTCGGCGATTTCCGGCGGCAGTCTGTATCGCAAGTCTTCGTTCCTCGAAGGCACGCTGGGGCAGAAACTGTTCCCGCAATGGCTGACCATCGATGAACGTCCGCACTTGATGCGCGCTTTGGGCAGCTCTGCCTTCGACGGCGATGGCCTGGCGACCTACGCCAAGCCGTTCGTGGAAAACGGCGAGCTGGTGTCCTACGTGCTTGGCACCTATTCCGGCCGTAAGCTGGGCATGCCGAGCACCGCGAATGCCGGCGGCGTGCACAACCTGTTCGTCACCCATGGCGATGAAGATCAGGCGGCCCTGTTGCGCCGCATGGGTCGTGGCCTGCTGGTCACTGAATTGATGGGGCAGGGCCTGAACATGGTCACTGGCGATTACTCCCGTGGCGCAGCGGGTTTCTGGGTCGAGAACGGCGAAATCCAGTTCGCGGTCCAGGAAGTGACTATTGCCGGCAACATGCGCGACATGTTCAAGCAGATCATTGCGGTCGGTAATGACCTGGAATTGCGCAGCAACATTCGCACAGGTTCGGTGTTGATCGAGCGGATGACGGTGGCAGGTAGTTAAGCTGCGGTTGCTGCACAAAAAAAATGCGCCACCCGATTGGGTGGCGCTTTTTTTTTGGATCAAAATATCGCAGCTTCGTCAGCGCCTACGCATCTGTGGGCGCAACCGAAAGCCGAAATCCATTGATCTTTATTCGCCTTCGTCGAAGAAGTTGTTGATCAGCGCCACCAGTGCATCCATAGCTTCCTGCTCTTGTTCACCTTCGGTTTTCAGGTGGATTTTGGTGCCCTTGCCGGCCGCGAGCATCATCATGGCCATGATGCTTTTGCCATCGACCATCGTTTCCGGTGTACGGCCAGCTCTGATCTGGCAAGGGAACTGCCCGGCGACGCCAACGAATTTTGCAGACGCGCGGGCATGCAGGCCCAGCTTGTTGATGATTTCGATTTCCAGAGCAGGCATCGCGATGTGAATCCTTTAGCTGAGGTCGCGGTGGCGAACCTGGACGTTCTTCAGGGATTGTTGCAGGACCTGGCCCAGACGTTCGGTCAGGTAGACAGAGCGGTGATGCCCGCCGGTGCAGCCAATGGCAATGGTGACATAGGCGCGGTTGCTGGCGGCAAAGCGGGGCAGCCACTTGAGCAGGTAGGAGGAAATGTCCTGGAACATTTCCTCGACATCCGGCTGCGCCGCCAGGTAGTCGGCCACCGGTTGATCGAGCCCGGACTGTGCCCGCAGCTCCGGTTTCCAGTAAGGGTTAGGCAGGCAGCGCACGTCGAACACCAGATCGGCGTCCACCGGCATGCCACGCTTGAACCCGAAAGACTCCACCAGAAACGCAGTACCGGGCTCCGGCTGATTCAGCAGGCGCAGCTTGATGGTATCGCGCAGCTGATACAGGTTCAGATTGGTGGTGTTGACCTTGAGGTCGGCCAGGTCGGCGATCGGCCCCAGCAGATTGGTTTCGTCCTCTATCGCCTCCGCCAGCGAGCGATTGGCACTGCTCAGCGGGTGACGGCGGCGGGTTTCCGAAAATCGTTTGAGCAGGGTCTCTTCATCGGCGTCCAGATACAGCACATCGCACTGGATATGCCGGCTGCGGACTTCTTCCAGCAATTCGGGAAACCGTGACAGGTGGCTCGGCAAGTTGCGTGCATCGATGGACACGGCCACCAGAGGTTGTGCCAGTTCGGTGTGAATCAGTGCGCGTTCGGCCAGTTCCGGCAACAGACCGGCCGGCAGGTTGTCGATGCAGTAGTAGCCGTTGTCCTCGAGAACATCGAGGGCAGTGCTTTTACCTGAGCCGGAGCGGCCGCTGACGATGATCAGGCGCATGATTAGTGACCGTTTTGCTCGTCCAGGACAACCTGATACAAGGCTTCGTTGCTCGGGGCGCTGCGCAGTTTTTCACGCACTTCCTTGCGATCAAGCATGCTGGCGATCTGGCGCAGCAACTCCAGGTGCGCATCGGTGGCGGCTTCGGGGACCAGCAGTACAAACAGCAGGTCAACCGGAGCGCCGTCGATGGCGTCGAAATCGATGGGTGCATCCAGGTGCATCAAGGCACTGATGGGCGATCCGCAGCCCTTGAGACGGCAGTGGGGGATGGCGATACCGTTGCCAAAGCCGGTGGAACCGAGTTTTTCACGGGCGACCAGACTCTCGAAGACATCCTGCATGGCCAGATCCGGCACTTCGCGATGGATGAGGTTGGCAATTTGCTCGAGGGCTTTCTTTTTACTGCCGCCCGGCACGTTCACCAGGGAACGGCCGGGGGTCAGGATGCTTTCAAGTCGGATCATGGGTTGGGAGTGTTAACGACCGGTCGCGCCCTGGAGGAGGCTCTGGGTCTTTTCCTTATGCTTTTTGAGTTGTTTATCCAGCTTGTCGGTCAGTGCGTCGATCGCTGCGTACATATCGGTATGTTCCGCGTTAGCGACCACCTCATTGCCGGGAATATGCAGCGTGGCTTCGATTTTCTGCTTGAGCTTCTCGACCGTCATCGTGACCTGCACGTTGGTGATCTTGTCGAAATGCCTCTCTAATCGTTCGAGTTTTTCGCCGATGTAGGTGCGAAGAGGTTCGGTCACTTCCAGTTGGTGTCCACTGATGTTGACTTGCATACAGCTTCTCCTTCGTTGCCAGTGCATAAAGCGGTAGATCCGATGATCTACCACTGGAACGCTGTGGCGTGGCTCTACATCAACCGCTTGCGTTCGCTCGAAGGCGCGATTCCTAGGGATTCGCGGTACTTGGCGACGGTGCGGCGAGCCACCTGAATGCCTTGTGCCTCCAGTAAACCAGCGATCTTGCTGTCACTCAACGGCTTTTTCTGATTTTCCGCGGCAACCAGTTTTTTGATGATCGCGCGGATCGCCGTAGACGAGCATTCACCGCCTTCGGAGGTACTGACGTGGCTGGAAAAAAAGTATTTCAGTTCATAGATGCCCCGTGGGGTATGCATGAATTTTTGCGTGGTCACCCGTGAAATCGTCGATTCGTGCATGCCCACCGCTTCGGCGATGTCATGCAGCACCAGCGGTTTCATGGCCTCGTCGCCGTACTCCAGGAAGCCGCGTTGATGCTCGACGATCTGGGTGGCCACTTTCATCAGGGTTTCGTTGCGGCTTTGCAGGCTCTTGATGAACCAGCGAGCCTCCTGCAACTGATTACGCATGAAGGTGTTGTCAGCGCTGGTATCGGCGCGGCGTACGAAGCCGGCGTATTGGGCGTTGACCCGCAGGCGCGGCACCGACTCCTGGTTCAGTTCCACCAGCCAGCGCTCGTTGTCCTTGCGCACGATCACGTCGGGAACGACGTATTCGGCTTCGGTGGACTCGATTTGCGACCCCGGGCGCGGGTTGAGGCTCTGGACCAGTTCGATCACCTGGCGCAGTTCATCTTCCTTGAGCTTCATACGGCGCATCAGCTGGCTGTAGTCGCGGCTGCCGAGCAGGTCGATGTAATCGGTGACCAGGCGCTTGGCCTCGGTCAGCCAAGGGGTCTTGGCGGGCAGTTGGCGCAGTTGCAGCAGCAGGCATTCACCGAGGTTGCGGGCGCCGATACCGGCGGGCTCGAATTGCTGGATGCGGTGCAGGACGGCTTCGATTTCGTCCAGTTCGATGTCCAGTTCCGGATCGAAGGCCTCGAGGATTTCCTCGAGGGTTTCGTCCAGATAGCCCTGATTGTTGATGCAGTCGATCAGGGTCACGGCGATCAGGCGATCGGTGTCGGACATCGGTGCCAGGTTCAGTTGCCAGAGCAAATGGCTTTGCAGGCTTTCACCGGCCGAAGTACGGGTGGTGAAATCCCACTCGTCGTCATCGTTGCTCGGCAGGCTGCTGGCGCTGGTCTGGTAGACGTCTTCCCAGGCGGTATCGACAGGCAATTCGTTGGGAATGCGCTCGTTCCAGTCGCCTTCCTCAAGGTTATCCACCGTCGGGGCGGTTTCCTGGTAGGAGGGTTCCTGAATGTCGGTGTTGGGTTGCTGTTCGGCTTTGTCGGCCAAGGGGTCTGCGTTATCGAAGTCGTCGCCTTCTTCCTGGCGTTCGAGCATCGGATTGGACTCCAGGGCCTCCTGGATTTCCTGTTGCAGGTCCAGGGTCGACAATTGGAGCAGGCGGATGGCCTGTTGCAGCTGCGGTGTCATCGTCAGCTGCTGGCCCATTCTCAAGACTAGCGATGGTTTCATGGCAGGGGCTTAACACCTTATTCGCCGGCGCACATGCGCCATCCACTACAGGGCGCCGAAGCGCCAAACATAAGCAAATTATATGCCTGAAACTGAAGTGTTTGCCTAGAGCGCTGTAACAATAAAAAACTATTGATTTTTTATTGATATGAGCACCAAGGCGACTGGCCAGGCACCTCAGCGCTTACAGGCGGAACTCATGGCCCAGATACACTTCCTTGACCAGTTCGTTGGCCAGGATGGTGGCGGAGTCGCCTTCAGCGATCAGCTGGCCATCGTTGACGATGTAGGCGGTTTCGCAGATGTCCAGGGTTTCACGGACGTTGTGGTCAGTGATCAGCACGCCAATGCCTTTGGCCTTGAGGTGGTGGATGATCTGCTTGATGTCGCCCACCGAGATCGGGTCCACGCCGGCGAAGGGTTCGTCGAGGAGGATGAATTTCGGGTTGGTGGCCAGTGCCCGGGCGATTTCCACCCGACGGCGTTCACCACCGGACAGGCTCATGCCAAGGCTGTCACGAATGTGGTGGATGTGAAATTCCTGCAGCAGGCTTTCCAGCTCTTTGCGGCGACCGGCCTTGTCGAGCTCCTTGCGGGTCTCGAGGATGGCCATGATATTGTCGGTCACCGACAGCTTGCGGAAGATCGACGCTTCTTGCGGAAGATAGCCGATACCGGCCTTCGCGCGACCGTGCATCGGCTGGTGGCTGACGTCCAGGTCATCGATCAGTACGCGACCCTGATCGGCCTGTACCAGACCCACGATCATGTAAAAACAGGTGGTTTTGCCGGCGCCGTTGGGGCCAAGCAGGCCGACGATCTGGCCGCTGTCGATGGACAGGCTGACGTCACGCACGACCTGGCGGCTCTTGTAGCTCTTGGCCAGATGCTGAGCTTTCAGAGTTGCCATTACTGGGTTTTCTCGTCGGTTTTCTTCTTCGGCTGGATCACCATGTCGATACGCGGACGTGTCTCGGTGACCTTGCTGCCCGTGGCGCGACCGGCGCTGGCGAGTTTCTTGATCGTGTCATAGACGATTTTTTCGCCCTGGGTGACGTTGTTGTCCTTGTCGACAACTTTGGCCTTGTCGATCAGTACGACGCGGTTTTGCGCTGCGTGGTACTGGATGGTTACGCCCCAGCCCTGAACAGGCTTGGTGTCGCCAGCGGTCTGCAGTTGCTCGAAGTAGGCGAGGTTGCCCACCGAGGTCACCACATCGATCTCGCCTGTTGGCGTGCGGGTGATGGTCACGGTGTTGCCCTTAACGATCATCGAGCCCTGAGTGATGATCACATCACCTTTATAGGTGGCAACACCGTTCTTGTCGTCCAGTTGGGCGTCGTCGGCCTGGATGCGGATAGGCTGCGCTTGATCGGTCGGCAGAGCCCAGGCGCTCACGCTTCCCAGTGCTGCGCTCAGACTGAGCAAAATAGGGAGGGTTTTAACGAGCCTCATACTGTCCTCTTACGTTCGATAGCAGGTGTATCCTGCTTTCTTTCAAGTACGCTTTCATTCCGTTGCCTGTCGATACACCGCCGGCGCCATCGATTCTAACGGGTTGATCGGTCTGCGCATATTGCTGCTGCGGGAACACTGTCATACGGGTGGTGGTAATCAGGGTTTTACGGTTTTTTTCGTCGAAACGCGTGATACGTACCGAGTCGATCAGCTCGACCTGGGTGCCGTCCGGGTTGACTTCGCCGCGTTCGCTCTGGACGTGCCAAGGGAATTCGGTGCCACGAAACATGTTCAGGTCAGGGTTGGACAGCAACGTCACTTCCGTCGCCTTCAGGTGTTCGACCTTGTCGGACGTCATTTCATACTGCAGTTTGCCGTCCGGCAGGTACTGCACGCTGTGGGCGTTGGTTGCGTAATAGTCGATCATGGCTTCATCGACATGCGCCACTGGCTTGTCGAGGAAGCGTTCCGGGCTGATGTTCCAATAGCCGACCGCAGCGAATAGCGCCGCGATGCAACCGAATATCAGGATGTTGCGAATCTTTTTGCTCAGCATGATGGGCTCACAGGTACGCGGCGTTGGCCGCATCGAGGCGGCCCTGGGCGCGCAGGATCAATTCGCAGAATTCGCGCGCGGCACCCTCGCCGCCACGGGCCTGGGTGATGCCGTGGGCGTGTTCGCGCACGAAGCTGGCGGCGTTGGCCACGGCCATGCCCAGACCGACGCGGCGAATCACCGGCAGGTCCGGCAGGTCGTCGCCGAGGTAGGCCACTTGTTCATAGTTCAGGTTGAGTTGGGCAAGGAGCTCGTCGAGCACCACCAGTTTGTCTTCGCGACCCTGGTACAGGTGTGGAATGCCGAGGTTCCTGGCTCGTCGTTCGACCACCGGGGTCTTGCGTCCGCTGATGATAGCGGTCTGCACGCCGGCTGCCATCAACATCTTGATGCCTTGGCCGTCGAGGGTGTTGAAAGTCTTGAATTCGCTGCCGTCTTCGAGGAAGTACAGGCGCCCGTCGGTCAGCACTCCGTCGACGTCGAATACCGCCAGTTTGATCTGTTTGCCGCGTTGCAGCAGGTCCGTGCTCATTACATTACTCCAGCGCGCAGCAAATCGTGCATGTTCAGGGCGCCGACCGGGCGGTCTTCGCTGTCGACAACGACCAGTGCATTGATCTTGTGGTCTTCCATGATTTTCAACGCCTCGGCAGCCAGCATCTCGGCACGTGCGGTCTTGCCGTGGGCGGTCATCACCTGCTCGATGGTGGCGCTGTGGATGTCGATGCTGCGGTCCAGGGTGCGACGCAGATCGCCGTCGGTGAAGATCCCGGCAAGTTTACCGTTGGCTTCCAGAATCACGGTCATGCCCAGGCCCTTGCGGGTCATTTCCATCAATGCGTCCTTGAGCAGGGTGCCGCGCTTAACCTGCGGCAGCTCTTGCCCGGCGTGCATGACGTTTTCCACTTTCAACAGCAGGCGTCGACCAAGTGCGCCGCCTGGGTGGGAAAAGGCGAAATCTTCAGCGGTAAAACCGCGGGCTTCCAGTAGCGCCACCGCCAGGGCATCGCCCATCACCAGAGCGGCGGTGGTCGATGAGGTTGGCGCCAGGTTCAGCGGGCAGGCTTCGTGCTCGACGTGAACGTTGAGGTTGACCTCGGCAGCCTTGGCCAGTGCCGAATCGGGATTGCCGGTGACGCTGATCAATTTGATGCCCAGGCGCTTGATCAGTGGCAGCAGGGTAACGATTTCATTGGTGGAACCGGAGTTCGACAGTGCCAGGATGATGTCGTCACGCGTGATCATACCCATGTCGCCGTGGCTGGCTTCGGCTGGATGCACGAAGAACGCCGTGGTGCCGGTGCTGGCCAGGGTGGCGGCAATCTTGTTGCCGATGTGCCCCGATTTGCCCATGCCGACCACGACTACGCGGCCTTTGCTGGCCAGAATCATCTCGCAAGCGCGTACGAAATCCGCGTCGATATGGGGTAACAAGCCTTGCACGGCTTCCAGTTCGAGACGGATGGTGCGTTGTGCAGATTGAATCAGGTCGCTGGATTGGCTCATGTCAGAAATCGTATAGCCTGATGAAAAGGCGGCGATTATAACGGTAATGATCAAAACCCTCACGCAAGTTCGTCGCGGTTTGTCATTCCTTGTTACCGAGACCCTCTAAATAGATGATTTCAGGTGGTCATGTTGCTGAACGTGCCCGGCTTGGGCCTTGGGCGCTTGGCATTTGCAGTGATATAGTTCGCCGCCAGTTCGGCCTGCCCGGGAAGGTATGTGCTTTCGTCAGAAAGCCAGGCGTCCGAGTGAGAGGCTGCATCGCAAGGAGTTTAGATGAGTGCCGATAACGCCTACGCGGTCGAGCTGAAGGGACTGACCTTCAAGCGCGGTGCGCGCAGCATTTTCAATAACATCGATATCCGCATACCACGCGGCAAGGTCACCGGCATCATGGGGCCTTCCGGGTGTGGCAAGACCACGCTGTTGCGGTTGATGGGGGCCCAATTGCGCCCCACCAGCGGCGAAGTCTGGGTCAATGGCCAGAACCTGCCGACGTTGTCGCGCAGCGATTTGTTCGATGCGCGCAAGCACATGGGCGTGCTGTTTCAGAGCGGCGCGTTGTTTACCGATCTCGATGTATTCGAGAACGTCGCCTTTCCGCTGCGTGTTCATACCACACTGCCGGAAGAGATGATTCGCGATATTGTCCTGCTCAAATTGCAGGCCGTGGGCTTGCGTGGCGCCATTGACCTGATGCCTGACGAATTGTCCGGCGGTATGAAGCGTCGAGTCGCGCTGGCCCGGGCGATTGCCCTCGATCCGCAAATTCTCATGTACGACGAGCCTTTTGTCGGCCAGGACCCGATCGCCATGGGCGTGCTGGTGCGCCTGATCCGCCTGCTCAACGATGCGCTGGGCATCACCAGCATCGTGGTCTCCCACGATCTGGCCGAGACCGCGAGCATCGCCGACTACATCATTGTGGTGGGTGACGGGCAAGTGTTGGGGCAGGGCACACCCAAGGAATTGATGACTTCGCAGGAACCACGGATTCGCCAGTTCATGACTGGTGAACCCGACGGCCCGGTCGCATACCACTTTCCAGCGACGGATTACCGCGCAGATCTTCTGGGGAAGCGCTGATGCGCAAGATTTCATTAATAGAAAGAGTGCGCCGTTTCGGCCACGCCGGCATCGATGTGCTGGCGGTATTCGGGCGTTCGGCGCTGTTCCTGTTTCATGCCTTGCTCGGTCGCGGTGGCATTGGCGGCAGTTTTGGCCTGCTGGTCAAGCAACTGCATTCGGTTGGCGTGATGTCCCTGGTGATCATCGTGGTCTCCGGGGTGTTCATCGGTATGGTGCTGGCGCTGCAGGGCTTCAATATCCTGTCCAGCTATGGCTCGGAGCAGGCTGTCGGGCAGATGGTTGCGCTGACACTGCTGCGTGAACTGGGGCCGGTCGTCACGGCCTTGCTGTTCGCCGGGCGTGCGGGTTCGGCGCTGACCGCCGAAATCGGCAACATGAAATCCACCGAGCAACTGTCCAGTCTGGAAATGATCGGGGTTGACCCGCTCAAGTACATTATTGCTCCGCGCCTGTGGGCCGGCTTCATTTCCCTGCCGGTGCTGGCAATGATTTTCAGCGTGGTGGGTATCTGGGGCGGTTCGTGGGTGGCCGTCGACTGGCTGGGTGTCTATGAAGGCTCCTACTGGTCGAACATGCAAAACAGCGTGACGTTTGTCGACGATGTGCTGAACGGCATTATCAAAAGCATCGTTTTTGCCTTCGTCGTGACCTGGATCGCCGTATTCCAAGGCTATGACTGCGAGCCCACTTCCGAGGGGATCAGTCGTGCCACTACCAAGACCGTGGTGTACGCCTCTTTGGCGGTACTCGGCCTGGACTTTATTCTGACCGCCTTGATGTTTGGAGATTTCTGATGCAAAACCGCACCCTGGAAATCGGTGTCGGCCTTTTCTTGCTGGCTGGCATCCTGGCTTTGCTGTTGCTTGCGTTGCGGGTCAGTGGCCTGTCCCCGAGCCCGAGCACCGATACTTATAAACTTTATGCATATTTCGATAATATCGCCGGTTTGACTGTCAGAGCTAAAGTGACCATGGCCGGTGTGACCATTGGCAAGGTCACTGCGATCGATCTGGATCGCGACAGCTTCACCGGTCGGGTGACCATGCAACTGGAAAAGCGCGTAGATAACCTGCCGACTGACTCCACTGCATCTATCCTGACCGCTGGCCTGTTGGGTGAGAAATACATCGGTATCAGTGTGGGTGGGGAACAAGCCCTGCTCAAGGATGGTGGAACCATCCACGACACGCAGTCGTCGCTGGTGCTCGAGGACCTGATCGGTAAATTTCTGCTCAATACCGTTAGCAAAGACGCCAAATGAGGAGCTTTTCAATGATCTCTATCTTGCGACGTGGCCTGTTGATATTGCTCGCAGCCTTGCCGTTGATGGCTAACGCCATGGCGGCGCAGTCGGCGCACGATCTGGTTCAGGACACCACGACCCGGATGCTCGCCGACCTGTCGGCCAATAAAGAGAAGTACAAGCAGGATCCACAAGACTTTTATACGGCGTTGAACACCATCGTCGGTCCTGTGGTGGATGCCGAGGGCATTTCCAAAAGCATCATGACCGTCAAATACTCGCGCAAAGCAACGCCCGAGCAAATGAAGACGTTTGAAGAAAACTTCAAAAAAGGTCTGTTCCAGTTTTATGGCAACGCATTGCTCGAATACAACAACCAGGGCATTACTGTTGAGCCTGCCAAGGATGAATCGGGAGACCGTACCAGCGTTGGCATGACGGTCAAAGGCAGCAGCGGCGCGATCTATCCCGTGTCTTACACACTCGAAAAGATCAACGGCGAATGGAAGCTGCGTAACGTCATCATCAACGGCATCAATATCGGCAAGCTATTCCGCGATCAGTTCGCTGATGCGATGCAGCGCAATGGCAACGACCTGGACAAGACCATCAATGGTTGGGCCGGGGAAGTCGCCAAAGCCAAGGAAAACACCGAAAAAGCTGTCGAGAAGAAAGCCCAATGAGTGAGTCGGCCATTCGCATGAGCGAAACCGGCGAGCTGCTGCTCAGCGGTGTGCTGGATTACCGGACCGGCCCGAACTTGCGCAAGCAGGGGCAGGTACTGATCAAGTCCAGCAAGGCGCCTGCGCTGGTGGTCGATTGCTCCGCAGTGGAGAAGTCCAGCAGTGTCGGCTTGTCGCTGCTGCTGTGCTTCATGCGCGATGCCCAGGTGGCCGGCAAGGCCTTGAGCATTCGCGCGATGCCCGAAGACATGCGCAAAATCGCTCAGGTCAGCGAATTGACCGAGCTGTTGGCGCACCCCTGAACCGCATCTATAAAGAAGCCCCCCGTCAGAGTCCTGCTTCGCGGGGTTCGCAGGCGCGGGGCTTTTTTGTATGATGTCCGACCCGCGCGCACAGGGCGCCGATTGAGGTTGAGCATGCAGGCCGTAGAAGTGAAGAGCTTCCTTGAAGGAAAGCTGCCAAACACGAAGGTGGAAGTTGAAGGCGAAGGCTGCAATTTCCAGCTGAACGTGATTAGCGATGAACTGGCGGCGTTGAGCCCGGTGAAGCGTCAGCAGCAGGTCTATGCCCATTTGAACCCGTGGATTGTCGATGGCAGCATCCATGCGGTCACTATGAAATTTTTCAGCAGCGCGGCCTGGGCCGAGCGCACCTGAGCCCAAGGGCGTCGAGATTCTTATGGATAAATTGATTATTACTGGTGGCGCTCGTCTTGATGGCGAGATCCGCATCTCCGGGGCAAAGAACTCGGCCTTGCCGATCCTGGCTGCCACCTTGCTGTGCGATGGCCCGGTGACCGTGGCCAACCTGCCGCACCTGCACGACATCACCACCATGATCGAGCTGTTCGGTCGCATGGGCATTGAGCCTGTGATCGACGAGAAGCTCAGCGTCGAAATCGACCCACGCACCATCAAGACCCTGATCGCGCCGTACGAACTGGTTAAAACCATGCGCGCCTCGATCCTGGTGCTGGGCCCGATGGTTGCCCGTTTCGGTGAAGCCGAAGTTGCACTGCCTGGCGGTTGCGCCATCGGTTCGCGTCCGGTTGACCTGCACATCCGTGGTCTTGAAGCCATGGGCGCGGTCATCGACGTCGAAGGCGGCTACATCAAGGCCAAGGCCCCTGAAGGCGGCCTGCGCGGTGCGCACTTCTTCTTCGACACCGTCAGCGTGACCGGTACCGAGAACATCATGATGGCGGCCGCTCTGGCCAAGGGCCGCAGCGTTCTGGCCAACGCCGCTCGCGAGCCTGAAGTCGTCGACCTGGCGAACTTCTTGAACGCCATGGGCGCGAAGGTTTCCGGCGCCGGCACCGACACCATCACCATCGATGGCGTCGAGCGTCTGCACACGACCACTTACAAAGTGATGCCTGACCGTATCGAGACCGGCACCTATCTGGTGGCGGCAGCGGTCACCGGCGGGCGTGTGAAGGTCAAGGACACCGATCCGACCATCCTCGAAGCCGTTCTGGAAAAACTTCGTGAATCCGGTGCCGAAATCACTACCGGTGAAGACTGGATCGAGCTGAACATGCACGGCAAGCGGCCGAAAGCCGTCAACGTGCGGACCGCTCCATACCCGGCGTTCCCGACCGACATGCAAGCGCAATTCATCTCCCTCAACGCCATTGCCGAAGGCACTGGTGCGGTGATCGAGACGATCTTCGAAAACCGTTTCATGCACGTTTACGAACTGCACCGCATGGGCGCGCACATTCAGGTTGAAGGCAACACCGCCATCGTCACCGGCATCGAAAAGCTCAAGGGCGCGCCAGTCATGGCCACCGACCTGCGTGCTTCGGCCAGCCTGGTGATCTCGGCGCTGATCGCCGAAGGCGATACCCTGATCGATCGCATCTACCACATCGACCGTGGTTATGAGTGCATCGAAGAGAAGCTGCAGATGCTCGGCGCCAAGATCCGCCGCGTACCGGGCTAGTTTCTGCTGCATGGGCGCAGGGACGCGTCCGTTGATTTGTTGAAGTCGAGCCGGTTTCCGGCTCGATGTGTGTCCGGCGCCGTTTGCGACCGGGCATGAGTACCTTGATAAGGACTGACGTTTCCCATGTTGACTATCGCACTGTCCAAGGGCCGCATCCTTGACGACACCCTGCCGCTTCTGGCTGAAGCGGGCATCGTGCCGACCGAGAATCCGGACAAGAGCCGCAAGCTGATCATCCCCACGACCCAGGCCGATGTGCGCTTGCTGATCGTGCGTGCCACCGATGTGCCGACCTATGTCGAGCATGGTGCCGCCGATCTGGGCGTCGCCGGTAAAGACGTGCTGATGGAATACGGCGGCCAGGGTCTGTACGAACCGCTGGACCTGCAAATCGCCCAGTGCAAACTGATGACGGCCGGTAAAGTCGGCGCAGTCGAGCCCAAGGGCCGTCTGCGCATTGCCACCAAGTTCGTCAATGTCGCCAAGCGCTACTATGCCGAACAGGGTCGTCAGGTCGACATCATCAAGCTCTACGGCTCGATGGAACTGGCGCCGCTGATCGGCCTGGCGGACAAGATCATCGACGTGGTCGACACCGGTAACACGCTGCGGGCCAATGGCCTGGAGCCACAGGATTTCATCGCTGCCATCAGCTCCCGTCTGATCGTCAACAAGGCGTCGATGAAAATGCAGCATGCCCGTATCCAGGCGTTGATCGACACCCTGCGCAAGGCAGTGGAGTCTCGACACCGCGGCTGATTCACCTGCGCGACCTTGAGTCGCGCCCGTCTATCCGCCTCATAGCCAGAATTCTCGGGTGCCCAAGCGGATCAACGGCTAGCTTAGGGCGCCCGAGTTTTTGCCAATCCTATGAGGCTCTCGCTATGACCGCACCGACTGCAATTCGCCGACTCAACGCTGCTGACCCGGATTTCGCACATCATCTGGATCATCTGCTGAGCTGGGAAAGTGTGTCTGACGACTCGGTCAATCAGCGGGTGCTGGACATCATCAAGGCCGTGCGCGAGCGTGGCGATGCGGCGGTGGTCGAGTTCACCCAGAAGTTCGATGGCCTGCAAGTGGCGTCCATGGCGGACTTGATCCTGCCGCGCGAACGCCTGGAACTGGCATTGACCCGCATCACCGTGCCTCAGCGCGAAGCCCTGGAAAAAGCCGCGACCCGTGTGCGCAGCTACCACGAAAAGCAGAAACAGGACTCCTGGAGCTACACCGAAGCCGATGGCACGGTGCTGGGCCAGAAGGTCACGCCACTGGATCGCGCCGGTCTGTACGTGCCGGGCGGCAAGGCGTCCTACCCGTCCTCGGTGCTGATGAACGCGATTCCGGCCAAGGTGGCGGGCGTGACCGAAGTGGTCATGGTCGTGCCGACCCCGCGCGGTGAAGTCAACGAACTGGTGCTGGCCGCAGCCTGCATCGCCGGCGTCGACCGGGTGTTCACCATCGGCGGCGCGCAGGCGGTTGCGGCGCTGGCTTACGGCACCGAAAGCGTGCCGAAGGTCGACAAAGTGGTTGGCCCGGGCAACATCTATGTCGCCACCGCCAAGCGCCACGTGTTCGGCCAGGTCGGCATCGACATGATCGCCGGCCCGTCGGAGATTCTGGTGGTGTGTGACGGCCAGACCGATCCGGACTGGATCGCCATGGACCTGTTCTCCCAGGCCGAGCACGACGAAGACGCCCAGGCGATTCTGGTCAGCCCGGACGCCGAGTTCCTCGACAAGGTGGCGGCAAGCATCGCCAAACTGCTGCCAACCATGGAGCGCGCCGAGATCATCGAAACCTCGATCAATGGCCGTGGTGCGCTGATCAAGGTTCGCGACATGGAACAGGCCATCGAAGTGGCCAACCGCATTGCCCCAGAGCACCTGGAGCTGTCGGTCGCCGATCCACAGGCCTGGCTGCCGCAGATCCGTCACGCCGGCGCGATCTTCATGGGCCGCCACACTTCCGAGGCCCTGGGCGACTACTGCGCAGGTCCGAACCACGTATTGCCGACCTCCGGCACTGCGCGCTTCTCTTCGCCGCTGGGTGTTTACGACTTCCAGAAACGTTCGTCGATCATCTTCTGCTCCGAGCAGGGTGCCTCCGAACTGGGCAAGACCGCCTCCGTACTGGCCCGTGGCGAATCGCTGAGCGCTCACGCCCGCAGTGCTGAATACCGCATTCTTGATGACAAGCAGGGGAACTGAACATGAGTAAATTCTGGAGCCCGTTCGTCAAGAATCTGGTGCCTTATGTGCCGGGCGAGCAGCCGAAACTGGCCAAACTGGTGAAGCTCAACACCAACGAAAACCCGTACGGTCCATCGCCAAAAGCCCTGGCGGCGATGCAAACCGAACTGAACGACAACCTGCGTCTGTACCCGGACCCGAACAGCGACCTGCTCAAGCAAGCCGTTGCCAAGTACTACGGCGTGCAGGGCAATCAGGTGTTCCTCGGTAACGGTTCCGATGAAGTCCTGGCGCACATATTTCACGGTTTGCTGCAGCACGATAAACCGCTGCTGTTCCCGGACATCAGCTACAGCTTCTACCCGGTTTACTGCGGGTTGTATGGCATCAAGTTCGATGCGGTTGCGCTGGACGAGCAGTTCCAGATCAACCCGGCGGACTATGCCAAGCCGAACGGCGGGATCATCTTCCCGAACCCGAATGCGCCGACCGGTTGCCTGTTGGCGCTGGACGCTGTTGAGCAAATCCTCAAGGCCAGCCCGGATTCGGTGGTCGTGGTGGATGAGGCTTACGTCGACTTCGGCGGTGAAACGGCGATCACGCTGGTGGACCGTTATCCGAACCTGTTGGTGACGCAGACCCTGTCCAAGTCCCGTTCCCTGGCCGGCCTGCGGGTTGGTCTGGCCGTGGGGCACCCGGATCTGATCGAGGCACTGGAGCGGATCAAGAACAGCTTCAACTCCTACCCGCTGGATCGTCTGGCGATTGTGGGGGCTGCGGCGGCGTTCGAAGATCGCGAGTATTTCGACAAGACTTGCCGGTTGGTCATCGAGAGTCGGGAGCAAGTGGTCGCGCAACTGGAAGCGAAAGGGTTTGAAGTGTTGCCGTCTGCGGCGAACTTCATTTTCGCCCGTCACCCGAAGCACGATGCGGCGGGGCTGGCGGCGAAGTTGCGCGAACAGGGCGTGATTGTTCGGCACTTCAAGCAAGAGCGGATTGCCCAGTTCCTGCGGATTTCCATCGGCACGCCGGAGCAGAATCAGGCACTGATCGACGGCCTTGGCGACCTCTAGACCAAAACTGTTCCTGTGGGAGCGAGCGGTGCGGCTCGTTCCCACAGGGTCCCGCTTACTCTTCTTCTTTTTCCTGGATCGGCGCCGGCGGCGGACGCAGACCGATTTCTGCGGTGAGCTTGAGTTCTTTACCGTTGCGCATCACCTGAATCGTGACCTTGTCGGTCGGTTTGATGCGCGCCACCTGGTTCATTGACTTGCGACCATCGCCAGCCGGTTCACCGTCGATGCTGAGGATCACGTCGCCCAATTGCAGGCCGGCCTTTTGCGCCGGGCCGTCACGGAAAATCCCCGCGACCACAATTCCCGGGCGTCCCGACAGGCCAAACGATTCCGCCAGTTCCTGACTCAACGGTTGCACTTCGATGCCGAGCCAGCCGCGAATCACCTGGCCGTGTTCGATGATCGACTTCATCACTTCCATCGCCAGTTTGACCGGGATCGCGAAGCCGATGCCTTGCGAGCCACCGGACTTGGAGAAGATTGCCGTGTTGATGCCGGTCAGGTTGCCGTTGGCGTCCACCAGTGCACCGCCGGAGTTGCCGGGGTTGATCGCGGCGTCGGTCTGGATGAAGTCTTCGTAGTTGTTCAGGCCCAACTGATTGCGCCCGGTGGCACTGATGATCCCCATGGTCACGGTCTGGCCGACGCCGAACGGGTTGCCGATGGCCAGGGCCACGTCACCGATGCGCAGGTTGTCAGAACGGCCGACGGTGATCGACGGCAGGTTTTTCAAGTCAATCTTCAATACCGCGAGGTCGGTCTCCGGGTCGCTGCCGATGACCCGGGCCAGGGTTTCACGACCATCCTTGAGCGCTACCACAATCTGGTCGGCACCGCTGGTCACGTGGTTGTTGGTCAGCAGGTAACCTTCCGGGCTCATGATCACGCCCGAACCGAGGCTCGACTCCATGCGCTTCTGCTTGGGCGAGTTGTCGCCGAAGAAGCGGCGGAACTGCGGGTCTTCAAACAGCGGATGGCTGGGTTTGTTGACCACTTTGGTGGTGTAAAGGTTGACCACCGACGGCGCAGCCGTGGTCACCGCATCGGCATAGGACACCGGGCCCTGCTGCACACCAAGGGTTTGCGGGGCTTGTTGCAGATTGACGTCGAGGCTTGGCAGCCCGACCCACTGCGGGTAACGCTGAATAATCAGTAGAGCGACAAGCACGCCGGCCAACAGCGGCCAGCCGGAAAAACGCAGCGCCTTGAGCATTAAGCACGTCCTGAGAGGTTGCAGGCGGTATGAGACCGCCCATAATGTCGCGCATTATACGAGGCCGCGCGCGCCTCTGAACGGGATATTTAGGAGTCTTTTATGGCCGTCGCCCTGAGCACCCTGGTCGAAGAAGCCGACCGTTACCTGGCAAGTGCGAAGATTGCCGATTACTGCCCCAACGGCTTGCAGGTCGAAGGCCGGCCGCAAGTAATGCGCATCGTCAGCGGTGTCACCGCCAGCCAGGCGTTGCTGGACGCCGCGGTGGAGGCCCAGGCCGATCTGGTGCTGGTGCATCACGGCTATTTCTGGAAAGGCGAGAACCCGTGCATCACCGGCATGAAGCAGCGCCGGTTGAAAACCCTGCTCAAGCACGACATCAGCCTGCTGTCCTATCACTTGCCGCTGGACCTGCACCCTGAAGTCGGCAACAACGTACAGCTTGCCCGGCAATTGGACATTACCGTCGAAGGCCCGCTGGATCCGGACAACTTGAAAATCGTCGGCCTGGTCGGCTCGTTGAGCGAACCGATGACCCCCCGCGATTTCGCCCGTCGGGTACAGGAAGTCATGGGGCGCGAGCCGTTACTGATCGAAGGCAGCGAGATGATTCGTCGGGTCGGCTGGTGCACCGGTGGCGGCCAGGGTTACATTGACCAGGCGGTGTTGGCCGGTGTCGATCTGTACCTCAGCGGCGAGGCCTCCGAGCAGACGTTCCACAGCGCCCGGGAAAACGACATCAGTTTCATCGCCGCCGGCCACCATGCCACCGAGCGTTACGGTGTGCAGGCTTTGGGTGATTACCTGGCGCGACGTTTCGCCCTCGAGCACATCTTCATCGATTGCCCGAACCCGATTTGACTACAGGGCTGGAGCCCAAACGAGGGGGTATATTCATATACCCTTTCGATCTAGCCACCGTCCTGATTAGAAGAGGGCGCTGTGCTAGGATTCCCCGCTCGAACACGGCCCGCAGGCCGTCCATAAGATCGTTTTCGTGAGTAGCCATGGTCGACAAACTGACGCATCTGAAACAGCTGGAGGCCGAAAGCATCCACATCATCCGCGAGGTCGCCGCCGAGTTCGATAACCCGGTGATGCTGTACTCCGTCGGTAAAGACTCCGCCGTGATGCTGCACCTTGCGCGCAAGGCATTCTTCCCGGGCAAACTTCCGTTTCCGGTGATGCACGTCGACACCCAGTGGAAGTTCAAGGAAATGTACGCGTTCCGCGACCGCATGGTCGAAGAGCTCGGCCTGGACCTGCTGGTACACGTCAACCCCGAGGGTGTTGCGCAGGGTATCAACCCGCTGACCCACGGCAGTGCCAAGCACACCGACATCATGAAGACCGAAGGCCTCAAGCAGGCCCTCGACAAGTATGGCTTCGACGCCGCATTCGGTGGCGCCCGTCGCGACGAAGAGAAGTCCCGTGCCAAAGAGCGCGTGTATTCCTTCCGTGACAGCAAGCACCGCTGGGACCCGAAAAACCAGCGCCCGGAGCTGTGGAACGTCTACAACGGCAAGGTCAACAAGGGTGAATCGATCCGCGTATTCCCGTTGTCGAACTGGACCGAACTGGACATCTGGCAGTACATCTACCTGGAAGGCATCCCGATCGTACCGCTGTATTTCGCAGCCGAGCGTGATGTCATCGAGATGAACGGCACCTGGATCATGATCGACGACGAACGCCTGCTCAATCACCTGAGCGACGAAGACAAGGCGCGCATCGTCAAGAAGAAGGTCCGTTTCCGTACACTGGGCGACTACCCGTTGACCGGTGCTGTCGAGTCCGAGGCCACCAGCCTGACCGACATCATTCAGGAAATGCTCCTGACGCGAACTTCCGAACGCCAGGGCCGAGTCATCGATCACGATGGCGCCGGTTCCATGGAAGAAAAGAAACGTCAGGGTTATTTCTAAGGGGTTGTCATGTCGCACGCATCTGATTTGATCAGCGAGGACATCCTCGCCTACCTGGGCCAGCATGAACGCAAGGAAATGCTGCGCTTTCTGACTTGTGGCAACGTCGACGACGGCAAGAGCACCCTGATCGGGCGCCTGCTGCACGACTCCAAAATGATCTACGAAGATCATCTGGAAGCCATTACCCGCGACTCGAAAAAAGTCGGCACCACCGGCGAAGACATCGACCTGGCATTGCTGGTCGACGGCTTGCAGGCCGAGCGTGAGCAGGGCATCACCATCGATGTCGCCTACCGCTATTTCTCTACCGCCAAGCGCAAATTCATCATCGCCGATACCCCCGGCCATGAGCAGTACACCCGCAACATGGCCACCGGTGCATCCACCTGTGACCTGGCGATCATCCTGGTCGACGCCCGTTACGGCGTGCAGACCCAGACCCGTCGCCACAGCTTTATCGCCTCGTTGCTGGGCATCAAGCACATCGTTGTCGCCATCAACAAGATGGACCTCAACGGCTTCGACGAAAGCGTATTTGAGTCGATCAAGGCCGATTACCTGAAGTTCGCCGAAGGCATCGCGTTCAAGCCGAGCACCATGGCGTTCGTGCCGATGTCCGCGCTCAAGGGCGACAACGTGGTGAACAAGTCCGAGCGCTCGCCGTGGTACACCGGCCAGTCGCTGATGGAAATCCTTGAGACCGTCGAAATCGCCAGCGACCGCAACTACACCGACCTGCGTTTCCCGGTGCAGTACGTCAACCGTCCGAACCTGAACTTCCGTGGTTTCGCCGGCACCCTGGCCAGCGGCATCGTGCACAAGGGCGACGAAGTCGTTGTGTTGCCGTCGGGCAAGAGCAGCCGCGTGAAATCCATTGTCACCTTCGAAGGTGAGCTGGAGCATGCAGGCCCTGGTCAAGCGGTGACGCTGACCATGGAAGACGAGATCGACATTTCCCGTGGCGACTTGCTGGTGCACGCCGATAACCAGCCGCAAGTGACCGACGCCTTCGACGCCATGCTGGTGTGGATGGCCGAAGAGCCGATGCTGCCGGGCAAGAAGTACGACATCAAGCGCGCCACGACTTACGTGCCGGGCTCGATCACCAGCATCGTCAATCGCGTGGACGTGAACACCTTGGCCGAAGGCCCTGCCAGCTCGTTGCAGCTGAACGAGATCGGTCGGGTCAAGATCAGCCTCGACGCGGCCATTGCGCTGGACGGTTACGACAGCAACCGCACCACGGGTTCGTTCATCGTCATCGACCGTTTGACCAACGGCACGGTTGCGGCCGGCATGATCATCGCTCAGCCGCTGGCGCATGGCAGCAGCTCCCACCACGGCAAACTGGCCCATGTAGCCACCGAAGAACGCGCCCAGCGCTTCGGTCAGCAACCGGCCACCGTGTTGTTCAGCGGCCTGTCGGGCGCTGGCAAAAGCACCCTGGCGTATGCGGTTGAACGCAAGCTGTTCGACATGGGGCGCGCGGTGTTTGTACTCGATGGCCAGAACCTGCGTCATGACCTGAACAAAGGTCTGCCGCAGGATCGCGCCGGGCGCACCGAGAATTGGCGTCGTGCGGCGCACGTTGCGCGTCAGTTCAACGAAGCCGGCCTGCTGACACTGGCGGCGTTCGTTGCCCCGAGTGCCGAAGGTCGTGAGCAGGCCAAGGACCTGATCGGCAAGGAGCGTCTGCTGACGGTCTACGTCCAGGCCTCGCCGACGGTCTGCGCCGAGCGTGATCCGCAAGGTCTGTACGCGGCGGGTGGCGACAACATCCCGGGCGAATCCTTCCCGTACGACGTGCCGCTGGATGCCGATCTGGTGATCGACACCCAGTCGCTGTCGCTGGAAGAAAGCGTCAAGCAAGTGCTGGATCTGCTGCGCAAGCGTGGCGCGATCTAAGCATTAGCTGAAAACAAAAAGCCCGCAGATGAGTGATCATCTGCGGGCTTTTTTGTGTCCGGGAGGGCACCTTCGCGGGCACCTCAAGAATTCACTGGATACTCCCGGTGCATTTGTCCCAACAGCGCATCCTTGTCCTGCCACAATTGATTGATCCACCCCTGAAACTCCAGGCGATACACCCCGTCCTGGTCGTAGTTCTTGCCAACGAACTGCGGTGGAATCTTCAGCTCCTGAAAGTGCACCACTACATCCTTCACATTGCCGCAGAGCAAATCCCAATAGCCTGGACGCCCGGCCGGGTAGTGGATGGTCACGTTGACGATGGCTTCCAGCTGGTCGCCCATGGCATCCAGCACGAATGCAATGCCGCCCGCTTTCGGTTTGAGCAGGTAGCGGAACGGTGAACTCTGCTGGGCGTGTTTGCCCTCGGTAAAGCGTGTGCCTTCGACGAAGTTGAAAATTCCCACCGGGTTATTGCGGAACTTGTCGCAGGTCTTGCGGGTGGTCTCCAGGTCTTTGCCCTTCTTCTGCGGATGCTTTTCCAGATAGGCCTTGGAGTAACGCTTCATGAACGGAAAACCCAACGCCCACCACGCCAGGCCAATCACCGGTACCCAGATCAGTTCCTGTTTGAGGAAGAACTTCAGCGGGCGGATGCGACGGTTGAGCACGTACTGCAACACCATGATGTCGACCCAGCTCTGGTGGTTGCTGGTGATCAGATAGGAGTGCCGATAGTCCAGGTCTTGCAAGCCGCTGAGGTGCCAGCGTGTGCGGCAAACCAGATTCATCCAGCCCTTGTTGTTACTGATCCACGCTTCGTGGGTATGACTCATCAGCCAACGCGCGAAACGTTGGGTGAGGGCGAACGGCAACACTTTGAACAGCGCCACACAGAACAGAAACGAGCAGAGCAGAATCGTATTCAGCGCCAACAGCAGCGAGGCGATCACGCCGCGCACGGGTGCAGGTAGAAAATCCAGCATTTAAATATCCATAGGTCGGTTGGCCGCTTGAATCGCGGTCAACGCGATGGTGTACACGATGTCGTCGACTTGCGCGCCACGCGGCAGGTCGTTCACCGGTTTGCGCAGGCCTTGCAGCATTGGCCCGAGGCTGACGCAGTCGGCGCTACGTTGCACGGCTTTGTGGGTGGTATTGCCGGTGTTCAGGTCGGGGAACACGAACACCGTGGCACGACCGGCCACCTGACTGTTCGGCGCCAGTTGCCGGGCCACGGTTTCGTTGGCAGCGGCATCGTATTGCAACGGGCCGTCGATCAGCAGTGAGTGTTGCTGTTCGTGGGCGAGCAAGGTGGCCTCGCGAACCTTCTCGACTTCTTCGCCGCTGGCCGATTCACCGCTGGAGTAGCTGATCATCGCCACTCGCGGAGTGATGCCGAACGCCGCTGCCGAATCGGCGCTTTGCAAGGCGATCTCGGCCAGTTCGCTGGCGCTCGGGTGCGGGTTCATCACGCAGTCGCCGTAGACCAGCACTTCTTCGGGGAACAGCATGAAGAACACCGACGACACCAGGGTGCAACCCGGCGCGGTCTTGATCAGTTGCAGGGCCGGGCGGATGGTGTTGGCGGTGGAGTGAATGACCCCGGACACCAGCCCGTCGACTTCATCCAGCGCCAGCATCATGGTGCCGATCACCACGGTGTCTTCCAGTTGCTGCTCGGCCATCGGCGCGTTGAGGCTTTTGGTCTTGCGCAGCGCAACCATCGGCTCGACATAACGCTCGCGAATCAGGTCCGGGTCGAGGATTTCCAGCCCCGGTGGCAACTCGATGCCTTGGGCGCGGGCGACCGCCTCGACGTCTGCCGGTTTGGCCAGCAATACACAACGGGCAATGCCCCGGGCCTGGCAGATCGCAGCGGCTTGCACGGTCAACGGCTCGCTGCCTTCAGGCAACACGATGCGCTTGTTGGCGGCCTGGGCGCGCTGGATCAGTTGATAGCGGAACACCGCGGGCGACAGGCGCATTTCCCGTGGCGTGCCGCAGCGTTGGTGCAGCCAGTTGGCGTCGAGGTGGCTGGCGACGAAATCGGTGATGATCTCCGCGCGCTCGCGGTCGTCGATCGGGATTTCCTTGTTCAAACCGTTCAACTGGTTGGCGGTGTCGTAGGAACCGGTACTCACCGACAACACCGGCAGGCCGGCCTGCAAGGCGCCACGGCACAGCTCCATGATGCGTGGGTCGGGCAGGGTGTCGCTGGTCAGCAGCAGGCCGGCCAGGGGCACACCGTTCATCGCTGCGAGGCTGACCGCTAGGATGATGTCGTCGCGATCGCCGGGGGTCACCACCAGCACGCCGGGCTTGAGCAGCTCCACGGTGTTGCGCACGGTGCGGGCGCAAATGATGATTTTGGTCATGCGCCGGGTTTCGTAGTCTCCGGCATTGAGCACCTGAGCGCCCATCAACTCGGCCACGTCACGGGTGCGCGGCGCGTTCAGCTCCGGTTGAAACGGGATGCAGCCGAGCAGACGGAAGTCGCCACTGCGCAGCAACGGCGAGTGCTCTCTCAGGCGCGAGGCGAAGACGTCCATGCTTTCGTCGGTCTTGACCTTGTTGAGGATCACGCCCAGCACTTTCGGGTCCTTCGGCCCGCCGAACAATTGCGCCTGCAATTCCACCCGGCCGGACAATTCGGTCAGCACTTCGTTTTCCGGCGCCGAAACCAGAATCACGTCGGCGTCGAGGCTCTTGGCCAAGTGCAGGTTGACCCGCGCGGCGTAGCTGGCGCTGCGGGTCGGGACCATGCCTTCGACAATCAGCACGTCCTTGCCGATAGCGGCTTGCTGGTAAAGGGTGATGATTTCTTCGAGCAATTCGTCCAGCTGACCGTCGCCGAGCATCCGCTCGACATGGGCCAGGCCCAGCGGCTGAGGCGGTTTCAAACCGTGGGTGCGGGCCACCAGTTCGGTGGAGCGTTCAGGGCCGGTGTCGCCCGGGTGCGGTTGGGCAATCGGTTTGAAAAAGCCGACTTTGAGGCCGGCCCGCTCAAGGGTACGCACCAGCCCGAGGCTGATGGAGGTCAGACCCACACCAAAATCGGTGGGCGCGATAAAAAAAGTTTGCATGCGGATTCTCTAAGGGTGCATGGCAATGGTGAACGCCTATGGCTGGCGTTCTACCGATATTCAGTGGTCAAGGTTATCGCTAACCGAGCCTTGTGCGCACCAACCGCAATCAAAGGGCTGGCCTATTTTTTCATTGCGCAGCGCAGGGTCCAGCACCCAGGCCCGGGATTGCCACGGCGGCTGGTGCCGCAGGTGTTGGGTATGGCCGCAGGACAGCTCGGCCACCCAGTGCCCGTCCTCGTCCTGATGAAAACCTGTAATGGTCGAGGCTTTCATTGCACCCCGTTTGTCTGGGTTGTGTTCGCTTTCGGGCGATTGCTTCGCTAAACTTGGACATTCATCTTTCTTATGCAAAAGGTCTCGCCCCATGCTGATCGCCGCCAATAAGGCTGTCTCCATCGACTATACCCTGACCAACGACGCTGGTGAGGTCATCGACAGCTCCGCCGGCGGCGCGCCGCTGGTCTACCTGCAAGGCGCAGGTAACATCATCCCGGGCCTGGAAAAGGCACTGGAAGGCAAAGCAGTCGGTGACGAACTGACTGTTGCCGTAGAACCTGAAGATGCCTACGGCGAATACGCAGCCGAACTGGTCAGCACCCTGAGCCGCAGCATGTTCGAAGGCGTCGACGAACTGGAAGTGGGCATGCAGTTCCACGCTTCCGCTCCGGACGGCCAGATGCAGATCGTCACCATTCGCGATCTGGACGGCGACGATGTCACCGTCGACGGCAACCACCCGCTGGCCGGTCAGCGCCTGAATTTCCAGGTCAAGATCGTTGCCATCCGTGATGCCAGCCAGGAAGAAATCGCTCATGGTCACGTCCATGGCGAAGGTGGCCATCACCACTGATTTTCTGCGCTAAGCTTTCGAGAACTGGAGAGGCGCCCGAGGGCGCCTTTTTAGTCCGCGGCTGTCCTTGGCGACATGACCAAGTGGCTGTTTCGAGAAGAACACGGGAAATTTGGAGTCCGTCATGAGTGCTTTTCACGACCTTACATTGAAAGCTTTGGATGGCCAGGAGTTACCTCTGGCGCCCTTCAAAGGGCACGTCGTGCTGGTGGTCAACGTCGCCTCCAAATGTGGCTTGACCCCACAGTACGCTGCTCTGGAAAACCTCTACCAGCAATACAAGGGCAAGGGTTTCAGCGTGCTGGGCTTGCCGTGCAACCAGTTTGCCGGGCAGGAACCGGGCACAGAGCAGGAAATCCAGGCGTTCTGCAGCCTCAACTATGGCGTGACCTTTCCGTTGTCCAGCAAGCTGGAAGTCAACGGTCACGAACGTCATCAGCTGTACCGCCTGTTGGCGGGCGAGGGCGCGGAGTTTCCGGGCGACATCACCTGGAACTTCGAAAAATTCCTGTTGGGCAAGGACGGTCGCGTATTGGCGCGGTTCTCGCCGCGTACGGCGCCGGATGATCCTTCTGTTATCCAGGCGATTGAAAAAGCTCTGAGTTAAAAGCGCAGATCAAGATCAAAAGATCGCAGCCTTCGGCAGCTACAGGTATTCACATTCCTCTGTAGAAGCTGCCGAAGGCTGCGATCTTTTCGTTTCTAATCCTTAATCACTCAAATCAATAGTGCTGTTCAAGGCAGGGCGCCCTCCATATTATCGCCGTCATAAAGCCTATGTCCCGTGGAGCGTCCAATGCCTGTCAAAGCCCTGTTCAAGCCTTTTCACCTCGGCGCTCTCGATCTGCCGACCCGCGTCGTCATGGCACCGATGACCCGCTCGTTTTCGCCGGGCGGCGTGCCCAACTCCAAAGTGATTGAATACTACCGTCGCCGCGCTGCCGCCGGAGTTGGCCTGATCATCACCGAAGGCACCACGGTCGGTCACAAGGCCTCCAACGGTTACCCGAACGTGCCGCACTTCTACGGTGAAGCCGCACTGGCCGGCTGGAAAAAAGTCGTCGATGCAGTGCATGCCGAAGGCGGCAAGATCGTTCCGCAGCTGTGGCATGTGGGCAGCGTGCGCCGTATCGGCACCGAGCCGGATGCCAGCGTGCCAGGTTATGGTCCGTCGGAAAAACTGAAAGACGGACAGGTCGTGGTTCACGGCATGACCCAGCAGGATATCCAGGAGGTGATCGCTGCGTTCGCCCAAGCCGCCAAAGACGCCCAGAGCATCGGCATGGACGGCGTGGAAATCCACGGTGCCCATGGTTATCTGGTGGACCAGTTCTTCTGGGAAGGCAGCAACCAGCGCACCGACGAATACGGTGGCAGCCTGGCCAACCGTTCGCGCTTCGCCATCGAATTGATTCAGGCGGTGCGCGCAGCAGTCGGCGAGGGATTCCCGATCATCTTCCGTTTCTCCCAGTGGAAGCAGCAGGACTACACCGCGCGTCTGGTGCAGACGTCAGAGGCGTTGGGCGAATTTCTCAAGCCGTTGTCCGACGCCGGCGTGGATATTTTCCACTGCTCGACACGCCGTTTCTGGGAGCCGGAGTTCGACGGTTCCGAACTGAACCTGGCCGGCTGGACCCGTAAGCTCACCGGCAAGCCGACCATCACCGTTGGCAGCGTCGGCCTGGATGGCGAGTTCCTGCAATTCATGGTCAACACCGACAAGATCGCACAGCCGGCCAGCCTGGAAAAACTGCTGGAACGTTTGAATAACGATGAGTTCGACCTGGTGGCGGTGGGGCGTGCGTTGTTGGTGGACCCGGACTGGGCGCAGAAAGTGCGTGACGGTCGTGAGCAGGACATCCTGCCATTCAGCCGTGATGCGTTGATGACGCTGGTGTAAATGGCGACTGAAAAGGCCTTTTCGCGGGCAAGCCTCGCTCCTACAAGGGCGAGGCTTGCCCGCGAAGCTTTTAAGGTAACAACGCTGCATCGGATAGAACTTGTTCCTGCGCACAAGCCCCCCGCAACTGCCCCTCGAACTGCTCGATAATCGCCGCCCAGCCCTGACGGCTTGCATGCTGGCGGGCATTGAGCCGCATGCAGCGCAAGGTTTCGCGCTCCTCCAGCAGCCAACGTGCCGCATCGCAGAACGCCTGTTCATCCCCGGGCATGGCCAATACGCCGTTATAGCCATGGCGAATATGCTGAGCCGCCGCAGCTTGATCGTACGCCACCACCCCCAGCCCTGAGGCCAATGCCTCAAGCACCACATTGCCGAAGGTTTCGGTCAGGCTCGGAAACAGAAACACATCCCCCGAGGCATAGTGACTGGCCAGCGCTTCGCCGCGTTGTGAGCCGCAAAAAATCGCCTCGGGCAATTCCTTTTCCAGCGTCGATCGTTGCGGACCGTCACCGACCACAATCAATTTCATGTTGCGCTGTGGATAAGTGGTTTTCAGCGCGTCGAAACTGCGCTTGAGCAGGCCAAGATTCTTCTCCTGGGCCAGGCGTCCTACGTGGATGAAGGCGATGTCATCCTCGGCCAGTCCCCATTGCTCACGCAGCGGTTTCAGTCGTTTGACCGGATGAAACAACTGGCTGTCGACGCCTCGAGAGAGTAACGCCAGACGCTCGAAACTGCGCCGCTCCAGCTCCAGTCGCTGGCTGGCGCTGGGCACCAGGGTCAGGGTCGAGCGATTGTGAAACCAGCGCAGGTAGTGGGTCAGCAAGCGCGTCAGCAACCCGAGCCCATACTGGCTGGAATACTGCTGAAAATTGGTATGGAAGCCGCTGACCACCGAAATCCCCAAACGCCGTGCCGCACGTAACGCCGACAACCCCAGCGGTCCTTCGGTGGCGATGTACAACACGTCCGGGCGATGGCGCTTCCAGCGCCGCAGCAGCTTGTGCATCGACGACTGGCCCCATTGCAGGCCGGGATAACCCGGCAGCGGCCAGCCTCGACACAGCAGCAACTCATCATTGCTGCCCGTCAGCGGGTCGCCGCCCTGACGTGGCCGCACCAACTCGACCTGATGCCCGCGCGCGCGCAAACCGTCGAACAAGCGGCCAAGAGTATTGGCCACGCCGTTGATTTCCGGGGGGAAGGTTTCGGTGATCAGAGTGATATGCAGAGCTGTCGTCATGACCTCAGTGTCGGCTGAGGCCATGTCGTCATTGTGACGGTGGGATGATGGATATATGACGCGATTAACTGCGTTCCGCCACCAGATTCTCCGCGCCACGCTCACGCACCCAGAACAGCGTCGCACCAGCCACGGCCGCCGGCATCATCAAAATGTTCACCACCGGAATCAGCAGCACCAGATATACGATCCCGCCAAAACTCATGCTCTGCCAGCGCTTCTTGCGCAGCCAGGCGAGCATCTCGTTCCAGCCCAGCTTGTGGTTGTCCGCCGGGTAGTCGATGTATTGGATCGCCATCATCCACACTCCGAACAGCAGCCACAGCGGTGCGGCAATGATGTTGACCACCGGGATGAACGACAGGATGAACAGCCCGATGGCCCTTGGCAGGAAGTAGCCGAGCTTGCGCATTTCCCGGGTCAGGGTACGGGGGATCATGGCGATCAGTTCGCCCCAGCTGAAGGTCGGGAAATCGTCGGTGCCGCGTACCACCACTTCGACTTTCTCCGCGAGGAAGCCGTTGAACGGTGCGGCAATAACGTTGGCGAGCATTGTGAAAGTGAAGAACACCATCAACACCACCAACACCACGAATAGCGGCCAGAGGATATAGCTGAGGAAGCTCAACCAATCGGGCAGGGACGGCATCAGCGTATCGACCCATAGGCTGAACTGATGACCGGCCAGATAGATCAATCCGACGAACAGCACCAGGTTGATCGCCAGTGGCAGCAACACGAACAGACGCAGACTTGGGCTCAGGACCAGATTGAGGCCTTCGCGCAGGTATTGCGGGCCGGACAGAACGGGGGCGGGCATAACGTGCTCCGAACAAGAGGGAAACGCGCCGACCTTACCGGCTTTGCCTGAGGTGCGAAAGCGCGGTAGCGGCATCGACATTAACTGTAACAAAGGCGTCTATACATTCACTGCAACGGAATAGAGACCGCCTATGAGCTGGATTGTTAAACCGTATTTCCTTAATCTTCGCCCCCTCGATACGCTGCACCCATTCTTTTACAGGACTGTCGAGCCCAAGCCTTCCCCAAGTGCTTTCAGCGGTCCTTTTTTATTCCCGCCGGCAATCCGGCGTTCCGCGCCCAGTGTTTCGGGCCGGTCAACAGGAGCAGGTCATGTCTGAAGTTCGTCATTCGCGAGTGATTATTCTCGGTTCCGGCCCTGCCGGTTACAGCGCTGCTGTCTATGCGGCCCGTGCCAACCTCAAGCCACTGCTGATCACCGGCATGCAAGCCGGCGGTCAACTGACCACCACCACCGAAGTCGACAACTGGCCGGGCGACGTCCACGGCCTGACCGGCCCGGCGCTGATGGAACGGATGAAAGAGCACGCCGAGCGCTTTGAAACCGAGATCGTGTTTGATCACATCAATGCCGTGGACTTCGCTGCCAAGCCGTACACCCTGATTGGCGACAGCGCGACTTACACCTGCGACGCCCTGATCATCGCTACCGGTGCCAGCGCTCGTTACCTGGGCCTGCCGTCGGAAGAAACGTTCATGGGCAAAGGCGTTTCGGCCTGCGCGACCTGTGACGGTTTCTTCTATCGCAACAAGCCAGTGGCTGTGGTCGGTGGCGGTAATACCGCTGTCGAAGAAGCGCTGTACCTGGCCAACATCGCCAGCACCGTGACCCTGATTCACCGTCGCGAAACGTTCCGCGCCGAGAAGATCCTGATCGACAAGCTCAATGCCCGGGTTGCCGAAGGCAAGATCATCCTGAAGCTGAACGCGACCCTGGACGAAGTGTTGGGCGACAACATGGGCGTGACCGGTGCTCGCCTGAAGAACAACGATGGCAGCTTCGACGAAATCAAAGTCGACGGCGTGTTCATCGCCATTGGCCACACCCCGAACACGTCGTTGTTCGAAGGTCAGCTGACGTTGAAAGACGGCTACCTGGTTGTACAGGGCGGCCGTGACGGCAACGCCACTGCCACCAGCGTCGAAGGTATCTTTGCTGCCGGTGACGTGGCCGACCACGTTTATCGTCAAGCCATCACCTCGGCCGGCGCCGGCTGCATGGCGGCACTGGACACCGAGCGTTACCTCGACGGCCTGCAGAACGTTTCGTTCTGATTCCTTAGAAAACAAAAAAACCGGCTTCGGCCGGTTTTTTTGTGGGCAGACGATTCTGCCTCAGGACAATTTCGCCAGGCACGCCTCAAGAATATCCAGCCCTTCTTCCAGCACGGCGGCCTCAGTGGTCAATGGCGCGAGCAGCCGAATGATGTGGCGCGACTTGCCGCTGGGCATCAGCAGCAAGCCCGAGTCTCGGGCCAGCGCCAGCAGTTGTGTCAATTGCGCCGAAGCCGGTGTGCCGTCGGCATTGATCAGTTCGATGCCGCGCATCGCACCCACGCCGGTCAAACGGCCCAGATACGGTGACAGTCCGCGTGCCCGCCAGGCTTCGTAGCGGCTGACAATCGCTTCTTCCTGCTGCGTGCCCCAGGCATGCAGATGTGCATCACTCATTTCGTCCAGGGTCGCCAGCGCGGCGGCGCAGGCGATGGGATTGCCTGAGTAGGTGCCGCCCAATCCGCCCTTGGGCAAGTTGTCGACTAGCGACTTGCGCCCGACAACCGCACCCAGCGGCACGCCACCGGCAATGCTTTTACCCAGCAGGATCAGGTCCGGCTCAATGCCCAGTCGCGAAAACGCAAACCGCTGGCCGGTGCGGCCGAAGCCGGACTGGATTTCATCGGCAATCAGCAAAATGCCTTTGTCATCACAGAAACGCCGCAGCGCCTGGGCGAATTCCACATCCATCGCCAGAAACCCGCCTTCGCCCTGTACCGGTTCGACGATAAAACAGGCCACGTCATTCACGTCGATCTCGACGCTGAACAGCCGATCCATCGCCTTCAGGGCCTCGGCGCAGGTCACGTCATTGTCTTTGCTGGGGAAGGGCAGGTGGTACACCGGCCCCGGCAGCACGCCGACTTTCTGCTTGTAAGGCGCGACCTTGCCGTTGAGGTTGAGAGTGGCCAGCGTGCGGCCGTGGAAGGCGCCGTCAAAGGCAATGATCGCGGTGCGGCCGGTGGCGCCGCGGACGATCTTCAGGGCGTTTTCCGCCGCTTCCGCGCCGCTGTTGGTGAGCATGCCGCTGACCGGGTAATCCACTGGAATAAACGCGGCCAGGCGATCCATGAGTTCGATGTAAGGCACATGGGGAGCCGCGTTGAACGCGTAGTGGGTCAGGCGGGTGGCTTGTTCACGAATGGCCTCGACGATGCGTGGATGGCAATGGCCGAGGTTCAGTACGCCGATTCCCCCGACAAAGTCGATGTAGCGCTTGCCATCGGTGTCCCAGACTTCGGCATTTTTGCCGTGGCTGAGACTGATGGGGTGAACAATGGAAATCGACTGACTGATGGTTTCGCTGCGCATGAATGGCTGACTCTGAAGAAGGGATGCTTCTTTTTATCTAAGCCGCGAGCAGAGGTGTCCGGCAAACGAAATAAAGTTGCCGGGTCAATCTTAAAAGTCGGGATGTGCCCTGATACCGATCGATGGCGACGCATAATCTGTGGCGAGGGAGCAAGCTCCCTCGCCACAGGTTTAGCGACGAGTCAGTGGCTGCTGAGCGAACTTCACACCCGCCAAGCCATGGGCAATCAACGCCCGGATATTGCCGTGGTCGCTGCCTTCGGGCGTAGCTACCACCGAGCGATAATGCTCGCCAAACGCCAACAGCGCTTCTTCATCGCTCAGACCTTCCAGCAGCGCCAGGCCCAGTGTCTTGCACGAGCCTTCGTTCTGCCCGGCTGCGTTTTCCACGCCACCGTTGTTGAAAGCCTGGGGCTGGTAGTCATAACCGGCGGCAATGAACGCCAGGGTGTCGGCGAAAACGTGTTCGCCACTCTTGAGGCTGGCGCGCAGGGTGTTCAAATCACTCATTGGGTTTTCCTTTGGCGAACGCCGCTTGTTGGTCGGCGCTGGCTTCTTTCTGGTATTGGGCTTTCCACTCGGCGTACGGCATGCCGTAAACCACTTCGCGGGCTTCATCGAGGCTGACGTCGATCTGGCGTTCGTCAGCGGCGGCCTTGTACCACTTGGACAGGCAGTTGCGGCAGAAACCCGAGAGGTTCATCAGGTCGATGTTCTGCACGTCCTTGCGGCTGTCCAGGTGGGCAACCAGCCGGCGAAAGGCGGCGGCTTCAAGTTCCAGGCGTTGTTGATCGTTCATGATGGGCTCTGTGCAATCAAATCGTGGCGCGGATGATAAAAGCCTGGCGAGCGATACGCCAGACGCGGTCAGCGGCTGGCAGCCAGGGTAATCGACACCGACTCGGCGAAGCGCAGGGCGTGGGGCTTGTCGACTTCGACTTCGGCATACAGCACCGACTCGTTGGTCATGATCAGGTCCAGCAGCTCCTGGGTCAGGCGCTCGAGCAGGGCAAAGCGATTGCCTTCCACGTGGGCAATGATCGCCTTGGTGATGGTGCGGTAGTTCAGCGCGTGATCGATGTCGTTGTCACGCACGGCGTCCTGGGCGGCATACAGGATGGTCAGGTTGATCAGCACATCCTGCTTGTTGAGGATTTCGTCCTCGTTGATCCCGATGAAAGTTCGCAAACACAGGTCCTTGACCCGGATGCGTGCCATTCCTGGTTGAAGTTGTGGCATTGCTACTTGCTCCGTCCAATCAATTGCAGGAACTCCTGGCGGGTGTTGCTCGACTCGCGGAAGGCACCGAGCATCACCGAGGTGTTCATGGTCGAATTCTGTTTCTCGACGCCGCGCATCATCATGCACATGTGCTGGGCTTCGATGACCACCGCGACACCGGCGGCATCGGTCACTTGCTGCACGGCCTCGGCGATTTGCCGGGTGAGGTTCTCCTGTATTTGCAGGCGGCGGGCGAACATATCCACAAGCCGTGCAATCTTCGACAGGCCCAGCACCTTGCCCGTTGGAATATAAGCCACATGCGCCTTGCCGATGAAGGGCAACATGTGATGTTCACACAGCGAGTACAACTCGATGTTGTCGACAATGATCATTTCATCGTTGTCGGAGGCGAACAGTGCGCCGTTGACGATCTCTTCGACGCTCTGTTCGTAACCGTGACACAGGTATTGCATGGCCTTGGCGGCGCGCAACGGGGTGTCTTGCAGCCCTTCGCGGTCGGGGTTTTCACCCAGGCCGATAAGGATCTCGCGATAGCTCTGGGACAGGGCGCTGTGGGGCAGGGATAACGTCATGGGGACATCCTCGCGGGGGCGGCTTATTTGACGTGCCGTCCGCCATTGACGGTCAGGGTCGTGCCGGTGACATAAGGGTTGTCGAGCAAATAGCGCAGGCTCTGGTAGATCACTTCGCTGCCGGGCTCGATGCCCAGTGCGGATTTGGCCAGGACCCTGGCGCGGTACGCCGCGTCGTCGTCGGGATTGAACAGTAGCAGGGCTGGCGCGATACCGTTGACCTTGATGTCTGGCGCGTACTTGGCGGCAAAGGACAGGGTCAGGCTGTCGAGCCCGGCTTTGCTGGCGCAGTAGCCGATGTGCTTGCTGCTGCCCTTGCGGGTCACGTCATCGCTGATGTGCACGATGTCGGCGGGGCTTGAGCGTCTGAGTAAATCGGCACAGTGCAGGTTGATCAGGTAGGGCGCCAGCATGTGCACGCTGAACATGCGGGTGAAGGCATTGGCTTCGGCGCCCGGGGTTTCGGCCAGCCATTCGGAGGCGTTGTGGACTATCGCCCGCAGGCTGTCGGTGTGGTTCTTCAATTCACCGATGAACGCGAGAATCCCGGCCTCGCTGGAAAAGTCCGCGAACACCGCTGTTGCTCCCAGATCGCGCAGGGTCTTTACGCCGGGGCGTTCGCTGCGGTAGCTGAAAATGACCGGATGGCCGTCTTCGAGCAAACGCTGCGCACAGTGCAGGCCGACACGCTGGCCGGCACCGGTGATGAGGATGGGGGCTGCGGAAGAGGTCATGAACGGCTCGCGTCGCGGTTAGAGCAAAACTATACCAGCGACGGGAGTCGTGCACCTACGCTCCTGCAAGAGTTACTGATTTTGGGTAGTAGGCGTTGCGGGCAACGGTTGTTGCGGTGCGGTGTTCAGCCAGCCGGCCAACAGATGGGTCGACAATGGAATGAAGAAATAAACCATCAGTGGTGTCAGGCACAGGGTGCTGACGAACACCCGGGCCAGCAATCCCGTTTCAGCCAATAACGGTCCCAGCACAAAGTTGAACAGCAGGGACACCGGAAAGAACGCCAGCCAGATCGCCACGGCCTGCTTCCAGCGTGGCGGGCGTTGCCCTACCGCACCGAACCAGCCATCGATGCCACTGACCCGATGCTCCGAAGGATGGGCAAACAGATTGCTGCCGCGTCCCAGCCAAGCGGTACGCGACGCGGAATGCTCCCAGGCGTGCAGGGTCTGCTCGTCGGCGAAGCGGAAAATAATCTGGAATTCGTCATCCTCGGGCGGCGGAGCGAGCACGCCAGAACCGAGATAGCCGGGGAAGTCGGTGGCCAGTTGCTCGCCTTCGCGCAACCAGGCCATCAGGTCCTGATAACGCCCATCGGCGACACGACGCGCAACCATCAGCGTGACGGGTGAAGTAGACATTGTGTATCTCCGTAAGGCAAACGCGTCGCTCCGGATAGGAGTTTCGCCAGGCACAGCGCCGGGGTAGTGGGCTGCGTCTTGGGACAAGCAAGGATTATTCCTGATTGTGTCTGGAACTTTCGTTCCAATTAGTTCAGCGACGTGTTGAATATCACTGGGGTATGAGAGTAAAAATGTATCAAAATATTAATATGGATCCAAAATCCCTGTGCTGACCGACATTGCGCCTGGCTTGCCCCCCATTACCTCCCTGATTCGAGAAGAGCTGTTCCCGATTCGTGAGGTCGCGCGGATGACAGGGGTCAACCCGGTCACGCTCCGAGCCTGGGAGCGACGCTACGGGTTGATACAGCCCACCCGCACCGAAAGCGGGCACCGCTTGTATTCGATGACCGATATCGAGCGTGTCCGCAGCATCCTCGGCTGGATCGAGCGCGGTGTCGCGGTAAGCAAGGTTGGCAAGATACTGGCCAAGACCGAACCGCTCCAGGTGCTGGAGCGGATCATTCCCGACGAGCTCGTTCAAGCCGACTACAGCCAATGGCAGCAGCAGGTCAAGGCGGCAGTGAGTGTTTTTGACGAAGTTCAGCTGGAACACGTCTACGGTCAGATCTTTTCCAGTTATCCGCTGACAGTTGTGTTTCAGGACATCCTGATTCCGATCTGGAAGCTATTGCTACAACGCCAAGATGCGTTCGGTCAGACCAGCGAGTGGCTTTTTCTGGATGGCTTTCTGCGGTCTCGAGTATTGCAACGCCTGCTGCTGGTGCGTGTCATGCAGCCGCGACGAGTGATTGTCTGCGCCTTGGCCGACCAATGTCGTGAGCTCGAAGTATTGGTCACGGCGCTCTATCTGAGCAGCATCGATTCGGCTATTCAGTTGTTGGCGATCGGGCAGCCCTTTGATGAGTTGATCCTGGTCTGTGAGAAGATCAAGCCCAGGGCGCTGGTGCTGATTTCCAATCACGCGCCGGCTGCCGAACTGCCTCGACGTTTGAACCGTCTGGCCATGGGCCTGGATTGTCAGCTGTTTCTGGCCGGGGATGCGTCCGACCTGGCGCAAGAAAGTCTGGCCGGGTCGTCGGTGGGTTGCCTTGGAAACGAGGGAGGGTTGATGCGCCAGCGTCTGAAACAGTTCCTGGCGGGAAACCTGGATACCTGAGATTCAAATATGCAAAGCAGGATGGGTCAGGCGATGTTGCTGAAGGATGTACTGACGCAGACGCTCGGTTTCGTCCTTGTCACTCTGGCTCAACTCGTAGGCGTAGAAACCTTGCTCGGTCTCACGCTCCAGGGTGCCGCGCAACGCAATCCGCTCATAGCCTGACGGGCTGAACCACAGCGCGAAGTGCTTTGGCGCTTTGGTCTTGTTGCGAACTTCCAGCAAAACCCCTTTGAACGATATTTCGTGCACCCACATCGTGCCGGGTTGCCCCTTGGCATTTTCCAGCGCCACTGGCTCTTCGAGCGGCAGGCGCCATGGCCGAATCATTGGCCCGTCTTCATAAATGCTGGGGACACCGAGGCGTAGATGCATTGCGTGAAACTCATCTTCCACCAGGTGCAGCGGGAAGGTCATTTGCTGATTTTCGAAAGTGGCCTGGATGGTGACTTGCTCATGAGCGGCCAGGCGTGTGAGCAAATCACGGATCTGCGAGCCGCCATTGACCAGCAAACTCGACGTCGCATCCCGCACATTGAGTTGCGGGTTGTGTTGCATGGTCTGGATAAAGTCCAGCTCATCCTGGGTCAGGAGTGCGTCGCGCTGCATGATTTGCTCGAAAGAAATAATTACAAAGTCATCGGTGATTGTAGTAAATGACCACTAATTCGCAGATTGGTTTGATCCGTTCGTCGACTTGAGATCAGCAAGTTCTGCCTGTACCTCGGCCAATTGCGCTTCCAGCTGTGCAACTCGCTGCTGTGCCCTGACCTGAACCGTGACGTCTTTCTGCACACCGACAAAATAGGTTTGTCCGTCGTGCGGGTTTTTTACCGTGGAAAGCGACAGTTCGTTCCAGAACGGGGTGCCGTCCTTGCGGTAATTCCTGAGAATTTCCCGGCAGGAACCGCCATTGCCCAACGCCTGGCGAATCAATGCGAGGGCGGGCTGATCCCGGTCTCCTGCCTGCAAAAAACGGCAATCCTGATAGAGGATTTCTTCACTGGTATAGCCCGTCAGGCGTTCGAACGCCGGGTTTACGTAAATCAGGATGTTGTCCTGTTCGCCTTCCTTTTCGGCAATCACGATGCCGTCGTTGGACGCGTCGATCACCATTTGCAGCAGTGAGGCATTGATCATCGCAGAGTCCTTTGCGTATTGATGGGTACGCTGCATTCTAAAAGATCAATGAGGGCTGTGCTGTTAATATCTTGGCCTTTTACTCAGCTTCAGGATCAGATTGATGAAAGTCGCCATCCTTTCCGGCTCGGTGTACGGCACGGCTGAAGAAGTCGCCCGCCACGCCGCAAGTCTATTGAACGCCGCCGGTTTCGAAACCTGGCACAACCCGCGCGCGACACTTGCCGATGTTCAGGCCTTTGGCCCAGAAGCATTTCTGGCGGTGACTTCGACCACCGGCATGGGTGAGTTGCCGGACAACCTGCAACCATTGTATTCGATGATCCGCGATCAATTGCCCGCCGCCTGGCGTGGCTTGCCGGGTGCCGTTATCGGGTTGGGCGACTCGAGTTACGGCGATACGTTCTGCGGTGGCGGTGAGCAAATGCGTGAGTTGTTCGGCGAACTGGGCGTGCATGAAGTGCTGCCGATGTTGCGTCTGGACGCCAGTGAAACGGTAACGCCGGAAACCGACGCCGAGCCTTGGCTGGCGGACCTGGTCAGCGCTCTGCGGGGCTGACCGGCTTTTATTGGCGGCAGTGTTCTGACATGGATCCAGGCTCCCCCGCGCACTGACTCGCTCGGCCACCAAGCTGGCTGCCAATGCAACTAGCCGATCTCCGGGGGCTGACTAGACTGCTGTAACGTCAGTGAACATTAAGAACCCAGAACAATAAAAAGAGATCCTTGCCGTGAGCGTAACCCCCATCCAGTCGCCACACAGTCTCCAGGATAAAGTCAGTGCCGCCGAGTGGCAGACCCGCGTCGACCTGGCGGCCTGTTATCGTCTGGTCGCCCTCCACGGCTGGGACGATCTGATCTTCACGCACATTTCAGCCAAGGTGCCAGGCACTGAAGACTTCCTGATCAACCCGTTCGGGATGATGTTCCATGAAATCACCGCGTCGAGCCTGGTCAAGGTCGATCAGGCCGGCAACAAATTGATGGACAGCCCCTACGAGATCAACCCGGCGGGTTACACCATCCACAGCGCGGTGCATGAAGTCCGGCATGACGTCGTGTGTGTGCTGCATACCCACACGGCGGCGGGGGTGGCGGTATCGGCGCAGAAACAGGGCATTTTGCCGATCAGTCAGCAGTCATTGTTCGTGCTGTCCAGCCTGGCTTATCACGCCTACGAAGGCGTGGCACTGAACCATGAAGAGAAGGCGCGGCTGCAAGCCGACCTGGGTGAAAACAACTTTCTGATGCTGCACAACCACGGTCTGCTGACCTGTGGTGGCACCATCGCCGACACGTTCCTGATGATGTTTACCTTTCAGCGCGCCTGCGAGATTCAGGTGCTGGCGCAGAACGGTGGCGCAGAGCTGATCGCCATCGAACCGCAGATTCTGGCGGGCGCCAAGGCGATGATCGCCGGCGTCACCAAAAGTGCTCAAGGGATGGGTGGCGCGCTGGCCTGGCCGGCGCTGCTGCGCAAACTCGATAAACAAGACCCGGGTTATAAACTCTAAATGGCACTCGCCGAAATTCCTCTGTGTGTCTGGCGTAAGCGCGGCCAGACGTTCGTCTTCCGCGGTCAGACCATCCGCTATTGGGCTGCGGGGCAGGGCGAGCCGCTGTTGTTGATCCATGGCTTCCCGACCGCCAGTTGGGACTGGCATTACCTGTGGCAGCCGCTGGCGCAGCGCTATCGGGTGATTGCCTGCGACATGCTTGGCTTCGGCGATTCGGCCAAACCGGTGAACCACAACTACAGCCTGCTGGAGCAGGCCGATCTGCAACAAGCGTTATTGGCGCACTTGAACGTCGAGCAACCCGTTCACGTGTTGGCACACGATTATGGCGACAGCGTGGCCCAGGAGCTCTTGGCCCGGCACTACGAAGCACGCGCTCATATCGCCAGTTGCGTGTTCCTCAATGGCGGGTTGTTTCCCGAAACCCATCGCCCGGTGTTGATGCAAAAACTCCTGCTAAGCCCCTTGGGCTGGATGATCGGGCTAGCTTTTACCCGTGACGCTCTGGTGAAGAGTTTCAAGCAGATTTTCGGTCCGCAGACCCGGCCCACCGAAAGTGAGCTGGATGATTTCTGGAGCCTGGTCGATAGCAATCACGGGCAGCGGATCATGCATAAATTGATCGGTTATATCCCGCAGCGGCGGGTCCAGCGTGAGCGTTGGGTCAGCGCCATGCAGCGCGGCGAGGTGCCGCTGCGCGTTATCGATGGTGAGGTCGATCCGGTTTCCGGTGCGCACATGGTGGCGCGCTATCGGCAACTGATTCCCACCCCGGACACTGTCCTGCTGTCCGAGATCGGCCATTACCCACAGATCGAAGCGCCGGCGCAGGTGCTCAAGCACTATCTGGAATTTCGCGATCAGTTGATTTCACCGCCGCTCAAGTTGGCGTGTTCCTGACTATCCCGCTGCCTTATCGCGCACCATTCAGCCGCCCCCGTGTTCATTGTGACCGGCAGCCCCGTGCCCGACACTCGCACTAATAGTCCCTGGCCTGCTGGAGTTCCCCATGAATGAGTCTGTGCGCTTCGAAGATAAAGTCGTGATTGTCACCGGTGCAGGCGGCGGCTTGGGGCGAGCGCATGCATTGCTGTTCGCCAAACAGGGTGCCAGAGTGCTGGTCAATGATCTCGGCGGCTCGGCTCAGGGTGAAGGCGCCAATGCATCGGCGGCTGATCGGGTGGTGGCGGAAATTCGTGAAGCGGGTGGCATCGCCGAGGCTAATCATGACTCTGTCACCGACGGAGACAAAATCGTCCAGCACGCCCTCGATACGTTCGGTCGTATCGATGTCGTGGTGAACAACGCCGGCATCCTGCGCGACAAGACCTTTCACAAAATGGACGACAGCGATTGGGACCTGGTTTACCGCGTTCACGTCGAAGGCGCCTACAAGGTCACTCGCGCCGCCTGGCCACACATGCGTGAGCAAAACTATGGCCGCGTGATCTTCACCGCGTCGACCTCGGGCATCTATGGCAACTTCGGGCAGTCAAACTATGGCATGGCCAAACTCGGCCTCTACGGCCTGACCCGCACACTGGCTATCGAGGGCCGCAAGAACAATATCCTGGTCAATGCCATCGCCCCCACGGGTGGCACCCGCATGACCGAAGGCCTGATCCCGCCGCAAGTATTCGAGCAACTCAAACCGGAACTGGTCAGCCCATTGGTGGTGTACCTGGGCAGCGAGCAATGCCAGGAAACGTCGGGGCTGTTCGAGGTCGGTGGCGGCTGGATGGGCAAGGTGCGCTGGGAGCGCAGCCTGGGCGCCGGGTTCGATCCGCGGGTCGGTTTCTCGCCGGAGGATGTGGCGGCGCATTGGCAGCAGATCTGCGATTTCGAAGGCGCGGCGCATCCGAAGGACAACATTGAGGCGCTGAAGGAAATGATGGGGAACTTGCAGAAGTATTCCCTCTGACGCTGATTGCGCGACATCTGGCGGGGCTTGCCTGAGCCCCGTCATCTCCTCCCGACTACTCCCTGCCTGAAAACCTTTCGCCCATAAAAAAGGCCGCTGCAAACGCAGCGGCCAAAGTAAGACGTGGATCCAGGAGCTACAAATCAACGTCAGTGAACACAGGGCGATGAGTCGAAAAAATACGCTTCAAATCATCTGGATTCTGTCGCCAACGGGGTGGTCTATCATCCCCGTTCTTTGTGCTTTCGGGCCGTTTTCCGTGAAAGCCAGGCAAGAATAAGGTATTGATCACAAAGGAAAAATAGCGATTTCTGACATGCACTGTTACAGTCTTGGCAACAGTCTTCGGCTGACCTTTTGTAACAGCTGCCGCTAGCTGCGCCAGCTGTTACACATCCAACTTCAACCATGTCCCATGCACTGCACTGATAACCCTCCATCCAGCCCATCCATACCCCGCGCAAAACCCCGCCCCATGCGGGCCTTCATCCTTTGGAGGTACATCGCGAATACCTCCTTGGTGCGCTTATCGCTCCCGGCGAGCGGCAGTAGGGTGGGGTCTTCTGTCACTCACCGGGGAAGACGCATGACAAAAACAACAATGCGCGCCATCTTCAAACCGCAAGCGCTGGCCGCTGCGGTGGCCTTGGGCTGCTGTGCCCAGGCGCAGGCTGTTTCATTCAACATCGGCGAAATCGAGGGGCAGTTCGATTCCTCGTTGTCCGTCGGCGCGAGCTGGGGCATGCGCGATGCCGACAAGTCGCTGGTGGGTACCGTCAATGGCGGGACAGGCCAGTCTTCGACCGGTGATGACGGACGCCTGAACTTCAAGAAAGGCGAAACCTTCTCCAAGATCTTCAAGGGCATCCACGACCTCGAATTGAAGTACGGCGACACCGGCGTGTTCGTCCGTGGCAAGTACTGGTACGACTTCGAGCTCAAAGACGAAGACCGCGAGTTCAAGCAGATCAGCGACAGCGGTCGCAAGGAAGGCGCCAAGTCTTCCGGGACGGAGCTTCTCGATGCCTTCGTTTATCACAACTATTCCATCGCCGATCTGCCGGGCACCGTGCGTGCCGGTAAACAGGTGGTCAGCTGGGGTGAAAGCACCTTCATCGGTAACTCGATCAACAGCATCAACCCGGTCGACGTTTCGGCGTTCCGGCGTCCCGGCGCTGAGATCAAGGAAGGCCTGATTCCGGTCAACATGTTGTTCGCTTCCCAGGGCTTGACCGATCAACTCACGGTGGAAGGTTTCTACCAACTGGAGTGGGACCAGACCGTCGTAGACAACTGCGGCACCTTCTTCGGTAACGACGTGGTGGCGGACGGTTGCAACAACAACTACACCGTCGGCAGCCCGGCGATTGCACCGCTTGCACCACTGGCGGCAGCCTTTGGCCAACCTATCCAGGTCACCCGTGAGGGCGTGATCGTGCCCCGTGGCGGTGACCGCGATGCACGGGATTCGGGGCAGTGGGGCGCGGCTTTGCGCTGGCTCGGTGACGACACCGAATACGGCCTCTACTTCATGAACTACCACAGTCGCACACCGACCGTCGGCACCACCACCGCCGGGCTGTCCACATTGGCCAGCCTGCCGGGCATGGTCAGCACTGCCAACCGTCTGGCCCCGGGCAGCGGTTCGGGCCTGGCGCAAAGCGTAATGCTCGGGCGCGGCCAGTACTACCTCGAATACCCGGAAGACATTCGCCTGTACGGTGCGAGTTTTTCCACCACGTTGCCCACCGGTACTGCCTGGACCGGCGAAATCAGCTACCGGCCTAACGCTCCGGTGCAGGTCAACACCAACGACCTGACCCTGGCGTTGCTCAACCCGATCGCCGGCGGCGCGGCATCGCCTGTTGCGACCCGGCCTGGCGCCGACAATACCGGTTACCGCCGCAAGGAAGTGACCCAGGTGCAAAGCACCCTGACGCACTTCTTCGATCAAGTGCTGGGCGCCCAGCGGCTGACCCTGGTCGGTGAAGCGGCGATGGTCCATGTCGGTGGTCTGGAGCCGCGGAGCAAGCTGCGTTACGGCCGTGATTCGGTCTACGGCCAGTACGGTTTCGGTGGCGATACCGACGGCTTCGTCACCTCGACCTCCTGGGGCTATCGCGCCCGGGCGATCCTCGATTACGCCAACGTGATTGGCGGGATCAACCTCAAACCCAACCTGTCCTGGTCCCATGACGTCGCTGGCTACGGCCCCAACGGGCTGTTCAACGAAGGCGCCAAGGCGATCAGCGTCGGTGTCGATGCCGACTACCGCAACACCTATACCGCAAGCTTGAGTTACACCGACTTTTTCGGCGGGAATTACAACACCCTGACCGACCGCGACTTCCTGGCGCTGAGCTTCGGCGTGAACTTCTGATCTGGCTGAGAAGGATGATGTTAATGCGCAAGATGATTCTGCAATGCGGCGCTCTGGCACTAAGTCTGTTGGCCGCCAACGTGATGGCTGCGGTCTCGCCGGAAGAGGCCAATAAGCTCGGCACCACCCTCACGCCGCTGGGCGCCGAGAAGGCCGGCAACGCCGATGGCTCGATCCCGGCCTGGACCGGTGGCATCCCGAAAAACGCTGGCGCGGTCGACAGCAAAGGCTTCCTGGCTGACCCGTTCGCCAGTGAAAAGCCGCTGTTCACCATCACCGCTGCAACGGTCGACAAGTACAAGGACAAGCTTTCGGACGGTCAGGTGGCGATGTTCAAGCGCTACCCGGAAACCTACAAGATTCCGGTCTACCCAACCCACCGTACTGTGGCCGTGCCGCCGGAAATCTACGAGTCGGCCAAGCGCAGCGCGCTGAACGTAACCAGCATCAACGACGGTAACGGCCTGGCCAATTTCACCGGCAATCGCTATTACGCGTTCCCGATTCCGAAGAATGGCGTCGAAGTGCTGTGGAACCACATCACCCGTTACCACGGCGGTAATCTGCGACGGATCATCACCCAGGTGACCCCGCAGACCAACGGCAGCTACACGCCGATTCGCTTCGAGGAAGAGATCGCCGTACCGCAACTGATGAAGGACCTGGACCCGGACAAAGCCGCCAATGTGCTGACCTTCTTCAAACAGTCGGTAACCGCGCCGGCGCGGCTGGCGGGTAACGTATTGCTGGTGCATGAAACCCTCGACCAGGTGAAAGAGCCGCGACTGGCGTGGATCTACAACGCCGGTCAACGTCGAGTGCGCCGTGCACCGCAAGTGGCCTACGACGGACCAGGCACCGCCGCTGACGGCCTGCGGACTTCGGATAACTTCGATATGTTCTCCGGTGCGCCAGATCGCTACGACTGGAAACTGATCGGCAAAAAGGAAATGTACATTCCCTATAACAGCTACAAACTCGATTCGCCGAGCCTCAAGTACGATGACGTGGTGAAAGCCGGGCACATCAACCAGGACCTGACCCGCTACGAGTTGCACCGGGTCTGGGAAGTGGTCGGCACGGTCAAGCCGAGTGAGCGGCACATCTACGCCAAACGCCACATGTACCTCGACGAAGACAGCTGGCAAGTGGCGCTGGTGGACCACTACGACGGTCGCGGCCAACTGTGGCGAGTGGCCGAAGGTCACGCCCAGTACTACTACGATCACCAGACTCCGGCCTACACCCTCGAGGCGCTCTACGACATCATCGCTGGCCGATACATTGCCCTGGGAATGAAGAACGAAGAGAAGCACAGTTTCATATTTGGCTTTGACGCCAAGGCTGCCGACTACACACCGTCGGCTCTGCGCGCCGAGGGCGTTCGGTAAGGGTTTTGATACATTGGCATCACAAAAGGCGACCGGTGGGTCGCCTTTTTTATGGGCGCCAATCAGCGCGCTGAATACCTCTCAACAAGCGGGTTGGAGAGGGTTAGGGTTGTCGGACAATTATAAAAAGGCACGCTGCAATGACCGCCATGACCCCGTGTCTGGACCGTTCTGGATTCCTGCCCCGCCTGTCCTCTCATCACTTGTCGCGGGCTCGCTTGACCGAGCCGCTACTGACCTCCACGGCCCGGGTGAAATTACTTTGCGCCCCCGCCGGCAGCGGCAAGAGTGCGCTGCTCGCCGAGTGCCTGTTGCGGGCGCCATCCCGGTGCCGGGTGCATTGGCTGCCCTTGTCTGGCGTGGTGTCGAGCGCGGCCGATTTTCGTCATCGTCTGGCTGAGGCGCTGGGGTTGGCCTCGTCGGGTGAAACCGAATTGCTGAGCAATCTGGCGCGATTGCAGACGCCGACCTGGCTGTTCCTCGATGACTACTGCCGTCTGCCGAACCCGGAGCTGGACTCGTTGCTGGATCGCATGTTGGCGATCGGCAGCCCGATGCTGACCTGGTGGCTCGGCACTCGCCGCCGGCCGCAATGCAACTGGCCACGGCTGTTGCTTGATGATGAATTGTACGAGTGCGAGAGCGCTTCGCTGGCTTTTACTTCAGGTGAAGTGGAGCAGCTGTTGCGTCCCTGGGTGCCGGATCAGGCCAACAAGGTGGCCAGTCGGGTCATCCAGCGCACCGGCGGCTGGTGTGCCGGTGTGCGGATCGCACTGTTGCAGAAGTGCGACTGGTCGCGTCAGGACACTCCCCAGGGACGGGCGGACACTTTGCTCGATTATCTGGAGCACGAGTTGTTCAGCTCGCTGACGCCTGAGTTGAGCGAGGCCTGGCGCGTGCTGGCCCACTTGCCACGCTTCAATGCCCGACTGTGCGATCACCTGTTTGGGGCCGGGGAGGGCGCGCAGTACCTGAGGACCTTGCAAGCACTGGGTTGTTTTATCGAACCCTGGCGCGACTCCACCGACTGGTTGCAGGTTTTCACCCCGTTCACCCAATTGCTGCGCGATGAGCAATGGCCGGCCGGACGCTCCTGGCATCGACGGGCCTGCCAGTGGTTCTGCGCCGAGCAGGACTGGAAATCAGCCTTCGAACAGGCATTGCTCGCCGAGGAATACGAAGTGGCGGTCAGCCTGTTGCAGCACTTCAGTTTCGAGCATCTGTTCGAGGAGCAGACAGTGGTGCTGTTGTTGCGTCTGCATGAGCAACAAGGCGAGGAGCTGATGCTCGGCTCGCCGCAACTGATCGGGCTGATCACGGCGGCATCGCTGTTTGCGGGGCGGTTTGAGCAAGCCGGAGCCTGTATCGAGCAGCTGTCGCGATTCGTCCCGCAGCCGTCGGCGATTCTGCAACGGCAGCTGATCGCACGGTGGCAGGCCCAGCAGGGTTGGCTGTTGCATTTGCAGGGGCGGATGGAGGGCTCGCGTGCGCATTTTCTCGATGCGCTGAAGGACCTTGGTCCCGAACTCTGGACTGTACGTGTGATGTGCTTGTCGGGGCTGACCCAGCAAGCATTGCTGCGTGGGGAGCTGGAAGTCGCCCAGGCAATGAATCGTGAAGCGTTGTGCCTGGCACGTGCGCAAGGTTCACTGGTTTTCGAAGGACTGCTGGAACTGGACCATGCGCAATTGCTGGAGCAGCGTGGTGCTCTCCAACGTGCCGAGGACTTGCTTGCCAATGTTCACGCCATGTTCACCAGGCAGCAACGCGATGCCGAACCTTTGCTCGGACGACTGGCGTTGCAGCGTGGCCGTTTGAATCTGTCCCTGGGACGCGATGCACAGGCGAGCGAGTTGTTTGAAAGTGGCTTGCGGATCTGCCTGCGCAATCACGACAAGCGGGTGCTGTACGGTTTTCTGGGGCTTGCGCAATTGGCGGCCAATCAACGTGACTATGACTTGGCATTTGCTCATCTGCGCGATGCTGAACGGTTGATGCAGCAGCGGCAGAGTCCTGACACCGTTTATCGTGGCGTACTGCTGCAAGTCAGCAGCCATTTCTGGCTGCAGCAGGGCCGGCCAGAACTCGCCTGTGAGGCGCTGAGTCGCGTCTTGCGCCACTATCTGGGCCAGGCGCGGCAAGCACCTCCGGCAACTTTGCTGCTGATTGCCCGGATTGAGTACCTGCTGGTGTTGGCCCAAGTCTATTTGCACCGGAGCGAGGCCCCATTGAACATCCTCGCTCGCCTGCTTGATCAGTCGAAGCGCTCCGCTCAGTTGACGCTGGAGGTGGAACTGTTGTTCGCCAGGGCCGAAGTCGCCTGGTTGAATAGTGACCTGGTCAGTGCCAACGAGTTTTTACGCAGTGGATTAAATCTGGTGGAGCGATGTGGTTTGCGGCAGGCGCTGCGCGAACTTCAATTACGCCAGCCTGACCTGCTGTCGGCACTGGGAATGACGGAGCCGAACATTGAAGGCGTGGCATATACAGGAGGTAATAATCCGCTTAGTCAGCGCGAGGTCGAAGTACTAAAGTTGATTGCGTTGGGTAATTCGAATCAACAGATTGCCGAGCAATTATTCATCTCGTTACATACGGTCAAAACGCATGCTCGACGCATTCACGGTAAGTTGGGCGTTGAGCGCAGAACTCACGCAGTTGCCCAAGCACGATTGCTTGGGTTGTTGGCGTGATGTAACAATTGATTGGCTGTTTGTGGCACGACATTGTTGTCGCTGCAACATAAGTCGAAAAGAAATTCGACTGTGATGTTGGTTTTTTTTGATTTAGTTTCGCTGAAAGTTGGTGTGTGCAAAGTGCGCCGCTTTCAATTGACTAAATCAGGATTATGTATTTATGGAAGGTAATAAACTCGAATCGGTTTCAAATAAATTTATCGGCGTAAACGAGGCCGTTGAACAATTGTCCGAGCAATTGAGCCTCATCCCGTCATTTGCGTCTTTGCTACAAGATTGTCTGGCGGAGGACATGTGGCGGTTGGTGCCGGAACTCTATGTTTCCAGGGTGTTTATCAATTATCGCGGTGCTGCGACTGCCCAAGAGCCGACAGGCTCACTGAATAATGTATTGATGGAGTGTCTGCTGCGCGGAAGTGCACCGGATTATAATCCAGACCAATATGGTGTGTACGATTGGCTGAACGATACGGACGAAAGCGCCCGACACGCTGATCTGGATATTGGGACAGTGAGTCAATTTATCGCCGAATTGCTCCGGACGTTGCCTGCAAAGTTTGTCGTGGCGCTGGATCAGTACTGGGCACGTAATATGGGCAACAACGTGATGCGTAAAGGCCTTCTGCGAAGTTATGCAGTCAAACTCTTCTGGCAGGAATTGAATAGCGTAACGCAAGAGGGCGGTGTCACACCGGAAGACAAAAAAAAGATTTTCGCGTTGACCGGTCCTCTGGTTCCCAGCGCATTTTATGGCGTTGCTGTCCAACTGCACGATGGCGTCTTCAAAACATTGGCTTCGGCTTTTGTCATGCGTCTGGATGGTCAGTCGTCAGGGGCAATTGTTCCTGCGGCGGACAGTGCCATGATTTTATATACGGCGAACGCAGGGGTGGAAAAGTTCGCTACGTCGGCAGCGCTGCATCAAGAAGTCCGGAAACGCCTGAGTACGCCAGCGAGTCGTGGCGAATTGCTGAAGGACTTGGCAGTTGAAGACGCGCAGAAGGTCGAGGCTGATCCAGAGATTCGTTATCCACGAATTGATACGGATGTATTCGGTGTTGGCACAGACGCGCTGTTGGCAAAGCAACGTGCTGACATCAGTCGTCAACTCAAGGGGTTGAGTGGCTCGCGCACGGACAAGGAGAATGTGATCCGAGAAGTTAACGCCCTCCTGCCCTTGAAGGAGCTGCTTGAAAATGCGAAACATCGCACCGCCGCGCTGATCAAGTTGATCAGTAAAAATGCGTGGCCTGAATGGTTGAAGCGCAGTAGCGAAAGGGACCAGAAGATTTATGTCGATCTGGAGCGCACCCTGCTTCAAAGTGAAGTAGATCTGCATCAACGAGTGGGTCATGTCGCGTCGCTGAAAGCCTATACACGAAACAGTGTTCAAGACTTTATTTTTCGGCGTGCTGCACTGCATGTCGATCCTGATTTTGTCCTCGTGACCTTGAACTACAATTTCCGTATGGGCGTGAAGGAAATCAGGCATCAAGAAACGAAAACGTTAACCGAACTTTTTATGTACGGTTTGCATGATAAAGCCGCCCGCTATCAGCTCAAGATCAACGGCGAACATGCGCGGGATTTGACCCCTTCATTCATCGAGTCGGCCATCGAAACGCTCGATGTGCGGATGAAGTACGCAGCGCTGCGGAACGCTGCCTATAAAGAGCCAGAAGTACAAGACGCTATCCATGAAAACCTGGCAAGAGTGACGGCCTTGTCGGTATTCGCCGCCGGGCTGCAAGGTCATTTGAAGGCGCAAAGTCTGGATATGGTGAAACGTTGCAGTCTCGGCGATACATCATTGACCACTCATGGTCTTTCTTTTCGTGATGATTATCAGGCATTCAAGGAACTCACCGTTTATACGTCTAAAAGCAATGGTGCGCTTGTTCCTTGTGTGCTATATGCGCCAGGCGCTCCGGAAGGTAAAGACTGGTTTGAATTCGATAATGTTTGGTTGCTCAAGGAGCACGTTGCGAAATGGGTGCTTGTTCCAGGCGGTAAGGATTACTTGATCGATCAATGCCACTTGAAGGATCGCAGCAAGCTGGATGACGAAATAAATAAATCTGGAGCAGCGGCCATAGCTGGTCAAGGGTCAAGAATCAATACCGTTACATGGCTGTCTCTTCCCCAAAGACGCTTCGAAGACAGTGTCAGGCAGTTACTGGCATGGGCGCAGTACGAGGTCGAATTTGTTACGCCTGGTTGGTTCAGGCAAGCGAAGCTGTCTGAACGGCAATGCCTGGCTCGACTGACTACTGAACAAAGCGCCATTTATGAACTGGCGAAAGATAAGGTGAATGTACAGCCGTTTCAGGTGTTTGCTCGGGAATTGGTGAAAAAGCGAGTCAATGACTATTTACGTCGCTCGGGGCCACACCCGGAAATCGATCCGGACCAGGTTGAGATCACAATTGCAGGTCATCAGCCAATGACCCTGACTCAACTGTTTATTAATTGGGAAATCTGGCGCAGCGACACCAGTTCTTTTGTAAAGGCTCTTGCGTGGTTTGACACGGTGGTCAAAAGTCTGGTCAATGTTCGTGATCAATTGAGAACGGCTACGTTCAGGTCAAGAGACGGCACCTCGGTGGGAAGGCTGAGTGCAACAGTGATCAACGACTTGATTGGAGTGTTGCCAGGGGATCAATACATCGATTATTTGAAGCGCACTTTCCTCAATCCCGGGGTCGGAGATCTCTCAACAAGACCTGAGGTGTATGGCAAGCTCAAGCAAAACAAACTCCAGTTCGATGCTCTGACTCAGAGAATGCAAGGCAATTTGAGCGTGGAGCAATATACCTGGCTGAATGCGGTGCTCGAAGAGTTGCACATTACTGCAAATACTGCCAATGGCGAAGTCTACAGGTTTGTCGTCAACGGCAAGCGCGTTGAAGGTGGGTACGTCTTTGCTCGCAAAGGCACAACTGAAAAGATTATTTATCTGCCAGCGGCTTACGATGGCAAGAACTTTGTTTCACTGGAATCTTATGCCGCGGAACTGAAGATGCACGCGCGATGGGATATTGTTAAAAGTGTCCGAAGTAGAGATCAAGAGGTTGTGCGCGCTTATTTGTTCGAGGTTCTGAAGGGATACCATGATTTCACGCTAACACCCGGACGGCCTATCCGCTTATCGGATGACTACGCGCCGATGATCGAGCTTTTCATCGCCGAGACGGATGACCAGACGACCAGTCTTTCCGAAGCATTCTGGCGCGACACGCTAATTGTTGCCGAATTTGCGGTGGACATTGTTTCGCTCTTCATTCCACCGGTCGGGGTCGCAGCCACGTTATTGAAGGCAACGCGATCAATTGTGCTAGGGGTAATCGCTCACCACAACGGGTATGAAAAACAGGCAAACGGGCATTTTTCAGCTGCATGGGTCGGGTTGATTTCTCTCTATGTGGGTACCGTTGCGGGCATTGGCGGTGCAAATGCCGGCCTGAGTCTCCTTTCCAGAATCAACGATTTTGCCGGAATCGTTTCAACCGTTACCGGTGTTGAGGTCGGCGTAAATTATCTGACCTATGTGGCGGGTCGGTCTCTCGCGAATACAACCGGTTCGGTAACAACCTCTATTCGCTGAGCAGGGAAAAGAGTGGATTAATAGCGGGCGGTGATATTTCCGCTTTATTACGTCATGGTTCAACCTGGTAACCCATCCGCCAACTCACGGCCCGCGTCGCTGCCAGCAATCGCTGCGCCGCCGGGCCGTTTTCGTCAGCGTGAAACAGTGAGGTCGGACCGACGATGGTCATGACCGCCGCTACATTCCCTGCTGCGTTGAATACCGGTGCCGACAACGCATCCACTCCCGGCATCAGCAACCCATGCACATGATGCAGGCCGCGTTCGCGGATCTGTTCGCATAAGGCTGCATAGGTCTGATCGTCCGCCAAGATGTGGTCAGTGGTGTTGTGAAGTTCCTGATCGCGCAAGTCCACGGTTTCCCGCTTTGGTAGGTAAGCGCCAAATACCAGGCCAGTGGATGAACTGAGTAACGGCAATACCGAGCCCAATTGCGTGACCACCGTCACCGCTCGCACCGCCGGCTCGATGTGCACCACCGTCGCGCCCTGATTGCCCCACACTGCTAAAAAACAGGTTTCATTCAAGTCATCACGCAACTCGGCCAGAGGCAGAGCGGCGACTTTCAGCACGTCCATACTGTTCAGGGCAGCCAGGCCGACTCGCAGCGCTTCACGGCCCAGGCCGTAATGGTTGGTGGCGGGGTTCTGTTCGGCAAAACCGCTGGCGATCAGCGCTTGTAGATAACGGTGAACCTTGCTCGCCGGCATCTGCACGTGTTCGGCCAGACGCGACAGCGAGGTCGAGGGCGACAGCTCGGCGAGGGCCTTGAGGATGTCGGTGCCGACTTCGGCCGAGCGGACTTTCTGTTTACCGTTGCTTTCGCTGGTCATGGAGGCGGTGTGATCCCGGGACGAATGGGCGTCTTTATAGCTTGACGGTCAATACCAATCAAATTACGTTATGCGTAATTGAATTACGATAAAAATAACTTCCCGTTCAGGAGGCTCCATGAACCTCGATTCAACGGCGCCAGCGCTGGCTTATCAGTCAGGCTTTGGCAACGAATTCAGCAGCGAAGCGTTGCCCGGCGCACTGCCAATCGGCCAGAACTCCCCGCAAAAAGCCCCTTACGGCCTGTACACCGAGCTGTTCTCCGGCACTGCGTTCACCATGGCCCGCAGCGAAGCACGCCGGACCTGGATGTACCGCATTCAGCCGTCGGCCAATCACCCGGCATTCGTCAAACTGGATCGGCAACTGGCCGGTGGTCCGTTGGGTGAAGTGACCCCCAATCGCCTGCGCTGGAACCCCTTGGACATTCCGACCGAGCCCACCGATTTCATCGACGGGCTGGTGAGCATGGCCGCCAATTCGGGCGCGGATAAACCGGCCGGGATCAGCATCTATAACTACCGCGCCAACCGGTCCATGGAGCGGGTGTTCTTCAACGCCGACGGCGAACTGCTGTTGGTACCGGAACTGGGCCGCCTGCGCATCGCCACTGAACTGGGCGTGCTGGAGCTGGAACCGCTGGAAATCGCCGTGCTGCCTCGCGGGCTGAAATTCCGCATCGAACTGCTCGATCCGCAAGCGCGGGGCTATGTGGCCGAAAACCACGGCGCGCCACTGCGCCTGCCGGACCTGGGGCCGATCGGCAGCAACGGTCTGGCCAACCCTCGCGACTTCCTGACCCCGGTGGCGCATTACGAAAACCTCAAGCAACCGACCACCCTGGTGCAGAAATTCCTCGGCCAATTGTGGGGCTGCGAGCTCGATCATTCGCCGCTGAACGTGGTCGCCTGGCACGGCAATAACGTGCCGTACAAATATGACCTGCGTCGCTTCAACACCATTGGCACGGTGAGTTTCGATCACCCGGATCCGTCGATTTTCACCGTCCTGACCTCGCCGACCAGCGTGCACGGTCTGGCCAACCTCGACTTCGTGATCTTCCCGCCACGCTGGATGGTGGCCGAGAAAACCTTCCGTCCGCCGTGGTTCCACCGCAACCTGATGAACGAATACATGGGCCTGATCAAGGGCGAGTACGATGCCAAAGCCGAAGGTTTCGTGCCGGGCGGCGCCTCGTTGCACAGCTGCATGAGTGCTCACGGCCCCGATGGCGAGACCTGCACCAAGGCGATCAACGCTGAACTGGCGCCGGCTAAAATCGACAACACCATGGCTTTCATGTTCGAGACCAGCCAGGTGCTGCGCCCGAGCCGGTTCGCCCTGGATTGCCCACAGCTGCAAAACGATTACGACGCCTGCTGGGCCTCGTTGCCCGCCACTTTCGACCCGACCCGGAGATAACCCATGACTCAGACTTCCATCACTCGTAGCTGGGTTGCCTCCGCCAACGGCCACGCGGATTTCCCGCTGCAAAACCTGCCGTTGGGCGTGTTCAGCGTGAAGGGCGGGGCGCCGCGCAGTGGCGTGGCGATCGGCGACCATATCTTTGATCTGGGAGCGGCACTCGATGCCGGGCTGTTCGACGACGGTGCCGCGCGGACCGCCGTCGAAGCCACCCGTGGCGGCCAGTTGAATGCATTTTTCGAGCTGGGTCGCGAGGCTCGCGTCGCCCTGCGTGAACGCTTGATCGAGTTGTTCAAGGAAGGCAGCACCCTGCACGGCAAGATCGAAGCCCAAGGCGCAAAACTGCTGCCGCTGGCGGCGGATTGCCAGATGCACCTGCCGGCGAAGATCAACGACTACACCGACTTCTACGTCGGCATCGAGCACGCGCAGAATGTCGGCAAACTGTTCCGCCCGGATAACCCGTTGCTGCCGAACTACAAGTACGTGCCGATCGGTTATCACGGCCGCGCCTCGACCATTCGCCCGTCCGGCACCGACGTGCGGCGTCCGAAAGGCCAGACCCTACCGGCCGGCCAGACCGAGCCGACGTTTGGCCCGTGCACACGCCTGGATTACGAACTGGAACTGGGTATCTGGATCGGTCCGGGCAATGCCATGGGCGACTCGATCGCCATCGGTGACGCCGCCGATCACATCGCCGGTTTCTGCCTGCTCAACGACTGGTCGGCGCGGGACATCCAGGCCTGGGAATACCAGCCGCTGGGGCCGTTCCTGTCCAAGAGTTTCATCACCAGCATTTCGCCGTGGGTGGTGACGGCCGAAGCGCTGGAACCGTTCCGTCGTGCGCAGCCGGCGCGCCCGGAAGGCGACCCGCAGCCGCTGCCTTACCTGTTCGACAAACGTGATCAGGCGGCCGGTGCCTTCGACATCGAACTCGAAGTGCTGCTGCTGACCGAATCGATGCGCGAACAGAATCTGCCGGCCCATCGCCTGACCCTCAGCAACACCCAACACATGTACTGGACCGTTGCGCAGATGGTGGCGCATCACAGCGTCAACGGCTGCCAGTTGCAGGCCGGCGACCTGTTCGGTTCGGGCACGTTGTCCGGCCCTGAAAGCGGTCAGTTCGGCAGCCTGCTGGAAATCACCGAGGGCGGTAAAAAGCCGATCGAACTGGCCTCGGGTGAGGTGCGTAAATTCCTCGAGGATGGCGACGAAATCATCCTGCGGGGACGTTGCAGCCGTGAGGGTTTTGCTTCCATCGGTTTCGGCGAGTGCCGCGGCAAAGTGCTGCCGGCGCGCTAAGAGGATCGGCCCATGGAACTCTATACCTATTACCGTTCGACCTCGTCTTTCCGGGTACGCATTGCGCTGGCGTTGAAGGGGCTGGATTACCAGGCACTGCCGGTCAACCTGATCGCGCCGCAGGGGGGCGAACATCGCCAGCCGGCGTACCTGGGCATCAACCCGCAAGGCCGGGTGCCGGCCTTGCGCACCGATGAAGGCGAATTGCTGATCCAGTCACCGGCGATCATCGAGTACCTGGAGGAACGTTATCCACAGGTGCCGCTGCTGTCCAAAGACCTCGCCGCCCGCGCCCACGAGCGTGGAGTGGCGGCGGTGATCGGCTGCGACGTTCACCCACTGCACAACGTCAGCGTGCTCAATAAGCTGCGGCAGTTGGGGCACGATGAGCCGCAAGTGGTCGAGTGGATCGGTCACTGGATCAGTCAAGGGTTGGCGACGGTGGAGCAGTTGATCGGTGACGCCGGTTATTGCTTCGGCGATCAACCGGGGCTGGCGGACGTTTACCTGATCCCGCAGCTGTATGCGGCCGAGCGTTTCAATATTTCACTGGACGCCTACCCGCGTATTCGTCGAGTGGCAGCGTTGGCGGCGCAACATCCGGCGTTCATCAAGGCGCATCCGGCGAATCAGCCAGACACCCCATAAAACTGTACCGTCCCATAGGCGCGAGCGGTGCGGCGATCCGACTTGCCCGCGAAGAGCGATAACGCGGTATTGCTGATAGACCGATGCGGCAGGTTCGCGGGCAAGCCTCGCTCCTACAAAGGGCGGTGATTAATGGACGATGGCGTTGGGCGGCAAGTGCCCCAACCGTTCGGTCAGGCGAATCCGCTGGATCGGGTCGTCGCAGAGCAGCAGCGCGTGTTCCAGGTCAAAACGCTCGGCATTCGGGCAATCCAGCCGTTGATAGAGGCTGGCCCGGGCCAGGTAGTCGGAGGCGTTGGCGTTGCCCAGCTCCAGCACGCGCTCGGCGTCGATCAGGGCGTCGATGTAGTCATCGTTCGTGAGGTACAACTGGCGCAGGTTGCGTGACAGCCGTTGCAGCATCTGCGCAGGTTCGGCGGTCTGCAAATGCTCGGCGCTGAGCTGCATGTTCGGGCCGTACTGGCGTTGCAGCAGTTCACGGCAGTCGTTGGGGTACAGCCGGCGCCCGCCGCACGGGTCGAGCAGGTGATCGGCGCCTTGCACCCGCAGCAGGAAATGCCCGGGGAAGTTGACCCCGACCATGGGGATTTCCAGTCTTCTGGCCAGCTCCAGGGCAATCAGGCCCAGCGCCAATGGCTGACCGCGCCGGCGTTCCAGCACTTTATGGAGCAACGCCACTTGCGGGCGCAAGGGCGTGAAGTCGTCCTGGGCGAACCCCAGGTCATTCATGCGCCGCAACAACGGTTGCGCCAACTCATTTACCGGCAGCATCGGCAATCCGTAGCTGACCCGCTGTTGCAGGTCCTTGAAGTCCGCCAGCACAGTTTCGGGATTCAGCTCTTTATCGTGTTCGACGGCGATCCACAACGCCGCCTCGAACAGCGCGGGCGGTGATCGTTGCAGACAGTCGAAAAAGCGTTGGCGCGGGGTCATCAAAATCTCCGGGGAATGCCTCGTTTTAGCCCCGTCGCAGGCTTTCGTCCAGTGCTGAACACAGGCCGTAACAGGTTATGTCCGAAAACCTTTAAAGCCGCGCTGCTTATTCCTGTGCGCTTCTGCAATTTTTGTGCGCAAGCCTATACTGGCGACTACAAGAAGTGATTCGGGAGCCCTACGATGTTCGCTCTCATGCAAAGCACTCGCCTTGAATCGCTGCACCTGAGCGTCGATCCGGTCACCGGGTTGAAGGCGGTGATTGCCATCCATAACAGCCGCCTGGGACCTGCCTTGGGCGGGTGTCGTTACCTTGCCTACCCCAGCGATGAATCCGCGATCGAGGATGCTGTGCGCCTCGCCCAAGGCATGAGTTACAAGGCGGCCCTGGCTGGCCTGGCTCAGGGCGGTGGCGTTGCGGTGATTATTCGCCCGGCCCATGTGGAAAACCGCGCCGCAGTATTCGAAGCGTTCGGGCGCTGGATCAATCAGCTCGACGGTCGCTACATCACCGCCATCGACGCCGGCACCTCGGTGGCGGACATGGACTGCATCGCCCAACATACGCAATTCGTCACCAGCACCACCGCTGCGGGGGACCCAGCACCGCATGCCGCCATGGGCGTATTCGCCGGCATCCGCAGCACCGCCATGGCCCGCTTGGGCAGCGATAATCTGGAAGGGCTGCGCATTGCCGTTCAAGGCCTGGGCAATGTTGGTTATGCCCTGGCCGAGCAGCTGCACGCTGCCGGCGCCGAGCTGCTGGTCAGCGACATCGATCACGGCAAAGTACAACTGGCCATGGAGCAGTTGGGCGCTCATCCGATCGCCAACGAAGCGCTGCTCAGCACCCCTTGCGACATTCTCGCGCCTTGTGGCTTGGGCGGTGTGCTTAACAGGACCAGCGTGACGCAGTTGCGTTGCTCGGCGGTCGCAGGTTCGGCCAACAACCAACTGACCCATCTGGAAGTCGCCGATCAGCTGGAACGCCGGGGCATTCTGTATGCACCGGATTACGTGATCAACGCCGGCGGGCTGATCTACGTGTCGCTCAAACACCGTGGGGAAGAGCTGACGACCATCACCGCGCACCTGTCGAAAATCAGTTCACGGCTGACCGAAGTCTTTGCCCATGCCCAGGCGGAAAAACGTTCTCCGGCCAGGGTAGCGGATGAGTTGGCAGAGAAAGTGCTGTACCGGTAAACGTTTGAATCGATAAAGGAGTGAGTGCCTATCCGGCCAACTTGCTCCCCAAGCCCTGCGCCACAAACGTCGGGCCTGACAATCGCACGCCGACCCCGCGTGCCAGGAGCCCTGTGATGCTTCACAAGGTTGAGCTGCCCTACACCCGTTTTTTATCCCCTGACGGCCAGGTGCTCTGCGATCTCCCTCCCTGGGCCGACGACTTCAATCTGTTGACGCGCTTGTATCGGCAAATGGTCCTGACCCGCCTTTTTGACCAGAAAGCGGTCGCCCTGCAACGCACCGGGCGCATCGGTACCTACGCGCCGACCCTGGGCCAGGAAGCCATTGGCGTTGCGGTCGGCAGCCTGATGCGCGCCGAAGACGTGCTGATCCCGTATTACCGCGACACCGCCGTGCAACTGATGCGTGGCGTGCGCATGGAAGAAATCCTGTTGTATTGGGGCGGCGATGAGCGTGGCAGCGACTTTGTCGACCCGGCGGTGGCGCAGGATTTCCCGATCTGTGTGCCGATTGCCACCCAGGCCCTGCATGCCTGCGGCGTCGCCAGCGCATTCAAGATCCGTGGCGAGCATCGGGTTGCCGTCACCACCTGCGGCGATGGCGGCACCAGCAAAGGTGATTTTCTCGAGGCCCTCAATGTCGCTGGCGCCTGGCAGTTGCCGGTGGTGTTCATGGTCAACAACAACCAATGGGCGATTTCGGTACCGCGACGAATTCAGTGCGGCGCTCCCACGTTGGCGCAGAAAGCCATTGGCGCCGGGTTCCACGGTGAGCAGGTCGACGGCAACGACATACTCGCCGTGTATGACCGCGTGCAAGCGGCCCTCGAACGGGCGCGCCACGGCAAAGGCCCGGTGTTGCTCGAATGCCTGAGTTATCGCCTCGGCGATCACACCACGGCCGACGATGCCACACGCTACCGGTCGGCGGACGAAGTCAAGCAAGCCTGGCTCGAAGAACCGATCAAACGTCTGCAGCGTTTCATGGTCGGGCAGGGCGTGTGGGATGAAAGTCGCGAGCAGGCGCTGATCAGCGAATGCCAGGGGTTGGTGCAGGTTGCTGTGGATAACTTCGAAGCGGCGGGCCTGCAGGCGCCGGCATCAGTGATCGATCATGTCTACGCCCAGTGGCCACAAGCCCTGGCCGAGCAGCGTGAAGACTTCCTCGAACGAGTGGCGCGCCGGACGGGAGGTTCGGGCCATGAGTAACGGTAAGGTAACGCTGCTGGAGGCGGTGAATCTGGCGTTGCATCGGGCCATGCGCGAGGACGAGAACGTTATCGTCCTCGGTGAAGACGTCGGGGTGAACGGTGGCGTGTTTCGCGCCACGCTGGGCCTGCGCGACAGCTTTGGTTTCAAGCGGGTAATCGATTCGCCGCTGGCCGAAACCATGATCGGCGGGCTGGCAGTGGGCATGGCGGCCCAAGGCTTGAAACCGGTGGTGGAAATCCAGTTCATGGGGTTTATCTACGCCACCATGGAGCACCTGGTGTCCCACGCCAGTCGCATGCGCAACCGCACGCGCGGGCGGCTCACCTGCCCGATGGTGCTGCGCTCGCCGATGGGCGCAGGGATTCGTGCGCCGGAACATCACAGCGAAAGCACCGAAGCACTGTTCGCGCACATTCCGGGGTTGCGGGTGGTGATCCCGTCCTCGCCGGCTCGGGCCTATGGTTTGTTGCTCGCGGCCATCGACGACCCGGACCCGGTGATCTTTCTCGAACCGACCCGACTCTATCGCATGAACCCGCAACCGTTGTTGGATGACGGCAAACGCCTGCCGCTGGACAGCTGTTTCACCCTGCGCGAAGGCAGCGACATCACCTTGATCAGTTGGGGCGCCAGTGTGATGGAAACCCTGCAAGCCGCCACGGCGTTGGCCGAGCAGGGCATCTCGGCGGAAGTGATCGATGTCGCCAGCATCAAACCGTTGGACCTCGACACGATGGAGGCCTCGGTGCGCAAGACCGGTCGCTGCGTGATCGTGCATGAGGCGCCGCGCTCCTGCGGGGTCGGCGCGGAAATCGCCGCCAGTCTCTACGAACGGGTGTTTCTGCAGTTGCAGGCACCGATCCAGCGAGTCACCGCGCCGGACATCCCGCCACCGCTGTATCGACTGGAATCGCTGTACATGCCTGGCGTCGAGGACATTCTTCACGCCTGTGACACCGTGTTGCGCCACGCCTGAAGAAGCCCTTGAAGAAACGCCAGAGGCCGAGGAGATTGCGATGAAATATTTCAAACTGCCGGATCTGGGCGAAGGCTTGCAGGAGGCGGAAATCGTCCGCTGGCACGTCAAGGTCGGCGATACCGTCAAGGCTGACCAATTGCTGGTGTCGGTGGAAACCGCCAAGGCGCTGGTGGACATTCCCGCGCCTTACGACGGCGTGGTGGCGAAAACCTTCGGCGGCGAGGGCGACATCCTGCATGTGGGGGAGCCGTTGCTCGGTTACGAAGGCGAAGCGGATGCGGGCACCGTGGTCGGACGGCTTGAGGGCGGCGGCACGAATCAGGAGGATGCCTTTTTTATCGGCACCGCGCCTTCGACCCGCGAATACCTGGCGAACCGCGCCACGCCAGCAGTGCGTCAATTGGCGCGACAACTGGGCGTTGAACTGAGCGCCTTGGTCGGCTCCGGCCAGGACGGTCAGATCACCCGCAGCGATGTGGAAAATGCGGCCCAGACGGAACGCGAGCGTTTCGGCGGTGAGAAGCTGCGCGGTGTGCGGCGCAGCATGGCGCTGAACATGGCCAGGTCCCATGCCGAAGTGGTGCCGGTGACGATTTTCGGCGATGCCGATCTGCATCGCTGGGGGCAGGCGCGAGAACCACTGATTCGTCTGGCCAAAGCCATGGCGGCGGCCTGCGCGGTGGAGCCAGTGCTCAATAGCGGCTTCGATGGCAAAACCCTGTCGCTCAAACAACACGAACGGCTCGACCTGGGCATTGCCGTGGATACACCGGACGGTTTGTTCGTGCCGGTGCTGCGCGATGTCGGCAATCGCACGTCGGCGGATTTGAAAGAAGGTGTGATGCGCCTGCGCGCCGATGTGCAGGCGCGTTCGATTCCGCCCAAGGAAATGATGGGTGCGACCCTGACTCTGTCGAATTTCGGCACCTTGTTCGGTCGCTACGCCAACCCGGTGGTGGTGCCGCCGCAAGTGGCGATCCTCGCCGCCGGGGCGATCCGCGATGAACCGGTGGCGGTCGAGGGGGCGGTGGCGGTGCATCCGATCCTGCCGCTGTCCCTGACCTTCGATCACCGCGTGGTCACCGGCGGCGAGGCGGCGCGGTTCTTCAAGGCGCTGGTCGACGCACTGGAGCAGCCTGACGCCTGATTTTCTGCGAGCATGAAAAAGGCCCTGAGCCATTGGACTCAGGGCCTATTCAATTCGGGCATTGCTTACTTCGGCGTCTTGGCGGCTTTGGCTGGCTTGGTCGGCTCAGCTTGCTCCACTTCAACAGGTGCAGCCACTTCAACAGGTTTAGCGACTTCAGCCGGCACGTTGAGCAATTCGGACAGTGCGTCCGGCTGGCTCTTGAACGCCTTGGCGAACACGTCGCGGTTCTTCGCCATGTAGATCCCGGCTTCTTCCACTTGCTGCTCGGTCAGGGACGGAACGGCTTTTTGCAACACTTCAGCCAGCAATTCGGCCAGTTCGAGCATTTTGTCATGACGGTCAGCTTCGGCTTTATCCATGAACAAGCGCTCCAGATCTCGGCTGCTGCGGTATACCACTTCGACGGCCATTCACCACCTCACATGCCTTCACATTTAGTTGTCTTTGCGACTACTGTATCTATATACAGCGAAAAGGATAAGCGAATCCCTGCGCTTTGGGTAGTGGCTTTTTAATGTAGACCGGATTCGGGGTTTGTCAGGTGAACGGTGGCGCTCCATTCGCGGCTACAGGTTTGGTGTTGACCTGCGACCAAACGCCACGGAGCGTGTTTTAAAGCACCTCGCCATCATGTGGCAGGCAACCCCTGGCCTTTTTTCTGCATGCAGAACAACCGTCACGTCCAACCCGCATCATCCGCTCGAACCGAGCTAAGGAACAATCATCGTGAAAATCAACTGGGCCGAGAACCTGCGGCAGAACGTGCACCAACTGGCCGAGTCCCTGGGCAACCTGTTCGTCGAGACCTTCCACTACCTGGCGCTGTTCGCCATCGGTGCGGTGACTGCCTGGGCGGCGGTCATGGAGTTCATCGGGATGCTGGAGCAGGGGCACATCAAGATCGATGACATCCTGTTGCTGTTCATCTACCTGGAACTGGGGGCGATGGTCGGGATTTACTTCAAGACCAATCACATGCCGGTGCGGTTCCTGATCTACGTGGCGATCACCGCGCTGACACGGCTGCTGATCTCCAACGTCTCGCACCACAATCCGCCGGACCTGGGGATCATCTACCTGTGCGGCGGGATCCTGCTGCTGGCGTTTTCGATTCTGGTGGTGCGTTATGCCTCGTCGCAATTTCCTTCGGTGAAGATCGAACACCCGCAACGCAAGATCGGTGCGGGTTCCGGTGAACATCCCGAAGTGGAGAAGGGCGAGCTTTAATACCCGATTTCAGGTCGGGGCCGGGCTTTGGCCTGTGGCGGCGGCAGCTTACGGTTGTCGCCGTCGGTCATGGCTTCGAGGATGGCCACGGCGCATTGACCCTGTTCGATGGCGATGCCGAATTGAATGCTTTGCACCAGGCGTTTGAGGCGCTTGGGGTCATTGCGTTGTTCGGCGCTGATCATCCGTTTAGCCACCACGCGGCCAGCGTTGGAGAGGGTCAGCATGATGCTGCCGTCCAGGCCCTGGATGCTCAGGTTGATTTGATAATCCGCTGCAAAAGCATCGGTAATGAGCTGAAAAGGGTTGTCCATAATGCGTCACCGCCTGATTGAACGTGCAGTTGTTGACGGCTGTGATCGGGATTAGTTCGCAATACCAGACCACCGGCCTTCCATGTTTATGCGCTTTCTTCCGTGCCGCACAAGGGAGATAGCAAGGGGCATGCCGGAAAAACTGTCGGACAATGTTTACGGCAAAAAAACGGCGGGCACCTTGGCCCGCCTTCTTTTTGCCTGCCCGTTTCAGGGCATAAATGAATAGATGATCGCAGACAGTGCAATCAGACCGACCAACACCACGAACACGTTCGAGGCCTGGCCCGAGTACTGGCGCAAGGCTGGCACGCGGCGGATGGCGTACATCGGCATCAGGAACAACAGGCAGGCGATGATCGGCCCGCCGAGGGTTTCGATCATGCCCAGGATGCTCGGGTTGAAGGTCGCCACGGCCCAGCAACTGAGGATCATGAACAGCGCAGTGAGGCGGTTCAGCCAGCCGGCGGAGACGACTCGACCACGGCCACGCAGGCTTTTCACGATCAGGCCCTGAAAGCCTTCGCTGGCGCCGATGTAATGGCCCAGGAAGGATTTGGTGATTGCCACCAGTGCAATCAGCGGCGCGGCGTAAGCGATGACCGGCGTCTGGAAGTGGTTGGCCAGGTACGACAGGATCGAAATGTTCTGCGCCTTCGCCGCGGCCAAATCAGCCGGGGACAACGCCAGCACGCAGCTGAAGCAAAAGAACATCACCGTGACGACCATCATGGCGTGAGCGATCGCCAGAATGCCGCTGCTTTTGCGTTCGGCTTGCTTGCCGTAACGCTGCTTCTGATCGACGGCGAAAGCGGAAATGATCGGCGAATGGTTGAACGAGAACACCATCACCGGGATCGCCAGCCACAAGGTCTTGAAGAACAGTGGCAGCGGCATGCCTTCACTGGCGGTGGCGAAGAACGCGCCGTTCCAGTTCGGGATCAGGCTGATGCCCAGTAGCAGCAATGCCGCGACGAACGGGTAAACCAGCACACTCATGCATTTGACGATGACGCCCTGACCACAACGGACGATGGCCATCAGGCCGAGAATCAACCCCAGTGACAGGATCGCCCGAGGCGGTGGCGTCATGTGCAACTGGTGCTCCATGAGGCTGCTCAGGGTATTGGTCAGCGCTACGCTGTACACCAGCAGAATCGGGAAAATCGCGAAGAAATACAGCAGCGTGATCAGCTTGCCGGCACCGATGCCGAAGTGTTCTTCCACCACTTCAGTGATGTCCCCGGAACGGCCGGACAACACGAAACGAGTCAGACCGCGGTGTGCAAAGAATGTCATCGGAAACGCCAGCACTGCCAGGATCAGCAGCGGCCAGAAACCACCCACGCCGGCGTTGATCGGCAAAAACAGCGTGCCGGCGCCAATCGCTGTGCCATAGAGGCCAAGCATCCAGGTGGTGTCGTGTTTACTCCAGCCTTTGTGGGTTATTTCGTTATTGCGTGTGAGGTCTACAGCGGGATTATCGGCAGCAGGTGTACGTACATCGGTCATCGTTTTCGCCTCGTTATTATTATTACTCGGGCTCACGTGTTGCGAACGGTCAGGAAATGCTCCTCAGCACTCCACCCAGCTAACCGCCAGGCCGCCCCGTGAAGTTTCTTTGTATTTGTCGTGCATATCGGCGCCGGTATCGCGCATGGTGCGGATCACCCGGTCCAGGGAAATGAAGTGTTTGCCGTCACCGCGCAGGGCCATTTGCGTGGCGTTGATCGCCTTCACCGCGGCAATCGCGTTGCGCTCGATGCACGGCACTTGCACCAGACCGCCGACCGGATCGCAGGTCAGGCCGAGGTTGTGTTCCAGGCCGATTTCAGCGGCGTTTTCCAGTTGTTCCGGGGTGGCGCCGAGCACGTCGGCCAAACCGGCGGCGGCCATGGCACAGGCGGAGCCGACCTCGCCTTGGCAGCCGACTTCGGCGCCAGAAATCGAGGCGTTTTTCTTACAAAGAATGCCTACGGCAGCCGCGCCCAAAAAGAACGCCACGACGTCATCGTCCGATGCGTCCGGGTTGAATTTCATGTAGTAGTGCAGCACGGCCGGAATGATCCCCGCCGCCCCGTTTGTAGGCGCGGTGACCATCCGTCCGCCCGCGGCGTTTTCTTCGTTCACGGCGAGGGCGAACAGGTTCACCCATTCCATGGCCGACAGGGTGGAGCTGATGACGTTCGGTTTGCCGATTTCCAACAGGCTGCGATGCAATTTCGCGGCGCGGCGGGGAACATTCAGACCGCCGGGAAGGATGCCTTCGTGACGCAAGCCTTGCTCGACGCACTCGCGCATTACCGACCAGATGTGCAACAGGCCCTGACGGACTTCGGCTTCGCTGCGCCAGGCCAATTCATTGGCCATCATCAATTCGGACACCCGTAGACCGTGCTGTTTGCAGAGCTTGAGCAATTCGGCGGCGCTGGAGAAATCGTACGGCAGCACAACGTCGCTGGCCGGCGCAATGCCGGACTCGGCTTCGGCCGCGTCGATGATGAAACCGCCGCCCACCGAGTAGTACGTCTGCTCGAATAGCTCACCGGTTTCGCCGAAGGCTGTCAGGGACATGGCGTTAGGGTGGTAGGGCAGGCTCTCGTCGAGCAGCAGGAGATCGTGCTGCCAGTTGAAGGCGATCGTCGCTTTGCCGGCCAGGGACAGCTTGCCGGTTTCCCGCAGGTGCTGGATACGCGAATCGATGGTGGTCGGGTCGATGCTATCCGGCCATTCGCCCATCAGGCCCATGACACAGGCGCGGTCGGTGGCATGGCCGACGCCGGTGGCTGAAAGCGAACCGTAAAGGCGGATTTCGACCCGACGGACGGCGGCCAGCAAATTCTGCTCAATCAGTGCTTGGGCAAAGGTCGCTGCAGCGCGCATCGGGCCGACGGTGTGGGAACTGGACGGACCGATGCCGACTTTGAAGAGATCGAAAACACTGATAGCCATGCTAAAGCCTATACAAGCAATGGAAGAGAAATCGCCGCCATTTTTGTAGGCCAAGCGCAATGTCGGCGATACTGCCTACCTCGGTCCTACGTGACCAACGAAACTTCCTAAGACAGCCTTTAGCAGGACTAAACGATGAGTCGTCAATTGCACGCCCAGACTTACGTCTGGCTGCACGTGTTTTCCTGTGCCGCGCGGCACCTGTCGTTCACCCGTTGTGCCGAAGAACTGCACATCACGCCGGGTGCGGTCAGTCAGCAAATCCGGCAACTGGAAGAGCGGCTGGGTTTTCGCCTGTTCCACCGTCGCGCTCGTGGTGTGGAATTGAGTGCGCAAGGCCAGCGCCTGGCCATTACGGTCAACGAGGCTTACGGCAGCATCGACGCAGAATTGCGACGACTGGATGCGGGAATGATCAGCGGGATTTTGCGGGTGCGTTCGATTCCCTCGTTCCTGAGCAAATGGCTGACCCCGCGTTTGCCGCGTTTGCAGCAGCGTTTTCCGGACATTCAATTGCGCCTGGTGGCGGAGGACAGCAGCGTGCCGTTGCACGAGGGAGATTTCGATCTGGCGATCGATCTGAATGACGGCAGCTATCCCGGATTGTTATCCACAGCCTTGCTCGACGAGCAGATATTTCCGGTGTGCGCCCCGAGCCTGTTGCGAGGGCGGCCGCCGCTGCACGGCCCGGCAGACTTGATGCACTTCCCGTTGTTGCATGACATCACCGCGTGGCGCGGTAGCTACGAGTACGCGGAATGGGAGTTTTACCTCAATGCCATCGGTTTCGAAGGCGCGGACGTGCGGCGCGGGCACACCTTCAACCGCAATCACCTGACCATCGAAGCGGCGATTGCTGGGATGGGCGTGGCGATTGCGCGGCGAACGCTGCTTAACGATGAGCTGGAACGGGGCACGCTGATCGTGCCGTTTGGCCTGGCGGTGCCTAATCACAAGCGCTACGTGCTGCTCTACGCGCCGGGTGCGCTGAGCCATCCGGGCGTGCGCGCGGTGCATGACTGGCTGGTGGAAGAGGCGGGGATTTTTCGTGACCTGCATCCGCTGGGGAGCGCGGCAGATGTGACCATTTGTGACTGAAGACAGGGCCGACCCAACTCCCGACATTAACAGCGCTTTTGCTCGTTGTCCGGCTTTTTTTGCGTATGAATATTTATCTTTTTTTAGGGGTTGAAATGTTCCGCGCACACACCGATTGTGTAACCAAGAGGTTGCGGTGATGACGCCCAAGGGCCAGCCGATGCGCCTCTTGCGAGCTAGCTGAAATAAGGGAAGAACTATGCAAATCCAAGTCAATAGCGATAACCATATTCAAAGCAGTAAACGACTGGAGGAGTGGGTACGTACTACCATTGAGAGCACGCTCGAACGTTATGAAGAGGACCTGACCCGCGTCGAGGTCCATCTGCGGGACGAGAACGGCGACAAGCCTGGTCCCCATGACATGCGCTGCCAGCTGGAAGCGCGGCCAAAAGGCCACCAACCAATTTCCGTTACCCATAAAGCTGACTCCCTGGAACTGGCGATCGACGGGGCAGCCGAAAAACTTGAACATGCGCTGGAGCATATGTTTGGCAAATTACGCGGCAAACCACGCGCCGCTGTGGTGCCGTTCGATAGGGGCGCTCATGCCGATGCGCTGCTTGAGGATGAGTTTCTCGAGAACGAACAGGCTGCGCTCAATGGCTGAGGCCTGATTCACCTTTTACCTTCCTGATTAAAACGGGCCTGCGATTGCAGGCCCGTTTTGTTTCTGGCGCGAGAGCTGCCGAAGGCTGTGATCTTTTACTCTTTGTTCTAGCGTAAAAACGCCCGCCGATACTCCCCAGGCGTCCCACCCAACGCCTGTCGAAACCGGTTGGTGAAATGGCTCGCACTGGCAAACCCGCACGCCAGCGCAATCTCCCCCAACGGCTGCGACGATGCGCGCAACAACTCCCGCGCGCGCCTCAGACGCCGCGCCAACACATACTGATGCGGCGGCAAGCCGAAGCTCACACGAAACATCCGCGCAAAGTGATATTCCGACAGCGCGCACAAGCTCGCCAATTGCCCAAGGCTGATCGCCTCCGCCAACTGACTGTCGATGAACTCCACCAGTTGCCGCCGCTGATGCGCCGCCAATCCACCCTTGAGGCGCAGGCCCTGACGCACACCAACCTGGCTGAGCAAGGCGTGGCTGAGCATCTCGTGGGCCAGGCTGCTGGTGAGCAGGCGTTCGCCGGGTTCGTCCCAGTTGAGGCTGATCAACTGCCGAAAGTGCCGTACTTGCTGCGGGTCTTCGAGGAACGTGCGCTCGCGCAACTGCAATTCCCGTGGCTCGCGATCCAGCAACGTGACGCAACCAAGGGCAAATTGTTCGGGGCTGAAATACAGGTGGGCCAGGCGAATGTCGCCGTTGATCACCCAGCCTGACTGATGGTCGGCCGGCAGAATGCACAGCTTGTCCGGGCCGCCCTTGGTGCCGGGTTGGTCGCGGCGAAAGGTGCCGGTGCCGCCGGCGATGTAGCACGACAAAGTGTGATGGCTCGGCGCTTCGTAGTCCTGGGCGTCATGGTGGTTGCTCCACAAAGCCGCAGCCATGCCGTCACCGAGCTCGGCGCTGTGCTCCAGGCGAGCATTGGGCGAGCGGTTGAGGGCTTGAAAGACTTGCAACGTTTCCAGTGCGGCCATGATCGGTTCTCTCCAACGCCTTGCATCCTACTCCGTAGACGCTGGCCTGCCAGCCTGCGGGCCGACAAAAGCGCAAGTTTATGCAAGTGAAAAAGGGGGGCGCGCCGGACACTGAAGGCCTATTCAGGAGTCTTCACCATGAACCTCTCGCTATACCTGCTGACCGTATTGATCTGGGGCACCACCTGGATTGCCTTGAAATGGCAATTGGGCGTGGTGGCGATTCCGGTGTCGATCGTCTATCGCTTCGGCCTCGCCGCGCTGGTGCTGTTCGTGATGTTGTTGCTTAGCCGGCGTCTGCAAGTGATGAACCGTCGTGGGCATCTGATTTGCCTGGCGCAGGGGCTGTGCCTGTTCTGTATCAATTTCATGTGCTTCCTCACCGCCAGCCAGTGGATCCCCAGCGGTCTGGTCGCCGTGGTGTTTTCCACCGCCACGTTGTGGAACGCCTTCAATGCGCGGGTGTTCTTCGGCCAGAAAATCGCCCGCAACGTGTTGATGGGCGGCGCGTTGGGCTTGCTCGGCTTGGGCCTGTTGTTCTGGCCGGAGCTGGCCGGTCATACCGCCAGCCCGGAAACCTTGCTCGGGTTGGCTCTGGCGTTGCTCGGAACCTTGTGCTTCTCGGCGGGCAACATGCTGTCGAGTCTGCAGCAGAGGGCCGGCCTGAAACCCCTGACCACCAATGCCTGGGGCATGGCTTATGGCGCAGCGATGTTGTCGGTGTGGTGCCTGGTCAAAGGCATCCCGTTCGACATGGAATGGAACGCCCGTTACATCGGCTCGTTGCTGTACCTGGTGATTCCGGGCTCGGTGATCGGCTTCACCGCCTACCTGACGCTGGTCGGGCGCATGGGGCCGGAGCGGGCGGCGTATTGCACCGTGTTATTCCCGGTGGTGGCGCTGAATGTGTCGGCGTTTGCCGAGGGCTATCAATGGACGGCGCCGGCATTGGTGGGGTTGGTGCTGGTGATGTTGGGCAATGTGCTGGTGTTTCGTAAGCCCAAGGCACCGATGGTGCAGGGAAGCGGCAAATTGGCCTGATGCTTTGACCGAGCGCTGAACAACTCAGCGCTCGATTCTGATAGCGATATAAATCAGCAACGGCAATATGAAGTCGACAATATGCCGAGAGCGGGCAGGTGTTTAAAACACCCGCCCTTTTTGATCAGCCTTTCCACACTTGTGGGTTCACCAGATCCTGCGGTCTTTCACCCAACAAGGCACTGCGCAAGTTGGCCAACGCACGGTTGGCCATGGCTTCGCGGGTTTCGTGCGTGGCCGAGCCGATATGCGGCAGGGTCACGGCGTTTTTCAGTTGGAACAGCGGTGATTCAGCCAGTGGTTCTTTCTCGTAAACGTCCAGCCCGGCGCCACGAATCCGGTTGTTTTGCAGCGCTTCGACCAGCGCCGGCTCGTCTACCACCGGGCCACGGGCGATGTTCACCAGAATGGCGCTCGGTTTCATCAGTGCCAGTTCGCGGTGGCTGATCAGGTGCCTGGTTTTTTCGCTGAGCGGCACCACCAGGCAGACGAAATCGGCTTCGGCCAGCAGTTGATCCAGGCTACGGAACTGTGCGCCGAGTTCCTGTTCCAGTGCGGTCTTGCGGCTGTTGCCGCTGTAGATGACCGGCATGTTGAAGCCCAGTCGACCACGACGGGCAATGGCCGCGCCGATGTTGCCCATGCCGACGATGCCTAAGGTTTTGCCATGCACATCGCTGCCGAACAACGGTGCACCGACGGTGGCTTGCCATTGGCCTGCCTTGGTCCAGGCGTCCAGCTCGGCGACGCGGCGGGCACTGCTCATGAGCAGGGCGAAGGCCAGGTCGGCGGTGCTTTCGGTGAGCACGTCGGGGGTGTTGGTGAGCATGATCCCGCGTTCGTTGAAGTAGGCGAGGTCATAGTTGTCGTAGCCGACGGAGACGCTGGACACCACTTCCAGTTTGCTGGCGTTCTCCAGTTGCGCCCGGCCGAGTTTGCGACCAACGCCGATCAGGCCGTGGGCGTGGGGCAGGGCTTCGTTGAACTGGGCGGCGATGTCGCCGTTTTTCGGATTCGGCACGATCACGTCGAAATCCTGTTGCAGGCGTTCGATCATGGGCGGAGTGATGCGGCTGAAGGCGAGGACGGTTTTTTTCATTGGAGAGGGGCTCGTCGGGCGTGGAGATTGCCAAGCAAGCTAACATTCTTCGCGGACATTATGCGAGGGTGTACGCCATCCAAAACTGTAGGAACGACCTGTGGCGAGGGGGCTTGCCCCCGTTTGAGTGCGTAGCACTCACAATATCTTTGGACCACCAGAGATTTTGGGGCTGCTTCGCAGCCCAACGGGGGCAAGCCCCCTCGCCACAGGTCGTTCCTACAGGGGGTCAGCTGTGTGGCGCGGGCTTCGGTACGTCGACGTTATCCAGCACCCGGTTCACCGCCAGTTCGGCCAGCATGATGACTTGCTGGATCGCCAGGAGCGTGTGCCGCTGCGGGGCGTCGACATAGGCGGCAATGTCGCTGGTCATGACGCTGGCCGAGGCCAGGGATTCGCAGACATGGGCCAGCAGGCTTTCGTTGTCCATGTCCGGGGCGACCTGAAACATCCTGCTTGGTTTGCGGCCTTCGGGTTGTTTGGGTGGAGGCTTGAGGTAGTGGTCGAGCGCGCGTTCGGCGGCAAAGGATCAAACCCGGCAGACCCGAAGGTCTCCCACGCACAGCCGCCATAACTGTGGAGCTACAAAAGCGCCGCATTATGTCATTTGCTGTGATCCTATACTTCGGGTTTTCCAGGCCCGATCGCTGAATTGCCAGCGACCCACAAAGCCTACCCACTTCGCTTCCGACGCTACAACCGCCAAAACTTGTCGGAAACCTCCCCAAAAACCACCGCGTCTGTAGGACCGTGAAATCAGTTCGCCAGCCGAGCCCCGCCCAAGCTGCCGCTCAATTCATACGCCGCCAATTCCGCCTGATGCGCCGCCAGAATCTCCGGCAACGATCCACGCAAGTACTCGACCCAGGTCTTGATCTTCGCGTCCAGATACTGCCGCGATGGGTAAATCGCGTACAGATTCAATTCCTGCGAGCGGTACTTTGGCATCACCCGCACCAGCGTACCGTTGCGCAGCCCTTCAATCGCCGCATACACCGGCAACACCCCAACCCCCATGCCGCTGGTGATCGCTGTCTTCATCGCGTCAGCGGAGTTCACCAAGAACGGTGAGCTGTTGATGGTGACCATTTCCTGGCCTTCGGGGCCATCGAAAGCCCACTTTTCCAGCGGGATCACCGGGCTCACCAGGCGCAAGCACATGTGATTGAGCAAGTCGCTGGGCTTCTGCGCGCAGCCGTTGGCTTTTACATAGGCGGGCGATGCGCAAACGATGCTGTAGGTGATGCCCAAACGCTGGGAGACGAAGCCCGAGTCGGGCAGTTCGCTGGCGAGCACGATGGACACGTCGTAGCCCTCGTCGAGCAAGTCCGGCACACGGTTGGCCATGGTCAGGTCGAAGGTCACGTCGGGGTGGGTCTTGCGGTAGCGAGCGATGGCGTCGATCACGAAGTGCTGACCGATGCCGGTCATGGTGTGCACCTTGAGTTGCCCGGCCGGGCGCGCGTGGGCGTCGCTGGCCTCGGCTTCGGCTTCTTCGACATAGGCCAGGATCTGCTCGCAGCGCAACAGATAGCGCTTGCCCGCTTCGGTCAAGGCAATGCGCCGGGTGGTGCGGTTGAGCAGGCGGGTTTGCAGGTGGGCCTCCAGGTTGGAGACCGCGCGCGAGACGTTGGCCGTGGTGGTGTCCAGTTGTACGGCGGCGGCGGTGAAACTGCCGGCCTCGGCCACGTAACTGAAGGCGCGCATGTTTTGCAAAGTGTCCATGGGGTGCTCTCTTGGCGGATGGCAAATTGTGACACGAAGTTTCAGAGACTGAGACCCCGACCAAGGGATTATCTCGTTAACGGTAACAAAGATTCACAAGAATCCCGGCTTATCGCCAACAAGGCCCACCCCTAGAATTGCGCCGACTGTAGGAGCCGGCTTGCTGGCGATGGCATCACTGCGGTCTTCAGATAGACCGCGGCGTTCCCATCGCCAGCAAGCCGGCTCCTACAGGATCTCGTGACTCTCCCCCCTTTCAGGAATTTGCAGCAGTGCCGCGTCGCATCAACAGAGCGCTCAAGACGCTCAGTGTTTTGGCTTTAACCCTGGCAATCAGCGGCTGCATCGGAACCGGCGGTATTGCCCCACAAGGCAAGGCACTGGAGGCCAATTCACTGGCCACCGACGAAGCCATCCAGAGCGCCGCCCGGGACGCTCACTGGCCCACCGCCCAATGGTGGCAGGCCTACGGCGACCCGCAACTGAACCGCTGGATCTCCCTCGCCCTGCAAGACAGTCCGAACATGGCCATGGCCGCCGCGCGAGTGCGTCAGGCCCGTTCCATGGCGGGTATCGCCGAGTCCGCCGAGTCGCTGCAGATCAATGGCCAGTCGACCCTCAAACGCCACAACTGGCCCACCGATCAGTTCTACGGCCCCGGTGAGTTGGCCAACACCACCACTTGGGACAACAACGCCGCGCTGGGCTTCAGCTATGCCCTCGACCTCTGGGGGCGCGAAAGCAACGCCACCGAGCGAGCGGTGGACATGGCGCACATGAGCGCTGCCGAAGCACGGCAGGCCCAGCTCGAATTGCAGAACAACATCGTGCGCGCCTACATCGAACTCTCGTTGCATTACGCGCAACGGGACATCGTCGCGGCCACCTTGAAGCAGCAACAACAAATCCTCGACCTGGCGCAAAAACGCCTGGACGGTGGCATCGGCACGCACTTCGAAGTCAGCCAGGCCGAAACGCCGCTACCGGAAACCCATCGCCAACTCGATGCGCTGGACGAAGAAATCGCCCTCAGCCGTAATCAGCTCGCAGCCTTGGCCGGTAAGGGCCCGGGGGAGGGCGCGCAGTTGCAACGGCCGACGTTGTCGTTGGGGGCGGCGCTGAAGTTACCGTCGTCGCTGCCGGCGCAATTGCTCGGTCAACGCCCGGACGTGGTTGCCAGTCGCTGGCAAGTGGCGGCCCAGGCGCGGGGCATCGATGTCGCTCACGCAGGCTTCTACCCCAACGTCGATCTGGTCGGCAGCCTCGGTTACATGGCCACTGGCGGCGGTGCGCTGGAGTTCCTGACCGGCAAGAAGCTCAACTACAGCGTGGGACCTGCGATTACATTGCCGATTTTTGACGGCGGCCGCTTGCGTTCCGAGCTGGGTGAAGCCTCGGCCGGTTATGACATCGCCGTGGCCAAATACAACCAGACGCTGGTCAATGCGCTGAAGAACATCTCCGACCAGTTGATCCGCCGCGAGTCGATGGACAAGCAGCAAACGTTCGCCGCCGAATCGGTGGCCACGGCGCAGAAGACCTACGACATCGCGATGATCGCCTATCAACGTGGGCTCACCGATTACCTCAACGTACTCAATGCGCAGACTTTGCTGTTCAAGCAACAGCAAGTGCAGCAGCAGGTTCAGGCTGCGCGGTTGAGTGCTCATGCTGAGCTGGTGACTGCTTTGGGCGGAGGCCTTGGCGCTGGCGACGACGTCCCGAGTGCCGAGAAAACCCTGCCCCCGAAAACCCCGAGCCTTTTGAAGTGAGCACGACGTTTCAGGCACACCCACAGTTCCTCAAGCCCTAGACCATTGAGCAAAATTTCATGACTCCCTTGCCCGCACCTTTGCGCTGGCTGTATTCCCTTGAATGGCGCCGGGGGTTCTTCGACTGGGCGCGCAGCGACGGCGTGACCTGGGTCTACATTTTCAAGGTGCTGTTCGCCGCATTCCTCACGCTGTGGCTGGCCATGCGTCTTGAATTGCCGCAACCGCGCACCGCGATGATCACCGTGTTCATCGTCATGCAACCGCAAAGCGGCCAGGTGTTCGCCAAGAGTTTCTATCGCTTTCTCGGCACGTTGGCCGGGTCGGCGGTGATGGTCGCGCTGATTGCCTTGTTCGCGCAGAACACCGAACTGTTCCTCGGCTCGCTGGCGATCTGGGTCGGCCTGTGCACGGCTGGCGCAGCGCGTTGTCGCAACTTTCGCGCCTATGGATTTGTGCTCGCCGGTTATACGGCGGCGATGGTTGGGCTGCCCGCTCTGGCTCACCCGGACGGCGCATTCATGGCTGCGGTCTGGCGAGTGCTGGAAATCTCTCTGGGGATTCTCTGCTCGACGCTGGTCAGCGCCGCGATCCTGCCGCAAACCGCCAGTGCGGCGATGCGCAATGCGTTGTATCAACGCTTCGGTGTGTTTGCGTTGTTCGTCACTGATGGCTTGCGCGGTCGCAGTCGGCGCGAAGCGTTTGAAGCAAGCAACGTTCGGTTCATCGCCGAAGCGGTGGGCCTGGAAGGACTGCGCAGTGTCACGGTGTTCGAAGACCCGCACATGCGTCGGCGCAATGGGCGGCTCAGTCGCTTGAACAGCGAATTCATGGGCGTCACCACGCGCTTCAATGCCCTGCATCAGTTGCTCGAGCGCCTGCGCAGCAGTGGCGCCGATCATGTTGTCGCGGCGATCAAACCAGGGTTGCAGGACTTGGCCGAAGTGCTCGACGGTTTCAGCGGCCGTGCGCTGACCAGCCCTGATGCCGCTCGCCTGACCAGCGCCTTGGCGACCTATAAGGACAACTTGCCGGCGCGGGTGCGCAAGCTGCGGGCGAGCTTTCAGGAGAACGATCCGAGCGACGCCGAGCAGCTGGATTTTCACACCGCCTACGAACTGCTTTATCGCTTCGTCGACGACTTGCACAGTTATGCACAGACCCACGCGTCCCTGGCCGATCACAGCCACGAACGGGAGCGTTGGGACGAACCCTTCACCCCGCAAACCAATTGGCTGGCCTCGGCCGCGTCGGGGATTCGCGCCGCGTTCATCCTTGTGGTGCTCGGCAGCTATTGGGTGGCCACCGCGTGGCCGAGCGGGGCGACCATGACCCTGATCGCCGCCGCCACAGTCGGCCTGTCAGCCGCGACGCCAAACCCCAAGCGCATGGCCTTTCAGATGGCCTGCGGGACCTTGCTCGGGGCGCTGATCGGCTTCGTCGAGATGTTTTTCATCTTTCCCTGGATCGACGGTTTTCCATTGCTTTGCGTGATGCTCGCGCCGGTGATCGTGCTCGGCTCGTTCCTCACTTCTCGGCCGCAATACGCCGGTGTCGGCCTGGGGTTGCTGATCTTCTTCAGCACCGGTTCGGTGCCGGACAACCTTACGGTCTACAACCCTTACGCCTTTATCAACGACTACATCGCCATGGTCATGGGCATGCTGGTGTGCGCGGCGGCCGGGGCAATCATTCTGCCACCCAACAGCCGCTGGTTGTGGCGGCGGCTGGAGCAGGACTTGCGCGGGCAAGTGGTGTACGCCATCAGCGGCAAACTCAAAGGGCTGGCGTCGAGTTTCGAAAGCCGTACGCGGGACTTGCTGCATCAGGCCTATGGCCTCGCCGCAGGACAGCCGCAGGTGCAGCGGGACTTGTTGCGCTGGATGTTGGTGGTGCTGGAAGTTGGCCACGCGATTATCGAACTGCGTAAGGAACAAGCGATTCTGCCGGTGCACCCGGCGTATGCCGAATCCCAGCCGTGGCGCCAGTCCATCCGGGTGATGGGGCGTTCGCTGGTGCGGCTGTTTCTGCAACCGGGCCAGAGCAATCTGGAGCGGGCGCTGGTCGCCGTCGACCACGCGATCGGCCGCGTGCAGGCCACCGACGAACCCTTTGCGCCGCACTTTGATACCTCCGCATTACGCCGGGTGAAGAGTTACCTGCACTTCATCCGCACCTCGTTGCTCGACCCGCAATCGCCGCTGGCTTCATACACCACTGCCAAGCCCCAAGGACTTGAACATGCCTCGTGAAATCGCCTTCCACGGCGTGTACATGCCGACCATGACCCTGATGTTTTTCATTGCGGCGGCGCTGGCCTGGGCCCTTGACCGGTTCTTGTCCGGGTTCGATCTGTACCGTTTCTTCTGGCACCCGGCGCTGCTGCGCCTGAGCCTGTTTACCTGTCTGTTCGGCGCCTTGGCGCTGACTGTCTACCGTTGACTCTCTATCACTGAAGAAGGCCTTGATGAAAAAGCTTTTCAGCCTGCTCGCGACCTTGCTGGTGCTGGCCCTTGCCCTGTGGATCGGCCGGACCTTGTGGGTGCATTACATGAACACGCCCTGGACCCGTGACGGCCGGGTGCGCGCCGACATCATCAACGTCGCCGCCGACGTGACCGGTGAGGTGGTGGAGGTGCCGGTACGCGACAACCAGTTGGTGAAAAAGGGCGACTTGCTGATGCGCATCGACCCCGAGCATTACCGCCTCGCGGTGAAACAGGCGCAGAGCCTGGTGGCCTCGCGCAAGGCCACGTGGGAGATGCGCAAGGTCAACGCCCATCGCCGCGCCGACCTCGACAACCTGGTGATCTCCAGGGAAAACCGCGACGACGCCACCAACATCGCCGACTCGGCCCTGGCCGATTACCAGAACGCGCAAGCGCAACTGGAAGCCGCCGAACTGAACCTCCAACGCACCGAAGTGCGGGCGGCGGTGGACGGCTACGTCACCAACCTCAACGTCCATCGCGGTGACTATGCGCGCATCGGCGAAGCGAAAATGGCGGTGGTCGACATGAATTCGTTCTGGGTTTATGGCTTCTTCGAAGAAACCAAACTGCCGCATGTTCGCGTGGGCGATAAAGCCGACATGCAACTGATGAGCGGCGAAGTGCTCAAGGGCCACGTGGAAAGTATTTCTCGCGGCATCTACGACCGCGATAACCCGGAGAGTCGCGAGCTGATCGCTGATGTGAACCCGACCTTTAACTGGGTGCGTCTGGCGCAGCGGGTGCCAGTAAGGATTCACATTGATGAAGTGCCGGAGGGCGTGCTGTTGGCGGCGGGGATTACGTGTACGGTGGTGGTGAACCCCCCGGCTGGCGAATAACCTGTGGCGAGGGGGCAAGCCCCCTCGCCACAAAAAGTGGCCGTGTCAGCCTTGGCAAAACGTCTCATGCAAATGCCGCCAAACCACCTTGCCATCGGCCTGTTTCTCAAACACCGCCGAGGACCGCCGATCAGAATGCAGCCCCGTCGCATCGGTCTGTTGCTCGCGGTAACTGACCACTGCGCCACCGTCATACAGCGCGACACCTCGCAGCTCGCTGAGCTCAATCCTGAACCCGAGCTTCTTCCCGCCCGCCAACAGAAACAATTCATTCAACGCCTCGAAATCCAGCACCCGGCCCAACGGCGAGACCATGGAAAACTGCGGCGAAAAACGCGTCAGCAATTGCTCAAGCTCGGCCTCGTCCCGTTCCTCGGCCAACCATTGCTCGATGGCTACGTGGGCCTGGATCACTTCGTCAAAGTATTCGGTGTAGTCGGTCATGCTGTTTCCTGAAAGTCTGAAAGTGTGTTTTGACGCCTTCGCGGTCTCAGAGCTGCCCGCGCAACCCGAACCGCTTCATCAACCCCGACTCCAGCAACCCTTTTGGCAATAACCCCGCCATCAATGGCAACGCCCGGCTGCCGTTACCCAAACGCACCAGACGCGGTGGTTTGCTCTGCTGCACAGCCTTGAGCAAACCGGCGGCAAATTCACTGGCCGGCGTTGGTTTATCTTGAGAGGCCTTGGCCCGTGCACGAATACCTTCACGCAGCGGAAACCACGGTGATTGTTCGGTGATCAGTTGCTCGGCTTCGTGGCCGGCATTCTTCGCGAAGCTGGACGCGATAGCACCGGGCTGAACTTCCATGACCCGCACGCCGAACGGCGCCAGCTCCATGCGCAGCGCATCGCTCAAGGCATGCACGGCGGCTTTCGAGGCGCAGTAGGCACCGGCAAACGGCGTGACCAGAACCCCGGAAACGCTGCCGATGTTCACCACCAGCCCCCGGGCGCGACGCAGTACCGGGAACATTGCGCGAGTGACGCCGACAATCGCAAACACGTTGGTTTCGAACTGGCGCTGCATGGCCGGCACGCCGCCATCGAGCAGCGGCCCCATGGCGCCATAACCGGCATTGTTGATCAGCACATCGAGGCCGCCGCGTTGCTGGTTGATCCGCTCGCTCAGCTGTTCGAGGGCCGGGCCATCGTTAACGTCCAGCTGCACGGCGGTGAAACCGGCGGCGGTGAGGGCTGCCACGTCTTCAGCCTTGCGGGCACTGGCCCAGACTTCGTAACCGGCATTTTTGAAGGTGTCGGCAAGTGCGCGGCCAATGCCGCTGGAGCAACCGGTAATCAACGCAACAGGCATGGCGCGGTCCTTGTGCAAAAGAAAAAGGGGGATCAGTCGGAGAAACTACCCTGCAACCGTTCAGCGCGAAATTCCAGGGTTTGCGGGCGGTAGCCGGGGCGCAAGGGCGGTAGCGGCAAGCAGTCTTCCCAACTGCCGCCGGCCTGCAATTCGCCGGGGCCGCGATAACGTGGCGCGGCGTATTGATTGTCGGCCAGGTTCACCGTATCGCCCGGCGCATACGCCGCGATGCGCCAGCGCAACTCGATCAGTGGCACGTCGTTGCCGTTTTTCATCGTGAGCTTCAATGGCCGATCTGCAGGGCAGTGCTCGGGTGCGTAAGTGATGCGCAGCTCAAGGCGTGCCAGTTGCTTGATTTCGCGGTTGTCCATCCAGAACACCCACGTCGCCACCAGGCCCAATCCGACAGCGGCCGCCACGGAAACCGGCACGGCCTTGGCCGGGTAGCGCAGCAGCAGGATCAGCCAGGTGATGACCAGCAGGACGCCGATGAACATGTTTGAACGCTCCATGAACGGATAACCGACATCCTACCGAAGGGGCACGAGAATGGATATTCGGTGAGCAAGGGGTTGTACCGTTGGTCGGTACTGTAATTTCTGACAGTAGCCAGCCATGTTCTTGAAACGTTAGAAGACATTGGCCGACGGGGCTGTTATTCGATGGACAGAGGCGATGGAAATGCACCACAAGACGCCCACACTGAGGATCTTCGATCCGCGCGGCCTGTCGATTCGCTTGGTAGATTACTGGCGCGCCATCGAAAACCTGCCCGCTGAGGTCCGCATCAATCGCACTGCTCACAATGGCGCAGGACGTGCAGTCAAACAGTGGGATCCGCGGTTATGGGCGCTGCAAGAAGGCGATCCCCTGACCCCTCCCAATTTGATCACGGTGTATTCGCTGTCCGGGAACGCGTTGCGCACGGACAGCGTTGATGCCGGAACGCAGATCACCCTGCGCGGTCTGGCCGACGAAGTGTTGTCGGACTGGGACAGCCGCGAAACACGTCGCGAGGTCGAATATGACGATTTGCTGCGGCCCGTGGCGGTGTTCGAACAGGGCGCCGTGGAGCCCCGTCGCTGTGTCGAGCGCTTTGCTTATGGCTACCCGGGCCAGGGTCATCAGGACCTTAACCAGTACGGCAAACTGATTCGCCATGACGACCCGGCGGGCAGCGTACTGTTCGACTCGTTTGCGATCAGCGGTGAAGGCATCGAAAACACCCGCCACTTCACCCTTGAGCCGGTAACCCCCGATTGGCCGGAATCGATTGATGATCGCCGACGGCTGCTCGAACCGGGGACTGGGGCGACGTCCAAGTGGCGTTTCGGCCCGTTGGGTGATGTGCTGGAACAGACCGATGCCAAGGGTAATCGTCAGACTTTCGCTCTGACCGTCGATGGCCGATTGCGCGAAAGCCGACTGCAATTGAAGGATCAATCCATTTGGCAAACGTTGGTCAGCGAGATCCGCTACAGCGCCCAAGGGCAAGTCGAAGAGGAGGTCGCGGGTAACGGGGTGCGGACGACGCTGGCCTATCGACCCGAAGACGGTTTGTTGATGGAGCGTCGGGCACAGGATGCCAGTGCCCGAATGTTGCAGCATCTAATCTACGACTATGACCGGATGGGCAATGTCTTGAGCATCGAGGACAAGGCCCTGCCCGTGCGCTACTTCGCCAACCAGCGCATCGACCCGATCAGTCGCTTCATCTACAACAGCCTGTACCAGTTGATCGAAGCCTTTGGCTGGGAAGCGGGCGGTCCCGATCAAGGACCCGAGTCGGTTGGTCGCACCGATCCGGCGGCGGTTAGCAACTATCGGCAGATTTACCACTATGACGAGGGCAGCAATCTGCTGAAGGTGACCCACATCGGCGCGCAAAAACATGGGCGCGATTTGAAAGCTGCCCGCTACAGCAATCGCTGCCTGCCCTGGCGCAACGGCGTGCCGCCCGCGGAAGAGGACATCGCCGCCGCATTCGACGCCAAAGGTAATTTGCTGGAGTTGGACCAGGGACGGTTGTTGACCTGGGATCTGCGCAATCAATTGCGCTCGGTCAGCCCGGTGGAACGCGCCTCCCGACGCAATGACGGTGAGTGCTATTTTTACGATGGCGCTGGCCAGCGGGTGCGCAAAATCCGCGCGTTGCAGACCAGGGCTCGCACCGTGATAGCTGAAGTGCGTTACTTGCAGGGCTTGGAACTTCGTACCGACAGTGGCACCGGGGTGGTGTTGCAGGTCATCACCGCGCAGGCTGGCCTCAACACCGTGCGGGTGTTGCATTGGGACAGCGAGCCACCGTCCGGTGTCAACGATCAGTACCGCTACACCCTGGTCGATCACCTGAGCTCCTGCACCGTGGAACTGGCCGATGACGCGCAAATCATCAGCCGGGAAATTTTTTATCCCTTTGGCGAGACCGCGTGGTACGACGCGATTGAAGTGGACTATAAAACCATTCGTTATTCGGGCAAGGAACAGGATGCCACGGGGCTTTATTGCTATGGCTTCCGGTACTACATACCGTGGTTGCGGCGATGGGCGAGTACCGATCCGGCAGGCGCTGTGGATGGCTTGAACCTGTATCGGATGGTTCGAAACAACCCGTTAACGTTCTTTGACGAGCAGGGTGAAAACTCAAAATCCAACTCGGCAGTGCGTACAGCGATCGAGATTTTTGAATCGTATAAGGACAATTATAGCGATACGGACAGAGTGACTCCTTACAACATGATGAACACAATCACTCAGGGCAAACTGAAGTTCAAAACAGCAAAGGCAACACCTGCGGTGCTTGAAAAGACCAAGCCCCAGAACTTTACCTTGCGCCATTACACGGTCTACGGGAGCAGCGGCGAAACACCTCCCTTTATGGAAATCGCGTCTAACTTTTCTTTGGTTCACCAGAACTTGAAGACGTTGGGCGGAAAGGGCGGCAATACCAATGAAAAGGATTGGACCAAGGCCGGGAACATGGGCTTCACCTTCTTTCTTCTGGCGATAAATGGAGAAGTGAATGAACGCAAGTTTCTCGGCTCGATGACACACTTTGCCGAATACGATCTTGAGGATGACAAGGTGCTGGAGGCAGCCTTGGGTAAAGATTTCGATAAGGTAGAGTTTTTTGCTTCTCCCGATGTACTCGATCCCAAACACTCTTCGGACCTGGGCGCGGTGCCAATGGTTAAAGGCCCACTGAAAGAATTGAAGGCGCTGCTGTTAGGCAACTCGGGAATCAGTCCGGTTCAGGTGGGAAGAATGAGTTCACGAGCATTACTTGACAGTATCGATAGTGCGTTTCATGGAACACTTGAGATCAAAATACCAGGATCAATAAAGGTCAGTGGCTGGCATAGAAAACCAGCCACAACCCGTAAGGCTGCATGAATGTGTAAAAAAGCCCCCGCCCAACCCGCTGCGGATAGGGAACGCAGCGGGCTGGACGAGGGCTTTTTGATTTGCTGATTGATTACTGCGCGATGGTTTTCACCGACACGCCGCGCTCGATCGGGGTGGAGCGACCGTAGATATCTTCAAACCGCTCGATATCGTCTTCGCCCAGGTAGCTGCCCGATTGCACTTCGATGATCTCGAGTGGAATCTTGCCCGGGTTGCGCAGACGGTGTACCGAGGCGATCGGGATGTAGGTCGACTGGTTTTCACAGAGCAGGAACACGTTTTCGTCGCAGGTCACTTCAGCGGTGCCGCTGACCACGATCCAGTGTTCGGCGCGGTGATGGTGCATCTGCAGCGACAGGCACGCGCCCGGCTTGACCGAGATGTGCTTGACCTGGAAACGACCGCCCATGTCCACCGAGTCGTAGGAACCCCACGGACGATAGACTTCGCAGTGGTTCTGGGTTTCGCTGCGGCCCTGTTCGTTGAGGGTGTTGACCATCTGTTTGACGCCTTGGACCTTGTCCTTGTGGACGATCATCATGGCGTCCTTGGTTTCGACCACCACGATGTTTTCCAGGCCGATCACCGACACCAGTTTGCCGTTGCCGTGGATCATGCAGTTTTTGCTGTCCTGGATGACCACGTCGCCTTTGGTGACGTTGCCGTTGGCGTCCTTTTCATTGACTTCCCACAGCGACGACCAGCAACCGACATCGCTCCAGCCCGCGGTCAGCGGTACGACGCAGGCGCGCTGGGTTTTTTCCATCACGGAATAGTCAATGGAATTGTCCGGGCAGCAGGCAAAGGTGGCGGAGTCGATGTCGATGGTGTCGGCATCCTGCACGCTACGTTCCAGGGTCAGTACGCAGGTGTCGTAGATGTCCGGATCGTGCTTTTTCAGCTCTTCGAGGAAGCGGCTGGCGCGGAACAGGAACATGCCGCTGTTCCAGAAATAACCGCCGGACTGGACGAACTCGGTGGCGCGTTTCACGTCGGGTTTTTCGACGAAGTGCGAGACACGGCTGACGCCTTCCGGCAGCAGGGCATCGTTGGTGGATTTGATGTAGCCGTAACCGGTTTCCGGTTTGGTCGCCGGCACGCCGAACAGCACCATTTCGCCACGCTCGGCCGCCACAGTGGCCAGGGCCAGGGCGCGTTGCAGGGCTTTCTGGTCTTCCAGGACGTGGTCGGCCGGCAGCACCAGCATCAACTCGTCGCGACCTTCATTGACCAGCATCATCGCGGTCAGGGCCACGGCCGGCGCGGTGTTACGGCCGAACGGTTCCATCAGGATGCGCTGGGTTTCCAGTTTACGGGCGCTCAGCTGCTCGTTGACGATGAAGCGGTGATCCTTGTTGCAGACCACGATCGGGGTATCCATGCCTTCGAACACCAGGCGTTCCAGGGTTTGCTGGAACAGCGTGTGTTCGCCGGTCAGGGCGAGGAATTGCTTGGGGAATTGCTTTCGGGAAAGCGGCCAAAGACGTGAGCCGCTACCACCTGACAAGATCACCGGAATCATGTTGTTACTCCCTTAAATCGATTGGTTAGAGCCACGAACGTTCTGTCGTTTCACTCTTGTTTTTGTTCCGTAATCAGATCGGCTCACCGATTCTGTAGCAGCTGCCGAGCCTGCGAGGCTGCGTTCGGCGACGTAGTCGTCGTGAATCCCGTCAATGCGGTCATTCAGAAAGACCGAGTTGCTTGGATTGCGACTGCTTCGCAGTCGGACGCAGGCTTCGCCAGCTGCTACAGGGTGATCACCGTCCTGATGAATTAATCAGCGCGTCGACACCGGGCGCTTGACCCAGACTGGCGACAGGCTGCTGCCGTTGCCGGTGACGTACAGCACCGCCGCTTCACCGCGTTCCAGGGCAACCGGCTTCACGTCGCCGACTTTCTTGTCGCCTTCGTACAGCGCCAGGCTGACTTTCACCGGGTTGATTTCACGCTCGCCACGGCCCTTGGCGGCCACGTTCGGCACCACATCGGTCTTGCCGTCGGCGGTTTTCAGGGTCAGGGCCTTGTCGCTGAGGTTCTGCACGCGTACCAGGGATTTCTGTTTGTTCTTGAACGGCGGCTCTTCGATCAGTTGTGGCGCGCCGCTGGCGTTGTTGACCAGAGTGTAATAGTGATCGCCGGCCAGTTTCACCGGCAAGGTCTGGCTACCGACCTTGGCGCTGTAGTCGCCGCCCGGCATGAAGCTGAAGTCAGTGCTGGACAGCGGCGCGACTTCGTTCAGGTTGGTGGTGCCGACTGTAGCACTGACTTCAGCGTTACCGGCGTTGTAGACCCGCACGAAGCTTGACCCTTTCGGTGCGGTCGGGCCGTAGAGGGCAGCGTCGCCACCGGCAAAGGCCTGCATCGAGAGCACGCTCATGCCGGCAACGAGAGCGAAGGTCTTGGCGAGACGGCGAGGAGTAGTAGTGAAAGTCATGGGTGTACCTCTCTTTCAGTTTTGCGCCCGGTCGGGCGTCTCGGATTTGGTGTTTACAGCTACGTTTTGTTGGCGCGCGCCGGCTTGTTTAAGCTCTGCGACCCACTGCGGGTCGGCGTCACCGATTTCGTTGTTCACAGGCAGATATCGTTCAGGGAATTCCCAGATCAGCACTTGTGGCGGGCTGTTCTTGAAGGCATCGCTTTTCAGGTAGCTGAGCATCGGCAGAATCGGGCCATGGCCGTCTTCGGCGTAATTGACCACGTCGCTGTGCAGCGCTTCTTTCAGCGCACCGACGAAGTTCCAGTTAGGGTTGGCGCTGTAGCTGGTGCCGATCAGGGCCACCGGCACTTCCGTGTTGGCGAACAACGCGTCATCACCGGTCGGTTGATCCTGGGCCGCCACGGTGTTGCGCTTCTGCAAAGGTTCTGGCGCCGGCATCAGGTTTTCGAACAGCGGGTCCAGCGGCAGGAACAACCGCAGGTCGCCCTTGTGCGTCACCTTCTCCGCCGGTTCAGTGACGAAGTTTTGCGGTTCGCCGCTGAGCGGAGCCTTGTCGGCGATGGTTTTGGCCAGGGTCTGGGCAGCGACTTGTGCGCCTTCCGGGGTCCAGTGGGTGTCGGTACGCAGGAACACTTGCTGACCGTTGCGCTTGGCTTGTTGCAGCGGGCCGAGCAGGTCAGGGGCGAGGATCTTGTCGGCCGCCACGCGAGCGTGGAAGTCCTTGTACAGATTGGTGTGGATACTCGCCGGCTTCACTTCACCCAGGTGCTCCGGGTACAGACGCGTCTTGGCCGGAACAATCGCCATCACCAGTTGCACGCCTCGCTTTTTCAGTTCCTGGCGCACGCCTTCGACCAGCGCGTAGTTGCCTTGCAAGTTCAACTCTTCGTTGACGATCGGGTGGAACTCTTCATCGCTGTAGAGCCACTGATCGCGACCGAGCACCACGCCCGGACGACCTTCGTTGAACAGTTTGAAATCCAGCGCGGCCCAAAGGTTGGTGCCCAGGCGCTTGATCGGGAACTCGTCGTCATAGTGCGTCTCGACGGCTTTGGTCCAGCGCCCGTTGAGCACGGTGGCATCGGCGTTGGTACTGAAGCCGAAGAAGCTGCGTACCGACCACACGCCCAGGACCAGCAAGGTCACCAGGAACAGCGCGATGTAGAAGATGCGTAATGAGCGGGTCATGGTCAGATCCCTCAGAACTGGAAGTAAAGGAACGGCGAAAAGCTTTGCGCCGAGAGTTTGAGAATCGAGGCAATGAACAGCAGCAGTACCAGGGCGCGCATCACGTAACGGGACCAGTCGGCGGTCCAATAGGCCGGTTGCACAGTCGCTTCAACGCCGACGGTGTAACCCGGCTCGTGGATGCTGGCCGGGTTGTCGCCCGGTACGGCTTTGATCATTCCAGGCGTCGCCGCGGCCGGGCCGTCGGTTTCGATGTTCACCGCCGGTTTGGTCTTGACCGGCGGCTGGTTGGTGTAGAAATCACGCAGGCCGAAGAACGCCAGGGTCACGTAAGCCACCACCAGGGTTGCTACTTGCAGACCGGTGAGGCTGGCCTGGTTGAGTTCCGACAGCGACCATTCGCCGAAGCTGAACATTGCGCCGTACATGCGACCGGCGACGTGCAGGTTCTCTGCGCGGAAGATCACCCAGCCCATGACCACCAGCAGGAAGGTCAGGACCCAGCGGATCGGGTTGAAGCTGCGCGGCGAAGTGTTCAGGCCGATGGCTTTTTCGATTGCCAGCCACATGCCGTGCCAGGCGCCCCAGACGATGTAGGTGATGTTCGCGCCGTGCCACAGACCACCGAGCAGCATGGTCAGGAACAGGTTGCGATAGGTCATCAGCGTGCCTTTACGGTTACCGCCGAGGGTGATGTACAGGTAGTCACGCAGCCAGGTGGAGAGGCTGATGTGCCAGCGCCGCCAGAACTCGGTGATCGACTGGCTGACGTACGGCTGTTTGAAGTTTTCCATGAAGCGGAAACCCATCATCAAGCCCAGGCCAATCGCCATGTCGCTGTAGCCGGAGAAGTCGAAGTACAGCTGTGCGGTGTAGGCCAGGGCGCCGAGCCAGGCATCGCCCGTGGTCGGGTTCTGCAAGGCGAAGCAATGGTCGGCGACCACCGCCAGGGTGTCGGCGATGAACACCTTCTTGATGAAACCCTGCATGAACCGCGTGGCACCTTCGGAGAACTTGTCGAGGGTGTGGGTGCGGTTGTTGAACTGGTCGGCCAGGTCGCGGAAACGCAGCACGGGGCCCGCGATCAAGTGCGGGAAGATCGCTACGAATGCGGCAAAGTCGATCAGGTTGCGGGTGGCCGGGGTATCGCCGCGGTAAACGTCGATGATGTAGCTGATGGACTCGAAGATGTAGAACGAGATCCCGATCGGCAACAGTACGTGGGTCAGGATGAACGGCGACAGACCGACCGAGGTCATCATCGCGTTGATGCTCTCCACGCCGAAGTTGGCGTACTTGAAGTAGCCCAGGATGCACAAGTCCACCGCGACGCCGAGCAGCAGCCAGCGCTGGGCCGGTTTGGTCCGGACACCAGCGGCGCCAACTTTCAGGCCGATCCAGTAGTTCCACAGCGTGACGGCTGCGAACAACGCAAGGAAGTCCACACGCCACCAGGCGTAGAACACGTAGCTGGCGATCAGCAGCAGCAAGTTGCGATAGCGTTGCCCGCTCAAGTAGTACAAGCCGAGAAAGATCGGCAAGAACAGAAACAGGAACACGTTGGATGAAAATACCATCCTGATCTCTCCATGTTTAACCAACAGTCAAGGGCCAACGGCCCCCCCAAACCCCCCACGAAAATCCGGGGGTGTATTACTCAATTCATGCCTGACACTGACCCTGTGGCGAGGGGGCTTGCCCCCGTTCGGCTGCGAAGCAGTCGTAAAACCGGTAAACGCGTTATGCCTGAGTCACCGCGCTGTCAGGTTTTGGGGGCGCTACGCACCCCAACGGGGGCAAGCCCCCTCGCCACAATGGATAGCGCTGAGCTTTAAGAGCCCTTGTTGCCTTTCTCGTTGGCCGGGTCGTAGACCTTGGTCAAGTCCCCGCCGAGGCGGAAAGACTTGAACGGCTGCATCTTGTGCTTGAGTTCCAGCACATTCGGCGCGCAGGTGTAGAGCGAGCAGAACGGTTCGAGCCAGGCGAATTTCGAGTCGATCTTGAGATCGGTCATGTCCTGGCCTTTACCGTTTTTCTTCTCGAATTGATCCGGGTCGTCCACGCCGGCCAGTACGCGATCACCCAGGCGTTTCAAGGCACCGTTGTTTTCCTGACGCAAATCCACACCGTTGGCCTGGGCGAAACTGGCGATCATCGCCAGCGGCGGCAGGGCATAGTTGTGGTAGGCGAGGGCGCGTTGCTGGCGCTTGAGTTCGTTAGGCAGGAAGCCTTGGGCATCGATCTGATTGGCGCCGACCTTGAATTCCTTCACGGCCCAGTCGAACAGGTCGCGGCGGTTGGTGGCGACCGACGTGGCCATCACCGACCAGGCGGCCCAATACGAGTGGTTGTTGGTCTGTTCGAGCGGCAGGTTGTCCCAATCGCTGACCACCTGATCGGCCATTTTGCTGAACCAGGCTTCAATCACCTGCGCTTGTTCCTGGTGGGTGGCCAGGGGATGCGAGTCAGAGAATTTCAGGCGGATATAGGACGACGCCATGCTGCCCAGCGCCCATTTGCGCATGGACTTGCCGGTGTGGTTGAAGTCCCTGGACATCAATGCATCGGCCTTGGCCCAGGCGGTCAACCAGTCGAGGGTGCATTCCAGTTGTTCCGGGCGACCGTCACGCATGAACTGCATCACTCGCTTGCTGGTGCCGCGCTCGATCTTGGTGATGTCGGCGGTGGTGTCGCGGAAGGCCTTTTCCGATTCCTCGTTCAGAGTCGAACGGGCCTTGTCGGAGCCTTCGTATTTGCTGCGAAACTGCAGGGCGCCGGTGTACGGCGTCGGCATTGCGTCGCAGCCTTCACTCTTGTCGCCGGTCTTGAATTTATCCACAGGCGCAAAATACCCTTGAGGCGGGCGCAGTGGTGCGGCGGCCTGAGTGGCGCCAGCGAACATCGCCAGAGCCAGCAGGGAAGGCGCGAGTAACTGTTTCAAAGTTCGGGTTTGCATGCAGTTCATAAGAGGTAGCCTCATTGCCCGGCTTGAGCAGTACGCTGCCCGGTGCCGGAGAACACGTTACGTTTGCAGATTTTCGCTTCGACTTTCTGCGGCGCGGCACCTGGTGTTTCAGGCCCCTGGACTTCAACGGCCAGCAGATTCTGCGAGGCCCAGTCTTCGTCCGTGCGCAACTCGAAGGCGAAACGCCCGTCGGTTTCGGAGGTTTCCGGTTTCTCGATCTTGATGTCCTCATGACGCCCATTCATGTACCAGAGGGTGGCATGCAAGGTTTTCACCGACGTATCGGCGAAGCGGATGTCGACCTGGTGGTCGCTGTTGCGCAGGTCCAGGTTCTTGCTGTTGACCAACAGTTCGTTTTTGCCCGGCTTCACCATGGCGCTGCTGCTCATCTGTGCATCCTTGCCTTCGCAACCGTTGTCGAGCAGCGCCATCATCTGGCGGTAGATGGTTTCCTGGTCGAGGCGATAAAGCGGCGAGAATTCCCAGATGAGAATTTTCGGAGGCTTGGTCTGGAACTCCTGGCTGCCCAGGTACTGCAGCATCGAACCTTCCAGGCCACCGCCGGGGAATGCCACGTTGAGGATGTCGGCGCCGATGGCCTCTTCGAGGAAACCGGCGAAGTTGTAGTTCTTGCCACTGTGGCTGGTGCCGACCAGGGTGATTTCCGGGTTGCCGGATTCACCGAACAGATCGCCATCCGCTGCTTCGCCCTTGGGCTCGGTGGTGAACTGATCCATGTACTGGATCGCGTAGCTGGTGCCACAGAGTTGACCCGCCATGTTGTGTAACGTTCCGGTCTTGCCCATGCGACCCGACTTATGGGTCTCGAATTCACGCTTGGGAATGTCGGCGAAGGCCGGCAACTGCTTGACCTTCTCGGCGACGATCTTCGCGGTGCGCTGGGCGCCATACGGGGTCCAGTGCTGGTCGCCGCGGAAGTAGAAATCGTGGGCGGGCAGGGTGTCGGGCAGCGATTCGTTGGTCAGTGGTGACAGGTCGGGGACCACGTAGCCCATCTGCGCGAAGCGCCCGAGCATGGTCTTGTAGTTGGTCAGGGCCTTGTCGAAATCGTATTTGGCTTTTTCTTCCGGGTTCAGCTTGTTGCGGTTCACCAGGCCACGGGTCGGCTGGTAAACGATGACCAGCTCCACGCCTTTGCTCTTGAACGCATCGTGCAGTTGTTTCAGGCGTTTGTAGCCGGCGGGTGTGGTATCGAATTCGGTGCGCAGGTCTTCTTGGGTACGGAACAGCCAGTCGCCCTGGGCCTGCACCAGCGTGGTGAAGTTCTGCTGATAGCGGGTGGTGTAGTTCTTCGGGTCGTGGGCTGCCGGGCACAGGCTGCAGCACGGCTCGGCGCTGAAGCTCGGTGCCTTGGCGTCTTCGGCACGCACGCCAGTGCTGGCCGCGAGAATACCCGCGGTCAGGGCCGACAGGCTGAGTAATTTGATCAAGTGTGGGTGCATAAAATTATCCTCAGTCCCGCATTTCGGTCTGGCGTTCGACAGGGTCGATCAGCACGGCTTTCTGCTGGCGCACCAGCAGGTCGAGAATTTCATCCTGACGCTCGCCGAGAATTCCCGAGAAGCTGATGCCGCTGGTTTTGGTCGGTGCGAGCATCGACACGCGATACAACTCCACGCTCAGCGGCGAGTCGATCGACAGCGGTCCGCTGCCGTTGGCAGCCAGTTCACCACCGACCACGATCAGCGACACTTCGGCATCGAACGGGTCGAGCTTGATGTCCCGGTCGGTGTCGCTCAGGTCTTTGATGTGCCCGTAGACACCGGTCAGGCCGTTGGCCATCGAGACGTTTTCGTACAGGCGAATGTTCACGCTGTTACGAATACGGATGCCGTGGCGTCGGTTGCTGATCACCTGGTTGCCCCACAGCAGGTTGTCGGCACTCTCGTAGAGGGTGATGCCGTCGGTGTGGTTCTTGTAGATCTCGTTGTAGGCGATCAGGTTGTTCACGCTGTTACGGTCGATCACCAGGCCCGACAGGTGGTTGTCGTAGCTGCGGTTGTTGAAGATGAAGCTGTCGTTGACCTCACGGGAAATAATGATCCCGTGCTTCTTCTTGGTTCCGTACACCGTGTTGTCGGCGATGATCAGGCCGTGGGAACGGTCATGGGGGTCGATGCCGTAGACGATGTTGTCTTTGTAGGTGTTGCCCTTGACCACGAAGTCGCGGGTTTCGTAGCAGTAGAAGCCGTACCACATGTCCGAGAACTCGGAGCCGACGATCCAGCCGGTCGGTTCAGGGCGCTTGAGCACCTTGGCCATGTTCGGCGTGTACTGGGAAATACTCACGCCGTAGGACTTACTGTTGGCGTAACCGAAACTGGCGATCTTGCTGTTGGCGATGTAGGTCTCGGTGCCGCCCCAGGACAACAGGAACGGCCGGAATTCCTTGGGCGACGAGAAGGCCGCCGGACCGTTGGCCTTCTCGCTCCAGCCGGTGATCTTGGTATCACGCACAAACAGCTGACCATCGTTGACCAGGAATGAGCCGGCCTCTTGGGACAGGCGCAATTCCTGGGTCTGTTTGTCGATTTCCAGAATGCCGTGTCTGCCCACCACGATCGGCAACTTTGCCAGGAACACACCTGGCGACGTTTCGCTGAGGTACTGCTTGGGCAGCTTCTTGGTCAGGTCCTTGAGGTTCATGTAGCCGTCGTCGACGAAGATCGCCTGCGGGATGCCGTGCTGACGCACCACCCACTCGGCCATCTTGTTGTCGCCGCCGATGAAGTCCTTCAAGGCGTCTTCCTGCATCATCCGGCGTATGCTGATCTTGCCGGGCTTGGTGCGCACGATTTTCGCGGCAATGGCTTCGGCGGTGTAGCCAGAAGTGTCCGGCAGTTTCGGCTTGGCCAGGTCCAGCGGCGCAGTTGGCGCGCTGCTGACGGTGTAGGTCTTGGCCTGTTGCAGCCCCTTGGCTATGGTCGTCGATTTGCCCTGTTGCACAGACTTGGCCGGTTCGACGGTGGCGAAGGCGGCTGCGCTGGCCAGCAGCAGCGCGCCGGCCAGCAGGCTGATCGAGCCTTTCTTGGCGCTGTTCATGTCGGGCACTCCCTTCGCGGTTTGCATCAGAAGCGCCAGATCACGTCGATAAACGCACGGTGCATGTACGAGTCGACTTCTTTGCCATAGGCATCGCCGGGCTTGAACACACCGCCACGGAACCGCACCAGGGCCGAAGGCTCATCGATCGACTGGCTCAACGCTGCCGGCAACAGGCCTTGCTTGAAGTACTTGGTGACCACCAGGTCCATTTCCTGACCGAGGTCCTTGTTGCCATCTTCCAGCGGCAGGGAGGTGCTGGAGAGGATCGCGCCGGTCGCGTCGTCGGTGTTGTTTTCAACAGCGTTGATGCCGTTGTTGCCCACCGGCTTGTTGCCGTCCACACGCCAGAACTTGTGGTAGATCAGGCTGGCGTCGTATTCGTCGTTGAGCATCCAGGAGCCGAACAGCGTAGCGGTCTGCATGTTGTTCATTTCGCCACGGAAGGCTTCGCCGAAACGGTGAACCCGCGAGCGAGTACCGGTGTAGTTCGAGCGGTTGCTTTCCAGGCCGTTCTGTTGGTACTCGGCGCTGGCGCGGGCATAGGCTGCACCGACTTGCCACTGCGGATCGAGACGCAGACGAACACCCAGGTCGGTAGCCCAGCCGTTCAGGTCTTCACCACGCTTGGCTTCTGCCGGGCGAGTGCCGTCGGCATTCAACGGGTTGACCGTGTCACGGTCGCCGTTCATGCCGGTGATGCTGCCCCAGTAATTGACGGTGTTGGTGTTGCGCCAGTTGTAGGCATCACTGTCGGCGGTGAGGCCGAGCCAGCTGATGTCGCCGTTCTGTTTCTTGTCCAGGGTATCGCCAGCCACGCCCGGCTCCGGATAGTCGAGCTTGCCGTTATCGTGCGTGTGATGACCGCGAATGCCGACCCAGTTACCGGGTGTCCACTGATACGCCGCATCGGCGTAGGCGTGCAGGCGATCCTTGTCTTTGGGGGACAGTTCTTTCAGGTCGGTGCGATATTCGCTGAAGCGTTCGGCGATACCGACGTTGGCGCGCAACAGGGTGGTGTCGAAGGTCCAGTTCAGGGCTTCGATGTTGGTGTCGCGCCATTGGCCGTCGTCGTTTCGCAGGCGTTGGCGACCGAACTTGAGGATCTCGCCAGGGTAAGGCGTGAGGCCCTTGTAACCGACCCAGAACTCGCGCATCGCCAGGTAGTTTTTCCTGGTCTTGCGATCACCGCTGTCGGTGGTCTGGGTGCCGCTGTTGTCGGACTGTTGCAGGGTGTCGGTTTCGATGATGTCGGTGGACGTCACGGCCTGACCCATCGCGTAGGCGCTCCACGCGCCGCTTTCGCCATAGACCCAAGGGCGCAGGTCGAGGCCGACGCCGTTAACGTCGCCGCCACCGGCGGTGCCCAGGTCACTGTCGTTTTCGGACTGGCCGGTAACTTTGACTTCGAGACCGAAGTTCTTGTCTTCGGTCAGGGCCGCCAGGGTCGGGCACGACCACAGCAGGGCGAATGTCAGGCCAATACCGGCCTGCACGAATGGATTGAGTTTCATAGGGATTCCTCGCCGTCTTCTTCTTGCAAAGCGTGCAGTTCCAGCGTGTCCGGACTCACGGTGCTACGAATGGCTTGCTCTTGTTTGAGCAGGCGTTGGGCCTCGGCCAGCCGGTCAGGCGGCAGTTGCGCTTCGAGTGTTTGCGCAAGCTCAGTGGCTTGCGGGGTGTCTTGAGCCTTGGCCAATTGGCTGAAGACGTAAGCGTTGACCGGGTCGGGCCGGGTGCCCTTGCCTTGGGAGAACAGTTGGGCGATGGCGAAATCGGCGCTGTTCTGGCCGTTGCGCGCAGCGGTCAGCAGGTGATCCAGGGCTTTCTGCGGATAGACCTTGCCCAGGTAACCGCGACGGTAAATCTGGCCGAGGTAGTAATCGGCGGCGACTTCCCGGCCGAGGGCTTTCTTGAAGTGCTCTTCGGCGACCTTGGCGTCGGCCGGCACCATCTTGCCTTCGTAGTAGAGCTTGCCCAGCAACAGTTCGGCGCGCGGCTGGTCGGCGGCGCGGCCGTTGTCCAGGTACTTCATCATCGTGTCGACGTCGCCCAGTTCAGGGAAGTCGTAGAGCAATTGCGCCAGGCTGACCCAGGACGCCGGGTAGCCCGGGGCGATGCCTTCGAGCAGCGACTGAGCGGTTTTTTCGTCGGTCTTGCCCAGGCTCGCATCGCCCAGCACGCGGGCCACGCTGTCGACCCGTTGCGCGGAGACGGTGCCACGGCTGTGAGCGGCCTGCATCTGCTTGATCAGCTCGGCCTGTTGCTCGGGCTGGCCACGTTTCTGATAGACCGTGGCCAGTTCGACGTAGCAGATGTCGGTGGTGTTCAACGCCGCTTTGCAGATCTTTTCCACGTCATTCAGGTGTTGGTCGTAAGTGCCCTGGGTGCGATAGAGCAGCACCTGGGCCAGACCTGCTTCCGGTTTGCCTTCGGCGCGCCATTGGCTGATCTGCTGCTGTGCGTTGACGTTGGGGAAGCTGTGCGGGAATTGCAGATACAGCATCGCCAACGGGATCAGGGTGTTGCCTTCGCCATTGGTCGCGGCTTTCTTCAACAGTGCCTCGGCTTCGTGGTGTTCGGCTTCGGTGGCGCCAGGTTTGGCCACCAGCAGGCGACCCAGACGAGCCTGAGCCCGCGGCGAGACGCTGGCTGCGGCGCGGTAAGTCGCCTCGGCCTTTTTGATCTGCGCCGGGTCGCGGCTGTCGACCTGAATGTCGGCCAGCCCAACCTGGGCTTCGCTGTAGCCCAGGTCGGCCAGTTGCTGATAGTTCTGCGCCGCCAGCGTGGTATCACCGCGCTTGAGGGCTTCATTGGCCAGGCGCTGGTCGGGCAGGCCGGCGCAACCGGCCAGGCTTACGGCCAGTGCAACTGCACACAGTGATCCTATGTGGGTGCGCGGTGTTCTGAGGATTTGTGGAGTCGTCACGGGCATGTCCTCTGTTTAAAGACCGGCGGCCATGGCTTTGTTGATCAGCCAGTTCAGGTTCGGGCCACGGGTGCTGTTCACTTCCGCCGGGCGACCGGCGAGTGCGCTGTCCAGCGGCTCGTCAGGTTTGATCTGCACGCGGATATCGGATGACAGGTCTTCGCTTTTCAGGCTGGTGCTGCTGACGATCTTGCCGGTACGGGTCTGGTCTTCGCCGGCGATCTGGAAGCTGACCGTGGTGCCTGGGCGCACGTCGCCGAACTGGCGATAGGAGAAGCGTGCTTCAACGTTGGCTTCGGTATTGCGTGGCACCAGTTGGAAGATCACGTCACCTTTGTTGGCGTATTGACCGTTAGCCACCAGTTGCTGGGCCACGGTGCAATCGCACGGAGAGGTCAGGGTGCCGGTCATTTGCTTGCCGAAGAGCTCTTCAACCTTGGACGGTTGCAGTTGGTTTTCGTCCAGATGGCCTTTGAGTACGTCGAGCATGCTGGTGCTGAAGGTCGCCAGCGGGGCGCCTTTGGCGGCAACGCCGTCAGCCTTGATCAGGCTCTGCACGGTGCCGTCGCGCGGCATGGTGATGTTCATGCCTTGCACGCTGACCAGGCCAGCCTGGGCGTGGCTGACGAAGTACATGCCGTACACCGATTTGAAGATAAAACCGAACGCCACCAGGCCGACCACGAAGATACCGGCGCTGAAGGTCACCGCTTTCAGACGGCCGAGCGCGGTCATGCCATGACCGCCGTCCTTGACCTTGCGCGCCTTGGTGAAGTTGTCGCGTTGCAGGGTTGCGAGCATTTCACCCACGCTGACGATGTCACCGGCCAGGTGCGAAGTAATCAGGTGGCGCAGGGTGGAAATGTCCCGGGGTTCCAGGTTCTGGAACTGGCAACCTACGCGGCCGGTCTGGCGGTCGACGGAGCGGATCTGCAACTCCACGTCCATGGCCAGACCGAGGTTGTCGATGACGAATTGCAGGCGGGCCTTGTGCACATCGCCGACCTTCAGCGGCAACTGACCGGCGTTGAACGCCAGGCCGCCGGCGGAAAGGTCGATGACCCGGGCTTCGACCGGGGTCCGGTCAGGGCCGAAGAAACGCAGCTTGGCCGGAATTTTCACACGGGCGTGTTGGCGCTGGGCTTCGGATTCGTGCACTACGTTGCTGTTGACGGCGATATTCATATGGGCGATTTCCTAGTTAATTCAGGCGAGTTCGGTCAGACCATCATCAGCAGCACGGCGACAAAGATGCTGCCGGCGGAGAAGGTCATGGTCCGAGACGACCAGGTGTTGAACCAACGTTGAAAGCTGGCGAGATCACGGGTCAGAGAAGTGGGCTGGCGAGTCCAGGATTGTTGATCGAGGCGGAAGAACACGTAGATCTTCACCAGCGCGCCGACGATCTGGTTGTAATAGAGAATGGCCGGGTATGCCGGGCCGATCCGGTGACCGGAACAGGACAGCAACAGGGTCAGGATCAGGCGGGTGATGCCGATCCACAGCAGGTAAACCAGGATGAACGCGGTGCCGTACTTGAAGGTGGCGATGAGCGCCACCGTCAGGCCCAGCAGGGACGTCCACATCGACACGCGCTGATCGAACAGCACCACTGACGTGAACAGGCCGAGGCGTTTCATCCCCAGGCCCAGGGCGCGGGAGTTCTGCCGCAGGTTGTTGCCGTACCAACGGAACATCAGTTTGCGACTGGCCTTGATGAAGCTCTTTTCCGGCGGGTGTTCCACGGTATGGATCGCGGCGTCGGGCACATAGAACGTGTCGTAACCCAGGCGCATCAGGCTGAACCAGCTCGACTTGTCGTCACCGGTCAGGAACTTGAAGCGGCCCAGGCGCCAGTGTTGCAGCGAGTCGCTTTCCACGTCGGCGATGAAGTCCGGGTTGGTGACCACGGTGGCGCGGAACACCGACATCCGGCCAGTCATGGTCAGCACGCGCTTGGACAGGGCCATGGAGCACATGTTGATGTGGCGCTGGGCGAATCGCAGTTTGTGCCATTCGCTCATGATGTAGCCGCCGCGCACTTCGCAGAACTCGTTGGTGGTCAGGCCGCCGACATTGCCGAACAGCTGGAACCACGGCACGGTCTTGAGCACGACGCCTTCGGCCAGCACGGTGTCGCCATCGATCACGGCAACCACGGCACGGTCGTCCGGCAGGTGGCGGGAGATGGCGCGGAAACCATAGGCCAGCCCATCGCGCTTGCCGGTGCCGGGAATGCGCACGAAGTCGAGCTTGACCCGTGTCGGTGGGTTCATGCGTTTCCAGAGGCTCTTGACCAGCAGCTCATCGGACATTTCGACGATGGAGCACACCACGGTAGTCGGCAGGCCGCAGTCGATGGCCTCGCGGATCACCGAGCTGTAGACCTGCGCGGTGGTCAGCGCGTCGATACGGAAGCTGGTGACCATCAGGAACACGTGGGACGGGTCTGCCTCTTTGCCCAGCTTGCGCACTTTGCGCCGCAGGTGCGGGTAGACCACGTACAGAAACAGCATGCCGCGCAAAAAGTGCGTGGCACCCATCGAGTAGCGCCAGATACCGACGATACCGATCAGGAAGATGAAGTCCTTCGACTCGGAGTCGAACGTGGACGGAGGCAACGCCAGGGCGATGCCCATTAATAAACTTAGGTAAAACAGCCAACCGGCGGCCTGAAGTAGGCCGTGCTTTAGCCTGTGCATAATCTGCATCCGTCTCGATCTCGGGCGGAGCCCGATTGGGTTAAGGCAGGCTTGTGAAAACTGGCGCCACCCGGTTTGGATAACGCCAGAATCCCTGTAGGAGCTGGCGAAGCCTGCGATCTTTTGATCTTTCGCTTGGGATTCAAGTGAGCTGGGAAAGATCGCAGCCTCGTTTCACTCGACAGCTCCTACAGGCGTGTTACCAGCAGATACCTTCGGTGCGCTTGCTGACGCTGGTGGCTTGAGACATGAAGCCGACCAGGTCGACCACTTGCTTGCCGTGCGGTGCTTCCAGTGCCAGGGCGCGGAATTTCTCATCACGGTTGCCGAGGATGATCACGTCGGAGTTGTTGATCACTTCCTCGAAGTTCGAGTTGAGCAAGGACGAGACGTGAGGGATCTTCGACTCGATGTAATCCTTGTTCGCACCGTGGACACGGGCGTACTCGACGTTGCTGTCGTAGATGCTCAGGTCGTAGCCCTTGCCGATCAGCATTTCCGCCAGATCGACCAGCGGGCTTTCGCGCAGGTCGTCGGTGCCGGCCTTGAAGCTCAGGCCCAGCAGGGCGACTTTGCGTTTGTCGTGGCTGGAGACGATGTCGAACGCGTTCTGCACCTGGGACTCGTTACTGCGCATCAGCGAGTTGAGCAGTGGTGCTTCGACGTCCAGGGAACCGGCGCGGTAGGTCAGGGCGCGCACATCTTTCGGCAGGCAGGAGCCGCCGAATGCGAAGCCAGGACGCATGTAGTACTGGGACAGGTTCAGTGTCTTGTCCTGGCAGACCACTTCCATCACTTCACGACCATCGACGCCGACAGCCTTGGCGATGTTGCCGATCTCGTTGGCGAAGGTCACCTTGGTGGCGTGCCACACGTTGCAGGTGTACTTGATCATCTCGGCAACGGCGATGTCCTTGCGGATGATCGGTGCGTCGAGTTCTTCGTACAGCGATTGCAGAACGTCGCCCGAAGCCTTGTCGAACTCGCCGATGACGGTCATTGGCGGCTGGTCGTAGTCGGCGATCGCGGTGCTTTCACGCAGGAACTCAGGGTTCACGGCAACGCCGAAGTCGACGCCTGCTTTCTTGCCGGAGCAGTCTTCGAGAATCGGGATGACCACGTTTGCCACGGTGCCCGGCAACACAGTGCTGCGCACGACGATGGTGTGGCGGGTGGTTTTGTCACGCAGAACAAAACCGATTTCGCGGCACACGGCCTCGATGTAGTTCAGTTCCAGGTCGCCGTTCTTTTTGCTCGGCGTGCCGACGCAGATCATCGACAGGTCGGTGTCGCGAATCGCCTCGGCGAAGTTGGTCGTGCCGCGCAGGCGGCCAGTCTCGATGCCCTGTTTCAGAAGTTCGCCCAGGCCAGGTTCAACGATCGGCGAACGACCGGCGTTGATCATATCGATCTTGTCTTTGGCAACATCGACGCCAACGACGTCATGGCCCCGTGCAGACAGGCAACCGGCACAGACTGCACCGACGTAACCCAAACCAAATATGCTGATGCGCATCGCATTTACCTCTCAGTTAATCAAGACTGTGTTCAACAAGCCATTACATGGCCGGAGTTAATGGTGTTCAGCGGTCATAATGCACTCGCAAGTGCGGCCTTAAAGGCGTCACAATGCCGGGTGCAGGCATACTAAGTTCCGAGTGTCTAAATAAGTGCACTCAAGAAGTGCGCAACCAGGCCTTATTGTTATGACGTGCCCTGTTATGCAGCCGACCCTCTAATCAGAGGACGTTCGTGCAAAGGTCTTGCGCGCTCAATGCCAGGCCAGAAGCCCGTAAATCAAGCGGTTGGGTGCTCGGGTGAGCACGTTTATAGGGGCGCAGCCGTGGCCTTGTAGGGGATATTAATGATGCGTTATCTCCTGTCCTTCATGTGTTGCCCAAACAAGTGATCCATAAGTTCAAGTTAATATGACAACTTCGCTATCGGGACCGCTTCTCTGTGTAAGTTATCTCGTACGTTCGCCGAGAGAATCGTTACGGGTGGTATGAGCGACGCATTTGGACATAGTTCCAGTCCACCCATCGCGATTTCTGGAATTTCTTGAAATATTGAAAAAGATGGCACTGCTTTCATATTGATAGCACTTGCCGTTTCGCCCTTTATATATAGGGTGATTATTGCCTTGGGTACTTTTTTGCCACTACTCACAAAAATTTTCAGTGCCACTACTGAAAAAAATCAGCAAAGTCGAGTGAAACAAAAGTTAGAAAATCGAGTGCTTGTTTTTTGGCGCCAATAAGTCGGCGAAAAGGGCGGGGATTGTTCGAGGATCGAAGGGGTAGCGCACGACGAAGTTGTTGGTGTCGTGCGCGAATTGAGTGCGGGTCTGGTTACTCCGGTGCGTGATCGCGCAGGAACACCAGATTGTCCGGTTTAGACTGTTCGCTGCTGTAGCGATAACCCTGAACATCGAACTGCTGGAGGGCGACCGGGTCATTGATGCGTTCTTCGATGACGAAGCGGCTCATCATCCCGCGGGCCTTTTTCGCGTAGAAGCTGATGATTTTGTACTGGCCGTTCTTCAAATCCTTGAACTCGGTATTGATGATGCGCGCGTTCAAGGCGCTGCGTTTGACCGCCGAGAAGTATTCGTTGGAGGCCAGGTTCAGCAGCACATCGTCGCCCTGATCGGCCAGCGCTTCGTTCAGCCATTCGCTGATCCGCGTGCCCCAGAAGGCATACAGATCCTTGCCACGGGCATTGGCCAGCTTGGTGCCCATCTCCAGCCGATAGGGCTGCATCAGGTCCAGAGGGCGAAGCAGGCCGTACAGGCCGGAGAGCATGCGCAAGTGCTGCTGGGCGTAATCGAAGTCGGCTTCGCTGAAGGTTTGTGCATTCAGGCCGGTGTACACGTCACCCTTGAATGCCAGCAAGGCCTGCTTGGCGTTGGCAGGGGTGAAGGCCGGGGTCCAGCTGCCGAAACGTGCGGCATTGAGGCCGCCAATCTTATCGGAGACGTGCATCAGCTCGCTGATCTGCGCCGGTGTCAGGTCGCGCAGTTGCAGGATCAGTTCCTGGGAGTGGTCGAGGTATTGCGGCTGAGTGAAGCGCTGGGTCGCCGGCGGTGTTTCGTAATCGAGGGTCTTGGCGGGGGAAATCACCATCAGCATGAAGTCGGCTCCTTTAATCGTGGGGGCGATTCTAGGGGGTTGTCTGTGTTGACTCCAGCTATGGGTGTCATAGGTGATCGGTGGTGTCGCCAGGTTTTGTGGCAGAAGAAGATCCTGTGGCGAGGGAGCTTGCTCCCGCTCGAGCGCGAAGCGGTCGCAATACAGGCGCATGGTTTTATCCAGAGAAAGTATTTGTCGGTTTGGGGCTGCTTCGCAGCCCAACGGGAGCAAGCTCCCTCGCCACAATGAGTTCGGCGCAGATGCGGGAATTTGAACGCTATCGGCTATAGTGCCGCGCGGGTTTTGTTATGGAGACATCCCATTGCGTATCGTTTTTCTATTCTTCGCCTCGCTGTTGAGTTTCGTCGCCCAGGCGGCGCCGGGCGATGTGGCGACGCTGGATCGCAGCACCTGGCCTGAGCGGCTCAGCAACCCGACCCTGTTCGACGTTGCCTCCCGGGCCGAAATCCTCATGTTCGCCCGCGTCCTGCTCGCCAGCGAATCGCTCGATGAAGCAAGCCTGGCTCAACGCCTGGGCCTGCGCACCGTCAATCTGGAGTCGGTCAACCAGCTGCGCCAGCGCATGTGGCAGCGGTTGCTGAGCAACTACAACTTCGCCCAGCAGAGTTGCGATCAGGATGCCTCTTTCTGTTTCCTCGTCGAGGACATGGATACCTTGCGTGAGCAAGCGGCCAAGTTTCAGATCAGCAACGACAGCTACTACATCAAGTGGGCCGAGCCGAGCCGGTTGTTCCACGCCCAGTATCTGGACGAGCAATTGCGCAAGGCCGCGCTGTTCCCGCAGACCAGCAGCGAAGTCGATCGTTTTGGCGACTATGAGCGCAATGGCGATGCCATGAATGATCGCCTGTTCCTGCTGACTTTCGACAGCGCTGCCAATGCCGTGCCGGATAACACTGCCTGGGTCACCGAGTACCTGCGCAAATCGAACATGAGCGCGACGTTCTTCGTCCTCGGCAAGGACATCCAGGCCCGTCTGGCTGAAGGTTCGGCGACCAGCCTGCAAGGGACCTATTCGCAGCAATGCGTTGGTGTGCAGGGTTGGGAGTTCCGTTCCCACAGCCACTGGCAAGACTGGCAGGACTCGGTGCGGCGCAGCGCCGAGCTGGTCAAGGGCAAGCTGCCGGAGAATTACGTGCCGCTGTTTCGTCCGCCCGATGGCCAGCGTCGGTCCGATGCTGAAGGCTTCTTCAGGTCTCAGGGTTTGCAGGTGGCACTGTGGGACATCGATGCCCAGGACGGCGCCGGCAAGCTCAAGGGCAGCCAGAGTGCGCAACGGGTGCTGACCCTGATGCTGCTGTGGCGGCACGGGGTGATCAACTTCAATGTGAAGCAGGACGCGCTGAAAACCGCGATGCCCTGGCTCATCACGCAAACGGCGCCAAGCGGGATCGGTTGGGAAAACTGTCAGGACGCGTTTCGCTGAAACGGGGAAAGCCCGTAAACATTGGGGCAGGGACGTTTTTGGAGGAGATTTCGATGCAGGCGGACTTCCGACTTTAGCGGGGTGCTGGCAGTCCGCCAAGTGCTATTGGTCATTCTGAAAAATAAACTTCAAAAAAACGTCAAAGTGCTTTTTTCTGTCATGTGTTTTGGAGTATTACGAAGACAGACCGCCGAAACCTGCAACACAGGTGGCGTCTTCCAAGACTCCGTTTGGGTTGCAATCACTTGAGTCTGAGCAGGTGATTTCGGTGGCCACTTCGAGGCGCAGCACTGTCATGGTATTGCGTCGACTGGCTCCCACAAAGGTGACCGAGTATGGATGATCACGGACGTAGCCCTTCCAACCAGCCAATCCTTTATGTACTCGATACCAACGTATTGATTCACGATCCAAACGCCCTGCTTAACTTCGAAGAACACCACGTCGCGATCCCGATGACCGTGCTTGAAGAGCTGGACAAGCTCAAGAGCGGGCCTCACAGCGTTGCAGCGGAATGCCGCCAGGCCATTCGGCTGATCGACAAGACCCTGGGCGATGCCAGCCCCGAAGACGTCGAACTCGGCGTTCCGATCCAGCGTGGCAAGGGCGGGCCCAAGGGCTTGCTGTCAATTCTGATGAGCAAGCGTGCCGAGCCGAACATCATTCTGCCCGAGCACCTGAACGACAACATCATCATCAACCAGCTGATCGACCTGCGCGCGCGTGATGCAAAACTGCCCGTGGTGCTGGTCACAAAAGACATCAACATGCGCCTCAAGGCCCGGGCTTGTGGGATCGCGGCCGAGGACTACAGTACCGACCAACTGGTCGACGACGTTTCGTTGCTGCCCAACGGTTACCACAACATGACCGGCTCCTTCTGGGACCGGGTGAGTAAAGTCGAAACCCGGCAGGATCATGGTCGCACCTGGCATCAGGTGCAGCTGATCGACAACCTGCCTGCCGTGCACGTTAACGAGTTCATCATCGACGAACAGGGCTTTGTCGGCTGGATCAAGGAAATCCAGGTCGACAAATTGTTGATCCTCGACCTGCATCAGGAGCCTCTGTTGCACCAGGAAGCCTGGGGCCTGAAACCGCGTGACATCTATCAAAGCCTGGCGCTGTACGCCTTGCTCGATCCGGACATTCATCTGGTGAACCTGTCCGGCGCGGCCGGTTCCGGTAAAACCATCCTGGCCCTGGCGGCGGCCATCGAGCAGACCATGGTCAGCAAACGCTACCGGCGCATCATTGCCACCCGCAGCGTGCAGGGGCTCGATCAGGAAATCGGTTTCCTGCCCGGCACCGAAGCGGAAAAGATGGAGCCTTGGCTGGGCGCCATCACCGACAACCTCGAAGCCTTGCACATGGATGACGAAAACACCCATGGCAGCGTCGACTACATCCTCAGCAAAGTGCCGTTGCAGTTCAAATCCCTCAACTACATTCGAGGCCGTAGCTTCCAGCAGAGCCTGATCCTGATCGATGAATGCCAGAACCTCACGCCGCACCAGATGAAAACCATCATCACCCGTGCTGGCGCCGGTTCCAAAGTGGTGTGCCTGGGCAACCTGGCGCAGATCGACACCCCTTACCTGTCCGCGACCAGCTCCGGGCTGACGTACCTGACCGAACGCTTCAAAGACTTCCCCAACGGTGTACACATCACCCTGCAAGGGGTGCCACGTTCGATTCTGGCCGAATACGCCGAATCGCATCTGTAACCTTGAACCACAAAAACGGGGCGACCTCACGGGTCGCCCCGTTTTTTGTGTCTCGCATTTCCTCTGTAGAAGCGAGGCATGTCGATCGGATAATCGTGCGTGCGGAAAATTGACCCGCAGGTTTACAATCGATGCTCCTGATCAGGAGTAACGCTGTGCTGACTCATCTCGATTCCCAAGGTCGCGCCCATATGGTCGACGTCACCGAAAAAGCCGTGACGTTCCGCGAAGCGACGGCCCAAGCGCTGGTGCGCATGCTGCCCGAAACCCTGCAGTTGATCGTCAGCGGCGGTCATCCCAAGGGTGATGTGTTCGCCGTGGCGCGGATCGCCGGCATCCAGGCGGCGAAGAAAACCAGCGATCTGATTCCTCTGTGCCATCCGTTGATGCTCACCGGCGTCAAGGTCGAACTCAGTGCCGAAGGCGACGACACCGTGCGCATCGTGGCGCGCTGCAAGTTGTCCGGGCAGACCGGCGTCGAGATGGAAGCGCTGACCGCCGCCAGTGTCGCGGCGTTGACCATCTATGACATGTGCAAGGCCGTGGACCGCGGCATGACCATCGAGAGCGTGCGCCTGTTGGAGAAACTCGGTGGCAAGAGCGGTCATTACCAGGCGGATCAGTCATGAAGGTTACCGTGAAGTTTTTTGCCCGTTACCGTGAGGCGCTCGGCGTGGATTCGGTGAAGGTTGAAGGTGATTTCGCCACGGTCGACGATGTGCGTGCGCTGCTGGCCCAACGTGAAGGCGCCGAGGTGTTGAGCGAGCAGAACCTGATGTGCGCCCGCAATGAAGACCTTTGCCAGCTCGATGAACCGGTCGGCGATGGCGATGAAGTGGCTTTCTTTCCAACCGTGACCGGGGGCTGAGCCATGGCGATTCGTGTGCAGCCCACGCCGTTCGATCCGGGCGCTGAAGTCAACGCCATGCACGCGGCCAATGTGGGCGTCGGTGCGGTGGTGAGTTTTGTCGGCTACGTACGCGACTTCAATGACGGCCTCGACGTCGCCGGGATGTTTCTGGAGCACTACCCGGGCATGACCGAAAAAGCCCTGGGCAAGATTGCCGCGGAGGCCGAGCAGCGCTGGCCGCTGTTGAAGCTGGAAGTGCTGCATCGCATCGGCGCACTGGAGCCGGGCGAGCCGATCGTCTTCGTCGGTGCCGCCAGCGCCCACCGTCAGGCAGCGTTCGATGCCTGCGCCTTTGTCATGGACTACCTGAAAACCCGCGCGCCATTCTGGAAGAAAGAAAACACCAGTGATGGCGCGCGCTGGGTTGAAGGGCGCGACAGCGATCATGCGGCGGCGGATCGCTGGAAGCAGTAATTCCTCCAGTGCTTTCGAATACACCTTCGCGGTCCGACTTGTCCGCGAAGAGGCCTTCTGCATCACCCAAAAATCCACTGATTCCCCTCCCGACCAGAGGCTGGAAGATCTGTATGCGCCCGATTGACGGTTAATACATAAAAGTCCAGTATGGATTTATAAGTACAAAAAAGGCGTTCCCTGTTTCAGCTCTTTCTTCTGTCTTGCCAAACCAACAACAACCCGCGAGAGAACGAACATGAAGAAATTCCCCCTCATCACCGGTCTGGCCCTGAGCCTGTTGGCGTGCAGTAGCGTGTTCGCTGCCGAGAAAAGCCTGCGCATCGGTATTGAAGCGGCCTATCCGCCGTTCGCATCGAAAACCGACAAAGGTGAAATTGTCGGTTTCGACTACGACATCGGCAACGCCCTGTGCGCGCAGATGAAGGTCAAGTGTGTATGGGTCGAAGGCGAATTCGACGGTCTGATTCCTTCCCTCAAAGTGAAGAAAATCGACATGGCGCTGTCGTCCATGACCATCAATGAAGACCGTAAGAAGTCGGTGGATTTCACCCACAAGTACTACTTCACCTCATCGCGACTGGTGATGAAGGAAGGCGCGGCGGTCGATGACCAGTACGCCAGCCTCAAGGGCAAGACAGTCGGCGTTCAACGCGCAACCACTACCGACCGTTACGCCACCGAGGTTTTCGAACCGAAGGGCATCAACGTCAAGCGTTACGGCAACAACGAAGAAATCTACATGGACCTGGCGGCAGGTCGCCTCGATGCCATTTTTGCCGACACCATTCCATTGAGTGATTTCCTGTCCATGCCGCGCGGCAAGGGTTACGCCTTTGTCGGGCCGGAACTCAAGGATCCGAAATACGTGGGTGAGGGCGCCGGGATTGCCGTGCGCAAGGGCAACACCGAGTTGGTCAGTGAACTGAACGCGGCCATCGACGGCATTCGCGCCAATGGCGAATACCAGAAGATTTCGGAGAAGTACTTCAAGTCCGACATCTACGGCGATTGATCGGAAAAAGATCGCAGCCTTCGGCAGCTCCTAAAGAGGACCACATTTCTCTGTAGGAGCTGGCGCAGCCTGCGATCTTTTGATTTTCAGCCCTTCAATTCCTTCAAATGCTTGTACACCGTCGCCCGGCCCATGTTCAGCACATTGGCCACGTAGTTGGAGGCGCTTTTGCCTTTGAAGGCGCCTTCGGCGTGCAGCGCCAGCACCAGTTCGCGTTTGTGGTCGCGGGTCAGCACATTCAGGCTCAACTGGCGCTCGCGCAGCCAGGCATGCAGAAAAGTGTTGATCCGTTCCTGCCAGTCATCGCGAAACAGTGAGTCCGGTTGCGGAATCAGCTTGGTCGGCGACAGGAACAAATCCAGTGCCGCCTTCGCGTTCTCGAACAACGAGATATTCAGATTGATGCACAGCACTGCCAGCGGTTGCCCTTCGCTGTCGCGCAGCACGCTGCTGAGGCTGCGAATCTTCTGGCCGTCCCAGTTGAGCTTTTCGTACGGCCCGATATTTCGCTCACTGACCTCTTCGCTGAGCATGTCCTCCAGCGACGAGTCGTCTCCAATTTCCCGTTTGGACAGGTTGTTGGCGATGTAGTCGACCTTTTGTGTGCGCAGGTCGTGCAGCACCACCTCGGCGTGAGGGAAGAACAACGTGGCGATGGCATCGGCAATCGCGCGGAAGTTGTCCATGGACACATTGTCCAGGGCCGAGTTTTTTTCGGGTGCGTTCATACAGTGGAGCTCCAGGCCAGCGTCAGTGCCCCTTTAAAAAGGGGCACTGGAAGTTTGCCGCAATCGTGTGGGCACGTCACCTGAGGATCAGGATCAACCCAGGCGGGCGGGGGAGAGCATCGCGGCGTCCAGACCGAAACGGGTGAGCTGTTCGGGCAAGGCTTCGCCGCGTACCAGTGCAGCACTGGCCTGGCCCATGGCCGGTGACGTCTGGATGCCGTAGCCGCCTTGTCCCGCCACCCAGAACAGGCCCGGTACGTGTTGATCGAAGCCGGACAGCAAATCCCCGTCGTGCACGAAACTGCGCAAGCCGGCCCAGGTGCGGGTCGGGCGGCGGATGGTCAGGGTGGTGGCCTCTTCGATCTGGTAGATGCCCATGGCGATGTCCAGTTCTTCGGGCTGCACGTCGTGCGGTTCCACCGGGTCGGCGTTGGCCGGTGAGCCGAGGAACATGCCGGCGTCGGGTTTCATGTAGAACGATTCATCGAGGCTGACCAGCATTGGCCAGTCATGGCTATCAAGGCCCTCGGGGCCGGCGAAGATAAAGGCTGCCCGGCGCTTGGGTTGCAGGCCCAGAGGTCGTGCACCGGCCAGCTCGCCAACCTTGTCGGCCCAGGCGCCGGCGGCGTTGATGATGATCGGGGCGCTGAAGGTCTGAGTGGCGGTTTGAACCTGCCATAGCCCTTCGGTATCCCGGGCCAGGCTCAGCACTTCACTGTCGGTATGCACCTCGCCTTTATTGCGCCGGATACCGCGCAGATAGCCTTGGTGCAGGGCATCGGTATCGATGTCGCTGGCGGTTGGGTCGTAGATCGCGCCATGGACTTTTTCCCGACGCAGGATCGGCAGACGCGTACAGGCTTCGTCGGCGCTGAGCAGTTGCATCTCCGGCACGGTGGCTTTGGCGCTCAGGTATTGATTGTTCAGCTCGGCCGGATCGCCCGTGAAGTCGACGGTCATCTCACCGCGCGGGGTCAGCAGCGGGTGTTCGCAGAAACCGGGCGGTGGTGCATCGAAGAAATCGCGGCTGGCCAGGGTCAATGCCCGAACCTGGGGCGTGCCGTAGGCGGCGGTATAGAGCGCCGCCGAGCGTCCGGTGGAGTGATAGGCCGGATGGGATTCGCGCTCGAGCACAATCACCCGTCCGTGCTGCGACAGCCAGAAACCGGTGGAAGCACCGGCAATCCCGCCGCCGATAATGATGAAATCTGCCTGGCTCATGAACGTCTCCTGATGGGGCGTAAATGCCGAAATTGTTGGGGATCCCTGTGGGAGCGGGTGTTAGCCCAGTAGGCGGTAAATGGCATTGGCCAGTGCGATGTCTTCCAGGCCCAGGCCGATGGAGCGGAAAAACACAGGTCGGTCGTAGTCCGGGCGCTGCACTTTTCCGCTGAGCAAGTCGGGCAGGTCGCCGACTATCGAGCGCTTGTCCCAGCCATGCTGTTCACCGGCGATCAGCATTTCGCCGGCCGAGCCCGGGGTGGTCTGGCGATAGTCGCAGAATACCTGCATGTCATTGAGGCTCTGCGGCGGCACTTCATGGGCACGCGGAGCATTGGTGCTGATGGACGTGATCAGTGCCGGTTTGCTCAACATGGACGGGTCGATCACCGGGCCGGCGGACGAAGTGCAAAGCATGATTACGTCAGCGTCTTGTATCGCGTTGTCGCAACTGTCGGCGAGGGTCAGCCGTGGATCGAGGCTTTCGAGTTGCGCCAGCGTTTCGGCGTTCTTGCCGCGCAAGCTCGGTGAATACAGGCTGATGCTTTGCCAGTCTCGCAGGTTCTTCACATAGTGCAGGTGCGCCTGGGCCACTTTGCCGCTGCCGATGATCGCCAGGCATTGGGCCTTCAGCGGTGCGAGGGCATCGACCGCCACTGCTGTCGTCGCCGCGGTGCGGGCCGTGGTCAGTTCACCGGCATCGCAGAGCAGCAGCGGCTGGCCGGTCTGCATCGACATCAACAGCGTCCAGGCGGTCACCAATGGGCCTTGCTCACGCACGATGTAGGGCGATGTCTTGACGCCATACACGCCGTCTTCGGCCAGCACGCCCAGGTAGTTGATGAAGTCCCCGGCACCTTTCGGGAATTCCACCAACTGCTGGGCCGGTTGCACGGCTTGCCCGGCGGCCAGGTCGCGGAACAGCTTGCGCAGGATCTGCGGCACGTCGACTTGCGCCAACAGTTCGCGGGCCTGGGGTTGGGTGATCACGTAAGGCGTGCTGGGCATGGTCGACTCCGGGTGCTGAAAGTGAACTAATTTGTCCATTATGGACTTTTAGTTGTCTCGAGCAAGCTCCTGTTGAAAAAACCGGACGAAAAAAAAAGCGCAGTCCGTCTCCGGCTGCGCCTTTTATTCTGCGACCCGTGTTATGGGCGCTTGCGCTCAACCGCCCGCAGCAGATGCGTCGGTGGCGTTTCACAACTGATCTTGCGACCCAGCAGCGCCTCGATGGACGGTAGCTGGTAGGAGTCGTCTTCACCGGCAAAGCTGATGGACACACCATCGGCGCCGGCACGGCCAGTACGACCGATGCGGTGCACGTAGTCGTCCGGGACTTCCGGCAGGGTGAAGTTGATCACGTGGCTGATGCCGTCGATGTGAATGCCGCGACCGGCCACATCGGTGGCGACCAAAACCCGGATCTTGCCTTCGCGGAAACCTTCCAGGGTCTTGATGCGCTTGTGCTGCGGCACATCGCCGGACAGTTGCGCGGCGTTGACGCCATCGCGCACCAGGCGTTCTTCGATGCGCCGCACTTCGTCCTTGCGGTTGGCGAAGACCATCACCCGTTCCCAGCCGTTATCGTTGACCAGGTTATAGAGCAGTTTGTACTTGTCGGCGCCGGCCACCGCGTAGATGTGTTGCTCGACGTTTTCGCTGGCCACGTTCTGCGCTTCGATCTCGACGATCGACGGGTCGGTGGTCCATTGCTTGGCCAGGTTCATCACGTCGTCGGTGAAGGTCGCGGAGAACAGCAGAGTCTGACGTTCGTTCTTCGGTGGAGTCTGGCGAATGATCTGACGCACCTGCGGGATGAAACCCATGTCGAGCATCCGGTCGGCTTCGTCCAGCACCATGACTTCGACCATGTCCAGGTGCACGTCGCCGCGCTGGTTGAAGTCGAGCAAGCGGCCCGGAGTGGCCACGAGGATGTCGCAGTGACGGGCTTCGAGGTGCTTGAGCTGCTTGTCGAAGTCCATGCCGCCGACAAACGTCATGACGTTGAGGCCGGTGTACTTGGTCAGGTCGGCCGCGTCCTTGGCGATTTGCACTACCAGTTCCCGGGTCGGGGCGATGATCAGTGCTCGCGGTTCACCCATGTAGCGTTCTTTGGGCGGCGGGGTTTGCAGCAGCTGCGTGATGATCGAAATCAGGAACGCGGCGGTTTTGCCGGTACCGGTCTGGGCACGACCGATGGCGTCTTTGCCCGCGAGGGTGAAGCCAAGCACCTGCGCCTGGATCGGCGTGCAATAAGGAAAGCCCAGGTCCTGAATGGCGTGCATCAGCTCGGGGGCGAGTTTGAAATCGTGGAAGCGGGTTTTGCCTTCCTGGGGTTCGACGACGAAGTCTTCGAGTTTCCAGGGGATGACCGGCGCCTTTGGCTTCGGTTCGCGGCGTGGTTTTGCCGGTTTCGGGGCTTCGCTGCGCGGCTGTTCAGAGGCAATGGCCGGAGCAGAGGGGGCGGTCGGTGTGGTCACCGGCTCGTGTTTCGGTGCCGCTACGGTTGCGGTCCGGCCAGGCTGATTACCGTCGGTACGGTGGCTGGGGGTATGAGAAGGAGCGCTGGAGCCTGGCGCGAGCTGCTCAGCCTCGCTTTTACCGAACATTTTCTTGAGTGCTTTGAGCACGGTCATCTCATCAATTGGTTAAGGAATGTACGCCGGCCAGTGTAATGCAAGAATCGGGCGCGGCGTAGTGCGATGGATCAAAGGGTAGCTTTTAGCGCAAACGCTCGGCGAGCCAGACGCCGATGTCGCGAATTTCTTCGGGTAACACTTCGTGGCCCATTGGGTATTCCTGCCATGTCACGGTGACACCATGCTGCTTTAAATACTCGTAGGCGGTCCGGCCCATGGAGTTTTGCACGACGTCATCATACTGACCATGCAACGACAACACGGGAATGCGCTGCTGGCTGGCGGAAAGCTCCAGTTCATCGCTGAATGTCGGCGCATAAGTCGAGAGCGCAAGTACACCGCCCAACGGTCCCTGCCATTTCAGGAAGGCTGTGTGCAAAACCACGGCGCCGCCCTGGGAAAAACCGGCGAGAAAGATCCGCGAGGCGTCTATTCCGCCGGCCTTCTGCACTTCAATCAAATTCACGACCCGTTGCGCGGACTCCTCCAACTGCTCGCGGCTGATGGCGCGTGCCGGGCTCATGGCCAATATGTCGTACCAGCTTGGCATCTCGTAGCCACCATTAATGGTGACAGCGCGCGTCGGGGCCTGGGGCAAAACGAAACGGGTAGTGAGCAGGTTTTCCTGTAGCGCTTCAGCTACCGGCAAAAAATCGTAGCGGTCGGCACCCAGCCCATGCAGCCAGATTACGCAGGCGTCTGCGGGCTTGACGGGTTGAAGAATCAGGGGCTCGGTCATGTCTGCTCCATTGTTGTGCATGCGCGCTCATTAAGTGCAAGGTTGGAGTGCGCGATGGGTTGATCAGTTAAGAAGATGTCGCAAGGTTGAAAGTTTTGCTATTGACCTGTCGCTGAAACGCTTTAGCGAGCGGTCTGGTACGGGCTTTGCTATGGGGAACCCTGTGCAACCAATCTCGTGCCTGGCGGTAACACTATCAGTGTATGGCTAGTCGTGGGATAGCAAAGAATCCGGTGATGGATGTTCGCCAGTGGCCGCTACGGGCTTCGCGAACGTGAAAGGGCTACAGCCCGTTCGGCCGATTGGTGAGAAGTGAGTTATCCATGATGTGGATTTTCTCCTACTAGACTCATAGCGACGGTCCTTACGTCGGTTGACCCTAAAAAAAGCCAACAAGGGTCAGCAACGCCTCAAAAGGGTGCGACAGGGCTCAAGCTCCGACACAACAAGAGCAAAACTGGAGGTTTGAATGAAGATGTTGAAATCCACCCTGGCCGTCGTGACTGCAGCTGCAGTGCTCGGTGTCAGTGGGTTCGCTCAGGCGGGTGCAACCCTGGATGCAGTGCAGAAGAAAGGTTTTGTACAGTGCGGTGTGAGTGACGGTTTGCCGGGTTTCTCGGTTCCGGACTCTACCGGCAAGATCGTTGGCATCGATGCTGACTTCTGCCGCGCTGTAGCTGCTGCAGTGTTTGGTGATGCGACCAAGGTCAAATTCAGCCAGTTGAATGCCAAGGAGCGTTTCACTGCTCTGCAATCCGGCGAAATCGACATGCTGTCGCGCAACTCCACCATGACCAGTTCCCGTGACGCGGGCATGGGCCTGAAGTTTCCTGGCTTCATCACCTATTACGACGGCGTAGGCTTCCTGGCCAACAGCAAGCTGGGCGTGAAAAGTGCCAAGGAACTGGATGGCGCGACCATCTGTATTCAAGCCGGTACCACCACCGAGCTGAACGTGTCCGACTACTTCCGCGCCAACGGCCTGAAGTACACCCCGATCACCTTCGACACTTCCGATGAAAGCGCCAAGTCGCTGGAATCCGGTCGTTGCGACGTGCTGACCTCCGACAAGTCCCAGTTGTATGCACAGCGCAGCAAACTGGCCTCGCCGAAAGATTACATCGTTCTGCCTGAAACCATCTCCAAAGAGCCTTTGGGGCCGGTCGTGCGTAACGGCGACGATGAGTGGCTGGCAATCGTTCGTTGGGTTGGCTACGCGATGCTCAACGCCGAAGAAGCCGGTATCTCTTCGAAGAACGTCGAGGCAGAAGCCAAGTCGACCAAGAACCCGGACGTTGCTCGTCTGCTGGGCGCCGACGGTGAGTACGGCAAGGATCTGAAGCTGCCGAAAGACTGGGTGGTGAAAATCGTCAAGCAGGTCGGTAACTACGGCGAAGTCTTCGAGAGAAACCTCGGCAAGGGCACTCCGCTGGAAATCGATCGTGGCTTGAACGCCCTGTGGACCAACGGCGGCATTCAATACGCACCACCAGTGCGCTGATGGTTCTATCGCCCGGTGGGCCAACCACCGGGTGATGTTCTGTTCCATTATTTCCGGGGCACTTCATGCAAAATTCAATCGGCGCACCAAAGCAGAGGTTCAGCCTCAGCGATCCGCGAGTGCGTGCGTGGCTGTTTCAGATTATTACGGTTCTCGCCGTGGTCGGGATGGGTTGGTACCTGTTCGACAACACTCAAACCAACCTGCAACACCGGGGCATTACCTCCGGTTTTAGCTTTCTTGAGCGCAGCGCCGGTTTCGGCATCGCTCAGCACCTGATCGACTACACCGAATCGGACAGTTATGCCCGGGTGTTTGTCATCGGTCTGCTCAACACCTTGCTGGTGACGTTCATCGGCGTGATCCTGGCGACGATCCTCGGTTTCATCGTCGGTGTGGCACGACTCTCGAAGAACTGGATCATTGCCAAGATGGCGACGGTTTATGTCGAGGTCTTCCGTAACATTCCGCCGCTGCTGCAAATCCTGTTCTGGTACTTCGCGGTGTTTCTCACCATGCCAGGGCCGCGCAATAGCCATAACTTCGGCGACACCTTCTTCGTCAGCAGCCGCGGCCTGAACATGCCGGCAGCGTTGATAGCGAACGGTTTCTGGCCGTTTGTGGCGAGCATCGTCGTGGCCATTGTCGCGATCGTGCTGATGTGCCGCTGGGCCAACAAGCGTTTCGAAGAGACCGGCGTACCGTTCCACAAATTCTGGGTAGGCCTGGCGATGTTCCTGGTGATCCCTGCGTTGTGCGCATTGATCTTCGGCGCGCCGCTGCATTGGGAAATGCCACAGCTGCAAGGTTTCAACTTTGTAGGCGGCTGGGTGCTGATCCCTGAACTGCTGGCACTGACCCTGGCCCTGACGGTGTACACCGCGGCGTTCATCGCCGAAATCGTGCGTTCGGGCATCAAGTCGGTCAGCCACGGCCAGACCGAAGCGGCTCACTCGCTGGGGCTGCGCAACGGTCCGACCCTGCGCAAGGTGATCATCCCGCAAGCCCTGCGTGTGATCATTCCGCCGCTGACCAGCCAATACCTGAACCTGGCGAAAAACTCCTCGCTGGCGGCCGGTATCGGTTATCCGGAGATGGTGTCGTTGTTTGCCGGTACGGTGCTGAACCAGACCGGACAGGCGATCGAAGTCATTGCCATCACCATGAGCGTGTACCTGGCGATCAGTATCAGCATTTCCCTGCTGATGAACTGGTACAACAAGCGCATTGCGCTGATCGAGCGGTAAGGAAGAGCGCATGACGACTCATACTTTCAAACCCGACATGCCTCCACCGAGCAGCAGCATCGGTGTCGTGGCGTGGATGCGGGCGCACATGTTTTCCAGCTGGATCAACACCCTGCTGACGTTGTTCGCGTTCTATCTGATTTACCTGATAGTTCCGCCTCTCGTGAGCTGGGCGATTCTCGACGCCAATTGGGTCGGCACCACCCGTGCCGATTGCACCAAGGCCGGCGCTTGCTGGGTGTTCATCGAGCAGCGCTTCGGCCAGTTCATGTATGGCTACTACCCGGTGGACTTGCGCTGGCGCGTGGACCTGACCGTGTGGCTGGCAGTCATCGGCGTGGCGCCGTTGTTCATCGCACGTGTTCCGCACAAGGCAATCTACGGCCTGAGCTTTCTGGTGCTCTATCCGATCATTGCCTACCTCCTGCTGCACGGTGGTGTATTCGGTCTGAGCCAGGTGGCGACCAGCCAGTGGGGCGGCCTGATGCTGACCCTGGTGATCGCTACCGTTGGTATCGTCGGCGCACTGCCGCTGGGTATCGTGCTGGCCCTGGGCCGTCGTTCGAACATGCCGGCGATTCGGGTGGTCTGCGTGACCTTCATCGAGTTCTGGCGCGGTGTGCCGTTGATCACGGTGCTGTTCATGTCGTCGGTGATGTTGCCGTTGTTCCTGCCCGAAGGCATGAACTTCGACAAATTGCTGCGGGCGTTGATCGGCGTGATCCTGTTCCAGTCGGCCTACATCGCCGAGGTGGTGCGTGGCGGTCTGCAAGCGATCCCTAAAGGTCAGTACGAAGCGGCTGCGGCGATGGGCCTCGGTTACTGGCGCAGCATGGGCCTGGTGATTTTGCCGCAAGCCCTGAAGCTGGTAATCCCTGGCATCGTCAACACCTTCATTGCGCTGTTCAAGGACACGAGCCTGGTGATCATCATCGGCCTGTTCGACTTGCTCAACAGCGTCAAGCAAGCCGCCGCCGACCCGAAATGGTTGGGCATGGCCACTGAAGGCTATGTGTTCGCGGCCCTGGTGTTCTGGATTTTCTGTTTTGGTATGTCCCGCTATTCCATGCATTTGGAACGCAAGCTGGACACTGGCCACAAGCGTTAGGAGCGTAGTTTATGAGTGAAGCGATCAAACAGCCTGTGAGTCCTCAAGGCATTATTCAGATGCAGGGCGTAAACAAGTGGTACGGCCAGTTCCACGTGTTGAAAGACATCAACCTGAACGTCAAGCAGGGCGAGCGTATCGTGCTGTGCGGCCCGTCGGGTTCCGGCAAATCCACCACCATCCGTTGCCTCAATCGCCTGGAAGAACACCAGCAGGGCCGTATCGTGGTCGATGGCGTGGAACTGACCAACGACCTCAAGCAGATCGAAGCGATCCGCCGTGAAGTCGGCATGGTGTTCCAGCACTTCAACCTGTTCCCGCACCTGACCATTCTGCAGAACTGCACCCTGGCGCCGATGTGGGTACGCAAGATGCCCAAGCGCAAGGCCGAAGAAATCGCCATGCATTACCTGGAACGCGTACGCATTCCAGAGCAGGCGCATAAATACCCGGGGCAACTGTCCGGTGGTCAGCAACAGCGTGTGGCGATTGCCCGTGCCCTGTGCATGAAACCGAAAATCATGCTGTTCGACGAACCGACGTCGGCACTCGACCCGGAGATGGTGAAAGAGGTTCTGGACACCATGATCGGCCTGGCCGAGGACGGCATGACCATGCTCTGCGTGACCCACGAAATGGGCTTCGCCCGTACCGTGGCCAACCGCGTGATCTTCATGGACAAGGGTGAAATCGTCGAGCAGGCCGCGCCGAACGACTTCTTCGACAACCCGCAGAACGAGCGGACGAAGTTGTTCCTGAGCCAGATCCTGCATTGATAGACGCTTGGCAGTGAAATAAACCCGGACTCTGTTCCGGGTTTTTTTTGCTCCAATGAAACGCTCCACCTGCTGACCGCGAACCCTGTAGGAGCCGGCTTGCTGGCGATGGCGGCATACCAGACGCCACCGAGTATCCCGGCTATAGCCATTTGGCATCCCACAATGGGTAATCGTGCACACGTGTGACAAGCCCCGCACGCAATGGATTGGCAACGATGTATCGGGCGACCGCTTGCAGATCCGCTTCACGGCGAATCGCGCGATCATGGAAACCTCTCTGCCATACCATCCCTGCGCTCCAGTCGCGCGTTTACCGCCCGCGCGCTGCGCGATTTGGTTGCCAGCACCAACGCCGACAACGAGTTGTTCTTCAGTTCGACCAGCCAATGAAAATGGTCGGGCATCACCACCCAGGCGAGGGAATCGACCCATTCTTCTTTCTGCGCCTGACGAAAGTGGTCTACCACCAGACGTCCTGCCCGCCAGTCAGTAAAAAACGGGGTGCGATTCCAGGTGACAGCTGTCAGCAGGTAGATTTGGCCGGTTTGGGAATAACGTCCGGCGCGTAAGCGATTGGCATGGGGAAGATCGGGCATTCCATTGCCCTCCTGTGTTTTGAGAGAAACAGAAGGCTAGTACGCAATAGTGAGGGGCATTGCCAAAGTTCAGTTCTGAATGTGTCGGTACGATCGCCATCGCCAGCAAGCCGGCTCCTACAGGGTTTGCGTGAGCCCGTTGCCTTGTCGGACGAAGCTGACTAACATGTCAGAAAATTCATCCTATGATTGGATGAAAGGGCGAATTCTATGTCAGATATTTCTCCATTAATTAAACGGTCCTTGGTCGATCAGGCCCTGGACCAGCTGCGCCTGCGCATTAATCAAGGTGTCTGGACGGTCGGCCAGCGTTTGCCCACCGAGCCGGAATTGGCGGCTGAGCTGGGCATCAGCCGCAACACCGTGCGCGAAGCCATGCGCGTGTTGGCGTTTTCCGGGTTGATCGAGATCCGCCAGGGCGACGGCAGCTACCTGCGGGCGGTAGTCGATCCATTGGATACGATGAAGGCGCTGTCCCGCTGCTCTCAGGAACAGGCTCGGGAAACCCGGCACATTCTGGAAGTCGAAGCCATCGGTCTGGCTGCATTACGCCGCACCGATGAAGACCTGGTGGCGTTGCGCGAGGCGCTGGGCGTCAGCGGCAGTCACTACCACGGCGATCTCGACACCTACATCGCCTGTGACCTGGTGTTTCACCGTCGTCTGGTGGACGCGGCGCACAACCCGACCCTCAGCGAGCTGTATCGCTACTTTTCCAGCGTCGTGGGCGCGCAGTTGCGTCAGACCCTGAACGTCACCCCCCGACGCCAAGCGGTGTTCGACCTGCATATCGAGCTGCTCGATGCCGTCGAACAACGCGACCCGGAACGGGCCAAAGCCCTGATGAGGCAATTGATCAATGAACCTTGAAACCGAGAATCCGATGTCCAGTCAGCAGGCGAGCCACAGCCGCATCACCGAGCTCAAGCGGACGGCGGAGCTCGAAGAGCTGTTGATCGATGCCGAGGCCGATGATGCAGAGGTTCAGCGAAGTCACCCGCTCCTGCGGCGCCCGTGGCTGTTGCTGCTGGGGCTGATTCTGGTGGCGCTGAACTTGCGTCCGGCGCTGTCGAGCATGGCGCCGATGCTCAGCGAGGTCTCGAAAACACTGGGGCTATCGGCTGCCCAGGCCGGTTTGCTGACCACCTTGCCGGTGCTTTGCCTTGGTCTGTTCGCGCCATTGGCGCCGGTGCTTGCGCGACGTTTTGGTGCCGAGCGGGTGGTGCTGGGGATTCTCCTGATGTTGGCCGGCGGGATTATTCTGCGCAGCTCGTTCGGCGAGATCGGCCTTTTCGCCGGCAGCGTGCTGGCCGGCGCCAGCATCGGGGTGATCGGCGTGCTGCTGCCCGGTATCGTCAAGCGCGACTTCCCGAAACAAGCCGGCACCATGACCGGCGTCTACACCATGGCCCTGTGCCTGGGCGCGGCCATGGCGGCTGGCGCGACCGTGCCGTTGAGCGAACATTTCGACAAGAGTTGGGCGCTGGGCCTTGGCTTCTGGGTGGTTCCGGCCTTGGTCGCGGCGATGTTCTGGCTGCCGCAAGTCGGTCAGAAACACGGCGCACATAACGTTGCCTATCGGGTCCGAGGCCTGTTGCGCGATCCGCTGGCCTGGCAAGTGACCTTGTACATGGGCCTGCAATCGTCTTTGGCCTACATCGTATTCGGTTGGCTGCCGTCGATTCTGATCGGTCGCGGTCTGACGCCAACCCAGGCCGGTCTGGTGCTGTCGGGGTCGGTGATTGTCCAGTTGATCAGCTCGTTGGCGGCACCGTGGCTGGCGACCCGTGGCAAGGATCAGCGACTGGCGATCGTGATCGTCATGGCAATGACCCTCGGCGGCTTGTTCGGTTGCCTGTATGCGCCGATCGACGGTCTGTGGGGCTGGGCAATCCTGCTGGGACTGGGGCAGGGCGCTACGTTCAGCCTGGCATTGACCCTGATCGTGTTGCGATCGCGGGATGCTCATGTCGCGGCCAATCTGTCGAGCATGGCACAGGGCTTCGGCTACACCCTGGCATCCATGGGGCCGTTCGCAGTCGGTGTGGTGCATGACTGGACTGGCGGCTGGACCGCGCTGGGCTGGATCTTCGGTGTCATCGGTCTCGGCGCGATCATCGCCGGCCTCGGCGCAGGGCGTTCGCTGTATGTGCAGGTCGAAAGCGAAAAGATCTGATTCGCACACACTGTCGGTATTCGGGGGGCGAATGCTGATGGTGTTTCGTCCGTTTGCAGATTATCGTGCTGGCAATCTGCCTATTTTTCGGAGCCTGCCCATGAGTGACGCCCACGACGCCTTGATCACCCGGTTCTATCAAGCCTTCCAGCGGCTGGATGCCGAGGCCATGAGCGCCTGCTATACCGACGACGTGGTGTTCAGTGATCCGGCGTTCGGCGAGCTGCGCGGGCGCGATGCCGGCGATATGTGGCGCATGCTCACTACCCGCGCCAAGGACTTCTCCCTGACCTTCGATAACGTGCGCAGCGATGAGCGCACTGGCGGCGCCCATTGGGTGGCGACGTACCTGTTCAGCCAGACCGGCAATATCGTGGTCAACGACATTCAGGCGCGTTTCGTGTTTCGCGACGGCAAGATCTGCGAGCACCACGACAGTTTTGATCTGTGGCGCTGGTCGCGTCAGGCGCTGGGTTTCAAAGGGCTGTTGCTGGGCTGGACGCCGGTGGTGAGAAACGCCGTGCGTGCTCAGGCCTTGAAGGGCCTGAAGGCATTCCAGGCCAGTCGCTGATAAGATCGCGGCTTGTTTTCTTTCAAGCCTTGATCGTCACGTGAGCACCTCGAGCGAATCTTCCGTCATTGCCGCCGAACCGTCGGTGCCTGTCAGCAAACCCTGGTTCGTCTACCTCGTTCGCGCGGCCAATGGTTCGCTCTACTGCGGGATCAGCGACGATCCCGTACGTCGCTTCGCCACCCATCAGAGTGGCAAGGGCGCGCGCTTCTTCCTGTCGAGCCCGGCCGTGGCGCTGGTTTATACCGAGCGCTGCCGCGATAAAGGCGAAGCGCTGCGCCAGGAGCGTTTGATCAAGAAACTCAAGAAAAGCGCCAAGGAATGTCTGGTGGCGAGTGCGGCTGCGGGCTTATCAATCTGACTGATAAGTGCCCATCAGGCAGATGGGTAGGCTGCCCGCCGATTGCGCGCTAAGCTGCGGGCTCCTTATCCGAGCGGCGGAGCCGAGCATGTCCGAGTTGATTCTGCATCATTACCCGACGTCCCCTTTCGCCGAAAAGGCCCGCTTGCTGCTGGGTTTCAAGGGGTTGTCCTGGCGCTCTGTGATGATCTCGCCGGTGATGCCAAAACCCGACCTGACGGCCCTGACCGGCGGCTACCGCAAGACGCCGGTGTTGCAGATCGGTGCTGATGTCTATTGCGACACCGCGTTGATCGCTCGTCGTCTGGAGCAGGAAAAAGCGTCGCCGGCGTTTTTCCCGGAAGGCCAGGAAATGGTCACGGCGACCTTCGCGGCATGGGCCGATTCGGTGGTGTTCCAGCATGCAGTCAGCCTGGTGTTCCAGCCAGAATCGGTAGCGGTGCGCTTCGGCAAATTGTCGCCGGAAGCGATCAAGGCATTTCTGGCCGATCGCTCCGGCTTGTTCAGCGGTGGCAGTGCCACTCGGTTGTCGGCCGAGCAGGCAAAGCATCAGTGGCCAACGATCATGGCGCGTCTGGAGCAGCAGCTTCAACGCGAGCAGGGGGACTTCCTGTTCGGCGAACCGTCGATTGCCGACTTTGCCCTGGCTCACTCGCTGTGGTTCCTCAAGGCGACGCACGTGACGTCACCGTTAGTGGATGCTTATCCGGCCGTTTCGGCGTGGTTTGGCCGCGTGATGGGTTTTGGTCATGGCGCATTCAGCGAGATGACGGCCGAGCAAGCGCTAGAGATTGCCCGCAATGCCACACCGGCCCCGTTGCCGGATGAGCAGTTCGATGAGCCGAACGGGTTCGAGGTTGGCCAGCAGGTGGTGATTGCAGCGACCGATTACGGGGTTGATCCGGTGGCGGGTGAGTTGATGTTTGCCGGCAGCGAAGAGTTGATTGTGCGCCGTGAAGACGAGCGGGCCGGTGTGGTGCATGTGCACTTTCCGCGGTTCGGGTTTCGCATAGAGGCTTGCTGACGTACGCACCTGTGGCGAGGGGGCTTGCCCCCGTTGGGTCGCGAAGCGGCCCCAGCATTTCGATGAGAAAACCGTATCCACGGGAAATTGCGACTGCTGCGCAGCCGAACGGGGGCAAGCCCCCTCGCCACAGGATTGTTTGAAGCTGATGGTTATTTCAGCGCCGCAAGCACCTGGTCCGGGTCATACCCGCGAATCAACGTTCCATTCACATCGATGATCGGAATCCCGCGTCCGCCGAGTGCCTCATAGGCTTTGCGCGCCACGGCATCCTTCTCGATATCGAATTCCTTGTACGGAATACCTTTCTGATCGAGGAAGCGCCGGGTCAGCTTGCAGTAGCCGCACCAGTCAGTGGCGTAGAGCACGACGTTGGCCTTGGCCTGGGTCTGCTCGGACACCACCTGCGAGGGGTGAAGTACCCGTTCGATCTTGCCCCAGTTCTGGTAAACCACGACCACCAGCAGGATCAGCAGGAATTTTTTCAACACGCCGCCGAGCATCAGTTGCGTCGCTTGAGCTGGTCGGTCAGTTGGGTCGGCAGGCCTTTGATGATCAGCGTGCCGGCCTCCTCGTCGTATTCGATCTTCGAACCCAACAGGTGCGCTTCGAAACTGATCGACAGGCCTTCGGCGCGGCCGGTGAAGCGGCGGAACTGGTTCAGGGTGCGCTTGTCCGCCGGGATCTCCGGGGACAGGCCGTAGTCCTTGTTGCGGATGTGATCGTAGAAGGCTTTCGGGCGATCTTCGTCGATCAGTCCGGACAACTCTTCCAGGCCCATGGGCTCGCCCATTTTGGCCTGGCTGCTGGCGTAATCCACCAGGGTCTTGGTCTTCTCACGCGCGGACTCTTCCGGCAGGTCTTCGCTTTCGACGAAGTCACTGAACGCCTTGAGCAGAGTGCGGGTTTCACCGGGGCCGTCGACGCCTTCCTGGCAGCCGATGAAGTCGCGGAAGTACTCCGAAACCTTTTTGCCGTTCTTGCCTTTGATGAACGAGATGTACTGCTTGGACTGCTTGTTGTTCTGCCACTCGGAGACGTTTATCCGCGCCGCCAGGTGCAACTGGCCAAGGTCCAGATGTCGCGAAGGGGTCACGTCCAGCTGATCGGTCACCGCCACGCCTTCGCTGTGGTGCAGCAGGGCGATGGCCAGGTAATCGGTCATGCCTTGCTGGTAATGCGCAAACAGCACATGGCCACCGACCGAGAGGTTGGATTCTTCCATCAGCTTTTGCAGATGTTCGACCGCCACCCGGCTGAAGGCCGTGAAATCACGACCACCGTCGAGGTATTCCTTCAGCCAGCCGCTGAATGGAAACGCGCCGGACTCCGGATGGAACAGCCCCCAGGCTTTGCCCTGTTTGGCGTTATAGCTTTCGTTCAAGTCGGCGAGCATGTTCTCGATGGCCGCGGACTCAGCCAGTTCAGAGTCGCGGGCGTGAAGAACTGCGGGTGTGCCGTCGGGTTTTTTGTCGATCAGGTGGACGATGCAATGACGGATCGGCATGGGCTTCTCGGCTGATTGGAGAGAGGAGGGCGTGCTCCCCCGAAAAAGCGCCCAGTGTACCGCAACCACTGGTTTTGGCGTGGTCCGAAGGGCAATTCGAAGCTCTCCGGCGACCCTGATGTGATTTTTTCCCGATTTAGAGCAATAAAGCTGACCAAATGGGTAGCTAGAGGCGGATATTTCCCCGTCTCTGTGCTAGTTTTGCCCGGTCTTACGCGAAGTCACTGCGTTAAGCGTGCATTCAGCATTTGTCAGGTCGAACCAAACCCTGATTTCGGTATCTATAACCCCGACTCGTCGTGGTTATGGCCGAGGGTGCCAGATCCAGAAGATCGGGCTCGATGGCTGACACTGCACTCTGCAATCCATATGAATTTGATAGGGAAGGAACACTACAATGGCTCTTACTAAAGACCAACTGATCGCCGACATCGCTGAAGCTATCGACGCGCCAAAAACCACCGCGCGTAACGCTCTGGACCAACTGGGCCAAATCGTTGCCGATCAGCTGGAAAACGGCGGCGAAATCACTCTGCCAGGTATCGGCAAGCTGAAAGTGACTGAGCGTCCTGCCCGTACCGGCCGCAACCCTTCGACTGGCGCTGCCATCGAAATCGCTGCCAAGAAAGTGATCAAGCTGGTTGTGGCCAAAGGCCTGACCGACGCTGTCAACAAGTAAGACTTGTTAAAAAAACCGTGCTCCGGAGCAATCCGGGCACGGTTTTTTTGTGTCTGCGATTCAGCGATTGATCAGGCTCAATCGCTGTCTCGGTTGTTACTCAGCTTTTGCGGGCCCAGCGCTCGCGCCAGACCTGTTGCTCGGATTTGGTCTGGAAGGTCCAGGCGACGAAGCGACTTTGCTTCTGCCCTTGGGACATTTCCACGACCTGGCTTTCCAATACGCCGGCCTTTTTCAGCGCCGTCTGGATCGCCGGCAGGTTCGAGGCTTTCGAGACCAGGGTGCTGAACCAAAGCACTTTGTGTTGAAAGTGCGCGCTCTCGGCGATTAGTTGCGTCACAAACCGTGCCTCGCCACCTTCACACCACAGTTCGGCCGATTGCCCGCCAAAGTTCAGCACCGGCAGTTTGCGTTTTGGGTCGGCGCGGCCCAGCGCGCGCCATTTACGCACGCTACCCTTGGTCGCCTCGTCCATCGAGGCGTGGAACGGCGGGTTGCACATCGTCAGGTCAAAGCGTTCGCCGGGTTCGAGCAAGCCCAACAGAATGTGCTTGGGATTAGTTTGCTGGCGAAGCTGGATGGCTTTGTTCAGCCCGTTGGACTGCACGATGGCTTTGGCTGAGGCTACGGCTATCGGGTCGATTTCCGAGCCGAGGAAGTGCCAACGGTAGTCGCTGTAGCCGATCAGCGGATAGACGCAGTTGGCGCCCATGCCGATATCGAGCACCTTGACCGGCGCGCCGCGAGGGATCTCGCCGTCGTTGACGCTGGCCAGCAGGTCGGCCAGGAAGTGCACGTAGTCGGCACGGCCCGGAACCGGCGGGCACAGGTAGTCGGCCGGGATGTCCCAATGGGCGATGCCATAGAACGCCTTGAGCAGCGCCCGGTTGAACACTCGCACCGCGTCCGGGCTGGCGAAGTCGATGCTCTCCTTGCCGTACGGATTGATGATCACGAACTTCGCCAGTTCCGGCGTGCTCTTGATCAGCGCCGGGAAGTCGTAACGACCCTGATGGCGATTGCGCGGGTGCAGGCTGGCCTTCTCGCGTGGCTCCACGGCTTTGGCCGGGGTCGCGGGTTTAGGCTTTTTGCGCGCAGGTTTGGGTGTGCTGGGGGCGGTCATGGGCGAGGTCGATTCGGGTATGGCTAAAAGTGGCGGGTATTGTCCCACATCCAGCTGCTGGTCACCCAATTGTGAAGATCGCCGCATGTCCGTGTGGCAGCGGGTGTTTGGGAGAATGTAGCGGGCATAAAAAAGGGAGGCCGCTGGGGCCTCCCTGTTTCATTGCGATGTGCCGTTACAAACTGGCAATCCGCGCATGTTGCTCGGCCAGCTTGCCCAAAGCCTGTTCAGCTTCAGCCAGTTTGGCGCGTTCCTTCTCGATGACTTCGGCCGGAGCCTTGTCGACGAAACCGGCGTTGGACAGCTTGCCGCCGACGCGCTGAACTTCGCCCTGCAAACGCAGGATTTCCTTGTCCAGGCGCGCCAGTTCGGCGTCCTTGTCGATCAGGCCGGCCATCGGCACCAGCACTTCCATCTCGCCAACCAGTGCGGTGGCGGACAGTGGTGCTTCTTCGCCAGCCTTCAGAACAGTGATCGATTCCAGGCGCGCCAGCTTCTTCAGCAGGGCTTCGTTCTCGGTGAGTCGACGCTGATCTTCGGCGCTGACGTTTTTCAGGAACAGGTTCAGCGGCTTGCCTGGACCGATGTTCATTTCACCGCGGATGTTACGGGTGCCGAGCATCAGACCCTTGAGCCATTCGATATCGTCTTCGGCAGCCTGGTCGATGCGTGCCTCAACGGCCACTGGCCAAGGTTGCAGCATGATCGTCTTGCCTTGAATACCGGCGAGCGGTGCGACGCGCTGCCAGATTTCTTCGGTGATGAATGGCATGAACGGGTGAGCCAGGCGCAAAGCGACTTCCAGCACTCGAACCAGAGTGCGACGGGTGCCGCGCTGACGCTCGACCGGCGCGTTTTCGTCCCACAGCACAGGCTTGGACAGTTCCAGGTACCAGTCGCAATACTGGTTCCAGATGAACTCGTACAAGGCTTGTGCTGCCAGGTCGAAACGGAACTGATCGAGCTGACGGGTCACTTCGGCTTCAGTGCGTTGCAACTGCGAGATGATCCAGCGATCCGCCAGCGAGAGCTCATAGGCTTCGCCGTTCTGGCCGCAGTCTTCACCCTTGTCCAGTACGTAGCGCGCGGCGTTCCAGATCTTGTTGCAGAAGTTGCGGTAGCCTTCGACGCGGCCCATGTCGAACTTGATGTCGCGACCGGTGGACGCCAGCGAGCAGAACGTGAAGCGCAGGGCGTCGGTGCCGTAGCTGGCGATGCCGTCGGCGAACTCGTCGCGGGTCTGCTTCTCGATCTTCTTCGCCAGTTTCGGCTGCATCATGCCGGAGGTGCGTTTCTGCACCAGATCTTCCAGTTCGATACCGTCAATGATGTCCAGCGGGTCCAGGACGTTACCCTTGGACTTGGACATCTTCTGGCCCTGGCCATCACGTACCAGACCGTGCACATACACGGTCTTGAATGGAACCTGCGGCGTGCCGTCTTCATTTTTCACCAAGTGCATGGTGAGCATGATCATCCGGGCAACCCAGAAGAAAATGATGTCGAAACCGGTCACCAGCACGTCGGTGGAGTGGAATTTCTTAAGGAATTCGGTCTGTTCCGGCCAGCCGAGGGTGGAGAAGGTCCACAGGCCCGAACTGAACCAGGTATCCAGAACGTCGTTGTCTTGTTGCAGCGCAACGTCCGGCCCGAGGTTGTGCTTGGCACGCACTTCGGCTTCGTCGCGACCGACATAGACCTTGCCCGACTCGTCGTACCAGGCCGGAATCCGGTGGCCCCACCACAGCTGACGGCTGATGCACCAGTCCTGGATATCGCGCATCCACGAGAAGTACATGTTTTCGTACTGCTTTGGCACGAACTGAATGCGGCCATCTTCAACCGCGGCGATGGCCGGCTCGGCCAATGGCTTGGTGGACACGTACCACTGGTCGGTCAGCCACGGCTCGATGATGGTGCCGGAGCGGTCGCCTTTAGGCACTTTCAGGGCGTGGTCGTCGACGCTGACCAGCAGGCCGGCGGCTTCGAACGCTGCCACGATCTGCTTGCGCGCTTCGAAGCGGTCGAGGCCGGCGTATTCGGCCGGGATCTTGCCGTCGATGCTCTCGTTCAGTGTGCCGTCGAGATTGAACACCTGGGCCGCAGGCAGCACATGGGCGTTTTTGTCGAAGATGTTCAGCAGCGGCAGGTTGTGGCGCTTGCCGACTTCGTAGTCGTTGAAATCGTGGGCCGGGGTGATTTTCACGCAGCCGGTGCCGAATTCAGGGTCGCAGTAATCGTCGGCGATGATCGGGATGCGGCGGCCAACCAGCGGCAGCTCGACAAATTTGCCGATCAGGGCTTTGTAGCGTTCATCGTTCGGGTTAACGGCCACGGCGGCGTCGCCGAGCATGGTTTCCGGACGCGTGGTCGCGACGATCAGGTAGTCGTTGCCTTCAGCGGTTTTGGCGCCATCGGCCAGCGGGTACTTCAGGTTCCACAGGAAACCTTTCTCGTCGTGGTTTTCCACTTCAAGGTCGGAAATCGCCGTGTGCAGCTTGGTGTCCCAGTTGACCAGACGCTTGCCGCGATAGATCAGACCGTCCTCGTGCAGGCGCACGAAGGCTTCTTTCACCGCCTCCGAGAGGCCGTCGTCCATGGTGAAGCGCTCACGGCTCCAATCCACGGACGAGCCGAGGCGGCGGATCTGACGGCTGATGTTGCCGCCGGACTGATCCTTCCATTCCCAGACTTTCTCGAGGAATTTCTCACGGCCCAGATCGTGACGATTCTGGCCCTGAGCTTCGAGTTGACGCTCCACCAGCATTTGCGTGGCGATACCGGCGTGGTCGGTGCCTGGCTGCCACAGGGTGTTGCGACCCTGCATGCGGCGGAAACGGATCAGGGCGTCCATGATCGCGTTGTTGAAGCCGTGACCCATGTGCAGGCTGCCGGTGACGTTCGGCGGCGGGATCATGATGGTGTAGGACTCGCCCTCGCCTTGAGGGGCGAAGTAGTTCTCGGACTCCCAGGTGTTGTACCAGGAAGTTTCAATGGCGTGCGGCTGGTAGGTCTTATCCATGCGCGGCGGGACCCTATTGGCATTTATTCAGGAAAAGCCGGGAAGTATAGCGGGGCACGGGGCGTAGGGCGAGCAGGGGCGGACAGGGCGCAGATCAAATTGTGAAAGGGACTCGTGGCGAGGGAGCTTGCTCCCGTTGGGGCGCGAAGCGGCCCCGGACCATCAAGTCAGGTGTATCAGGTACACCGAGTGTTCGGGTTTTGCGGCTGCTTCGCAGCCGAGCGGGAGCAAGCTCCCTCGCCACAGAAGCCCGCTCGGCTCAAGGTTACTCGTACTGGCTAAGCAACCGTTCCATCCGTGCATCAAGGCGGCGTTTGATTTCGGTTTCGATGTGCGGGGCGAAGTCGTCGATCACGTCTTGCATGATCAATTGCGCGGCGGCGCGCAGCTCGCTATCCAGGTGCAACAGGGCATCGGGGCCCTTGTTGGCGGCAGGGGCCGGCTGGGCGGCCGGGGCGGGTGGTGGCGGTTCGACCTGGGGCGCATGGCCGACGGTGTCGAACAGCATGGGAATCTGTTCCTGGTCGCCTTCAATGACGGCGTCGGTCAGCAACGGCGGTTGCAGGTTGTCATCGCCGAGCAGTTGGCGGATCGACTCAAGGTCTTCCAGCAGGTGCACGGACTTTTGCGGTGGTTTTGGAGTGTCCATCGGAATGCTCAGAGTCGCTGTAAACGGTGATCTTGCAGAGGATAGCCCTGTTCGCGGTAGAAACGAAAACTCTCCCGCGCAGCCGCACGAATCGCCGGGTCTTCCACCACCACTTCCGCCACGCGGGCGAATTGTCTGGCAAAGGCCGGGACTTTCAGGTCGAGATTGACCAGCAGATCCTGATGCTGACCGCAGTCATCGCCAAGACCCAACACAATCAAACCGTCCGGCTCGCTTTCGGCAGGGCCGTGGGGCACGAAGCTTTCGCCCTTGAACGCCCACAACCGCGCATCGAGCGCATCACGCTGGGCGGCATCGCTGCAATGCAGGTAAATGCGGTGGCCCATGCGCCAGGCTTTTTCGGTGAGCTTGCAGGCGAAATCCAGCCGCGCCGAAGGATCGGCGCTGGGCAGGATATAGAAGTCGACTTTGGTCATTGCGGTTCCTGAGTTGCAAGCGGCGTCACCCGAGAGTGACGCCGCTGCAAGTCATCGGTTTCAGGCTTTGGCGCGGTCCAGCAGGTATTGGGTCAGCAGGGGAACCGGACGGCCAGTGGCGCCCTTGTCCTTGCCGCCGCTGGTCCAGGCTGTGCCGGCGATGTCCAGGTGTGCCCAGTTCAGGTTCTTGGTGAAGCGCGACAGGAAGCAGGCGGCGGTGATGGTGCCGGCTTTCGGGCCGCCGATGTTGGCGATGTCGGCGAACGGGCTGTCCAGCTGCTCTTGATACTCATCGAACAGCGGCAGTTGCCAGGCGCGGTCGTCGGCGGCTTGGCCGGCGCTCAGCAGCTGGCCGATCAGTTCGTCGTTGTTGCCCAGCAGGCCCGAGGTGTGGGCGCCCAGTGCCACGACACAAGCACCGGTCAGGGTGGCGATGTCGATCACCGCTTGCGGCTTGAAGCGTTCGGAGTAGGTCAGGGCATCGCACAGCACCAGACGGCCTTCGGCGTCGGTATTGAGGATTTCAACTGTCTGGCCGCTCATGGTGGTGACGATGTCGCCCGGACGCGAAGCGTTGCCGCTCGGCATGTTCTCGGCGCAGGCCAGGATGCACACCAGGTTGATCGGCAGTTTCAGCTCAAGCACGGCACGCAGGGTGCCGAACACGCTGGCGGCGCCGCCCATGTCGTACTTCATCTCATCCATGCCGGCGCCTGGCTTGAGGCTGATGCCGCCGGTGTCGAAGGTGATGCCTTTGCCGACGAGGGCGTACGGCTTCTCGGATTTCTTGCCGCCGTTGTATTGCATGACGATCAGGCGCGGTGGCTGGGCGCTGCCCTGGCCAACGGCGTAGAACGAACCCATGCCCAGGTCCTTGATCTTCTTCTCATCGAGGACTTCGACCTTCAGGCTTTTGAACTCTTTGCCCAGGTTCTTGGCTTGTTCACCAAGGAATGTCGGGTGGCAGATGTTCGGCGGCAGGTTGCCCAGGTCACGGGTGAAGGCCATGCCGTTGGCGATCGCGGTGGCGTGGGCCACGGCGCGTTCGACTTCAGCCTGTGCCGCCTTGATGGTCACCAGAGTGACTTTCTTCAGGGAGCGCGGGTCGGCTTTCTGGCTCTTGAACTGTTCGAAGATGTACTCGCCGTCCACCAGTGTTTCGGCCAGCAGGCGGGTCTTGCCATAGCTGTCACGGCCCTTGACCACCACTTCGTCCAGGGCCAGCACTGCATCGCTGCCGCCCAGGCCTTTCAGGGTATTGAGGATGCCGGCGATGATTTTGCGGAACGGGCGATCGCCCAGTTCTTCATCCTTGCCCACGCCCACCAGCAGCACGCGTTCGGCCTTGAGGTTGGGCAGGCTGTGCAGCAACAGGTTTTGGCCGACTTTGCCGGCCAGGTCGCCGCGCTTGAGCACTGCGCTGATAGCGCCGCCGCTCAGTTCGTCGAGTTGTTTGGCAACGGTGCCGAGCTTGCGGCCTTCGCGGACGGAGACTACCAACGTGGCGGTCTTCAACGTTTCCGGGCTAACGCTTTTTACAACCAGTTCCATGTCCGGGTCCCTGAATTAATGGTCAAACTGCGCGACGCGCAGAGGCTTGCCTATAAGTAGAAAGGCGCCGGTGTGTTGCCAGCGACAAAGGCCGCAGTTTGAACCTCGCTGCCTGCGCCTGACAACCCTCGGATATGCGAACTTCAGCGGTTCAGGTGCTTGCTTGAGCATGCGCAGTGACAGGCGCACTCAATCACAGGATAATGCGCCATCTTTTTCGGCGGCCCTGCCCTGCGGGCCGGCTGATACGTTTGTTTGTTTGGCCGCTTAGCCTGACAACCCTGGAGTGTCTGGTTTGATTGTCTTCCGTTATCTATCCCGCGAAGTCCTGTTGACCTTGAGCGCCGTCAGCGCCGTGCTGCTGGTCATCATCATGAGCGGACGCTTCATCAAATACCTCGCCCAGGCGGCCTCTGGGCTCCTGGATCCAGGTTCGCTGTTCCTGATCATGGGCTATCGCCTGCCGGGCTTCCTGCAGCTGATTCTGCCTTTGGGGCTGTTTCTCGGGATCTTGCTGGCCTACGGTCGTCTGTACCTCGAAAGCGAAATGACCGTGTTGTCTGCTACTGGCATGAGCCAGCAGCGTCTGTTCGCCATGACTCTTTTTCCGGCCACCCTGGTTGCCCTGATCGTGGCGTGGCTGAGCCTGAGCCTGGCACCGCAAGGTGCCAACCAGTTCCAGCTGCTGTTGAACAAGCAGGATGCACTGACCGAGTTCGACACCCTCGAGCCGGGTCGCTTCCAGGCCTTGCGCGACGGCACTCGGGTGACCTACACCGAGCAACTGTCGGATGACCGCATCAATCTGGGCGGCGTGTTCATTTCGCAAAAGAATGTCAGTTCCGACAACAAGGATCGGGGGATTTCCGTACTGGTAGCCGAGAAGGGCCATCAGGAAATCAGGCCCGATGGCAACCGTTACCTGATCCTCGACAACGGCTACCGCTACGACGGTAATCCGGGTCAGGCCGACTACCGCGCCATCAAGTACGACGAGTACGGCGTATTGCTGGCCAAGCCGGACGTCAGCGACGAAGTGACCGACCGCGATGCGATGACCACCAGTTCCTTGCTGAGCAGCGACGACATCCGCTCGCGTACCGAACTGCAATGGCGCCTGTCCCTGCCGTTGCTGGTCTTCATCGTGACCCTGATGGCGGTGCCGCTGTCGCGGGTCAACCCGCGCCAGGGCCGTTTCCTCAAGCTGCTGCCGGCGATTCTTCTTTATATGGCTTACCTGACCATCCTGATTGCCGCTCGCGGCGCCCTTGAAAAGGGCAAGATCCCGCCGGTGTTGGGCTTGTGGTGGGTGCATGCAATCTTCCTGGCCATCGGTCTTGGCTTGCTGTATTGGGAGTCGCTGAGCTTGAAGATGGCGAGTCGCCGCAGCGCGCTGGAGGTGGCCCGTGGATAAGCTCGATCGCTACATCGGTAGCAGCGTGTTCATCGCGATCCTGGCGGTGCTTGGGATCATTCTGGGCTTGGCAACGCTGTTCGCCTTCATCGATGAGATGAGCGACGTCAGCGATACCTACACGTTGATGGATGTACTGAGTTACGTGTTGCTGACCGCGCCGCGCCGCCTGTACGACATGTTGCCGATGGCGGCGCTGATCGGTTGCCTGATTGGCCTCGGCAGTCTGGCCAGTCACAGCGAGCTGACCATCATGCGTGCCGCCGGTGTGTCCATCGGTCGGATCGTCTGGGCCGTGATGAAGCCGATGCTGATCCTGATGGTGGTAGGGCTGGTAATTGGCGAGTACGTCGCACCGGCCACGGAAATCACCGCTCAAGCCAACCGCTCGCTGGCCCAGGGCAGTGGCGATGCGCAAAGCGCCAAGCACGGTTTGTGGCACCGTCAGGGTGATGAGTTCATTCACGTCAACTCCGTGCAACCCAACGGTCTGCTGTACGGCGTGACCCGTTATCGTTTTGACGATCAACGCCACATGCTGTCTTCGAGCTTCGCCAAACGTGCGGAATTCGATACCGATCACTGGCAACTGACAGATGTCACGACCACGCTGTTCCATGACAAAAGTACCGAAGTGGTGACTGCCCCTGTGGAGCGCTGGGAAATAGCCCTGAGCCCGCAACTGCTGAGTACCGTGGTGATGGCGCCCGAGTCGTTGTCGATTAGCGGTCTGTGGAATTACATCCACTACCTGGCTGACCAGGGCCTGAGCAACGGTCGTTACTGGCTGGCGTTTTGGGTAAAGGTGTTGCAGCCGCTGGTGACCGCTGCATTGGTGTTGATGGCGATTTCCTTCATCTTCGGTCCGCTGCGTTCGGTGACCCTCGGTCAGCGGGTCTTCACTGGTGTACTGGTGGGCTTCACCTTCCGTATCGTCCAGGATTTGCTCGGGCCTTCGAGCCTGGTGTTCGGCTTCTCGCCGCTGTTTGCGGTGCTGGTGCCGGCCGGTGTCTGCGCCCTGGCCGGGGTCTGGTTGCTGCGCCGGGCCGGTTGATTGTAGGAGCCGGCTTGCTGGCGATGGCATCGCTGCGGTCATCCAGACCCACCGCGGCGTCCCCATCGCCAGCAAGCCGGCTCCTACAAAAGTCGCCAAAAACGCCCCTGTCGCAAGACCGGGGCGTTTTTGTAGGCGCCGTCTGACCTGCAAACGTGACGCTTGCGCCGTGGATCAGGTACAATTCCCGGCTATTTTTCGGCGGGCTATGCCTGCAGCCTTTTTGAGTGTTGATCCGTGAGTGATTTGAGTCATATCCGCAATTTCTCCATCATCGCCCACATTGACCATGGCAAGTCGACGCTGGCCGATCGCTTCATCCAGATGTGCGGCGGCCTTGCCGAGCGCGAAATGGAAGCCCAGGTGCTGGATTCCATGGACCTGGAACGTGAACGCGGGATCACCATCAAGGCCCACAGCGTCACCCTGTATTACAAAGCCCGCGATGGCATTAACTACCAGCTGAACTTCATTGATACCCCGGGCCACGTCGACTTCACCTATGAAGTCAGCCGGTCGCTGGCGGCTTGTGAAGGGGCGTTGCTGGTGGTCGATGCCGGTCAGGGCGTCGAGGCGCAGTCGGTTGCCAACTGCTACACGGCGATCGAGCAGGGCCTGGAAGTCATGCCGGTGCTGAACAAGATCGACCTGCCACAGGCCGATCCGGAGCGCGTCAAGGAAGAAATCGAAAAAATCATCGGCATCGATGCCACCGACGCGGTCGAGTGCAGTGCCAAGACCGGCCTGGGCGTCGATGAAGTGCTCGAGCGTCTGGTTCACACCATTCCCGCGCCGACCGGCAACATCGAAGATCCGTTGCAAGCGTTGATCATCGACTCCTGGTTCGACAACTACCTTGGCGTTGTTTCCCTGGTTCGTGTGCGCCACGGTCGGGTGAAGAAGGGCGACAAGATTCTGGTCAAGTCCACCGGCAAGATCCACCTGGTGGACAGCGTCGGTGTATTCAACCCGAAGCACACCCCTACCGTCGACCTGAAGGCCGGTGAAGTAGGCTTCATCATCGCCAGCATCAAGGACATTCACGGTGCGCCAGTGGGCGATACCCTGACCTTGAGCTCGACGCCGGACGTCGATGTGCTGCCAGGCTTCAAACGCATTCAGCCGCAGGTGTACGCCGGCCTGTTCCCGGTCAGCTCCGACGACTTCGAAGACTTCCGCGAGGCGCTGCAAAAGCTCACCCTCAACGATTCGTCGCTGCAATACACACCGGAAAGCTCAGACGCACTGGGTTTCGGCTTCCGTTGCGGCTTCCTCGGCATGCTGCACATGGAAATCATCCAGGAGCGCCTGGAGCGCGAATACAACCTGGACCTGATTACCACGGCGCCGACGGTAATCTTCGAGCTGCTGCTCAAGACCGGCGAGACGATCTACGTCGATAACCCGTCCAAGCTGCCAGACCTGTCTGCCATCGAAGACATGCGCGAGCCAATCGTGCGCGCCAATATTCTTGTGCCGCAAGAGCACTTGGGTAACGTCATTACCCTGTGTATCGAAAAACGTGGCGTACAGGTCGATATGCTGTTCCTCGGCTCCCAGGTACAAGTGACCTACGACCTGCCGATGAACGAAGTGGTGCTGGACTTCTTTGATCGTTTGAAATCCACCAGTCGCGGCTATGCTTCTCTGGACTACCATTTCGATCGTTACCAATCGGCCAGCCTGGTGAAACTGGACGTGCTGATCAACGGCGACAAGGTCGACGCTCTGGCGCTGATCGTGCACCGTGACAACTCGCACTACAAAGGTCGCCAGTTGACCGAGAAGATGAAAGACCTGATTCCGCGGCAGATGTTCGACGTGGCAATCCAGGCCGCCATTGGCGGTCAGATTGTGGCGCGTACAACCGTCAAGGCACTCAGAAAGAACGTATTGGCCAAATGCTACGGTGGTGACGTCAGCCGTAAGAAAAAGCTGCTGGAAAAGCAAAAGGCCGGTAAAAAACGCATGAAGCAGGTCGGTAACGTGGAAATTCCACAAGAAGCCTTCCTTGCCGTGCTCAGGTTGGATAGTTAGGTCCTATGTCACTAAATTTCCCGCTGTTGCTGGTCATCGCCGTGTTCGTCTGCGGCCTGTTGGCGTTGCTCGATCTGCTGTTCCTGGCGCCACGGCGCCGGGCTGCCATCAACTCCTATCAGGGGAGCGTCAGCCAGGCTGACATGGTAGTGATCGAGAAACTGAACAAAGAGCCGCTGCTGGTCGAATACGGCAAGTCGTTCTTCCCGGTGTTGTTCATCGTGCTGGTGCTGCGTTCGTTCCTGGTGGAACCGTTCCAGATTCCTTCCGGCTCAATGAAGCCAACCCTGGATGTCGGTGACTTCATTCTGGTGAACAAGTTTTCTTACGGGATCCGCTTGCCGGTGATCGACAAGAAAGTCATCGAAGTCGGTGATCCGCAGCGCGGCGATGTGATGGTGTTCCGCTACCCGAGCGACCCGAACGTCAACTACATCAAGCGTGTAGTGGGCCTGCCGGGCGATCAGATTCGCTACACCGCCGACAAGCGCCTGTTCGTCAATGGTGAGTCGATTGCCGAACAACTGGTCGGCTCCGAGCCGGGCACGTTGGGTAGCGCTGAGCTCTACAAGGAAAAACTTGGCGCCGCCGAGCACCTGATCCGCAAGGAAATGAGCCGCTACCGCGCAACGCCGGACCATTCGTGGACCGTGCCGGCCGGGCACTACTTCATGATGGGCGACAACCGCGACAACTCGAACGACAGTCGCTACTGGGATGATCCGAGCATTCCCAAGGATCTGCTGGGCATGGTTCCCGACAAGAATATCGTCGGCAAGGCCTTCGCAGTCTGGATGAGCTGGCCGGAACCCAAACTCGGTCACCTGCCGAATTTCTCGCGGGTTGGTCTGATCAAGTAATCACACACGGCGCTGTTGAACACAGCGCCGAATGCATTTCTGGAGTCGGCACAATCGGCGACAGGAGCATGAAAACAACGATATTCAGGACGTTATTTTTGAACACAGCGTTAATTGTCCCAAGCCTGCGCCGCATCAAGGCCCTGGCGGTGGAATCCAACCACGAACTCAGCGTGGGTAAACCGTGAGCGTCTCCTTAAGCCGTCTCGAGCGTCAGCTCGGTTACACCTTCAAGGATCAGGAACTGATGGTCCTGGCCCTGACTCACCGCAGTTTTGCCGGGCGCAACAACGAACGCCTGGAATTCCTCGGCGATGCCATCCTCAATTTCGTCGCCGGCGAGGCGCTGTTCGATCGCTTCCCGCTGGCCCGTGAAGGCCAGTTGTCGCGTTTGCGCGCACGCCTGGTGAAAGGTGAGACCCTGGCCGTACTGGCTCGTGGCTTCGACCTGGGTGAATACCTGCGCCTGGGCTCCGGCGAATTGAAAAGCGGCGGTTTCCGTCGCGAGTCGATTCTGGCCGATGCCCTCGAAGCGCTGATCGGTGCGATCTACCTGGACGCCGGCATGGAGGTGGCGCGCGAACGCGTGCTGGCCTGGCTGGCCGGAGAGTTCGAAGGCCTGACGCTGGTCGACACCAACAAAGATCCGAAAACCCGCCTGCAGGAATTCCTGCAGTCCCGTGGTTGTGAGCTGCCGCGTTACGAAGTGGTGGATATCCAGGGTGAGCCGCATTGCCGGACGTTCTTCGTCGAATGTGAAATCATCTTACTGAATGAAAAAAGCCGAGGTCAGGGTGTGAGTCGTCGTATTGCCGAACAGGTAGCGGCCGCCGCAGCACTGATTGCCCTGGGTGTGGAGAATGGCAATGACTGATTCAACCGCAACTCGCTGTGGCTATGTTGCCATCGTCGGCCGTCCCAACGTGGGCAAGTCCACGCTGCTGAACCACATTCTGGGTCAGAAACTGGCGATCACCTCACGCAAGCCGCAGACCACCCGCCACAACATGCTGGGCATCAAGACCGAAGGCGACGTTCAGGCGATCTACGTCGACACCCCGGGTATGCACAAGGGCGGCGAAAAGGCCCTGAACCGTTACATGAACAAGACCGCTTCGGCGGCGTTGAAAGACGTCGACGTGGTGATCTTCGTGGTTGACCGTACCAAGTGGACCGACGAAGACCAGATGGTCCTCGAGCGCGTTCAGTACGTGACCGGTCCGCTGATCGTGGCGCTGAACAAGACCGACCGCATCGAAGACAAATCCGAGCTGATGCCGCACCTGACCTGGTTGCAGGAACAGCTGCCGAACGCGCAGATCATGCCGATCTCGGCCCAGCACGGGCACAACCTTGACACGCTGGAGCGAGTGATCGCCGAGCACCTGCCGGAAAACGATCACTTCTTCCCGGAAGATCAGATCACCGACCGCAGCAGCCGCTTCCTTGCGGCTGAACTGGTACGCGAAAAAATCATGCGTCAGATGGGCGCCGAGCTGCCGTACCAGATCACCGTGGAAATCGAAGAGTTCAAGCAGCAGGGCAAAACCCTGCACATTCACGCTTTGATCCTCGTTGAACGTGACGGTCAGAAGAAAATCATCATTGGCGACAAGGGCGAGCGCATCAAGCGCATCGGCACCGAAGCGCGCAAGGACATGGAGCTGCTGTTCGACTCCAAGATCATGCTCAATCTGTGGGTCAAGGTGAAAGGTGGCTGGTCTGACGACGAGCGCGCCTTGCGTTCGCTGGGTTACGGCGACCTGTAAATCGTCAAGCAGCACATCGATTCAATTGTAGGAGCGAGCTTTTGTGGCGAGGGAGCTTGCTCCCGTTCGGCCGATCCGCGCCCGGGCGAAGCAGTCGTAAATCCTGGCATCGCGGTTTTACCTGAAACACTGAGGTGCATGGTTTTGGGGCCGCTTCGCAGTCCAGCGGGACGGTGCGGCGTTCCGACAAGCTCCCTCGCCACAGTGGATCTCCAGAGATTCGGAAACTGATGTCATCCAGCCCGCCCATCGGCCAACCCGCCTACGTGCTCCATTCCCGCGCCTACCGCGAAAGCAGTGCGCTGGTGGATTTCCTCACGCCGCAAGGTCGGCTGCGGGCGGTGTTGCGCAGTGCGCGGGGCAAGGCCGGGACGTTGGCGCGGCCGTTCGTGCCGCTGGAAGTCGAGTTCCGTGGCCGGGGCGAACTGAAGAATGTCGGCCGCATGGAAAGCGCCGGCGTTTCCACCTGGCTCAATGGCGAAGCGCTGTTCAGTGGTCTCTACCTCAACGAATTGCTGATCCGCTTGCTGCCCGCCGAAGATCCTCATCCCGCGGTTTTCGATCACTACGCCGCGACCTTGCTTGCCCTGGCCGAAGGTCGACCACTGGAACCATTGCTGCGCTCCTTCGAATGGCGACTGCTCGATGATCTCGGTTATGGCTTCGCGCTGAATACCGACATCCATGGCGACCCCATTGCGCCGGACGGTCTCTACCGCTTGCAGGTGGATGCGGGTCTTGAGCGGGTTTACTTGTTGCAACCAGGCCTGTTCAACGGTACCGAACTGCTGGCCATGGCCGATGCCGACTGGTCCGCGCCCGGTGCGCTGTCCGCCGCCAAGCGCTTGATGCGTCAGGCGTTGGCCGTTCACTTGGGGGGGCGTCCATTGGTTAGTCGTGAGTTGTTTCGAAAGCCGTAGTCTCCCCGTATGCTGTGCACCGAACTTCCCCCTTCTTCAGGAGCGCTTCCGTGACCACCAGCAATCGCATTCTTCTTGGCGTGAACATCGACCACGTTGCCACCCTGCGTCAGGCCCGGGGTACTCGTTACCCGGATCCGGTCAAGGCAGCGCTGGACGCGGAGGAGGCGGGCGCTGACGGCATCACCGTGCATCTGCGTGAAGACCGCCGGCACATTCAGGAGCGCGATGTCCTGCTGCTCAAGGACGTGCTGCAAACCCGCATGAATTTCGAAATGGGCGTCACCGAAGAAATGATGGCGTTCGCCGAGCGTATCCGCCCGGCGCACGTTTGCCTGGTGCCGGAAACCCGTCAGGAACTGACCACTGAAGGCGGTCTGGACGTAGCGGGGCAGGAAGCGCGGATCAAGGCGGCGGTGGATCGCCTGGCGAAGATTGGCTGCGAAGTGTCGCTGTTCATCGACGCTGACGAGCGGCAGATTGAGGCGTCCCGTCGTGTGGGCGCGCCGGCCATTGAATTGCACACCGGGCGTTACGCGGACGCCGAGACGCCAACCGAAGTTGCTGAAGAGCTCAAGCGTGTGGCCGATGGCGTGGCATTCGGTCTGGCCCAAGGCCTGATCGTCAACGCCGGCCATGGTTTGCACTATCACAACGTCGAGGCTGTTGCGGCAATCAAGGGCATCAACGAACTGAACATCGGCCATGCGCTGGTGGCCCATGCGTTGTTCGTCGGGTTCAAGTCGGCAGTGTCGGAGATGAAGGCGCTGATTCTGGCTGCTGCACTAAAGGGTTGAGATCGGCGGTGCTGCCTTCGCGGGCAAGCCTCGCTCCTACAGTTTCGTGTCGATACGCAATTGTGTGTTCGACGCAAACCTGTAGGAGCGGTGCTTGCCCGCGAAGGCGTCATCGGAGACAACAATAATTTAAAGCGGTGGGGTTTCCTGGCTCGGCTTGGTCTTGTCGACCCCCGGCACATGCAGGTTGCCCTCGGCGACCTGGGTGCCTTCGAGCTGCGGCTGCGTGACCCACGTCAGGATGTCGTAGTAGCGACGGATGTTCGCCACGAAATGCACCGGTTCGCCGCCACGGGCGTAGCCATAACGAGTCTTGCTGTACCACTGCTTCTGCGAAAGGCGGGGCAGTATTTTCTTCACGTCCAGCCATTTGTCCGGATTCAACCCTTCCTTGGCTGCCAGTTTTCGCGCGTCATCCAGGTGACCGCTGCCCACGTTGTAGGCGGCCAGCGCGAACCACGTACGATCCGGCTCCTGGATCGACTCGTCCAGTTGATCCTTCATGTAGACCAGGTATTTCGCGCCGCCCATGATGCTCTGCTTGGGGTCTAGGCGATTGGAAACGCCCATGGCTTGCGCCGTGTTCTGCGTCAGCATCATCAATCCGCGCACGCCGGTCTTGGACGTGACCGCCGCTTGCCACAGCGATTCCTGATAACCGATTGCCGCCAGCAGGCGCCAGTCGACTTTTTCTTTCTTGGCGGACGCCTTGAAGTGCTGTTCGTATTTGGGCAGTCGTTGCTGCAAGTGCTGGGCGAAGGTGGTGGCGCCCATGTAGCCGAGTACGTCGACATGCCCGTAGTAGCGGTCTTTGAGGCGTTGCAGGGTGCCGTTTTGCTTTACTTTGTCGAGGTAGGTGTTGATTTCGTTGAGCAGGCTGTTGTCATCGCCGGCGGCCACGGCCCAGCTCTGGTTGCTGGCATCACCGAGGTCGAAGGCGACCCGCACGTTGGGGAAGTAGACCTGGTTCATCGCCACTTCGTTGGAGTCGACCAGGGTCAGGTCGATTTGACCTTCGTCGACCATACGCAGCAGGTCGACGACTTCAACTGCGTCGGACTCTTCGTATTCAATGCCGGGATATTTCTTTTTCAGCTCTGCCAATTGCTCGGCGTGGGTGCTGCCCTTGAGCACGATGATCTTCTTGCCGACCAGATCGCCTGCGTCGGTCGGCCGCGACTGGCCGTTGCGATAGATGATCTGCGGGGTGACTTCGAGGTAGGAATGGGAAAACCGCACCTGCTTTTTGCGGTCCTCGCTGCTGACCAGGCCGGCAGCGGCCAGCACCGGGCCATTTGGCTTGCCCACCTGATTGAACAGGTCGTCGAGATTGTCGGCGGTTTCGATCTTGAGTTCGACCCCCAGATCGTCGGCGAAGCGCTTCACCAGCTCGTATTCGAAGCCGGTTTCACCATTGCGATCCTGAAAGTAGGTGGCGGGGCTGTTCCGGGTAACCACCCGCAGCACGCCATCCTCCTTTACGCGCTCCAGCGTGTTGGGTTTATCAACACAGCCACTGAGCATCAGGAAGAGTCCGGTTGCGATCAGCCATTTGGCGTACCGCGGACGCAAAGCCGTTGGGAAAAACATCTGCGCAGTATACGCAAAGGACCACGAGCGCCATATCTCGACAGAGAAGGGCTTGTCTGCTAGGGCTTCAAAAACCCGCTTGGAGCCCGCAGGAATGGGCCCGAACAGCATTTTATGACAGAAAAAATAACCCCCGGCGCGCACCTGTTCAGGGCCCGAATACCCGGCCCGACGTTCGGGTGCAACCGCGTGTACCGTTTCGGGTGATGTCGCGGGCGGTTTAGGCTAGAATGCACGGCCTCAAAGCACACCCCTTCCCGAGGCTGTCCCGAAGATGTTGATCCTGCGCGGCGCTCCTGCCCTTTCTGCCTTTCGCCACAGCAAACTCCTTGAGCAACTGAGCCAGAAGGTTCCAGCTGTCAGCGGCTTGTATGCTGAATTCGCTCACTTCGCCGAAGTTACCGGCGTCCTGACCGGCGACGAACAGCAGGTGCTCGCGCGCCTTCTGAAGTACGGCCCTAGCGTTCCGGTACAAGAGCCCACTGGTCGTCTGTTCCTGGTATTGCCGCGTTTCGGCACCATTTCGCCGTGGTCCAGTAAAGCCAGCGATATCGCTCGCAACTGCGGCCTGACCAAGATCCAGCGCCTGGAACGCGGCATCGCGTTCTATGTCGCCGGCCAGTTCAGCGACGCCGAAGCGCAGCTGATCGCAGACGCGCTGCACGACCGCATGACCCAGATTGTGCTGGGCAACCTCGAACAAGCCTCCGGCCTGTTCAGCCACGCCGAACCCAAGCCCCTGACCGCGATCGACGTGCTGGGTGGCGGCCGCGCCGCGCTGGAAAAAGCCAACACCGAGCTGGGCCTGGCCCTGGCCGAAGACGAAATCGACTACCTGGTCAACGCCTTCCTTGGTTTGAAGCGCAACCCGCACGACATCGAACTGATGATGTTCGCCCAGGCGAACTCCGAGCACTGCCGTCACAAGATCTTCAACGCCAGTTGGGACATCGACGGTCAGAGCCAGGAAAAAAGCCTGTTCGGCATGATCAAGAACACCTACCAGATGCACAGCGAAGGTGTTCTGTCGGCTTATAAGGACAACGCATCGGTGATCGTCGGTTCCGTGGCCGGTCGTTTCTTCCCGGACCCTGAAACCCGCCAGTACGGCGCGGTGCAGGAACCGGTGCACATCCTGATGAAAGTCGAAACGCACAACCACCCGACTGCGATTGCCCCGTTCCCGGGCGCATCCACCGGTAGTGGCGGCGAGATTCGCGACGAAGGCGCCACCGGTCGCGGCGCCAAGCCAAAGGCTGGCTTGACCGGTTTCACCGTGTCGAACCTGCAGATCCCGGGCTTCGAACAGCCGTGGGAAGTGCCGTATGGCAAACCCGAGCGCATCGTTACCGCGCTGGACATCATGATCGAAGGCCCGTTGGGCGGCGCTGCATTCAACAATGAATTCGGCCGTCCGGCGCTGACCGGTTACTTCCGTACCTTCGAACAGTCGATCACCACCCCTCATGGTGACGAAGTTCGCGGTTACCACAAGCCGATCATGCTGGCTGGCGGCATGGGCAACATCCGTGAAGAACACGTCAAGAAAGGCGAAATCGTCGTTGGCTCCAAGCTGATCGTGCTTGGCGGCCCGGCGATGCTGATCGGTCTGGGTGGCGGCGCGGCTTCCTCCATGGCCACCGGCACCAGCTCGGCAGACCTGGACTTCGCTTCCGTACAACGTGAAAACCCCGAGATGGAGCGTCGTTGCCAGGAAGTCATCGACCGTTGCTGGCAACTGGGCGACAAAAACCCGATCAGCTTCATCCACGACGTCGGCGCGGGCGGTCTGTCCAACGCCTTCCCGGAACTGGTCAACGATGGCGACCGTGGTGGCCGTTTCGAACTGCGCAACATTCCAAACGACGAGCCGGGCATGGCCCCGCACGAAATCTGGAGTAACGAATCCCAGGAACGCTACGTTCTGGCAGTCGGCCCGGCGGACTTCGAACGCTTCAAGGCGATCTGCGAGCGTGAGCGTTGCCCATTCGCGGTAGTCGGCGAAGCCACTGCCGAGCCGCAACTGACCGTGACCGACAGCCACTTCGGCAACAGCCCGGTGGACATGCCGCTCGAAGTGCTGCTGGGCAAAGCCCCGCGCATGCACCGTTCGGTGGTTCGTGAAAACGAGCTGGGCGACGATTTCGATCCGTCGACCCTCGACATCGCCAACTGCGTCGAGCGCGTCCTGCATCACCCGGCCGTGGCCAGCAAGAGCTTCCTGATCACCATCGGCGACCGCACCATCACCGGCCTCGTGGCCCGTGACCAGATGGTTGGCCCGTGGCAGGTTCCGGTGGCCGACGTTGCCGTTACCGCCACCAGCTTCGACGTTTATACCGGTGAAGCCATGGCCATGGGCGAGCGCACTCCGCTGGCCCTGCTGGACGCTCCGGCGTCGGGCCGCATGGCCATCGGCGAAACCCTGACCAACATCGCCGCCTCGCGCATCGCCAAGATCTCCGACATCAAACTGTCGGCGAACTGGATGTCCGCTGCCGGTCACCCAGGTGAAGACGCACGTCTGTATGACACCGTGAAAGCGGTCGGCATGGAACTGTGCCCTGAGCTGGGCATCACCATCCCGGTGGGCAAGGACTCCATGTCCATGGCCACTCGCTGGAACGACGAAGGTGTCGATAAGGCTGTCACTTCGCCGATGTCGCTGATCGTGACCGGTTTCGCGCCAGTGGCTGACATCCGTCAGACCCTGACCCCGCAACTGCGCATGGACAAGGGCACAACCGACCTGATCCTGATCGACCTCGGTCGCGGCCAGAACCGCATGGGTGCCTCGATCCTCGCTCAGGTTCACGGCAAGCTCGGCAAACAGGCACCGGACGTCGATGACGCCGAAGACCTGAAAGCCTTCTTCGCCGTGATCCAGGGCCTCAACGCCGACGGTCACCTGCTGGCTTACCACGACCGTTCCGACGGTGGTCTGCTGACCAGCGTGGTGGAAATGGCGTTTGCCGGCCACTGCGGCCTGAGCCTGAACCTCGACGGTCTGGCAGAGACTTCCGCCGATATCGCCGCGATCCTGTTCAACGAAGAACTGGGCGCTGTGATCCAGGTTCGCCAGGACGCCACCGCGGATATCCTCGCGCAGTTCAGCGCTGCTGGCCTGGGCGACTGCGTATCGGTGATCGGTCAGCCGATGAACAACGGCGAGATCAGCATCACGTTCAACGGCGATACCGTATTCGAAGGTCAGCGTCGTCTGCTGCAACGTCAGTGGGCTGAAACCAGCTACCAGATCCAGCGTCTGCGTGATAACGCCGACTGCGCCGAACAAGAGTTCGACGTGCTGCTGGAAGAAGACAACCCGGGCCTGAGCGTCAAGCTCAGCTATGACGTCAACCAGGACGTCGCCGCGCCTTACATCAAGAAAGGCATTCGCCCACAGGTTGCCGTGCTGCGTGAGCAGGGCGTCAACGGTCAGGTGGAAATGGCGGCCGCGTTCGACCGTGCCGGTTTCAACGCGATCGACGTGCACATGAGCGACATCCTGGCTGGCCGTGTCGACCTGAACGACTTCAAGGGCATGGTCGCTTGCGGCGGTTTCTCCTACGGCGACGTACTGGGGGCCGGCGAAGGCTGGGCCAAGTCCGCGCTGTTCAACAGTCGCGCTCGCGATGCCTTCCAGGGCTTCTTCGAACGTACCGACAGCTTCACCCTCGGCGTGTGCAACGGTTGCCAGATGATGTCCAACCTGCACGAGCTGATCCCGGGCAGCGAGTTCTGGCCGCACTTCGTGCGCAACCGTTCCGAGCAGTTCGAAGCCCGCGTGGCCATGGTTCAGATCCAGGAGTCGAACTCGATCTTCCTGCAGGGCATGGCCGGTTCGCGCATGCCGATCGCCATCGCCCACGGTGAAGGCCATGCCGAATTCGCCAGCGAAGAAGCGTTGCTGCAAGCCGATCTGTCGGGTTGCGTGGCGATGCGTTTCGTCGACAACCACGGCAAGGTCACCGAGAAATACCCGGCCAACCCGAACGGCTCGCCGCGCGGTATCACCGGTTTGACCAGCCGCGACGGTCGCGTGACCATCATGATGCCGCACCCGGAGCGTGTGTTCCGCGCGGTGCAGAACTCGTGGCGTTCGGAAGACTGGAACGAAGACGCACCTTGGATGCGTATGTTCCGTAACGCTCGCGTCTGGGTGAACTAAGAGCGGGGAGCTGATTGCCGTGTACAAGCTCTGCTTTTTTGTTCCGGCCAGTCATGTTGAAGTGGTCAAAAGCGCTGTATTCGCCGCCGGTGGCGGGCGGATCGGGGCTTATGACCACTGTGCGTGGCAGGTGTTTGGCTTGGGTCAGTTTCGTCCGCTGGAGGGCAGTCAGCCGTTCATTGGCGAGGCTGGGCAGGTCGAGCAGGTTGAGGAATGGAAGGTTGAGCTTGTGGTCAGCGATGAGTTGATCCGGGCGGTGGTGGTGGCTCTGAAAGAGAGTCATCCCTATGAGACGCCGGCTTACGAGGTATGGCGGTTAGAGGATTTTTGATTCTCTGGCCGCTGCAATGAGAAACCCGCTGATTCTTCAGCGGGTTTTTTATTGCTCGGGATTTAACCTCTGACCTGATCCGTGATCTTCTGATCTATTTTTTCGAAGCCGACCGAAGGTAGCAGCCAGAACACACTTGATCATTCCCACGCTCTGCGTGGGAATGATCATTATGGGGGGGGAAGTTACGGGCGGATTTCGATCATCGTGCCGTCCGGTACCAGACCCCAGACTTCACGCATGTCCATGTTGCGCATGGCGATGCAGCCATCGGTCCAGTCCAGCGTGTGGAACAGGTTTTCCGGGTTCTCTTCGGTGTCTGGAGTACCGTGGATCATGATCATGCCGCCAGGCTCGACGCCTTCGCGCCGGGCGCGGGCGGAGTCGCTGATGTTGGGGTAGGAGATGTGCATCGCCAGGTTGAAACGTTCGCTGGTCTTGCGCCAGTCCAGCCAGTAAAGGCCTTCGGGGGTGCGTTTATCACCTTCCATCAGTTTTGGGCCGATGGGGCGTTTGCCCAGGGAAATGCGATAGGTCTTGAACGGCTTGCCGTCGTTGATCAACTGCAACTGATGGGCAGATTTTAGGACCAGAACTTTTTCGATGACTTTGCCGTCCGGGGCGGCCGCGACGGAAGCCTGGGAGACTGCGACGAACGATAAGCAAAACAGGGCAAGCAACCAGCGCATTGAAACGATATCCCTAAGAGGTGTCGCGACTATTTTATTTATAGATGGTTTTTTACTAACAAGTGCTTAGATGATGGCAGGCTGAGCGAGTGGCGGGATCGATTCGGACCGCACGGGGTAGACCTCGGTCCGCCGGTCAGCGAAGAAGCATTCTAATGTACGGCCGACCGTGCGGAAAGCCAGTTCGCCCCAAGGAATGTCGGCCTCTTCGAACAGCTGCACTTCCAGGCTCTCGGGGCCTGCGCGAAAATCCAGATCCACAAGCTCGGCGCGAAAGAACACATGCACCTGACTGATGTGCGGCACATCGATCAGCGTATAGATGCTCAGGTTGCGTACCCGGGCGCAAGCTTCTTCGGCGGTCTCGCGAATGGCGGCCTGTTCGATGGTCTCACCGTTTTCCATGAAACCGGCGGGCAGGGTCCAATAACCGAGCCGTGGCTCGATGGCGCGACGGCACAGCAATACCTTCGAACCCCAGGTCGGCACGCAACCGGCGACGATATTGGGGTTCTGGTAATGAATGGTATGACAGCTGTCGCAGACAAAACGCAGGCGCGAATCGCCTTCGGGAATGCGCTGGGTTACCGGGTTGCCGCATTGACTGCAATATTTCATGCTTGGGTTCCTGAATGCTGCGCCTATCTTGGCGTGCAGCGGTGTCGGTCGGCAAGTTGTCGTTTCGCGACATGAGGCTTTTCGGGGGTTGGGCGGCCGGTGCGATTGGTGCATGATGCAGGGTAAGGCACAGATCGAGAAGACTCATGCTGGACGAGCTACTGCACCGGGTAAGCAATCACACACCGCGTACGCTGGAAACCGACCGACGTTTCCCCGAAGCCGCGGTATTGGTGCCCATCACGCGCAGTGACGAACCTGAACTGGTCCTGACCCTTCGCGCCAGCGGGCTCTCGACCCATGGCGGTGAAGTCGCTTTTCCCGGCGGTCGACGCGACCCTGAAGACCCTGATCTGATCTTTACCGCTCTGCGCGAGGCCGAAGAAGAAATCGGCCTGCCGCCGGGGCTGGTCGAAGTGATCGGCCCACTGAGCCCGCTGATCTCCCTGCACGGCATCAAGGTCACGCCCTATGTCGGCGTGATTCCGGATTTCGTCGAATACCTGGCCAACGATGCCGAGATCGCCGCAGTGTTCAGCGTGCCTCTGGAATTCTTCCGCAAGGACCCGCGCGAGCACACCCACCGCATCGACTATCAGGGCCACAGTTGGTATGTGCCGAGCTATCGTTATGGCGAGTACAAGATCTGGGGGTTGACGGCGATCATGATCGTCGAGTTGATCAACCTGCTCTATGACGCGAAAATCAGCCTGCATCAACCGCCCAAGAGTTTTATCAACACCTGAAGCCATCGCTCGTATGGCGTGAATCCTGCTTTTCGCTAGTGAGCCAGCCTGGTCGTGAGGACAACAAGATGAAATACCGCCTGGGCGACGCCCGCGTCGAGACCCACCCGCAGAGCTGGGTCGCACCCAATGCCGTGCTGGTGGGCAAGGTCAAACTGGAAGAGGGCGCCAACGTCTGGTTCAACGCCGTGTTGCGTGGCGACAACGAATTGATCCTGATCGGCAAGAACAGCAACGTGCAGGACGGCACCGTGATGCACACCGACATGGGCTATCCGCTGACCATCGGTACCGGCGTGACCATCGGTCACAATGCCATGCTCCACGGCTGCACGGTGGGCGATTACAGTCTGATCGGCATCAACGCAGTGATCCTCAACGGCGCGAAAATCGGCAAGAACTGCATCATCGGCGCCAACTCGCTGATCGGTGAAGGCAAGGAAATTCCGGACGGCTCGCTGGTAATGGGCTCGCCGGGCAAGGTGGTACGCGAACTGACCGAGCCGCAGAAGAAGATGCTCGAAGCCAGCGCCGCGCACTATGTGCACAACTCGCAGCGTTATGCCCGCGATCTGGTCGAGCAGGAACAATGAGCACACCTGAACGTGAGCGACCGGTCCCGTCGCCGTGCGTGAACATTTGTGCGCTGGATGAGGATGACATTTGCACCGGGTGTCAACGCACGGTGGAAGAGATCACCCGCTGGAGCCGGATGGACAACGAGGAGCGGCGCAAGGTGCTGGGGTTGTGTCATGAGCGGGCGAAGTCGAGTGGGCTGATCTGGATGTTGCCTTCCAAATCCGATTCCTGATTTTTTGTGGTAGCGCGGCTTTTGTGGCGAGGGGGCTTGCCCCCGTTGCGTTGCGAAGCGGCGCTAAACCTGCGACTTCATTCTTTCAGGCGTACGGCGTTTGCTGATTTCACGACTGCTGCGCAGCCGAACGGGGGCAAGCCCCCTCGCCACAGGTTATCTGTGCGCTGAAGATGAAGTACCCTGTGCACAAAATTGACAGGTATCTCCCGTCCATGCTCTTCCTGATCGCCTACATCAGCAGCGTCGTGCTGATCAATTACGCCTTTTCCACCGCCCCGCACCTGGACATCATCTGGTCGGCCTGGGGTGGCCTGGTGTTCGTGCTGCGCGACATGGTGCAAACCCGCTTCGGCCATGGCGCGATCGCGGCGATGCTGGTGGCGCTGGGGCTGTCTTACGTTACCTCCGATCCCTCAATTGCTCTCGCCAGTGCCACGGCGTTCGCCGTGTCCGAGTGCATCGACTGGCTGGTGTTCAGCCTCACCAAGCGCCCGTTGCACGATCGCCTGTGGATAAGTTCGGCCCTGAGCATCCCGCTGGACACCTTCATCTTCTTCGGCATGATCGATGCGCTCACACCGGGCGTGATCTTCACTGCGCTGGGTTCGAAGTTCGCGGGCGTCACCGTGGTCTGGTTGGCCATGGCATGGCGCCTGCGTAAACAGGCTGTCGTCAGCTGAAGCCAAACCCTCAGGTTCATGTAAAATGCCGCGCTTTCTCCCCATGGGAAGCGCGCTTCCCTCGATGATCCGCTCCTTTGAGGACCTGAGATGACCCGTATCGGAACTCCATTGTCGCCAACCGCCACCCGCGTATTGATGTGTGGCTGTGGTGAGTTGGGCAAGGAAGTGGTGATCGAGCTGCAACGCCTGGGCGTTGAAGTGATTGCCGTGGATCGCTACGCCAATGCGCCGGCCATGCAAGTCGCCCATCGCAGCCATGTGATCAATATGCTCGACGGTGCCGCCCTGCGTGCGGTGATCGAAGCCGAGAAACCGCACTTCATCGTGCCGGAAATCGAAGCCATCGCCACCGCGACCCTGGTGGAGCTGGAGTCCGAAGGCTTCACCGTGATCCCGACTGCCCGCGCCGCACAGTTGACCATGAACCGCGAAGGCATCCGTCGCCTGGCCGCTGAAGAGCTGGACCTGCCGACATCGCCGTACCACTTCGCCGACACCTTCGAGGACTACCGTAAGGCAGTCGAAGACCTGGGCTTCCCGTGCGTGGTCAAACCGGTCATGAGTTCCTCGGGCAAGGGCCAGAGCCTGCTGCGCAGCGTCGATGACGTGCAGAAAGCCTGGGATTACGCTCAAGAAGGCGGCCGCGCCGGTAAAGGTCGCGTGATCATCGAAGGCTTCATCGACTTCGACTACGAAATCACTCTGCTGACTGTGCGTCACGTCGGCGGCACTACGTTCTGTGCGCCTGTCGGTCACCGTCAGGAGAAGGGCGACTACCAGGAATCCTGGCAGCCACAAGCCATGAGCCCGGTTGCTTTGGCCGAATCCGAGCGCGTCGCCAAAGCGGTCACCGAAGCCTTGGGCGGTCGTGGCCTGTTTGGCGTCGAGTTGTTCATCAAGGGTGATCAGGTGTGGTTCAGCGAAGTCTCGCCGCGCCCGCATGACACCGGTCTGGTGACCCTGATTTCCCAGGACCTGTCGCAGTTCGCACTGCACGCACGGGCGATCCTGGGCCTGCCGATTCCACTGATCCGTCAGTTCGGCCCATCGGCGTCGGCGGTGATTCTGGTGGAAGGGCAGTCGACTCAGACCGCTTTCGCCAACCTGGGTGCAGCGTTGAGCGAGCCGGATACTGCGTTGCGTCTGTTCGGCAAGCCTGAAGTCAATGGCCAGCGGCGGATGGGGGTTGCGTTGGCTCGCGACGAGTCTATCGAAGCTGCTCGTGCAAAAGCGACCCGTGCTGCTCAGGCTGTTGTAGTCGAGCTGTAAACCGAGGCGCGGCATTCGCGGGCAAGCCTCGCTCCTACAGGGATCACGTCAAGACGCAAGTGCGTTCGACAAATGACCCGTAGGAGCGAGGCTTGCCCGCGAAGCTTTTGGCTTCAGGCAACCCGATTCAAATCGTTATTGCGTGTCTCCTTCAGGCACAGCACTGCGATCAAGCTCAGTACTGCCGCCCCCGACACATACCCGCCGACATAACTCAAGCCACCCATCGCCACCAGTTTCTGCGCAAAGAACGGTGCCGCCGAGGCACCGACAATACCGCCCAGGTTGTAAGCCGCCGATGCGCCGGTATGGCGCACGTGGGTCGGAAACAGCTCCGGCAGCAGCGCGCCCATCGGCGCAAACGTCACGCCCATCAGAAACAGTTCTATGCACAGGAACAACGCCACGCCCCAGGTCGAGCCATGGGTCAGCAGCGGTTCCATCAAGAATCCGGACAGAATCGCCAGCACGCCGCCGATGATCAGCACCGGCTTACGCCCGAAACGGTCGCTGGCCCAGGCCGACAGCGGTGTTGCGGCCGCCATGAACAGCACCGCGAAACACAGCAGGGCGAGAAAGGTTTCCCGGGTGTAGCCAAGCGTCGACACACCGTAACTCAGCGAAAACACTGTCGAGATGTAAAACAGTGCATAGCACACCACCATCGACCCGGCGCCCAGCAGCATCGGTGCCCAGTATTGGCTGAACAGCTCGACCAGCGGAATCTTCACCCGCTCCTGGCGAGCCACGGCGTTGGCGAACACCGGGGTTTCGTGGAGCTTGAGGCGTACGTACAAGCCGACCATCACCAGCGCGGCACTGAGCAGGAACGGAATCCGCCAGCCCCACGAACGGAATTGCTCGTCGTTCAGGCTCATGGCCAGGGTCAGGAACAGGCCGTTGGCCGCCAGAAATCCGATCGATGGGCCGAGTTGCGGAAACATGCCGAACCAGGCGCGCTTGCCTTTGGGTGCGTTCTCCGTGGCCAGCAATGCGGCGCCGCCCCATTCGCCGCCCAGTCCCAGGCCTTGGCCGAAGCGCAGCACGCAAAGCAGGATCGGCGCCCAGGCGCCAATACTGTCGTAACCCGGCAGTACGCCGATCAGCGTGGTGCACACGCCCATCAGCAGCAAGGACGCAACCAGTGTCGATTTGCGTCCGATGCGGTCACCAAAATGGCCGAACAACGCCGAACCCAGCGGCCGCGCAAGGAAAGCGATGCCGAAGGTGAGGAATGCCGACAGCATCTGCGCGGTGCCGGAGGTTTGTGGAAAGAACACCGGGCCGATCACCAATGCTGCGGCGGTGGCATAGACGTAGAAGTCGTAGAACTCGATGGCCGTGCCGATGAAACTCGCGGTAGCCACGCGGGTGGCGGAGTTCGTCGGTTGGGCAGGCGCGGTGTCGCTGAACGTTGTGCTGGTCGTCATGTCGTTATCCCTGACAGTCATGTGCCCCAGTGGAGCGAATTATTATGGTCGAATACCCAGGGATGTGGGTTGAGGATCGGTCGCTGTTCAAGGTAGGAACAGTCGCCGCAGTGGTACGGATGGTGTCGAAGATCTGGCCGGAACCTGCTGCATGCGGGGTAAGCATGTGGTTCGGTGGGAGGCTTGGGTAAGCCGGCTCGATTATAGGAAGGTGGCTAACTATCGAACAAGAGGGGCGGTTGTTTTAACCCGTTAACGGATAAACGCAGGCGCTGAGCTGGTATGCCAGATCAGCACGCGCGTGACGCGATTTTCTTCAGTCTCCAGAATCTCCAGTCGGTATCGTCCGATCTTCAGGCACACCGCACTGTCCGGAATCGTCTCCAACGCCTCGGTCACCAAGCCGTTTAGGGTTTTCGGACCATCGCTGGGCAAATGCCAGCCGAGGCTCTTGTTCAGCTCGCGGATGGACGCTGCGCCATCAATCACCAGTCGGCCATCGGCCTGCGGGTGAATGTGCGGGTTATCCAGGCTGTGCTGGCTTTCGAACTCTCCGACGATTTCTTCGAGAATATCTTCCAGGGTCACGATACCCAGTACTTCCCCGTACTCGTCGACCACCATGCCCAAGCGCCGCTGCTGCTTGTGGAAATTCAGCAATTGCAGTTGCAACGGTGTGCTTTCCGGCACGAAGTACGGTTCGTGACTGGCCGCCAGCAGCGCTTCCACAGTCAGGCTTGAATCCGGCAACAAATGACGGATCTGCCGGGTGTTGAGCACCGCTTCGACCTGGTTGATGTCGCTGTGGAATACCGGCAGGCGGGTGCGCCTGTTGTGGCGCAGTTGCTCGATGATTTCTTCGAGGGGGTCGTCCAGGTTGATCCCGTCGACGTCGCTGCGTGGCACCAGAATATCGTTGACCGTGATGTTATCCAGTGCGTGGATGCCTGACAGTGGGCGATAAGCCGCATGTTCGTGATCGTCGTGCCGATCTGCCGGTGTCTCGTCTTCGCTTTGCTGCACCACGTTGATTTTGCGGGCGAATGGCCGCATCAGCAGTTGGCTGATGCCATTGAGTAGCCATGCGGCGGGATAGACGATTTTCAGCGGTATGCCGAGCAGTGTGTTGCCCAAGGCCAGGACGGCATCCGGATAGCGTGCGGCGAGGGCGCGTGGCAGGTAGTCGGCGAACACCAGCAACATTGCGCCGGCACCGAGGCAGGCAATCCAGGGGCCGTTTTGCGCCCAGGTGAAAATCGCCAGCAAGGTGCTGATGACCACCACCAGCGCGCGGCATAAGGTGTTGCAGAGGATCAGGCTGTTGAGCGGGAAGCTCAGCTTGGCCACGGGTTTGTCGCTGGAGCGCGAGGCCGTGCGCTGGGCCAGTAATTGCTGTTGCGCAACTTCGATGGCGGTAAACAGCCCCGACCATAAAATCAGCAGGGCCAGCACCGCGAGCATCGGTCCTATGGGCAAGTCGTCCATTAATGCCGCCCGTCAGATGTGCAGAATGTATTCGCGGACCAGCTTGCTGCCGAAATACGCCAGCATCAGCAGGCAGAAACCGGCAAGGGTCCAGCGGATGGCTTTGTGTCCGCGCCAGCCGAGACGGTTGCGCCCCCAGAGCAGCACGCTGAACACGATCCAGGCCAGGCACGCCAGCAGGGTTTTATGCACCAGGTGCTGGGCGAACAGGTTCTCGACGAACAGCCAGCCGGAAATCAGCGACAACGACAGCAGGCTCCAGCCGGCCCAGAGGAAACCGAACAGCAGGCTTTCCATGGTTTGCAGCGGCGGGAAGTTCTTGATCAGCCCGGACGGATGCTTGTGCTTGAGCTGATGGTCCTGAACCAGCAGCAGCAAGGCCTGGAACACCGCGATGGTGAACATGCCATAAGCGAGGATCGACAAGAGAATGTGGGCGAGAATGCCTGGCTCTTCGTCGATGACCTGCACCGTGCCGGCGGGGGCGAACTGTGCCAGCAACACTGTTGCGGCGCCCAGCGGGAACAGCAATACAAGCAGGTTTTCCACTGGAATCCGTGAGCAGGCCAGCAGGGTCAGGGCGATGACCGCTGCGGCAATCAGGCTGGCGGCGCTGAAAAAGTCCAGGGCCAGGCCGACCGGAGTCAGCAGATAGCTGATCAGGCTGGCGCTGTGGGCCAGCACGGCCAGTACGCCGAGCGTGACCAGCAGGCGTTTGTTCGCCTTGGCACCGGTGGCCAGGCGAGTGCCTTGATAGAAGGTCGCAGCGGCATATAAGCAGGCGGCGGCGAGGGTGGTAAGCAAGCTGGGTGACAAGGGGAGCATAAATCCTGTTAGGCAGGCCCGAAAGGCGTTGAGTTTGGCATAGAACCCATACGGCACGAAAGACCATACAAGCTGACGGCGAGGTGTCCGCCAGACGCAGTCTTCGCTATAATCCGCGACCTGCCCACGCCGCAGGCTCGCCGAGCACATGTTGATTCCGGTCTGGGCCGCCATTATCCCGGTCTACACAGGGCCTGAAAGGATCGCGCAATGTTTGAAAACTTAACCGACCGTCTCTCACAGACGCTGCGCCATGTCACCGGCAAGGCCAAGCTGACCGAAGACAACATCAAAGACACCCTGCGTGAAGTGCGCATGGCGTTGCTCGAAGCCGACGTCGCCTTGCCGGTGGTCAAAGACTTCGTCAATTCGGTCAAGGAACGCGCTGTCGGCACCGAGGTGTCGCGCAGCCTGACGCCGGGCCAGGCCTTCGTGAAGATCGTCCAGGCCGAACTCGAAAGCTTGATGGGCGCAGCCAACGAAGATTTGAACCTGAGCGCCGTTCCACCGGCCGTGGTTCTGATGGCCGGTTTGCAGGGTGCGGGTAAAACCACCACCGCCGGCAAACTGGCGCGCTTCCTTAAGGAGCGCAAGAAGAAGTCGGTCATGGTCGTGTCCGCGGACGTTTACCGTCCTGCGGCGATCAAGCAGCTGGAAACCCTGGCCAACGATATCGGCGTGACGTTCTTCCCGTCCGACCTGAGCCAGAAGCCGGTTGACATTGCGCAAGCGGCTATTAAAGAAGCCAAGCTGAAATTCATCGACGTGGTCATCGTCGACACCGCTGGTCGTTTGCACATCGACGAAGAGATGATGGGCGAGATCAAGGCGCTGCACGCCGCGATCAATCCGGTCGAAACCCTGTTCGTGGTCGATGCCATGACCGGCCAGGACGCCGCCAACACGGCCAAGGCCTTCGGTGATGCATTGCCGCTGACCGGTGTGATCCTGACCAAGGTCGACGGTGATGCCCGTGGCGGTGCCGCACTGTCGGTACGTGCCATTACCGGCAAGCCGATCAAGTTCATCGGTATGGGCGAGAAGAGCGAAGCGCTCGAGCCGTTCCACCCTGAGCGTATCGCATCGCGCATCCTCGGCATGGGCGACGTGCTCAGCCTGATCGAACAGGCCGAAGCGACCCTCGACAAGGACAAGGCCGACAAGCTGGCCAAGAAGCTGAAGAAGGGCAAGGGCTTCGACCTCGAAGACTTCCGCGATCAGCTGCAACAGATGAAGAACATGGGCGGTCTCGGCGGCCTCATGGACAAACTGCCGAATATCGGTGGTGTGAACCTGGCGCAGATGGGCAATGCCCAGGGTGCGGCAGAGAAGCAATTCAAGCAGATGGAAGCCATCATCAATTCCATGACCCCGGCCGAGCGCCGCGACCCTGAGCTGATCAGTGGTTCGCGCAAGCGCCGGATCGCCATGGGTTCCGGCACCCAGGTGCAGGACATCGGTCGCTTGATCAAGCAGCACAAGCAGATGCAGAAGATGATGAAGAAATTCTCCGCGAAAGGCGGAATGGCCAAAATGATGCGCGGCATGGGCGGTATGTTGCCCGGCGGCGGCATGCCCAAGATGTAAAGAATTCGCGCAGGAGCTTGCTCCTGCGCCGACCCACACGGACGTGGGATCTCCAGCAAACCCGCACTTGGCGGGAGCTGACTGGCCATCTTCAACGATGGCTCTATAGCAAATCTGGATGGCACGCCGATAGGCGCCGGAAAAAGACATTTGCAAAAGTCCGGATATTCCTTAGAATATGCGGCCTTTCGGGCACCTATGCCCGCTGTGCATTTAGATTTGCAGCACCGACTACAGGAACGATGTTCACATGCTAACAATCCGTCTTGCCCTTGGCGGCTCCAAAAAGCGCCCGTTTTACCACTTGACCGTAACCGACAGCCGCAACCCGCGTGACGGTTCGCACAAGGAACAGGTTGGTTTCTTCAACCCTGTTGCTCGTGGTCAAGAAGTTCGTCTGTCCGTGAACCAAGAGCGCGTAGCCTACTGGCTGAGCGTTGGTGCACAGCCTTCTGAGCGCGTTGCTCAGTTGTTGAAGGAATCTGCTAAGGCTGCGGCCTGAGCAATATGAACGCGACGCCAGCTGTTGCTGATGATTTGATCGTTATCGGCAAGATTTATTCTGTTCACGGCGTTCGCGGCGAAGTGAAGGTGTATTCCTTTACTGATCCGATTAAAAACCTGTTGGACTACAAAACCTGGACGCTCAGGCGCGAAGGCAGCGTAAAACAGGTCGAGCTGGTCAGCGGACGCGGGAACGACAAGTTCCTGGTCGCAAAGCTCAAGGGTCTTGATGATCGTGAAGAAGCTCGTCTTCTGGCTGGTTATGAGATCTGCGTGCCGCGCAACCTGTTCCCTGAATTGACCGATGGCGAGTACTACTGGTACCAGCTGGAAGGTCTGAAGGTCATCGATACTCACGGGCAATTGTTCGGGAAAATCGATCATCTTCTGGAAACCGGCGCCAATGATGTAATGGTGGTCAAGCCTTGCGCTGGCAGCCTGGATGATCGCGAACGCCTGTTGCCGTATACCGAGCAATGCGTGTTGGCCGTCGATCTGGCAGCGGGCGAGATGAAGGTGGAATGGGATGCGGACTTCTAAACGTGGCTAACCTGCGCGTAGAAGTGATCAGTTTGTTTCCCGAGATGTTCTCCGCCATCAGCGAGTACGGCATCACCAGTCGGGCGGTGAAACAGGGGCTGTTGCAGCTTACCTGTTGGAATCCGCGAGACTACACGACGGATCGACATCACACTGTGGATGATCGCCCATTTGGCGGTGGTCCGGGCATGGTGATGAAGATCAAGCCCCTGGAAGATGCTCTGGTTCAGGCCAAGGCAGCAGCCGGGGAGGCGGCGAAGGTAATTTACCTGTCCCCCCAAGGCCGTCAACTGACACAGTCGGCGGTACGCGAGTTGGCGAATCTGGATGCATTGATCCTGATTGCCGGCCGCTATGAAGGCATTGACGAGCGTTTTATTGATGCTCATGTCGATGAAGAGTGGTCGATTGGCGACTATGTCCTGTCTGGCGGCGAGCTGCCGGCGATGGTCCTGATCGATGCGGTTACACGACTGCTGCCTGGAGCTTTAGGGCATGCGGACTCCGCTGAGGAAGATTCCTTTACGGATGGTTTGCTGGATTGCCCGCACTACACCCGACCGGAGGTGTATGCGGATCAGCGTGTTCCCGACGTATTGCTAAGTGGCAATCACGCGCACATCCGGCGTTGGCGTTTACAGCAGTCCCTTGGTCGGACCTATGAACGACGCGCCGATCTTCTGGAAAGCCGCTCGCTTTCTGGAGAAGAGAAGAAGCTGCTCGAGGAATACATCCGCGAGCGGGACGATAGTTAACAACGTATCGATGGTAGATCCGACGATTTACCTTAGGAGCACAGCATGACTAACAAAATCATCCTTGCACTCGAAGCAGAGCAGATGACTAAAGAGATCCCTACCTTTGCCCCGGGCGACACCATTGTCGTTCAGGTGAAAGTGAAGGAAGGCGATCGTTCGCGTCTGCAAGCGTTCGAAGGCGTAGTTATCGCCAAGCGTAACCGCGGCGTAAACAGTGCTTTCACCGTTCGTAAAATCTCCAACGGTGTTGGTGTAGAGCGTACTTTCCAGACCTACAGCCCGCAAATCGACAGCATGGCTGTCAAGCGTCGCGGTGATGTACGTAAGGCCAAGCTGTACTACCTGCGTGACCTGTCCGGTAAAGCAGCTCGCATCAAGGAAAAACTGGCTTAAGTCCAGCTTCCGATGCCGAAAGGCCGGCCTGCTCAGGTTGGCTTTTCAAGAAAATGCCTCGTATCGAAAGATGCGGGGCATTTTTCGTTATGGCTGCATATATAAAAAACTGCGGCGCTCTTTCTGTAGCTGCTGCCGAAGGCTGCGTCTGGCTGTAGCAGCTGTCGAGCTCCAGCGAGGCTGCGTCCGGCTGCGAAGCAGTCGTGAATCCGGCTAATGCGGTCTGTCTGGCGTGCCGTAATCTCTGATTATGCGACTGCTGCGTCCGAGCGCAGGCTTCGCCAGCTGCTACGGATTGCGTTACGGCTTAACTTGGTCGTATTAGTCGCACAAAAGAAAACGCCCCGAACCAGTCGGGGCGTTTGCTTTAAGTGTTGCGGCTTTTTGGGCTTGGGCGCTTAGCGCTTCAGCGAAGCTGGCAGGTGTGGCTGGATCGCTGTCAGTACTGCCTTGAAGCACTTGGTGTTGCCGGCGACGACGTGACCTTTCTCCAGGAAGTCGTGACCGCCGGTGAAGTCGCTCACCAAGCCACCGGCTTCCTGGATTAACAGGGCGCCTGCAGCCATATCCCACTCGGACAGGCCTGACTCCCAGAAGGCGTCGAAACGGCCGGCAGCCACGTAGGCCAGGTCGAGGCTTGCCGAGCCGGCGCGGCGGATGCCGGCGGTCTGGCCAACCAGGGCGCGGAACATGCCCAGGTAGTTGTCGAGGTTGTCCATCTGGTCGTCACGGAACGGGAAGCCGGTACCCAGCAGGGCGCCGTCCAGGCTGGTACGGCCGCTAACGCGCAGGCGACGACCGTTCAGTTGAGCGCCGCGACCACGGCTGGCGGTGAATTCTTCCTGGCGAACCGGGTCCAGAACAACAGCGTGTTCCAGGCGGCCGCGGTATTTGCAGGCGATGCTGACAGCGAAGTGAGGAATGCCGCGCAGGAAGTTGGTGGTGCCGTCCAGTGGGTCGATGATCCACAGGTATTCTTCGCCTTCGATGCCGGTGCCGGCGTGCAGGCCGGTTTCTTCACCCATGATCGAGTGATTCGGGTAGGCCTTGCGCAGTGCGTCGATGATTTTCTGTTCGGCGGCGCGATCCACCTCGGATACATAATCCTTGGCGTCTTTTTCGTCGACCTTGATGGTATCCAGGCGCTCGATGGAGCGGAAGATCAATTCACTGGCGCTGCGGGCGGCGCGCAGCGCGATATTCAGCATGGGCTGCATGGATGTGTCACCTAAGGTTGTTAAAGAAAGCCGGGCATTCTATCAGAAAGTTTCTACAGGAGAAGGTCGACGTTCGCTTTCATGGCTTAACGGTAGGAGGAGCTGTAAGATTCGGCTCCCCCATTCAATGTTCGAGAGCGCCTCCCTTGCTGCAAAACATTCGTGTCGTCCTGGTCAATACCAGTCATCCCGGAAATATCGGCGGTGCTGCGCGTGCCATGAAGAACATGGGCCTGTCGCGACTGGTGCTGGTCGAGCCGCGGTTGTTCCCGCACCACGAGGCCGATGCGCGTGCGTCCGGCGCCGGGGACATCCTTGAAAACGCGCAAGTCGTCGCCACCTTGGAAGATGCCTTGGTCGGCTGCAATCTGGTGCTGGGTACCAGTGCTCGTGATCGTCGCATTCCCTGGCCGTTGCTCGATCCCCGTGAGTGCGGTGCAAGGGTGGTCGAGGAGGCGGGGCAGGGTGCCGAGATCGCATTGGTGTTCGGTCGTGAAGATTCCGGCCTGACCAACGAAGAGCTGCAGCGATGTCATTATCACGTGCACATTCCATCAGACCCCGAGTTCAGTTCGCTGAACCTCGGGGCGGCGGTGCAGGTGTTGAGCTATGAAGTGCGCATGTCCTGGCTGGCGGCCCAAGGTCAGCCGAGCAAGGTCGAGAAGGAGGAAGTGGCGTCCACCAAGAGTGGTGAGCTGGCGACCATGGATGAGCTGGAGCGATTCTATGAGCACCTGGAGCAAACCCTGGTGGCCATCGAATTCCTCGATCCGGAAAAGCCACGGCACTTGATGGCGCGCCTGCGCCGGTTGTACGGACGCAGCTCGGTCAGCCGAGCGGAAATGAATATATTGCGTGGCATCCTCACGGAAACCCAGAAGGCGGCCCGTGGCGAGCTTCTAAAGCGGAAGGATTAATGATGTTCGAGCGTTTGCGTGAAGATATCCAAAGTGTTTTTCATCGTGACCCGGCGGCGCGTAATGCTTTTGAGGTCCTGACCTGCTATCCGGGCATGCATGCCATCTGGATCCATCGCCTGTCATCGCTCCTGTGGCGCACAGAGCTGAAATGGCTGGCGCGGCTGGTGTCGAACTTCGGTCGCTGGTTGACCGGGATCGAGATTCATCCGGGGGCCAAGGTCGGTCGTCGCTTCTTTATCGACCATGGCATGGGCATCGTTATTGGTGAGACTGCCGAGATCGGCAACGATGTCACCCTTTATCAGGGCGTGACCCTTGGTGGCACCAGCTGGAACAAGGGCAAGCGTCACCCGACCCTGGAAGACGGCGTGGTGGTTGGCGCGGGCGCCAAGGTGCTCGGCCCATTCACTGTCGGTGCCGGGGCCAAGGTGGGTTCCAATGCCGTGGTCACCAAGGCAGTTCCGCCGGGTGCGACGGTGGTGGGGATTCCGGGGCGGATTATCGTCAAGTCCGACGATGAGCAGGATGCCAAGCGCAAGGCCATGGCCGAGAAGATCGGCTTCGATGCCTACGGTGTCGGCGAAGACATGCCGGACCCGGTGGCCCGGGCGATTGGTCAGTTGCTCGATCACTTGCAGGCGGTCGATGGGCGTCTGGAGGGTATGTGTGGAGCGCTGAAGGATCTGGGCAGTAATTACTGTGCCAAGGATCTGCCTGAACTGCGTGAAGAAGACTTTGCCTGTGTGAAGGGCAAGGACGAAAGCAGGGCCAGCTGATTCACGGCAGGGTCGCATTCAGGCATTTGCACCGCGCTGGTTGGTGTGCCATTGCACCGCAGACCCTGCTATGATGCGCGCGCTCTTTTGCGGGTAAACCTGAGTAATACGCTAGGTCTTATAGTTGACTTAAATACTCGGGAATTGCATACTCGCCCCATTCCGAACTCCGTGGTAATTGTCCATGCGACTGACTACAAAAGGCCGATACGCCGTGACCGCCATGCTTGACCTGGCGTTACACGCGCAGCACGGGCCGGTGTCCCTGGCCGATATCTCCGAGCGCCAAGGCATCTCCCTGTCCTACCTCGAGCAGCTTTTCGCCAAATTGCGCCGTAGCAATCTGGTGTCCAGTGTTCGCGGTCCGGGCGGTGGCTACCAATTGTCCCGCGACATGCAGGGCATCCAGGTCGCCCAGGTAATCGATGCGGTCAACGAATCGGTCGATGCAACCAAGTGCCAGGGCCAGGGCGATTGCCATTCCGGCGACACCTGTCTGACTCACCATTTGTGGTGCGATCTTAGCCTGCAGATTCACGAATTTCTGAGCGGTATCAGCTTGGCTGACCTTGTAACTCGCCGTGAGGTGCAAGAAGTAGCCCAGCGTCAGGACCAGCGTCGTTGCAACAGCAAGGCGCCACGCCTGGACAAGATTGAAGCGTCCGCCGTCGAATGACAGCCAAAGAGCTAGCGGCACGCCAGCCAGCCTGATTTAGGAGATAGTCCATGAAATTGCCGATTTACCTTGATTACTCTGCGACCACCCCGGTTGATCCGCGTGTCGCGCAAAAGATGAGTGAATGCCTGCTGGTCGACGGAAACTTCGGTAACCCGGCGTCCCGTTCCCACGTGTTCGGCTGGAAAGCCGAAGAGTCCGTCGAGAACGCTCGTCGTCAGGTCGCTGATCTGGTTAACGCCGACCCGCGTGAAATCGTCTGGACCTCCGGTGCCACCGAGTCCGACAACCTGGCAATCAAGGGGGCGGCGCATTTCTACTCCACCAAAGGCAAACACCTGATCACCACCAAGATTGAGCACAAGGCTGTCCTCGACACCATGCGCCAACTGGAGCGTGAAGGTTTCGAAGTGACCTACCTCGATCCTCGTGAAGATGGCCTGGTCACTCCGGAAATGGTCGAAGCTGCCCTGCGTGACGACACCATTCTGGTATCGGTCATGCACGTGAACAACGAAATCGGCACCATCAACGACATCGCTGCCATCGGTGAGCTGACCCGCTCCCGGGGTATTCTGTTCCACGTCGATGCTGCTCAGTCCACCGGCAAGGTCGAGATCGACCTGTCGAAACTGAAAGTTGACCTGATGTCGTTCTCTGCCCACAAAACCTACGGCCCTAAAGGCATCGGCGCGCTGTACGTCAGCCGCAAGCCGCGTGTGCGCATCGAAGCGACCATGCACGGCGGCGGTCACGAGCGTGGCATGCGTTCCGGCACCCTGGCGACTCACCAGATCGTCGGCATGGGCGAAGCGTTCCGTGTGGCCAAGGAAGACATGGCTGCCGAGAATGCACGCATCAAAGCGCTGAGCGACCGTTTCTTCAAACAGGTTGAAGGCCTGGAAGAGTTGTACGTCAACGGCAGCATGACCGCCCGCGTACCGCACAACCTGAACCTGAGCTTCAACTACGTCGAAGGCGAGTCGCTGATCATGGCGCTCAAGGATCTGGCGGTTTCGTCGGGTTCGGCCTGCACCTCGGCATCGCTTGAGCCTTCGTACGTGCTGCGCGCCCTGGGCCGCAACGACGAACTGGCACACAGCTCGATTCGCTTCACCTTCGGCCGTTTCACCACCGAAGAAGAAATCGACTACGCCGCGCAGAAAGTCTGCGAGGCCGTCACCAAGCTGCGCACTCTGTCGCCGCTGTGGGACATGTACAAAGACGGCGTCGACATTTCGAAAATCGAGTGGGCGGCACACTGATATTCAAGTCGCCGCAACCGGGCCCTGCGAATCCACGATTGGCAGGGCTTCAAGAGCGACTCCTGATGAGTGAGGATTAAGAATCATGGCTTACAGCGAAAAGGTCATCGACCACTACGAGAACCCGCGCAACGTCGGCAAGATGGATGCAGAAGATCCTGATGTCGGCACCGGCATGGTCGGCGCTCCGGCGTGCGGTGACGTGATGCGTCTGCAGATCAAGGTCAACGAACAAGGCATCATCGAAGACGCCAAGTTCAAGACTTACGGTTGCGGTTCGGCAATCGCCTCCAGCTCCCTGGCGACCGAGTGGATGAAAGGCAAGACTCTGGATGAAGCAGAGACCATCAAGAACACTCAACTGGCCGAAGAACTGGCCCTGCCGCCAGTGAAAATTCACTGCTCTGTACTCGCTGAAGACGCTATCAAGGCGGCCGTTCGCGACTACAAGCAGAAGAAAGGCTTGATCTGACTTTCAAGATTTGGCGACGAGTAAGGAGTCACCGATGGCTATCAGCATGACAGAAGCGGCTGCTCAACACGTGCGACGCTCCCTCAACGGGCGCGGCAAGGGTGATGGGATTCGTCTGGGTGTTCGCACCACGGGCTGTTCCGGCCTTGCCTATGTGCTGGAGTTTGTCGACGAGGTGGGCGCGGACGATCAGGTGTTCGAAAGTCACGGCGAGAAAGTGATCATCGACCCGAAAAGCCTGGCCTACCTGGACGGCACCGAGCTTGATTTCGTCAAGGAAGGGTTGAACGAAGGCTTCAAGTTCAACAACCCCAACGTACGCGGTGAGTGTGGCTGCGGCGAAAGCTTCAATATCTGAGGCTGCTCGTGGGTACTCCTTGTCATTTCGCTTTATTTGAGCTGCAACCGAGTTTCAATCTGGACCTCGATCAGCTGGCTACGCGCTACCGTGAGTTGGCGCGCGGCGTTCATCCGGACCGCTTTGCCGACGCTTCCGAGCGTGAGCAGCGGCTGGCGCTCGAGCAATCCGCGAGCCTCAACGAGGCCTACCAGACGCTCAAAAGCCCCCCCAAGCGCGCGCGATACTTGCTCGCATTGAGTGGTGGCGAGTTGCCGCTGGAGGTCACGGTGCATGATCCGGAGTTTCTTCTGCAGCAGATGGAGTTGCGTGAAGAGCTCGAGGATCTGCAGGACAGCGCCGACATGGCGGGTATTGCCACGTTCAAGCGCCGCCTCAAGGCAGCTCAGGATGAACTGAACCAAAGCTTCGCAGCTTGCTGGAATGATGCGGCGCAACGCGAACGGGCCGAACGCCTGATGCGGCGCATGCAGTTCCTCGACAAGCTCACCTACGAAGTGCGCCAGTTAGAAGAGCGCCTCGACGATTAACCCAGTGCCGCTCCGGTCGCACGCCTGATATACAGATAAGTCCTGATCACGATGGCCCTACTGCAGATCGCCGAACCCGGCCAAAGTCCTCAACCGCACCAGCGTCGTCTGGCTGTGGGGATCGACTTGGGCACTACCAATTCGCTGGTCGCTGCATTGCGCAGTGGTCTTTCCGAGCCTCTGGCCGATGCGCAAGGGCGGGTTATCCTGCCGTCTGCCGTGCGCTATCACGCCGATCGCGTCGAGGTCGGCGAATCGGCCAAACTGGCTGCCGCTACCGATCCTCTGAACACTGTGCTGTCGGTCAAGCGCTTGATGGGACGTGGTTTGTCCGACGTCAAGCAATTGGGCGATCAGCTGCCATACCGTTTTGTCGACGGCGAGTCGCACATGCCGTTCATCGACACGGTGCAAGGCCCGAAAAGCCCGGTCGAAGTCTCCGCCGATATCCTCAAGGTGCTGCGTCAGCGTGCCGAAGCGACCTTGGGTGGCGAACTGGTCGGCGCAGTGATCACCGTTCCGGCCTATTTCGATGATGCTCAGCGTCAAGCCACCAAGGATGCGGCCAAGCTGGCCGGCCTGAACGTGCTGCGCTTGCTCAATGAACCGACCGCTGCTGCGGTGGCTTACGGTCTGGATCAACAGGCTGAAGGCCTGGTTGCCATTTATGACCTGGGCGGTGGCACCTTCGATATTTCGATTCTGCGTCTGACCGGCGGTGTGTTTGAAGTGCTGGCTACCGGTGGCGACAGCGCGTTGGGTGGCGATGACTTCGATCACGCCATTGCTGGCTGGATCATCGAGAGTGCCGGTCTGTCGGCCGACCTCGATCCGGGCGAGCAGCGCAATCTGCTGCAAACCGCGTGTGCGGCCAAAGAAGCCCTGACTAGTGCCTCGTCCGTCGAAGTCGCATATGGCGACTGGAAGGCGGGGCTGACCCGTGAAGCGTTCAATGCGCTGATCGAGCCGATGGTTGCCCGCAGCCTGAAAGCCTGTCGTCGCGCGGTGCGTGATTCCGGCATTGAGCTGGAAGACGTTCATGCGGTGGTCATGGTCGGCGGCTCGACTCGCGTACCGCGCGTTCGCGAAGCCGTTGCGCAAGCCTTCGGTCGCGAACCGCTGACCGAAATCGACCCGGACCAAGTCGTGGCCATCGGTGCCGCGATCCAGGCCGATACCCTGGCTGGCAATAAGCGTGACGGCGGCGAACTGCTGTTGCTCGACGTGATTCCGTTGTCCCTGGGGCTGGAAACCATGGGCGGCCTGATGGAGAAGGTGATTCCGCGCAACACCACCATCCCTGTCGCCCGGGCCCAGGACTTCACCACTTATAAAGACGGCCAGTCGGCCATGGCGATCCACGTATTGCAGGGCGAGCGTGAGTTGATCAGCGACTGCCGCTCCCTGGCACGCTTCGAATTGCGCGGTATTCCAGCGATGGTTGCTGGTGCGGCGAAGATTCGCGTGACCTTCCAGGTCGACGCCGACGGTCTGCTCAGTGTCTCGGCCCGCGAATTGGGTTCGGGTGTCGAAGCCAGCATTCAGGTCAAACCGTCCTACGGCCTGACCGACGGCGAAATCGCCAAAATGCTCAAGGATTCGTTCCAGCACGCCAATGACGACAAGGTCGCCCGCGTATTGCGTGAGCAGCAGGTCGATGCCCAGCGCCTGATCGAAGCAGTGCAGGGCGCTCTGGATGTCGACGGCGAACGCTTGCTCGACGCCGAAGAGCGCATGGTCATCGAATTGCAGATGCAGGAACTGACCGAATTGATGAAAGGCACCGATGGTTACGCCATTGAGCAGCAGACCAAACGTCTGTCGCAAGTGACCGATGCCTTTGCTGCCCGCCGCCTGGACTCGACGGTGAAAGCCGCTCTGGCGGGGCGCAATCTGAATGAAATCGAGGAATAATTGATGCCGCAGGTCATTTTTCTGCCACACGAGAAGTTCTGTCCGGAAGGCATGGTTGTGGAGGCTGAGCCTGGCATATCCATTCTCGAGCTGGCCCATGAACACCATATCGAGATGGAAAGCGCTTGCGGCGGCGTCTGCGCGTGCACCACTTGTCACTGCATCATTCGTGAGGGTTTCGACTCGCTGGAAGAGGCTGATGAGCTGGAGGAAGACTATCTTGATAAGGCTTGGGGGCTGGAAGCTCAGTCGCGTCTGGCCTGTCAGGCAAAAGTCGGGACTGAAGACCTGACCGTCGAAATTCCGAAATACTCGCTCAACCATGCCGCCGAAGCGCCGCACTGATTCAAGGAACTTTCATGAGCCTGAAATGGGTTGATGTGCTGGAAATCGCGATCCAGCTGGCTGAGTCAAAGCCGGATGTGGACCCGCGTTACGTGAACTTCGTCGATCTGCACCAGTGGGTGCTGGCATTGCCGGAGTTCAGTGATGATCCGACACGCGGTGGCGAGAAGGTGCTTGAAGCCATTCAGGCCGCCTGGATCGAAGAAGCAGACTGAGTCTGCACCGTACGCAGTTAGGCAATACCAAAGAACCCGCGTATAATTCGCGGGTTTAATTTTTCGCAAATTACCGTTTCTGGAGTTACACCATGGCTGTTCAACGTACTTTCTCCATCATCAAGCCTGACGCTGTTGCTAAAAATGTTATCGGCGAGATCACCACTCGTTTCGAAAAAGCAGGCCTGCGCGTTGTAGCTTCGAAACTGAAGCAACTGTCCAAAGCCGAAGCTGAAGGCTTCTACGCTGAGCACAGCGCTCGTGGTTTCTTCAACGACCTGGTTGCTTTCATGATTTCCGGTCCGGTTGTCGTTCAGGTTCTGGAAGGCGAAAACGCTATCGCTCTGAACCGTGAGCTGATGGGCGCTACCAACCCTAAAGAAGCTGCTCCTGGCACCATCCGCGCTGACTTCGCTGATTCCATCGACGCCAACGCCGTACACGGTTCGGACTCCGAAGCCGCTGCTGCTCGCGAAATCTCGTACTTCTTCGCAGCTACTGAAGTAACCACTCGCTAAGCATTGGCTTAAGAGTGAAGGTGAATCCATGACTACATCGACTGTAAAAACCAACCTGCTGGGTCTGACTCAACAGGAAATGGAAAAATTCTTCGACTCAATCGGGGAGAAGCGTTTCCGTGCCGGTCAGGTAATGAAATGGATTCACCACTTTGGCGTCGATGATTTCGACGCCATGACGAACGTCAGCAAGGCCTTGCGCGAAAAGCTCAAGGCTGTTGCTGAAATTCGTGGTCCGGAAGTGGTCAGCGAGGACATCTCCAGCGACGGTACCCGTAAGTGGGTGGTGCGCGTGGCGTCCGGCAGCTGCGTCGAGACCGTTTACATTCCCCAGGGCAAACGCGGCACCTTGTGCGTTTCGTCCCAGGCAGGCTGTGCCCTGGACTGCAGTTTCTGCTCCACCGGCAAGCAAGGTTTCAATAGCAACCTCACCGCCGCCGAAGTCATCGGCCAGGTGTGGATTGCCAACAAATCCTTTGGCAGCGTCCCGGCAACCGTCGACCGTGCCATCACCAACGTGGTGATGATGGGCATGGGTGAGCCGCTGCTGAACTTCGACAACGTCGTGGCCGCCATGCATCTGATGATGGATGACCTGGGCTATGGCATCTCCAAGCGCCGCGTAACCCTGTCGACTTCGGGTGTGGTGCCGATGATCGATGAGCTGTCCAAGCACATCGATGTTTCCCTGGCGTTGTCCCTGCACGCACCAAATGACGCATTGCGTAACCAATTGGTGCCGATCAACAAGAAGTATCCGCTTAAGATGCTGCTGGAATCGTGTCAGCGCTACATGTCGTCCCTGGGCGAAAAGCGCGTACTGACCATCGAGTACACCTTGCTCAAGGACATCAATGACAAGGTCGAACACGCGGTCGAAATGATCGAGTTGCTCAAGAATGTTCCGTGCAAGATCAACCTGATTCCGTTCAACCCGTTCCCGCACTCCGGTTACGAGCGTCCGAGCAACAATGCGATTCGCCGTTTCCAGGATCAGCTTCACCATGCAGGCTTCAACGTCACCGTGCGTACCACTCGCGGTGAAGACATCGATGCCGCGTGTGGCCAATTGGTAGGGCAGGTGCTGGATCGCACCCGTCGCAGCGAACGTTATATCGCCGTGCGTGAGTTGAGCGCCGACAACGATATGCCACAAAACGCTGCGAACAATAATTAAGAGAGGATCTCTATGTCCCTGCGCTTCGCGCTGCTTGTGCTGTTGGCCAGCCTGTGTGCTGGTTGTGTCCTGTCGGGCGATTTCAACCCGATGAAGACCAGCAAGGGCCGTGATGAAGCGCGTGCCGCCTACGTGCAGCTGGGCCTGGGGTACTTGCAGCAGGGCATGACCGAGCGCGCCAAGGTCCCGCTGAAGAAGGCGTTGGAACTGGATGACTCGGATGCTGACGCCAACGCGGCCTTGGGGCTGGTGTTCCAGGCCGAGATGGAGCCGGAACTGGCCGATCAGCATTTTCGCAAGGCGCTGGCTTCCCGTCCCGCCGATGCGCGAATCCTGAACAACTACGGCAGTTTTCTGTTCGAAGAAAAACGTTACAAAGAGGCGTACGAGCGCTTTGAACAGGCGGCCGCCGATACTCTGTATCCTGAGCGTTCGCGGGTTTTCGAGAACCTCGGCATGACCGCTTCAAAGCTGGGCCAGCGTGACCTGGCTCGCCAGCAACTGGAAAAAGCCCTGCGTTTGAACCGCCAACAGCCACGTGCCTTGCTGGAAATGGCTGAGTTGTCATTCGAAGACAGGCATTATGTGCCCGCGCGTGACTATTACGATCGTTTTAGCCTGCTCACCGAGCAAAATGCACGTAGTCTATTGCTCGGCGTTCGGCTGGCAAAAGTGTTTGAAGATCGCGACAAGGCCGCCAGTTATGGCCTGCAATTAAAACGACTCTATCCCGGTACGCCGGAATATCAGCAATACCTGTCGGAGCAATGATGAAAGCGGCGCATCCCGAAGTTGTAGCAGCGAATCGCGTTAACCCCGGTGAGACTTTGCGCCAGGCCCGCGAAAGCAATGGCTGGTCGCTGGCCGAAGTGGCCCTCAAGCTCAACCTCACCGTCAATTCCCTGAGTAATCTGGAAGCCGGCGCTTTTGACAAGCTGCCTGGCCACACCTTTGCTCGTGGCTATATTCGCGCGTACGCCAAATTGCTGGGCATGGACCAGGCTGTTCTGGTTCAGCAGTTCGACCAATCCACCGGCACCGACTCCCAGGGCAGCAACGTCCACAGCCTGGGGCGTATCGAAGAGCCGGTTCGGGTTTCCCACACCATTTTGCGAATTGTCAGCCTGCTGTTGCTGATCGCGGTGATTGGTGGTGGTTTTGTCTGGTGGCAGGATCAAACCTCATCGCGCACCAAGGACCTGGTCAGCCTGGCTCCGGAACACGTTGAAGTCGAAGGCGCCGATGGCACCACCCAGATCCATCCGCTGGACGAGCCGGAAGACCAGGCGGTTGCGCAAGGTGAGTCTGAAGGTGAAACGCCTCTGGCGTTGCCGCAGGCGGAGGAGCCTGCCAACGCCGAAGCAAGCGCGCCGGCGCCAACACCCGCTCCAGCAGCCCCGGTAGCAACACCTGCGGCTCCGGCCCACAATACTGCTCCGGTTGTCGCGACACCGGCAGCGCCAGTTGTTGCCGCTGTACCGGCAGCGGTTGCGACGGCTCCGATTGCGCCGGCCGTTGCAGCTGCTGCGCCAGCAGCTCCAGCAGCTCCGGTTGCGGGCCAGGGCCAGGTTCAACTGCAATTCAGCGCCGATTGCTGGACTCAAGTGACCGACGGCACGGGTAAAGTGTTGTTGAGTGGTCTCAAGCGTAAAGGCGAAAGTGTTTCCGTCAGCGGCAAGCCGCCCTTTGCCGTGCGTCTGGGCTTTGCCCGTGGCGCGCAGGTCAGCTACAACGGGCAGGTGGTTGATGTCGCTCCGTTCACCAGTGGCGAGACTGCTCGCCTGAAGTTAGGTCAATAAGTCATGCACGGCGAATCTCCAATCAAGCGTCGCGAATCCCGGAAAATCTGGGTCGGTAACGTGCCTGTTGGCGGCGATGCGCCCATCGCTGTGCAGAGCATGACCAACAGCGACACCAATGACGTGGCCGCCACCGTGGCCCAGATCAATCGTCTGGAAGCCGCCGGCGTCGATATCGTTCGGGTTTCGGTGCCGGACATGGACGCCGCCGAAGCCTTCGGCAAGATCAAGCAACTGGTCAAGGTGCCGTTGGTGGCTGACATCCACTTCGACTACAGGATCGCTCTGCGCGTAGCCGAACTGGGCGTCGATTGCCTGCGCATCAACCCAGGCAACATCGGTCGTGAAGACCGCGTACGTGCGGTGGTCGATGCCGCCCGTGATCGCGGGATTCCAATCCGTATCGGCGTGAACGCCGGTTCCCTGGAAAAAGACCTGCAAAAGAAATATGGCGAGCCTACTCCGGCTGCGCTGGTCGAGTCCGCCCTGCGTCACGTCGAACACCTCGAACGCCTGAATTTCCAGGACTTCAAGGTCAGCGTAAAAGCTTCCGACGTGTTCATGGCCGTTGAAGCCTACCGCTTGCTGGCCAAGGAAATCGTCCAGCCGTTGCACCTGGGCATCACCGAAGCCGGTGGTTTGCGTTCAGGCACAGTGAAATCCGCCGTGGGCCTCGGTATGCTGCTCGCCGAAGGGATTGGCGATACTATTCGCATCTCGTTGGCGGCCGACCCGGTCGAGGAAGTGAAAGTCGGCTACGACATTCTCAAATCCCTGCACCTGCGTTCCCGTGGCATCAACTTCATCGCCTGCCCGAGCTGCTCGCGGCAGAACTTCGATGTGGTCAAAACCATGAACGAGCTGGAAGGGCGCCTCGAAGACTTGCTGGTGCCGCTGGATGTCGCGGTAATCGGTTGCGTGGTCAACGGGCCGGGCGAAGCCAAGGAAGCCCATATCGGCTTGACCGGCGGCACGCCAAACCTGATTTACATCGACGGCAAGCCGTCGCAGAAACTGACGAATGACAATCTGGTGGATGAGCTTGAACGCTTGATCCGCCAGAAAGCGGCCGAAAAGGTCGAAGCCGACGCGGCTGTAATCGCTCGCGGCTGAGCCTGACTGAAGAGCCGAACGAATTTAAGGATTTAAAGTGAGCAAGTCTCTGCAAGCCATTCGTGGCATGAACGACATCCTGCCCGAACAGACTCCCCTGTGGCGTCATTTCGAGGGCACCGTTTCGCGTTTGCTGGATAACTACGGTTACAAGCAGATCCGCATGCCGATCGTCGAGTTCACCGAGCTGTTCAAGCGCTCCATCGGTGAAGTGACCGACATCGTCGAAAAAGAGATGTACACCTTCGAAGACCGCAACGGCGATTCCCTGACCCTGCGCCCTGAAGGCACAGCGGCCTGCGTGCGTGCGGTGCTCGAACACGGCATTACCGGCGGCGGCCAGGTGCAGAAACTCTGGTACATCGGCCCGATGTTCCGCCACGAACGTCCGCAGAAAGGCCGTTATCGCCAGTTCCACCAGATTGGTTGTGAAGTCTTCAACCTCGACGGTCCGGACATCGACGCCGAGCTGATCGTGCTGACCTGGCGCCTGTGGGGCGAGCTGGGTATCCGCGATGCGGTCAAGCTCGAACTCAACAGCCTGGGCACTGCCGAATCCCGTGGTCGTTATCGCGAAGCACTGGTCGAGTACCTGACCGCTCGCCTGGATCAACTGGACGAAGACAGCCAGCGCCGTCTGAAGACCAACCCGCTGCGGGTCCTGGATACCAAGAACGCCGACACTCAAGCGGTGCTGGCCGACGCGCCGAAAATGGCCGACTACCTCGACGAAGAATCCCGCGTGCACTTCGAGGGCCTCAAGGCTCGCCTGGACGCCGCCGGCATTCCTTATGTGATCAACCCGAAGCTGGTTCGCGGGCTGGATTACTACAGCAAGACCGTATTCGAATGGGTCACCGACCAATTGGGCGCCCAGGGCACGGTATGTGCCGGTGGTCGTTACGACGGTCTGGTGGAGCAGATGGGCGGCAAGCCGACCCCGGGCGTAGGTTTCGCCATGGGCATCGAGCGTCTGGTGCTGCTGCTTGAAACCCTGGAGCAGATCCCCGAAGAGATCTCCCGTCAGGTTGACGTCTACCTCTGCGCCTTCGGTGAAGCCGCCGAGCTGGCCGGTCTGACCCTGAGCGAGCGTGTTCGTGATCAACTGCCCAACCTGCGCCTGCAAATCAATGCCGGGGGCGGCAGCTTCAAAAGCCAGTTCAAGAAAGCCGACAAGAGCGGTGCGCTGTACGCATTGATCCTCGGTGACGACGAAATGGCCCAGCAAGTGGTAGGTTTCAAACCCCTGCGTGGCCAGGGCGAACAACAAAGCATTGCCTGGGATGCGCTTGCTGCACACCTGGCCACCTGCGTCGTGCAGGGTTGAAGCTGTCAAACAGCCGATTTAGCGATTAAGGAGTATTGGGGTGTCGAGTACCGAAGACGAACATGTGGCGGAGTTGAAGGAGTGGTGGACACGCAACGGCAAGCCCCTGGTTACTGGCGGCCTGTTGGCGCTGGTCATCGTGTTCGGCTGGCAGGCCTTTCAGAAGTATCAGAGCAATCAGTCGCAAGGCGCCTCGATTCTCTACCAGCAGTTGCTGGAAACCACGCTGACGCCTGACGGCAAGCCTGATGCTGCACGTGTTTCGGATCTGGCCGGCAAGCTCAACAGCGAGTTCGGCGGCACTGCCTACGCGCAATACGGCAGCCTGTTCGTGGCGAAAGTCGCGGTCGACAGCGGCAAGCTGGACGACGCTGCCAGCGAGCTGAAAGCCATTGTCGACAAGCCGGCCAACCCGGCTCTGGGTGAAATCGCCCGTCAGCGCCTGGCGCAGGTGCTGGCCGCGCAGAACAAGGTCGATGAAGCCCTGAAACTGCTCGAAGGCGATGCCGACAAGGCCTTCCTGGCCACTCGCGAAGAACTCAAGGGCGACCTGCTGGTGCAACTGGGTCGTACCGACGAAGCGAACGCTGCGTATCAAAAAGCCAAGGCGGCACTGTCGGATGAAGCGGCGGTCGGTGGCCTACAAATCAAGCTGGACGACCTGGCCAAAGGGGATGCGTGACGTGATCCGTTGGAAACATGCAGCATTGCTGGCTCTGGCCATTCTGGCCGCGGGTTGCAGCAGCAACAGCAAAAAAGAGTTGCCACCGGCCGAGCTGACCGACTTCAAGGAAGAAGTGGTTCTGCACAAGCAGTGGAGTCGTTCGATCGGTAACGGTCAGGGCGAAACCTACAACATGCTGGTTCCGGCGATCGATGGCGATACGATCTATGCCGCCGACGTCACCGGTGTGGTGATGGCGATGGATCGCAGCAATGGCGACGTCAAGTGGAAGAAAGATCTCAAACTGCCTGTCTCCGGCGCCGTTGGCGTGGGTTACGGTCTGGTCATGATCGGCACGCTCAAGGGTGAAATCGTTGCCCTGGATGCCAGCAGCGGTGAAGAGAAATGGCGCGCTCGCGTGACCAGCGAAGTTCTCGCACCACCGGCCACCAACGGTGACGTTGTTGTGGTTCAGACCCAGGATGACCGTCTGATCGGTCTGGATGCCTCTACCGGCAACCAGCGCTGGTTGTATGACAGCACGCCAGCGGTCCTGACCCTGCGCGGCACCAGCGCACCGATCGTCACCAACCGCCTCGCGGTGGCTGGCTTGTCGACCGGTAAAGTGGTTGCTCTTGATGTGTCCAACGGCGTGCCGGTTTGGGAACAGCGTGTAGCGATTCCACAAGGTCGTTCGGAGCTGGAGCGTGTGGTCGATATCGACGGTGGCTTGCTGCTGTCCGGCGGTACGCTGTATGTCGCCAGCTACCAGGGTCGCGTCGCGGCACTGGATCTGGAAAGCGGTCGTCAGCTCTGGCAGCGTGATGCTTCCAGCTATGCCGGCGTCGCCCAGGGTTTTGGCAGCGTCTATGTGAGCCTGTCTTCGGGCACTGTTGAAGGCGTCGACGAGCGTTCCACCACTGCATTGTGGAGCAACGATTCGCTGGCCCGCCGCCAACTGTCGGCTCCGGAAGTGTTCTCCAGCTACGTTGCAGTCGGTGACCTGGAAGGTTACCTGCACCTGCTGAGTCAGGTGGACGGTCGTTTCGTCGGCCGCGAGCGCATCGACAGCGACGGCCTGCGTGCCCGTCCGCTGGTGGTGGGTGACACGATTTATGTGTATGGCAACAGCGGCAAACTGGAAGCCCTGACCATCAAGTAAAGACTATGCTTGGGGTTTAACCCCCAAGCGGCCTTGTTCTGCAAGGCTCGCAGCGCTTTCAAGCGCTGCCCCGAGCACCAGCCGCTGCCTCGCAGCGGCTTTTGTATTTTCTGAAATAACGAAGTGGAGAGCCGCATGGTTCCCGTAATCGCCCTGGTGGGCCGACCGAACGTCGGCAAGTCCACCTTGTTCAACCGCCTGACCAGGACTCGCGACGCCATCGTCGGCGACTTGTCCGGTCTGACCCGTGATCGCCAATACGGTGAGGCCAAGTGGCAAGGGCGTTCCTACATTCTGGTCGACACTGGCGGTATCTCCGGTGACGAGCACGGTATGGACGAAAAAATGGCCGAGCAGTCGCTGCTGGCCATTGAAGAAGCGGATGTCGTTCTGTTCCTGGTAGATGCCAAGGCCGGTTTTACCGCCGCCGACCAGATGATCGCCGAGCACTTGCGCAAGCGTAACAAGCGTTCCTACGTGGTCGCCAACAAGGTCGACAACATCGACCCTGAAATGGCCCGCGCCGAATTCGCCCCGTTGGGCATGGGCCACGCGATCCCGATCGCCGGTGCCCATGGTCGTGGCATCACCCAGATGCTGGAAATCGCCCTGAGCGACTTCCCGAAAGACGAAGAAGAACCGCAAGAAGGCGAAGAGGAAGAGATCGTTGCCGAAGGTGAGGAAGCCAAGCGCATTCCTGGCCCAAGCGAAAAAGACGGTATCAAGATCGCCATCATCGGCCGTCCGAACGTCGGCAAGTCGACCCTGGTCAACCGCATGCTCGGTGAAGACCGGGTGATCGTGTATGACCAACCTGGTACCACCCGCGACAGTATTTACATCCCGTTTGAGCGTAACGACGAGAAGTACACGCTGATCGACACCGCGGGTGTGCGCAAGCGCGGCAAGATTCACGAAGAAGTCGAAAAGTTCTCCGTGGTCAAAACCCTGCAGGCGATCAAAGACGCCAACGTGGTGATCTTCGTGATGGACGCCCGCGAAGGCGTGGTGGACCACGACCTCAACCTGCTGGGTTTTGCCCTTGAAGCCGGTCGTGCGTTGGTGATCGCGATCAACAAGTGGGACGGGATGACGCCGAGCGAGCGCGACTTCGTGAAGGTCGAACTGCAACGTCGACTGTTCTTCGTCGACTTCGCCGACATCCACTTCATCTCGGCCCTGCACGGCACTGGCGTAGGTAATCTCTACGCGTCGGTACAGAACTCGTTCAAGTCCGCGGTCACCCGCTGGCCGACCAACCGCCTGACCCAGATTCTGGAAGATGCGGTCGGCGAGCACGCGCCACCGATGGTCAACAACCGCCGGATCAAGCTGCGTTATGCCCACTTGGGTGGTGCGAACCCGCCGATCATCGTGATCCACGGTAACCAGATCGAGAAGGTGCCGAAGTCTTACGTCCGTTACCTGGAAAACACTTACCGTCGTGTGCTCAAGCTGGTCGGTACGCCGATCCGCATCGAGTTCAAGGGCGGCGAGAACCCGTACGAAGGCAACAAGAACTCGCTCACCGACCGTCAGGTCAACAAGAAGCGTCGTTTGATGTCGCACCATAAGAAGGCTGACAAGAAGCGCCGCGACAAGCGCTGATTCAAGGCCTCACTCTTTTTGTGAGGGCTTGTTGTGGCGAGGGAGCTTGCTCCCGCTGGACTGCGAAGCGGCCCCAGTATCTGCAACCGAGATCGTTCAGTTGGAACGCATCGGTTGATTTGCGACTGCTGCGCAGCCGAGCGGGACGGTGCGGCGTTCCGACAAGCTCCCTCGCCACAAGTTATGCGGTGTACATTAGAAGAAGGGTGCCGGTTGGCGCCCTTTTTTTGTGGGCGTCGTTTGGGCTATCCTCGGGCTCTCCCGTGCCGCCGTTAGAGCCGGGTGTAGCCCAGGGAATCACCGATGATCACCAGTAAGCTGCCGAATGTCGGCATCACTATCTTCACGCAGATGTCTCAGCTCGCGACGCAAACCGGGGCGATCAACCTGTCCCAGGGTTTTCCCGATTTCGACGGCCCGCAGGCCCTGCGCGATGCGGTCGGTCGGCATATCGCCAGTGGCCACAACCAGTATTCGCCGATGACCGGCTTACCGGCGTTGCGTCAGCAGATCGCGGCGAAGATCGCTCGCAGTTACGGCGCGCATGTTGATGCCGACAGTGAAGTGACGGTCACCCCCGGCGCGACCCAGGCGATCTTCTGCGCGATTCAGGCGGTGATCCACAGCGGCGATGAAGTGATCGTGTTCGATCCGTGCTACGACAGCTACGAGCCCTCGGTCGAGCTGGCCGGTGGTCGCTGTGTGCATGTGCAACTCGGCCTGAAGGACTTCGCCATCGACTTCCAGAAGCTCGCCGAAGCCCTGAGCCCGCGCACGCGGATGATCATCCTCAATACCCCGCACAACCCAAGCGGTGCGCTGATCAGCCGTGCCGAGCTGGATCAGCTGGCGGCGTTGATCCGCGACCGCGACATCTATGTGATCAGCGACGAAGTCTATGAACACCTGGTGTTCGACGGTGTGTCTCACGCCAGCGTATTGGCCCATGAAGAGCTGTATCAGCGCGCTTTCGTGGTCAGTTCGTTCGGCAAGACGTACCACGTCACTGGTTGGAAAACCGGTTATGTCGTGGCGCCGCCGGCCCTTAGCGCGGAGCTGCGCAAGGTGCACCAGTACGTCAGTTTCTGCGGCGTGACGCCGTTGCAGTACGCGTTGGCCGATTACATGGCCGAGCACCCGGAACACGTCGAAGAGCTGCCGGGCTTCTATCAGGCCAAGCGCGATCTGTTCTGCGATCTGCTGACGCCGTCGCGCTTCAGTTTTACCCGCGTGGCCGGTACTTATTTCCAGTTGGTCGATTACTCGCAGATTCGCCCGGACCTCAATGACTTAGAGATGGCGCTGTGGATGACCCGCGAGCATGGCGTCGCGAGCATTCCGATCTCGGTGTTCTACCAGACTCCACCTGAAGGCCAGCGCCTGGTGCGTCTGTGCTTTGCCAAGCGCGAGGAGACCCTGCGTGAAGCAGCGGCAAAACTATGCCTGATCTGAGTACTCTGCCCAATCTGAATCTTGCGCTGATCCAGACCACCCTGGCCTGGCACGATCGTCAGGCCAATCTGGAGCATTTCGAGCCGTTGCTGGAACAGGCTCGCGGTGCGGACCTGATCATCCTGCCGGAGATGTTCACCACCGGTTTCTCCATGGAATCGGAAACCCTCGCCGAGCCGGAAAATGGCCCCACCAGTAAATGGATGCGGGCTCAGGCAGCGAAGCTGGGCGCGGTGGTGACCGGCAGCATCATCGTCCAGGCGGCTGACGGTAGCCATCGCAATCGTCTGTTGTGGGCACGGCCGGACGGGGAGGTGTGGCACTACGACAAGCGTCACCTGTTCCGCATGGCCGGGGAGAACAATCACTACACCCCGGGCGAGCGTCAGGTGCAGTTCGAATTGAAGGGTTGGCGAGTGCGGCCGCTGATTTGCTACGACCTGCGCTTCCCGGTCTGGAGTCGCGATCCGCAAGACACTGACTTGCTGCTGTACACCGCCAACTGGCCGGGCGCACGGCGTCAGCACTGGAACCGATTGCTGCCGGCACGGGCGATCGAAAACCTCTGCTATGTGGCGGCGGTGAACCGTATCGGTACCGATGGCAAAGGCTTCGCGTATACCGGTGACAGTCAGGTCCTGGATTTTCAGGGCGAGACGTTGCTCGGTGCAGGCGATGCCGATGGCGTATTCAAGGTCGTGCTCGACGCGGCAGAACTGGCGGCATATCGCACACGGTTCCCGGCGAATCTGGATGCGGATACCTTCGAGTTCACCTGACCGATCGTTGAGCAACAAAAAAGGCCCCGAGGTTTTCACCCCGGGGCCTTTTGCATTTGCAGCGAAGCTTACGCCGCTTTCGCTTCCGGCTGGCTCAGGGAGCGGTTCAGTGCGCTGAACAGGGCCTTGAAGCTGGCAGTGGTGATGTTTTCGTCGATGCCGACGCCATGCACCGCACGCTCACCATTCACCCGCAATTCAATGTAGGCCGCGGCCTTGGCATTGGTGCCCGCGCCGATGGCGTGTTCGTTGTAGTCCATGATTTCCACCGGGATCGGCAGGCCGGCCACCAGTGCTTCCAGGGCACCGTTGCCCTTGCCGCGCCAGTGCAGGTTGGTTTCGCCCTGACCTTTGCTGGAAACTTCGACTTCCACGGCGCTGTGTCCGTTTTCTTCCTGCAGGCGATGGCTGACCAGCGCGTACGGGGTGTTGGCCTGCAAGTACTCGCTGTGCAGCAGCGCGTGGATCTGCTGGGCGGTCATCTCCAGGCCCAGGCGATCGGTTTCACGCTGCACGACCTGGCTGAACTCGATTTGCATACGGCGCGGCAAGCTGATGCCGTATTCCTGTTCCAGCAGGTAAGCGATACCGCCCTTGCCCGACTGGCTGTTGACGCGAATCACCGCCTCGTAGCTGCGGCCGATGTCGGCCGGGTCGATCGGCAGGTACGGCACTTCCCACAGGGCGTCCGGTTGCTGCTGGGCGAAGCCCTTGCGGATTGCATCCTGGTGCGAGCCGGAGAACGCGGTGTGAACCAGGTCGCCGACGTACGGGTGACGTGGGTGCACCGCAATCTGGTTGCACTCTTCGACGACTTTGCGCACGCCATCGATATCGGAGAAATCCAGCTCAGGGTTGACGCCCTGGGTGTAGAGGTTCAATGCCACGGTGACGAGATCGACGTTACCGGTACGCTCGCCGTTGCCGAACAGGCAGCCTTCGACACGGTCGGCGCCGGCCATCAGGCCCAGCTCGGTGGCGGCCACGCCGGTGCCACGGTCGTTGTGGGTGTGCAGGCTGATGATCACGCTGTCACGACGGTTGATGTGACGACCGAACCATTCGATCTGGTCGGCATAGATGTTCGGGGTCGCGCATTCGACGGTGGCGGGCAGGTTGAGGATCACCTTGTGCTCAGGCGTCGGGTTCCACACCTCGATCACCGCGTCGCAGACTTCCTTGGCGAATTCCAGTTCGGTGGCGCTGAAGGTTTCTGGCGAGTATTCGAAGGTCCACTCGGTGTCCGGCTGCTGGGCGGCATATTTGACGAACAGCTTGGCGGCGTTTACGGCGATGGCCTTGATCCCGTCCTTGTCCTGGTTGAAGACAATGCGGCGGAAGGAAGGGGAGGTCGCGTTGTACAGGTGAACGATGGCCTTCTTGGCACCGCGCAGGGATTCAAAGGTGCGCGCGATCAAGTCTTCACGGCCCTGGGTCAGCACCTGAATGGTGGTGTCGTCCGGGATGTGGCCGCCTTCGATCAGGGTGCGCACGAAGTCGAAGTCGGTTTGCGAAGCAGCCGGGAACGAGGCTTCGATTTCTTTCACGCCGACCTGCACCAGGGTCTTCCAGAAACGCAGCTTCTTGACCGCGTCCATTGGCTCGATCAACGACTGGTTGCCGTCACGAAGGTCCGAGCTGCACCAGATCGGCGCTGCAGTGATGGTCTTCGATGGCCAGGTGCGATCCGGCAGGTTGATGGTCGGGAACGCGCGGTATTTCGAAGACGGGTCTTTGAGCATGCTCATTGGAAAATCCTTATTGTGTGGGCCGAAAAAAGGCGGCCTGCCGGTGGATCAAATGTTCTGGTAAAGCATCAGACGAGGCACCGCGATTCAGCCTGGCAGTCGTGCACTGACGAGGCACAGGCTGCGGTGCTGGCGGAGCTGAATGAGGGTGTGAGAGGTTTTCATGCCTTCAACCCTAACCGCGGGGGGAAAGGATGGCAAGCAGTCGAAAAACTTTGAGAGGAATACTCGAAAAGCGGGTTTTTGCGAGATTTTATTGCTCGTAAGAAGCAGGATCGTTTTGTCGCTTGCGCAGTGTCTCAGCCATGCGCAATCGATAGAAGAGGGGTTGAGTGGGTTGAGAGTGTTCGGTTTGCCTGCGGGTTTCGGTGATGCTCAGGCCGTCTTCGCGGGCCTGCCCGCGAAGAGGCCATCAGTCTCAACCACTGCTTATGGCTGAAACGCACCAATGAAAATCGCCGGGTCCACCCGCGCATCGTTCAAGCTGACGTTCCAGTGCATATGCGGCCCGGTCGCGCGGCCAGTTGAGCCGACTTTCCCGACCACCTCACCACGCGCCAGTTGCTGGCCGACTTTCACGTCGATCTTCGACATGTGGCAGAACATGCTGATAAAGCCCTGGCCGTGGTCGACGAACACCGTATTGCCGTTGAAGAAGTAATTCCCGATCAGGATTACCTTGCCGGCGGCCGGGGTTTTGATCGGCGTGCCAGCGGGTACGGCAAAGTCGAGGCCCGCATGGGGATTGCGCTCTTCGCCATTGAAAAAGCGGCGCACGCCGAACTTGCTCGACAGCGGCCCATCGACTGGTTTGTCCAGCAACAGGTTGCTCGGGGTATTCGGGCTGAAGCTGCGGTAAGCCTGGATCTGCTCGGCCAACTCGCCCTCGATGCGCTTGAGATTCGCCGGGTTCGGATTGACCTGCTGCGTATTCTTCAGGGTGATGTGCTGTTCCGGGTATTTCTTGTTGCCGACGGTGAAGCTCAGGTTGCGACCACCGCTGCTCAGCGACTGGCTGCCCGGTTTGACCGTCAGCGGCACGCCGACGATGGCCAGCCAGTTGTTCTGCTCTTTGACCACCAATACGGGTTTGCCTTGATAACTGGCTTTCGGCGCCTGGGCGGAGCTGCCCAGATCAACCACTGCCACGCCGCCCGGCACCGGTTTGTTCAACAGGCGGGTGATGTAACTGTCGGCGTGGGCGTTGAAGGTCAGGCACAGCAACAGCAATGGAGCAAAAAAGCGCGGCATGGATCAATCCAGTAAAGAGAGGGTGACAGGCGTCAGGTGATTGTCTTCGACCCGCACTTGCAGTTCGCCATCGCCGAGTTTGGCTTTCAGGCGCTGGCCGGTGTGGGTTTGCGCGGCGCTGCGGATCGCGTTGCCGCGCTCGTCCAGCAGAATGCTGTAGCCACGAGCGAGGGTCGCCAACGGGCTGACCACATGCAGCGTCTGCATCTGACTTTGCAGTTGCAGGCGACGGGATTTAAGCCCTTCGCGCATGGCCCGGGGCAGGCGCTCGGCGAGGCTGTCGAGGCGCTGGCGAAGCATCGCCAGTTGTCGCCCGGGATGTTGCCCGGCGAGGCGGGTTTCCAGGCGGATCAAGCGCTCGCGACGGGTGTTGAGGCTACGTTCGAAAGCGCGGCGCAGGCGCATGTCCAGATCATCCAGGCGTTGCGCTTGCTGACGCAGGCGTTCGCCGGGATGGCGCAAGCGGCGAGAGATGCCTTCCAGACGCAGCCGATCGCGCATCAAGCGGTCACGCATGCGCATCACCAGTCGTCGGTGCAGGCTTTCGACCCGACGCACCAGATCGCTGGAGTCAGGCGCCAGCAGTTCGGCGGCGGCGGACGGCGTCGGCGCGCGAACGTCGGCGACGAAGTCACTGATCGATACGTCGGTTTCATGGCCGACGGCGCTTACGATTGGCGTCACACAGGCGTCCACGGCGCGGGCCACGGCTTCTTCGTTGAAACACCAGAGGTCTTCCAGCGAGCCGCCGCCACGGGCCAGGATCAGCGCATCGAAACCACGGGCGTCCGCCAGTTTCAGCGCGCGGACAATTTGCGCAGTGGCTTCGCGACCTTGTACGGCGGTAGGGATCAGCGTCAGTTGCACCTGCGGCGCACGGCGGCGGAACACACTGATGATGTCGCGGATCACCGCGCCGGTGGGTGAACTGATGATGCCGATGCGTTGCGGGTGCGCCGGCAGCGGCACTTTGCGCTCGGCACTGAACAGGCCTTCGGCGCTGAGTTTTTCCTTCAAAGCATCGAAGGCCAGACGCAGGGCGCCGTCACCAGCCGGCTCCACGGTGTCGAGAATCAGTTGGTAGTCACCACGGCCTTCAAACAGCGAAACCTTGCCACGAACCTTGACCGCCAGGCCGTCCTTCAGCGCCTGGCGAACCCGCGCGGCGTTCTGCCGGAACAGTGCGCAACGCACCTGGGCGCCGCTGTCCTTGAGGGTGAAATACACATGGCCGGACGCCGGGCGGGCGAGGTTGGAGATTTCGCCTTCGACCCAGATGTTGCTGAAAACGTCTTCGAGCAACACCCGCGCGCGGCCGTTGAGCTGGCTGACAGTCAGGACTTCCCGGTCCAGGCCGAGTCTTGCAAAGGGATCTTTAATCATGGGGCGCAGTTTAAAGGCATTCGGCGATCAATCTCCATGATCCGGCGAAAATCCCCTGTGGGAGCCCCCTCGCCACAGGTCGCTCCCCACAGGTTTGCTACGGCAGCCGGGTGAAGTGTTCAACGAATTGCTGAACCAGCGCGGTGGGATCTTGCCGGCAGGCGAGGGCGACGGTGCTGTGGCAATCCGGATCGGCCAAGGGGAGAAAATGGATATCCGGCGGCGCAATGTCCTGCATCGATTCCGGTAACAGCGCGATGCCGAACCCGGCCTGGATCAATTGCAGTTGCGTGGTTTTGCGTGACACCACCCGAGCCGCCCGGGGAAAGAACCCTTGGCGCATGCACAACTCGGCAGATAGATAGCTCAGACCGCCGCGCTGTGGATGAGGGATGGAAATAAACGCTTCATCCTTCAACTGTGCCAGATCGATGCCGTGCGTGGACTTATCCACAGCCAGCCGATGATTCGGCGGCACCGCCAGCAACAGACGCTCGCTGTACAGCGGAACAATCTGCACCCCTTCGCGCTGACGCAGCACCGGCAGGCGCAACAGACCCACATCGAGGCGACCTTCGGCCAATTCTTCCAGTTGTGCCTCCGAGGACAGCTTGACGATGTCCATCGACACCCCGGCATGCAGATCCAGATAAACGCTGATGCCGCGCAGCAGTCGACCACTCATGGGCACGGTGCTGGAATGGCTCAGGCGCAAGACGCCCAGTTGACCGGTGCCCACTTGAGTGGCCATTTCGCTGGCCTTGGTCAGTTCGTTCAGCAGGTTTCTGGCCCGAGGCAAAAAGGCTTCACCCGCTGCCGTCAGGCGGGGCTGGCGGGCGGTTCGTTCGAACAGCGGCGTTTGCAGGCGGGTTTCCATGTCCTTGATCTGTCGGCTCAAGGCTGACTGAGCAATAAACAGTCGTTCGGCCGCCGCGCTGAAGCTGCCGCTCTCGGCGATTTCCACGAAGTAACGCAATTGGCGGGTTGAAAGCACCAGGTATGCCTTTTTGAGATGGGTGATCGATTTTGAAGATATTAGTCGCAACGCCCGGCGCTGGCTAAAGTCATCACAGGAATAAAAGGAAGCCGTGTCGATGAATGTGCTGGAGTTGTTGAGCCAATGGCCGTGGGGTGTGGTGGATTGGTTGGTGATCGGATTGGGTGTTGCCCTGGCCTACATCGTGTTCGGCATTGCCGGTTTTGGCACCGCGCTGGTGGCGGGGCCGATTCTGATTCTGTTCATGCCACTGTCGAAAATCGTGCCGCTGTTGGTGCTGCTGGATTTCGTCGCCGCGTTCGGCAATCTGCTGCCCTCGCGCCGAGATGTAGAGCGGTCCGAATTGCTGCGACTGCTGCCGTGCATGGCGGTGGGTTGCACGTTGGGGGTGATCTTTCTGCTGAACCTGAAATCCGATGTATTGCTGCTGTTGATGGGGTTGTTTATCAGCGCCTATGCGATTTACAGCTTGTGGATTAAAACCCGTCCGAGGCAATTGTCCGCGGGTTGGGCGGTGCCGATGGGCACGGTGGGCGGGATGTTCGGGGCGCTGTTTGGCAGTGGTGGTTTTTTGTATGCGATCTATTTGAACAGTCGGTTGCCCAAGGACGAGGCCCGGGCCACCCAGAGTGCGTTGATCAGTTGCAGCACCGTGGTGCGTTTGAGCCTGTTTGCCGTCGCCGGTGTGTATGCCGAGCTACCCTTGTTGGTATTGGCGCTGTGTTTGTTGCCGGCGATGGCGCTGGGGCTGTGGATCGGTCGGCGATTGATCATGAAATTGTCCCGCGAGGCTTTCGTGCGGCTGGTGACCTGGCTGGTGCTGGCCAGCGGGATTGCCTTGATTGGGCGTTATTTGAGTACTTGACCGGATTTCGTCAGGGATTAAGCTGCCGGCCGCCCTGACAATCGGCGCACCGCAGCAACATCCATTTGACGCAGTAGGCTTGCACCATGAATTCGCAAAGCATCATTGTCCCGAAAATCTCCACACTGCCGGTACACGAACCTCGGGCCCGGGCGGTCGTGCGGTGGCTGGTGCGCAAGAACATCATAAAAGAAGAGCTGACCACCTGTGGCCGCACTGGCAATCACATGGCCCACGCCATCGCCGACGGCGCCCGCGCCGTGGTCCTGCACCCTGAAGCGCTGCCGTTCGGCGAGCCGATCAATGGGCTGGAGATCATCACCAAGCGTTGCATCTATACACCGGCCAAGGGTTTTCTCGAAGAAGCCGGCTGCGCCGAGTGCCGCAAGGAGATCGGCGAAGCGCTGTTCGAAAGCCTGGAAGACTGGATGCCGGGGCGCACCGATAACTTCACCTGCCCTGAATGCGGGCATGAAGACGACATCAACGGCTTTCTGTTTTTGCAGGAATGCGGCTTTTCCAACCTGGGGTTCATCTTCAACAATTGGCTCGAGGCCGGGTTCAAGCAGGACTTTATCGATGAGTTTGCCGATTGGCTGGATCAGCCCGTGAGTTGGGTCAAAGTCGAACTCTAAATGCCGGCGTTGGTCCCCTATGGGGGACAATGTTTCTCCGTATGTCAGTAATGCCAATAATAGACAGAGTTTTACATTGAACCCGAGGGGGTGTCTGACTATAATGGCGCGCTTCCATTTTCCCGCTCGGGAGCCCCCGCGATGCTGCGTATCAGCCAAGAAGCTCTGACATTCGACGACATTCTCCTAGTGCCCGGTTATTCCGAGGTGCTTCCTAACGAAGTCAGTCTCAAGACCCGCCTTACCCGTGGCATCGAGCTGAATATTCCACTGGTTTCCGCCGCTATGGACACCGTTACTGAAGCCCGTCTGGCAATCGCCATGGCTCAGGAAGGTGGCATCGGCATCATCCACAAGAACATGACCATCGAGCAGCAAGCTGCCGAAGTGCGCAAGGTCAAGCGTTACGAAGCCGGTGTGGTCAAGGACCCGATCACCATCGAGGCCGATGCCACGGTGCGTGAACTGTTCGAACTGACCCGCCTGCACAACATCTCCGGCGTTCCGGTACTGCACGATGGCGACCTGGTCGGCATCGTCACTTCCCGTGACGTGCGTTTCGAAAACCGCATGGACGTCAGTGTCCGTGAAGTGATGACGCCTAAAGAGCGTCTGGTCACGGTCAAGGAAGGCGCCAACAAGAACGATGTGCGTGAATTGCTGCACAAGCACCGCATCGAGCGCGTGCTGATCGTCGACGACAAATTTGCCCTCAAAGGCATGATGACCGTCAACGACATCGAAAAAGCCAAGGCTTATCCGCTGGCCAGCAAGGACGATCAAGGTCGTCTGCGCGTTGGCGCTGCAGTCGGTACCGGTAAAGACACCGGTGACCGTGTAGCTGCCCTGGTCCATGCCGGTGTTGACGTGGTGGTGGTCGACACTGCCCACGGTCACTCCAAAGGTGTGATCGACCGCGTTCGCTGGGTCAAGCAGAACTTCCCTGAAGTGCAGGTCATCGGCGGCAACATCGCCACCGGCGCTGCCGCCAAGGCCCTGGCCGAAGCCGGCGCTGACGCAGTCAAGGTCGGTATCGGCCCAGGCTCGATCTGCACCACCCGTATCGTCGCCGGTGTCGGCGTCCCGCAAATCAGTGCCATCGCCAACGTCGCCGCTGCCCTTGAAGGCACCGGTGTTCCGTTGATCGCCGACGGCGGCATCCGTTTCTCCGGTGACCTGTCCAAGGCCATCGTGGCGGGCGCCTCCTGCGTGATGATGGGCTCGATGTTCGCCGGTACTGAAGAAGCGCCAGGCGAGATCGAACTGTTCCAGGGCCGTTCGTACAAGGCTTATCGCGGCATGGGTTCGCTGGGCGCCATGTCCCAGGCTCAAGGTTCCTCCGACCGTTACTTCCAGGACTCCTCCGCGGGTGCCGAGAAGCTGGTTCCGGAAGGTATCGAAGGGCGTGTTCCTTACAAGGGCACCCTGAGCGCCATCATCCATCAACTGATGGGCGGCCTGCGTTCCTCGATGGGTTACACCGGCAGCGCCGACATCGAAGAAATGCGCACCAAGCCTGAGTTCGTGCGGATCACCGGTGCTGGCATGGCCGAGTCCCACGTCCACGACGTACAGATCACCAAAGAAGCGCCAAACTACCGCGTAGGTTGAGGCTTCAAGCAAATCGTTAAGCAACCGGGGCTGTTCTATTCAGCCCCGAGTTGTTTCTGAATCACGACTGTTTCTGAATTACTTAGACGAGACTGAATCATGGCCCTCGACATTCACGCTCACCGCATCCTGATCCTCGACTTCGGTTCCCAGTACACCCAACTGATCGCCCGCCGCGTGCGTGAAATCGGCGTTTACTGCGAACTGCATCCGTTCGACATGGACGAGGAAGCCATTCGCGAATTCGCTCCAAAAGGTGTGATCCTCGCCGGCGGCCCCGAGTCCGTGCACGAAGCCGACAGCCCTCGCTGCCCGCAAGCGGTGTTTGACCTGGGCGTGCCAGTCTTCGGTATCTGCTATGGCATGCAGACCATGGCCGAGCAACTGGGCGGCAAGGTTGAAGGTTCCGACCTGCGTGAGTTCGGTTACGCCCGTGTCGACGTGGTCGGCAAGAGCCGCCTGCTCGACGGCATCGAAGACCATATCGACGCCGATGGCCTGTTCGGCCTCGACGTATGGATGAGCCACGGTGACAAGGTCACCAAGATGCCGGAAGACTTCCACATCCTGGCCAGCACCCCGAGCTGCCCGATTGCCGGTATGTTCAACGATGACCGTGCCTACTACGGCGTGCAGTTCCACCCGGAAGTGACCCACACCAAGCAGGGCGGTCGCATCCTGTCGCGCTTCATCCTCGACATCTGTGGCTGTGAAGCCCTGTGGACGCCGTCGAAGATTGCCGAAGATGCCATCGCCCAGGTCCGTGCCCAGGTTGGCACCGACAACGTACTGCTCGGCCTGTCCGGCGGCGTGGACTCCTCGGTGGTTGCCGCGCTGCTGCACAAGGCCATTGGCGATCAGCTGACCTGCGTGTTCGTCGACAACGGCCTGCTGCGTCTGCACGAAGGCGAGCAAGTGATGGCCATGTTCGCCGAGAACATGGGCGTCAAAGTGATCCGCGCCAACGCCGAGGACCAGTTCCTCAACAACTTGGCTGGCGAGTCCGATCCAGAGAAGAAGCGCAAGATCATCGGCCGTACCTTCATCGATGTGTTCGATGCCGAATCCTGCAAGCTGGACAACATCAAGTACCTGGCCCAGGGCACCATCTACCCGGACGTGATCGAGTCGGCTGGCGCGAAAAGCGGCAAGGCGCACGTGATCAAGTCGCACCACAACGTGGGTGGCCTGCCGGAAGAAATGAACCTCAAGCTGGTTGAACCGCTGCGCGAGCTGTTCAAGGACGAAGTCCGTCGTCTGGGCCTGGAACTCGGCCTGCCGTACGACATGGTCTACCGTCACCCGTTCCCGGGTCCGGGCCTGGGCGTGCGGATCCTCGGTGAAGTGAAGAAGGAATACGCCGACCTGCTGCGTCGTGCCGACCACATCTTCATCGAAGAACTGCGCAAGGCCGACTGGTACCACAAGGTCAGCCAGGCGTTCGTAGTGTTCCAGCCGGTGAAATCGGTTGGCGTTGTCGGCGATGGCCGTCGTTACGCCTGGGTCGTTGCCCTGCGTGCCGTGGAAACCATCGACTTCATGACCGCGCGTTGGGCACACCTGCCTTACGAACTGCTGGAAACCGTCAGCGGTCGTATCATCAATGAAATCGAAGGCATCTCCCGCGTCACCTATGACGTGTCGAGCAAGCCGCCAGCGACGATTGAGTGGGAGTGATCCCGCTCTGACTGATCGTCGGTAACAACCGAAAGGCCCCGTGAATGTGAGTTCACGGGGCCTTTCGCGTTTCACGGTGCGGTGTTTCCCTACACTGGCAAGCGTCCTTCGAGTTTCATGCCCATGCCGGTGAGCGCATGGGAAAGGCTGATCAGGTTGGGGTAAGGTTTTTGATGGATGTCAGTCCAGGCGGGGCGATTGACCAGGTATTGCCCATCGGCCGTTCGTTCAACCAGAGTCTCTGTGATCAGGCCGGTTCTGCTGCGATGGACCAATGTCCAGGTTCCGTCAGATTCCTTGAAAGTGAACATTCCCTGGCGGAACAGCAGTTGAGCGATTTCGTCCGGGGTTCGTTGCAGCATGGGCATCGGTACTTGCAGGTGGATATCGGCATACAAGGTGTCGAAATCTCCATGAAAGTTAACGGGGGGCGGGCTGGCATTGCGGCCCACCTCTATGCCGTGGTCTATCTCCATATGCAGGCTGCGCTCGGGAAGTACTTCCTCGATACGCAAGCCGATACCGCCATTCATTTCACTGAGGCCGGCAATGCCTCTAAAGGTATTGGTGTTTTCCTGGCCCGTCAGCACGACCCATTTACCTGATCTGCCAAGCGCTTCATTGGCACGCATGATCGTGGTGGTGAGGTAGTTTTTAATGGATTGTTCCTGAACATCAATGAGGGACGATTCTGGATATCGGTAACTTGCCAGGCAATCGGTCGACTGGATCCGGATACCGTTCTCGCGAGCCACCTTGACGACCTCAAGAGGGGTGAACTGCCCGGCAGGATCGCTTTGTAACTGTTTCAAATACTTTTCGAGCATGCCGTCCATCTTTGCGCCTCTGCCGAAAATATTCAGGTCCATTTGATTGAAGTCATTGAGCAAGCGATGCATATAGATCGTCTTGACGCCTTGCCTGGCCAACGTCTGCATGTTCTCGATGAGGAACCGCATGCTGGCAATACGATCCTGGCTTTCTCCAATCACTAATCCCGGCGAAGCATCGAATATCTCCTGAATGAGTTCCGGGACAGTCATCGACGGCGTGATGACGGGTTGTACCGGGCGTGTCGGCAATGAGGCAAAAAAGTTTTCTTTGGAGAAGAAAGCACGAGCATCTCTCAATAGAGCTGTGCGATGTCCCGCGACGAACTCTTCATAGGGTGTCACCCCTTGTATGCGTCCGTTGGGAAGGTTGATTATTTTTATGTGCGTTTCTTTCTTACCTAGCCCCAGGAAGTTGAGCGACCGCCCATTGGAGGTGTCGTACTTCGTCGAGGGCACGCTAAATGATTCCGGTGGTCGGACATGGTCGGGAAACCGGGAAGGACCCGGAACAGCGGCGAGGTCGTCGTTGCCACCACCCTTCAAACCGGATTTGGGCGTCAACTCCCACTCGCCATCGGCGTTCAAACGCACGGGGATCGATCCTGAGGACGCGTGAGGGTTTGCCGGGTCGATGATGGCCCAGGTGCCACCGCCGTTGATGTCGGTTTCGTAACGCACGTAATAGGCTGCGTCGTTCATCATGATGGCAGTCGAGGGGTTGGAGTTGAGCGAGTAGATGCCCTGGAACTTGCCGCTGGTGGCAAGTGGCGCCTCACTTTCCAGAATCTCGTTACTTTGCCAGTGCTCCGGTACTTCAAGGTCCTGTGCCGGCACCGGTTTCAGGGGGATGAACTCTGGAAGTTGAGTGGTTGCGCGCTCTGAACCGTCGGACAACTCCTGTTCTTGCGTACCGATCGGTTCGGCAGGATTGTTGGCCTCCCGCAGGCTGGCCATTTCGGCGGCTTCGGCGGCCTCGGCCGAAGCGCCGACCTCTTCCAGAACATCGACCTCCTTGAGCAGCGGAAGGTTGAACAGAAGGTTGATTCCAGCCAGTACGGCGCCTTTTACGCCGGCCTTGCGCTCCGCCACCGTTTTGCCGTTCACGGCCTTGTCGATGTTCAAGCCCATTGAGGCGATGCTGGCGCCAATCACCGGCAGTGCAATCGGCCAGCCGAGCAGCGCCAGCGGCCCGAAGACGTGCAGACCGGCGCTCAGGTAACCCAGCCACATGCCTTTACGCAGTTGTCCGTTGGTTACCAGAGACAGATCGGCCTCTTGCGACATTGCGCTCTGCACATTACGGCTCAACCAGGAGAACGCGTCACCACTGATGGTGATGTTTTTCTGATTGATCAGATGGTGATCGTATTTGCCCCACGTGCCCACCAACTGGTTCATCAGGGGCGTAATGTTGTCGTGGATCTCCTGACGCACCGACAGCGGGAAGTGAGTCATGAACTCGGTATAGCGCGCGTCATCATTCATTTGCAGCAGGATCCACCAGTGCATGTCCGTCAACGTCGGGTGCACGTGAAACGCTTCTGTGGCCCCCGGGACATAGGTGATTTGCCGTCCGCTACCGTCATCGATACGCAGAATATCCGTGGCGACATGCCCGGCGACGTCCAGGGCGCACACCCGCAGATCTGCTGGTGCAGAGGTTTGCGCACGCAAGGTCTCCAGGGAGATCGGCCAGCATTTGTCAGCGGCGACGGCCCGGATGACGGTTTGGAACTCTTCCTCCTGCAGCGTACCGTTTTCCCGCGCCTCGATGGCTTTACTCAGATAGTTGCATTTCGCCAAGGTCCGGTAGTCATCGAAATGCGCGCTCCAGTAGGCGTTCAGCTTGTCCCGGTAACGGTCACTGAAGGTCTCGTGCCAGAAATCCTTGAGCACTGCGCTGGGGTACATCCGGACTTCGTTGGTTTCGTTGTAAATGCTGGCGGTTGCGTCGGCGGTGTAAAACCCGCCGTAACAGTCCAGCTGATCGAAATAGTCCTGATCAGTGACGTAGTACCGATGAATCACCAGCTGCGTCAGGGTCATTGACTGACTGGGTTTAGGGTAATGCTCCCAGCCCAGGAAGGTCTGGGTGCTGCTGGCCGTGACATTGCCAAAGCGATGCCACCAGACCTGATCCGGGTCCAGGCCGGTAATGCCGTGTTTTTTCAGGATTTCAGTGGCCATCACATGGGCTTCTTCGTGCAAATCGGGACAGGCAGTCACGATGACGGGTGCGATGGTCAGCAGGTGCTGTTTGTCTGCGGTATCGGGCAGCGTTTCACTTGTTTGATCGGTAGGCATGTTCTCGCTCCTTGAGAAATGGGCTGAGAGGATTGCCCATTTGCTCGAGGGAGGTGCACTACATAGTTATGTACAAACACGATTCTGGAACGTGTAGGGTCAGCGCCGTGCCACATCCGAAAAGTAGAACTTGTCGAGGGTATGCCGCGATTCGGTGTACTCGAACTGGCGGCCGTCCTGCAGGAACGTCTGGTTGCTGACCACAATCACATGGCTCTGGCCGTCGAGGTCCAGGTGTTGCTGGTCGTCCTTGCTGCGCGGCACCGCTTCGATGGTGCGCTGGGCATAGGCGATCTGCAGTTGCAGGGTTTGCTCGATGAAGGCATAGATCGAGTGCTCGGCGATTTCGCGGGACAAGCCGGGAATCACGTCGCTGACGAAATGGTTGATGTCCAGGATCACGCGTTTGCCGTCGATCCGCCGCACGCGCTTGATCCGCGTGATCACGCTGCCCTCAGCCGCCTTGATGTGTTCGAGCAGCGGGCCTTCGAGAGGAATCTGGGTGAATTCGACCACTTCGGTGCTGACGTCGTTGCCCAGTCGCGGGTAGGTTTCCTGGAAGCTGACGATGCCGCCGAGCTGAAACTCGATCGGGTTGGTGGACAGCACGAAGGTGCCTTTGCCATGGACTTTCTGGGCGAAACCGCGCTCCTGCAATTGCTCGATGGCCTTGCGCACGGTGCCGCGACTGGCTTGATAGCTGTCCATCAGTTCGGTTTCGGAAGGCAATCGGGCGCCGCGTTCCAGACGTTCGGTGGTAATGCTGGCAAGCAGATCGCTGTAGATCTGGTTGTATTTACTCATGGGGATGGCTCTGTGCCGCGTTGTGCTCAAGGTTTTGAACCTTAAGGGCAGGGTAGGGGTTTGTCCATGCGGCTTTGGGTTTCTTTGACTTAGGGGGTAGGAAATATCGCCGCCTGTCGGGTTCAGGATAAACAAAATCAAACTCGTCTGTACGAGTTGTTGCTTTAACTCGTACAGACGAGTATTTTTCGCTTCGGCGTGCTGCCAATAACAAAAAACTACAGCGGAAGAACAAGCATGAGCCATGACTATCCGAACATCGTCACCGAGCTGCTGCACAGCCTCGGTGGCAGCGACAACCTCGAGCAGGCCGCGCACTGTGTCACACGGCTGCGCCTGGCCCTCAAGGACCCGAGCCTGGTCGACAGCGCCACGCTGAACCGGATCGATCTGGTCAAGGGTTCGTTCTATACCGGCGGCCTGTTCCAGGTGGTGATCGGCCCTGGCGAAGTGGAAAAGGTCTACGCCGAGCTGCGCCGACAGACCGGTCTCGCCGTCTCGACCATCGCCGACGTCAAACAGAAAAGCGCCGACAAGATCAACGCCATGCAGCGACTGGTGCGGGTGTTTTCCGACGTATTCATGCCGATTCTCCCGGCGCTGATCATTGCCGGCCTGCTGATGGGCATCAACAACCTGATCGGCGCCAAGGGCATGTTCATCGAGGGCAAGACCCTGCTGGACGCCTATCCGACGCTGGACGGGCTCTGGAGCCTGATCAACCTGATGGCCAACACGTCCTTCGTGTTCCTCCCGGCGCTGGTGGGCTGGTCGGCGGCCAAGCGCTTTGGCGGCAGCGAAATCCTCGGCATTGTGCTCGGCCTGATGCTGGTGCACCCGGATCTGCTCAACGCCTGGAACTACGGCAAAGCGGTGGCCGGGCTTGAGGGGCAGAGCTTGCCGTACTTCGACATCCTCGGTGTGTTCCAGATCGAGAAAGTCGGTTATCAGGGCCAGATCCTGCCGATCCTGCTGGCGGCCTATGTGATGAGCGTCATCGAAAAGTGGTTGCGGGCACGGGTGCCGAACGCCATTCAACTGCTGGTGGTGCCGATCACCACCATCGTCGTCACCGGTGTGCTGGCGCTGGCGGTAATTGGTCCGGTGACCCGCCATCTGGGGATTCTCATCACTGAAGGCGTGGTCACCCTGTTCGACCTGGCGCCGATGGTTGGCGGGGCGATTTTCGGCCTGCTCTACGCACCGCTGGTGATCACTGGCATGCACCACATGTTTCTGGCGGTCGACCTGCAACTGATCTCCACCCAGGGTGGCACGTTCATCTGGCCGATGATCGTCATGTCCAACCTCGCACAAGGCAGCGCGGCATTGGGGGTGTTCTACATGACCCGCAGTGTGCGGGACAAAAGCATGGCCTCGACCTCGGCGATTTCTGCCTACTTCGGCATCACCGAGCCGGCCATGTTCGGGGTCAACCTGCGCTACAAGTTTCCGTTCTATGCGGCCCTGATCGGCTCGGCCCTGGGCTGCATCTTCCTGTCGCTGAACAAGGTCCAGGCCTCGGCGATCGGCGTTGGCGGCTTGCCCGGTTTCATCTCGATCATCCCGCAGTTCATTCCGATGTTCGTGGTCGGGATGGTGATTGCCATGGTCGTGCCGTTTGTTTTGACCTGCGGGTTGAGCATGAAGATTGTCCGGCCCGGGTATCGGGTCGCCTGATAGATCGCATTCGCAGTACCTATTCAAAAAGGAATCCGCCATGCAAGACTGGCAACGTTCGGTGATCTACCAGATCTATCCGAAGAGTTTTCACAGCCACGCCGGCAACCCCACGGGGGATTTGCTCGGCGTCGTGGCCAAGCTCGATTACCTGCACTGGCTGGGTGTCGATTGCCTGTGGATTACGCCGTTCCTGCGTTCGCCCCAGCGTGACAACGGTTACGACATCAGCGATTACTACGCCATCGACCCGAGTTACGGGACCATGGCTGACTGCGAGTTGCTGATTGCCGAAGCCGCCAAGCGCGGGATCAAGCTGATGCTCGACATCGTGGTCAACCACACCTCGATCGAACACACCTGGTTCCAGCAGGCCCGAAGCAGCCTCGATAGCCCTTACCGCGACTTCTATATCTGGCGCGACCAGCCGAACAACTGGGAATCCAAGTTCGGCGGTTCGGCTTGGGAGTACGAAGCCCAGACCGGTCAGTATTACCTGCACTTGTTCGACCACACGCAGGCCGACCTGAACTGGGACAACCCCAGGGTGCGCGCTGAAGTCTTCAAGATGATGCGGTTCTGGCGCGACAAAGGCGTGGGCGGTTTCCGTCTGGATGTGATCAACCTGATTTCCAAACCGGCGGATTTCCCTGAGGACAACACTGACGGTCGACGTTTTTACACCGATGGCCCGAACGTCCACGAGTACTTGCAGCAGATGCACCGCGAAGTGTTCGAAGGTCATGACCTGATCAACGTCGGCGAGATGTCGTCCACCAGTCTGGAACACTGCATTCGCTACTCGCGGCCGGAGTCGAAAGAGCTGTCGATGACCTTCAACTTTCATCACTTGAAGGTTGATTACCCGAACCTGCAAAAGTGGATTCGCGCCGATTTCGATTTCCTCGAACTCAAGCGCATCCTCTCCGACTGGCAGACCGGCATGCAGGCCGGCGGTGGCTGGAACGCGCTGTTCTGGTGTAACCACGACCAGCCGCGGGTGGTTTCGCGGTTTGGTGATGACGGCGAGCATCGGGTGGTGTCGGCGAAGATGCTCGGCACCGCGCTGCATTTCCTCCAGGGCACGCCGTTTGTGTATCAAGGCGAAGAGCTGGGCATGACCAATCCGGGGTTCGATCACATCGATCAGTACCGCGATGTCGAGACTCTGAACATCTTCCGGCTCAAGCGCGAGGCCGGTGCAACCGACGCCGACAACATGGCGGCGATCATGCAAAAGTCTCGGGACAACAGCCGCACGCCGATGCACTGGAGCGCCGAGCCGAACGCCGGTTTCAGCGCTGTCGAACCGTGGATCGGGGTGCCGGCCAATGCCGCGCAAATCAACGTCGCCCACCAACTCGACGACCCGGACTCGGTGCTGCATCACTACCGTCTGCTGATTGCCCTGCGCCGCAGTGAAGCGCTGATGTCCGATGGTGTGTACCGACAGTTGTTGCCTGAACACACGCAAATCTGGGCGTACGTGCGTGAAGGCAATGGTGAGCGTTTGCTGGTGCTGAATAACTTTTATGGCACACCGTGCGAAGTTGAACTGCCGTCGGAGGTGATCAGCGAAGCGATGGCACAACGTCTGGTGATCAGCAATTACCCGGACTGTCCGCCACAACATCGGCAGGTCTTTTTACGGCCCTATGAGTCGTTCGTTCTGCACCTGACCAACATTTAAAAACACTGTTTCGAACAACACGCAGAACACTGCGCGGGGGAGTTTTGCGCGCCGGTTTTGCTGCATCACACAATAAAAATAATGAGGTGGTTCTTGAAAACAACAATAAATCGCAGTCTTGTAGCGGCGGGTGTGTGCCTGGCGTTACCACTGTCAGCCCAGGCGCTGGAATTCGCCGGTTACTTGCGCAGCGGCGTCGGGACCTCGGTTAACAGCGGTAAACAGCAGTGTTTCCAGCTACCGGGAGCGCAGACCAAATACCGCTTGGGTAACGAGTGTGAGCAGTACGCTGAACTTGAATTGCGCCAGGATCTGTACACCCTGGACGATGGTTCGGTGCTCAGCGTCGACGGCATGGCATCGCTGTATAACCAGTACGACAAGGACCTGACGTTCAACGGTGACAACGGCTCGGTGCGCATGCCGCAGCTGTATGCGCAATGGTCGAACATGCCCAGCCTCAATGGTGGTTCGCTGTGGGCCGGTCGGCGTTACTACAAACGTAACGACATCCATATTTCCGACTTCTACTACTGGAACCAGAGCGCCACCGGCGGCGGTATCGAGGACGTGCTGATCGGCGATCTGAAGTACAGCTACGCCTTCTCGCGCAAGGACAACCTGTACCAGAAGGACTACATCAACCGTCACGATTTCAACGTCGCCGGCTTCAACACCAACCCCGGCGGTGAGCTGGAGTTCGGCTTGAGCTACATCGACAAACCCGACAGCCGCGACGCTCACCGTGGCTGGGCGATCACCACCCAGCATGTGCAGAAGGGCTTTCTGGGCGGCAAGAACAAACTGGCCTTTCAGTACGGCGAAGGCCCCGGCACCGGGTTGGGCTATACCGGTAACGTGAAGCTGGACGACAGCAGCAAAAGCTACCGGGTGGTGGAGTTCTTCGACTGGCAAGTGACGCCGCGCTTCGGCGGGCAGGTCGAGGCGGTTTATCAGAAGGACATTCGCCCCGACGGCGCTGACCAGAACTGGATTTCCCTCGGGATTCGCCCGGCCTATGCGATCACCGAGCAAATCAAACTGGTGACCGAGCTGGGCCACGATCAGGTCGAGGCCACAGGCGGCACGCGCAAACTGAGCAAGTTCACCATCGCTCCGACCTGGTCACCCAAGGGCCCGGAATTCTGGGCGCGCCCCGAGGTGCGTCTGTATTACACCTATGCCAGTTGGAACGAGGCGGCCAAACGGGCGGCCAATGAACTGGCGGCAGGTTCGGCGTTATCTGACACCGGTGCCTTTGGCACGGCGCGGCATGGTTCGAACGTCGGATTGCAGGTCGAGTACTGGTGGAAATAAGCGATGCTGTCGGGGCCTCGCGCTCCATCGGCACTTCAAAGAACAAAACAGCAGGTGACGTCATGGCCATACCCCAACAATTGCAACTGCTGGCACCCTTGTCCGGCGTGCTGATGCCGCTGGACCAGGTGCCCGATCAGGTGTTTTCCAGTCGCGTGATCGGTGACGGTCTGTGCATCGACCCGACCACGTCCACCTTGTGCGCACCGCTGGCTGGAGTGATCAGCAATGTGCAGGCCAGCGGGCATGCCGTCAGCATCACTGACGACAACGGCGTGCAGGTGTTGATGCACATTGGCCTCGACACTGTGAACCTGGCTGGCAAGGGCTTCACCCGGTTGGTGGAGGAAGGTCAGCGGGTTGAGGGGGGGCAGGCGCTGATCGAGTTCGATGCCGATTACATTGCCTTGAACGCCCGCAGTTTGTTGACCTTGATGCTGGTGGTCAGCGGCGAGCCGTTTACCTGGCTGGCCCCTGAAACGGGGGTGGTGCAAAACGGTCAGCCGTTGCTGAGCTTGAATCCGTCTGAAGTAGTGGCCGATGAGCCGGAGGAGGGCGAGGCACTGTTCTCAAAACCGCTGACGCTGCCCAATCTCAATGGCTTGCACGCCCGCCCTGCGGCGGTGTTTGCCCAGGCGGCGAAAGGTTTTTCGGCGAGTATTTGTCTGCATAAACAGCAGGACAGCGCGAACGCCAAATCCCTGGTGGCGATCATGGCGTTGCAGACCGCTCACGGCGACATCGTGCAAGTCAGCGCGGCGGGCGCGGATGCCGAAGTGGCGATCAAGACCCTGGTCGAGTTGTTGGCCGCCGGGTGCGGAGAAGCCGTGACGGTGATGGCAGAGGTTGAAACGGTTGCGGCTGATGCTTCATCGCTGAAGGTGCTGCACGGCGTCTGTGCATCGGCGGGGTCGGCGTTTGGTCAGGTGGTGCAGATCGCGCAGCAGACCCTTGAAGTCATTGAATCCGGTCGGGGCGCGCAAGTTGAGCGCGAGCACCTGTCCCAGGCGTTGGCGACGGCGGTCCTGGACCTGCAGCAGTTGCGTGACCAGGCCACGGGGGACGCCCAGGCAGATATCTTCAAGGCGCATCAGGAACTGCTCGAAGACCCAAGCCTGCTGGATCAGGCCCTGGCACTGATCGACGCCGGCAAAAGCGCCGGTTTCGCCTGGCGGGCGGCCACAGAGTCGACGGCTACCTTGTTCAAAAAACTGGGCAATGCCTTGCTGGCCGAACGGGCAGCGGATTTGGCCGACGTTGGTCAACGGGTGCTCAAGTTGATTCTCGGCGTAGAGGATCAAGCGATGGAGTTGCCGGAAGGGGCGATTCTGATTGCCGAGCAACTGACGCCCTCCCAGACCGCTGGCCTGGACACGCGCAAGGTGCTGGGGTTCGCGACGGTCGGCGGTGGCGCCACCAGCCACGTGGCGATTCTCGCCCGGGCCTTCGGCTTGCCGGCGATCTGCGGTTTGCCGGTTCAGGTGCTGACACTGGCCAATGGCACCCGGGTTTTGCTCGATGCCGACCAGGGCGAGTTGCAGCTGGATCCCGAGCTGGCCGCCATCGAGCAGTTGCAAGCCAATCGTCAGCGACAAAAGAAACGCCGGCAATATGAATTGGAAAATGCCGCGCTGGCTGCCTGTACCCGCGATGGTCATCACGTTGAAATCACCGCCAACATCGCTTCGCTGGCCGAAGCCGAACAGGCCATGACACTGGGTGGCGAAGGCGTCGGTCTGTTGCGTTCGGAGTTTCTGTATCTGGATCGCAACCATGCACCGAGCCATGACGAGCAAGCGTCCACCTACAGCGCTATCGCCCGAGCATTGGGGCCAGCGCGCAGTCTGGTGGTGCGGACCCTGGATGTCGGCGGCGATAAACCATTGGCCTACGTGCCGATGGACCGCGAAACCAACCCGTTCCTGGGCATGCGCGGCATTCGTTTGTGTCTGGAGCGTCCGCAGCTGTTGCGCGATCAGTTCAAGGCGATCCTGAGCAGTGCCGGGTTGGCTCGGCTGCACATCATGTTGCCGATGGTCACGCAATTGTCGGAGTTGCGGCTGGCCCGTCAGCTGCTTGAAGAGGAAGCGCTGGCAGCAGGGCTCACGGAACTGCCGAAACTGGGGATCATGATCGAAGTGCCGGCAGCGGCGCTGATGGCGGATCTGTTTGCGCCCGAGGTGGATTTCTTCTCCATTGGCACCAACGACCTGACCCAATACACCCTGGCCATGGACCGCGATCACCCGCGACTGGCCAGTCAGGCGGATAGCTTTCATCCATCGGTGCTGCGCTTGATCGCCGGTACAGTGAAAGCTGCCCATGCCCATGGCAAATGGGTCGGTGTGTGCGGTGCCTTGGCTTCGGAACATCTGGCGGTGCCGTTGTTGCTGGGGCTTGGCGTGGATGAGTTGTCGGTGAGCGTGCCGCTGATTCCGGCGATCAAGGCGGCGGTTCGCGAAGTGGACCTGCTGGACTGTCAGGCCATCGCCCAGCAAGTGCTGGGGCTGGAAAGTGCCGGGCAGGTACGCGAGGCATTGCGGCTGCACCACGAGGCCACGGTCGATACTTCACTGGTTCTGGAGAACTGAGCATGTTCGAGAAAATGCAGCGGGCGTTCTGGAAAGCGTTGACCCCGGATCTGGTGGTGGATGAGTCGAAAGCGGTAGCTCAAGCCGTTTCCGGACTGGCACCGAATGTCGTGGCCGCACTGGGCGGTGTGGATAACCTCAAGTCGCATCAGCCCGTGGCGCTGACCAGGATGCGGGTGGAGTTACGGGATGTGGCGCGGATGGATCGGCAGGCGTTGACGGCGGCTGGAGTGCCAGGCGTGATGATGCTGGACAGTGGAGTGGTGCATCTGCTCACCGGTTTGCAGTGATCGTTCCCACGCGTTGCCCTTACTGTTTCTCATCCGCAGGTGTATCGTATTCGCCTTTTGCAGGCACCGCGCCTGTGGCTGATACGTGAGGTAGTTGAGTTCATGTCCTTTACCCGTCGACAAATACTCGGTGGTCTGGCCGGTCTTGTGGTGGTTGGCGTGGGGGCCGGTGGCGCGTCGCGTTACTGGCTGGGCAAGATGGCCGACGCTGAGGCCGGCCACGACTATGAGCTGATCGCCGCCCCGCTGGACGTCGAACTGGTGACCGGGCACAAGACCGAGGCCTGGGCGTTCGGCCCCTCGGCGCCGGGCACTGAGTTGCGCGTGCGTCAGGGCGAATGGCTGCGGGTGCGTTTCATCAACCACTTGCCAGTGGCGACCACCATTCACTGGCACGGCATCCGTCTGCCGCTGGAAATGGACGGCGTGCCCTACGTGTCGCAATTGCCGGTACTGCCGGGCGAATACTTCGACTACAAGTTCCGTGTGCCCGACGCCGGCAGCTATTGGTATCACCCGCACGTGAACAGCAGCGAAGAACTCGGTCGCGGGCTGGTCGGTCCGCTGATCATCGAAGAGCGCGAGCCCACCGGTTTCAAGTACGAAAAGACCTTGAGCCTCAAGAGCTGGCATGTCGATGAAGAAGGCGCTTTCGTGCCGTTCAGCATTCCTCGTGAAGCGGCCCGTGGCGGTACGGCTGGGCGCCTGTCGACCATCAATGGCATCTCGCAAGCAGTGATCGACTTGCCTGCCGGGCAGATCACCCGCGTACGCCTGCTCAACCTCGACAACACCCTGACTTATCGCCTCAACATCCCCGGCGTCGAAGCGCAGATCTATGCGCTGGACGGCAACCCGATTGAACCGCGCCCACTGGGCAAGGAATACTGGCTCGGCCCGGGCATGCGCATTTGCCTGGCAATCAAGGCTCCGCCGGCCGGCGAAGAACTGTCCCTGCGCAACGGTCCGGTACGCCTGGGCACCTTGCGCTCAGTGGCCAATACCGACGCGCCGACCGAGTGGCCGCCGGCACTGCCCGCCAACCCGGTGGCCGAGCCAGACCTGGCCAACGCCGAGAAACTCAACTTCAATTTTGAATGGGTGGGCTCGGTGTCGGTCAACGTCGACAATGGCAAGCCGCCCAGCCTGTGGCAGATCAACGGCAAGGCCTGGGATATCACCGACAAGACCTGCGCCGACCGACCGATTGCCAAGCTCGAAAAGGGCAAAAGCTATATTTTCGAATTGAAAAACATGACTCAGTATCAGCACCCGGTCCATTTGCACGGCATGAGCTTCAAGGTTATTTCTTCGAACCGGCACAAGGTTATCCCGTACTTCACCGACACTTACCTGTTGGGCAAGAACGAGCGCGCGCAAGTGGCGCTGGTGGCGGATAACCCGGGCGTCTGGATGTTCCACTGCCATGTGATCGACCACATGGAAACCGGCCTGATGGCCGCCATCGAGGTGGCGTGATGCGTCAGATACGCCCCGCGGCAATTATCGACCGCAGCCGTGATCGTGATTTCATGCGCGAAGCCCTGGCCCTCGCCGCCGAAGGCGCGGCGCTGGGTGAAGTGCCGGTGGGTGCTGTGCTGGTGCAGGACGGTGAAATCATCGGGCGCGGTTTCAATTGCCCGATCAGCGGCAATGACCCCAGCGCCCACGCCGAGATGGTCGCGATCCGCGCCGCCGCCCAGGCCGCCAGCAACTATCGCCTGCCGGGCAGTACGCTATACGTGACGCTGGAGCCGTGCAGCATGTGCGCCGGGCTGATCGTGCATTCGCGGATTGCGCGGGTGGTGTATGGCGCGCTGGAGCCCAAGGCCGGAATTGTGCAGAGCCAGGGGCAGTTTTTTACCCAGGGCTTTTTGAATCACCGGGTGCTGTACGAAGGCGGGGTGTTGGCCGAGGAGTGCGGGGCAGTGTTGAGCGAGTTCTTCAAGGCCCGTAGGGCCAAGCCAGCGGATTAGGCGGCGACAGGTAGGCCGCCTTGCCCGCGAAGCTTTTACTTGCGGGCAACAATCACCGCACGCATCGGCGCCGGCAGCCCTTCGATCGTTTTGCTGTGATCATCCGGATCAAGGAAATCGCTCAACGACTGATACTTCATCCATTCCGTCCCGCGTTGTTCCTCGACCGTGGTCATGCTCACATCCACGCAACGCACATCGCTGAACCCGGCGCGACGCAGCCACAGCTCCAGCGCCGGCACCGACGGCAGGAACCAGACATTGCGCATCTGTGCGTAACGGTCTTCCGGCACCAATACCTGTTGTTGATCGCCTTCGATCACCAGCGTCTCCAGCACCAGTTCACCGCCCTTGACCAGGCAATCCTTCAGCGCCAGCAAATGCTCGATCGGCGAACGACGGTGGTAAAACACGCCCATGGAAAACACGGTGTCGAACCCTTCCAGGTTCGGCGGCAGGTCTTCGAAAGGGAAGGGCAGGTGCCAGGCATTGGGCTCGGACAGGTAACGCTGCACCGCCTGGAACTGGCAGAAGAACAGCCAGTTGGGGTCGACGCCGATTACGCTGTCGGCCCCGGCACCGAGCATGCGCCACATGTAATAGCCGTTGCCGCAGCCGACATCGAGGATGCGTTTGCCCTTCAGGTCCAGATGCGGAGCCACTCGGGACCATTTCCAGTCCGAGCGCCATTCGGTGTCGACATGCACGCCGAACAGGTCAAACGGCCCTTTGCGCCAAGGAGACAAACCCATCAGCGCGGTGCGCATTTGCGCGCGGGTTTCATCGTCGCAATCGGTGTCCAGCTTAAGGCCGTTCAACAAGTCGACTTCGCTCGGCTGGATCTTCGGCAATGCATCCAGTGCGCTCTGCCAGCGCTCCAGGTCGCCGTGACCTTTTTCCATTTTCTTGTCGAGTTGCACTTGCAGGGTGTTGGCCCATTCGGCCAGCGGAGTACCGGCCAGACGGCGGGCGAGGGGGGACAAATCAATCATGGCAAGGCAATCAACGAGGCAAAGTTAAGACACTGGAACCACGGCACGACTTTCGAGAAACCGGCGGCCAACAGGCGCTCGCGATGTTCTTCGAGGCTGTCGGGCTTCATGACATTTTCGATGGCGCTGCGCTTCTGGGCGATTTCCAGTTCGCTGTAGCCGTTGGCGCGTTTGAAGGCCACGTGCAGGTCAGTGAGCAGCGCGTGTTCTTCGGGGTCATTGAAGCGCAGCTTCTCCGAGAGAATCAGCGCGCCACCGGGCAACAGCGATTGGCGGATGCGCGCGAGCAGCGCGGTGCGCTGGTCCGGGGCGATGAATTGCAGGGTGAAGTTCAGCGCCACCACCGAGGCCGGCTGAAATTCCAGGGCAAGGATGTCGCCTTCGATCACTTCCACCGGCAGCAACTCCTGGAACATCGAGTCCTGGCCGTTGAGGTATTCGCGGCAACGCTCGACCATGGCCGCGGAGTTATCCACAGCGATGACGCGGCAGCCGTCGGTGCGCACGTGGCGGCGCAAGGCCTGGGTCACGGCACCCAGCGACGAGCCCAAATCGTAGAGCACGCTGTTTGGCTGAGCGAATTGCGCGGCGAGCACGCCGAGGTTTTCAACGATGGTCGGATAACCCGGCACCGAGCGCTTGATCATGTCCGGGAACACCCGCACCACATCCTCGTTAAAGGCGAAGTCAGGCACCTGGGCCAAAGGCTGGGCGAAAAGGCGATCGGATTCTTTGCTCACGGCGGTTCCAGCGGTGTAGGTGGAAAAGGCCGGCATTTTAGCCAACTTGGCGCGGGGATGCGCGGGTTTGCTGATAAACCGCCGGACTAACCTCGGTTAATGCAGAGACATGCTGTTGTGGCGAGGGAGCTTGCTCGCGCTCGGCTGCGCAGCAGTCGTCATCCGGTAAGTGGGTTTTGTCTGGGAAGTTGGTGTCGCCTGGGTTGGGGCTGCTGCGCAGCCCAACGGGGGCAAGCCCCCTCGCCACAGGGTTAGCGTTGCCGCTGGGTGAACGCCGACGCCGCAATCCCCCATTGCCCCAGCCAGTAACTCAGGATGGTCACGTAAGGCGCGGCATGAAATGGCATCACAAACCGGTTAATGCCAATCACGCTGTCAGAACACACAAACGCCACCGCGCCCGCCGCAGCCAGCAGCGCCGAGCGTTTGGGCACATCGGTGCCGAGTCGGGCCAGGGCGCGCCAGAGCATGGCGCTGATGGCCAGGCCGTAGACGATCACCGGGACCAGCAGCGGCCCCAAGCCATTGGAAATCAGAATCCCCAGCAGCACGGCACCCACGCCGAAGGCGAGGATCAGCGGCAACACAGCCAGACGCCGGCAATCGCTCAAGTAAGCCTTCAGATACGCCAGATGCGCGAGCAAAAATGCTCCAAGTCCAAACACGAACAAGTCTTGCGGCCATGCCAGCAACACATCGCCGACCAAGGAGAAAATCAAACCCAGGCTGATCCAGCGCCGATACGCGCTGGGCGGTGCATCGTGCAACCAGCCGAGCAGGGCCAGCACAGGCATCGGTTTGACCAGCAGGCAGAGCAGCGCGGCATGCACGCTCAGGCCATACATAAAGGTCACCGCGCCCATCAGCGCCAGAATCAGCCAGCCCACGATCAGTTAACCGCGATGGCGCAGTCGAAGGTTTGCACCGCCGGTACTTCCGGTGCCCACGGTTGTGAGTAAGTCAGCCGCAGGCGGCCAGTGCCGGTGGCGAAGGCCTGGAAACGCCAGGTCGAGACGCCGGCACTGCCGACGATCCCGGCGTCTTCCGGGTTGCTGTAAACCTCGGGGCTGAGCGCGCGCAACACACCACCGGCTGAATCCTGGATCGCCCAGCGGTAACCCGTGGTCGGGTTGCTCGGCAGCGTCAGGATCAGGGTTTGCCCGTTGTGCAGTTTCGCCGGGCATTCGCTTTGTTTTTCCACGGTCAGGTTCTGTTTCGGTTGCGAGGCGCAAGCACTCAGCAGAGCAAGGGCGAGGGGGACACACAGGCGAGTGGGGGACATAAGATCAGCGGCTCCGGCGTTCACGACGAACGGCGAGCATAACTGAAGATGAGACAAATTGTGACGGCCGCCCATTAGGGATGATCGGGCGCGGGAGGTGGGTAATGCCCGTCAGTCAAGTGCAGTCCATGTGGGAGCGGGCCTGTGGCGGTGCGGCATTCCGACAAGCCCCCTCGCCACAGGCCCGCTGCCAGTGGGTTTAGAGTGTGCCGAAAACTTTCTTCGCCAAACTGGTCGCCGCTGCCGCAGGGTTCTTGCGAATGGTTTCTTCCTGTTTGCCAATCATCTCGAACAACCCGTTCAACGCCTGCTCGGTGACGTAGCTTTCGATGTTGGCATTTTTCGCATCCAGCACACCCAGCGTCGCGGCTTGCCCGGCGAACGCGTTGTATTGCTGAGCCAAACCCACCTGGTCGGTGGCTTGCTTGACGATCGGCAAGAACTTGGTACGGATCTGTTCGCGGCTGGTTTTGCTCAGGTACTGAGTGGCCGAATCCTGGCCGCCGCTGAGAATCCCCTTGGCATCTTCCACGGTCATCTTCTTCACCGCATCCACCAGAATCGGCTGAGCCTGCGTTACCGCCGCTTCAGCTGCCTTGTTCATGCTGGTTTCCAGTTGATCGACCTGATCGCCCATGCCGAACTGTTTCATTTTCTTGGCGACCTTGCCCAGTTTTCCCGGCAGTTCGATTTTCACGTCCGGGTTGTTGCTGAAGCCGCCGGGTGTGCCCAGTTGTTTGACGGCCAGCTGCGCGCCTTGGGTCAGGGCGTCCTTGAGCCCGCCGGTGGCGTCTTGTTGCGACAGGTCACTGAGTGACAGTGCCAGGGCGTTGGCGCAGATCATCAAGCCTGCGCACAGGCCGGCGAAGCGAAGGGTAGGGCGGAGCATGGTGGCTTCCTTGTTCGTAAATAAGGTTGGGAACGATGTTGAAATTTAGTCGGTTTGCGCCGCCGTCGCGACTTGGTCCGCCGCATCTTCACTGCGATGCAGTGCCACCTGACGGATCGACAAGCGAATCTCCGCTGGCAGCACCCGCTTGGCGGCGCCTTCGGCCAGTTCACCCAGCAGTTCGTGGTAGCTCAGCTTGCCGGCTTCGTCGCGGCGCAGCACGTCGAGGTCCAGCATTGTCTGGATGAAATGACGGAACAGGCTCTTGTCGAAGAACTCCGGGGCGTTCAGGCCGTGGAGGATCGACAGGCGCTGGGCCATGACGGTGCACAGGTCTTCCAGTTCTTCGGCGCTGATGCTGTTCTGGCCGCTGTTGAGCAGCAGGGAAACGGTCATGTAGAAGCGCTGCAAGGTCTGGGCAATGCTTTTCGACAGCAGCGTCAGCAATACGAAATGCCGCGAACTTGGTGCCGGGCGCAGGTACACGTCCTTCTCGAAACGCAGCAGGCCTTGCTCGACGAAGGCTTCGAGCCACTGATCGATCACGCCATCGAGTTCGTCCAGTGTCCAGCGAATGAACAGCTCCGATTGCAAGTACGGGTACAGCGCACGGGTGTAGCGCAGGATCTGCTCGCGGCTCATGCGCGACGCGCTCTGGAAGAAACTCGCCAGCAGCGACGGCAACGCGAATATGTGCAACACGTTGTTGCGGTAGTAGGTCATCAGGACGGCGTTTTGTTCGTCCAGGTACAGAATCTTGCCCAGCGCATCGTTCTGCTCAGACAGCAGGTTCATGTCCTTCACATGCTCGATCAGCGCGCGGCCGTCACCGTCCGGCAGGGTGGTGTGCGGCGAGTAGGGAACCTTGCGCAACAGCGCCAGATACAAATCGAGCACCCGCGCCATGGCGCGATCGTCCAGGGCCAGGCGGCTGGTGGACAGCAGCGCCAGGGCTACCAGATTCACCGGGTTGATCGCCGCCGCTTCGTTCAGATGCTGCGCGACTTTCTCGCCGAGGCGGTTGGTGGTTTCGTTGAGCCAGGCCGGTTTGAATTGCGGGCCGTGTGCCTGTTGGCGCCAGTCTGGCTGTTCGCTGTCGAGGAACTCCGCCAGTTTGATCGGCTCACCGAAGTTCACCGCGACCTGACCGAAACGCTGTTTGAGCGCGCCGATGACTTTGAAGATGTCGAAGATCGACTCTTTCTTCTTGCTCGCGCCACGCAATTCGCCGAGGTAGGTGCGGCCTTCCAGCACGCGCTCGTAACCGATGTACACCGGCACGAACACGATCGGCATGCGCGACGAGCGCAGGAAGCTGCGCAACGTGATCGCGAGCATCCCGGTTTTCGGTTGCAGCATGCGCCCGGTGCGTGAACGGCCACCCTCGACGAAGTACTCGACCGGGAAACCTTTGGTGAACAGAGTGTGCAGGTATTCGTTGAACACCGAGGTATAGAGCGGATTGCCCTTGAAGGTGCGGCGCATGAAGAACGCACCGCCGCGACGCAACAGACCGCCGATCCCCGGCATGTTGAGGTTGATCCCGGCGGCGATGTGCGGCGGGGTCAGGCCGTTGCGGAACAGCAGATAGGACAGCAGCAGGTAGTCGATGTGGCTGCGGTGGCAGGGGACGTAGATCACTTCGTAACCCGGGGCGACCTTTTGCACGCCTTCGATGTTGTTGACCTTGATCCCGTCGTAGATCTTGTTCCAGAACCAGCTCAGCACCACTTCCATGAAGCGGATCGCGGTGTAGGTGTAGTCGGAGGCGATTTCGTTACCGTAGCGCAAGGCCTGGGCCTTGGCTTTTTCCGGGGAGATGTTTTCGCGCTCGGCTTCGTCGAGGATCGCTTGCTTGACCAGCGGCTGGTTGAGCAGGCCTTTTACCAGGTTACGCCGGTGGGAAATGTCCGGGCCGATCACCGCGGCTTTCAGATTGCGGAAGTGCACCCGCAGAATCCGCTGGGCCATGCGCACCGTGCGCTCGTGGCCCTTGTTGTGTTCGATCAGTTCGCGCAGATGGATCGGCGCCGAGAACTGCACCCGGGTCTTGCGCCCCAGCACGATGATGCTCAGCAACCGGCGCAACCGCCCGGTGACCGCCCAGCTGTCGGCGAACAGCAGCTTCCATGGGCTCGACTCGCTGTCTGGCGACTGGCCCCAGAACACGCTGACCGGGATGATCTGCGCGTCTTCGGCGGCGTTCTGGCTCAGGGCGCTGACCAGACGGGTCAGGGTTGGCGGCGCACCGCGTTTGTCCTGACGGCCGAGCCAGTCGGGATCCGGTGTCAGGTAAAAGAACGCGGCGGGCTCCACCAGCGCACCCACCGCTACCGGCAATACCGGACGGGGCAGGCCGGCCTTGCTGCATTCGGTATCGACCACGGCAAGGTCGGTCAGCGAAGGATTTTGCAGGACGTAGAACACCGGCCGGCTGCGGTCGAGGTTAAGGGTGAACGACGACTGGTTGATCGTCTCTGAGCGAACCCAGAGGTACAGCAGTCGGCGCAGGGTGCCAAACACAAGACGGCGGAACGGGGAACGGGTCATACGGCTTCTGCGTGAGTGAATAAAACCGAGCGTTTGCTCGGGCGGTCGATAGTGTGCCGGATTCATCGAAAATCGGCAAAAAAGCAGCGAAGTAAACTCCTGTTGAGAGTTTTCGCACCTGTCATATACTCGGCGGTCTGTCGCCGGGGCCCTTCAATGGACGTCGGATGCAGGCTGACGTTCCTCAAGGCTTTCCTGCGAAAAGCCCATTCAATAATAAAAAGGGAGTATGAACAGATGGCAACACGCGAAACCGGCAACGTGAAGTGGTTCAACGACGCCAAGGGTTATGGCTTCATTCAGCGCCAGGACGGGGTGGACGTGTTCGTGCACTACCGCGCGATCCGTGGCGAAGGGCATCGCTCGCTGACTGAAGGTCAGCAGGTTGAATATGCGGTGGTGGAAGGGCAGAAGGGATTGCAGGCTGAGGATGTTGTAGGTCTGTAAACCCGCAGAACCCTGTAGGAGCGAGCGGTGCGGCGATCCGACTTGCCCGCGAAGGCGTCATCACTGGCGCTAAAAGCTTCGCGGGCAAGCCTCGCTCCTACAGATTTATGCTTACGCAGATTACGCAGATTACGCAGATTACGCAGATTACGCAGATTACGCGGTTTTCCAGGTGATCTCTTCTTCACCATCGACACTGATGCGAATCCAGCGATCTGCCGTTTCCTCACCTTCTTCCTCGACCCAGCTACCCGGCGCACAACGCACTTCGACGTTCAATGCGGCAAATGCAGCGCGGGCGCAAGCGATGTCGTCTTCCCATGGGGTCTGGTCGCTTTCCAGGTACAGGCTGTTCCATTTGCCTACGGCTTTGGGCAGCCAGGTCACTGGCACGCTACCAGCCTTGCACTTGTAGGTCTGGCCTTTCTGAACCCAGTCGGTGCACGGGCCTAGAGCCGCGCCGAGCCAGGCTGCGATGGCTTTGTGATCGACGTCGGCGTCTTTCAGGTAAATCTCGATGTCCGGTTGGCGCATGGATGTCCTCACTGCGGGTCTGAAAAATCCATTCGCGGATTTAGCCGGCCTTGAGCCTTTACTCAAGACCAAAAATTAAAGTTGTTCTCTAACTACTACTGCAGAACGAAATAATCGTAGCGCATCGAAACGGTGACCTCGAACGGTTCCACTTGTTCAATGACTGCTGTCCGGCGTTCGGCACTGGCGCGCCAGCCGTGAGGTGTCATCGCCAAGAGATTCGCGCGATCCTGACCATTGACCAGCGTCAGTTTGAATTCCAGGGTTTCGCTGTGTTGCAACGCCATGCCTTCCGGCACCAGCGCCAGGTGCTTGTCGTCGGTGTACTCGCGCACTTCGTCGTACAGCCGCTCACGCAATTCCATCAGATGGCCGCTGGTCGGCCCGACTTTCATCAAGCCGCCACCGGGGCTGAGCAGACGTTTGGCTTCTTCCCAGTCCAGCGGGCTGAACACGCTGGCCAGAAACTGGCAGCTGCCCGAGGCCAATGGCACCCGCGCCATGCTGGCGATTAACCAGGTCAGCGCAGGGTTGCGTTTGCAGGCGCGTTTGACCGCTTCCCGGGAAATGTCCAGGGCATAGCCATCGGCGTTGGGCAAGGCTTCGGCGATTTGCGCGGTGTAATACCCCTCGCCACAACCGATGTCCAGCCAGCGCTGCGGCGCATAACCGGCCGCCAGTTCCGCCAGACGCTTGGCCACCGGCGCGTAATGGCCGGCGTTCAGAAAGTCGCGACGGGCTTCGACCATCGCCTGGTTATCCCCAGGGTCTCGGCTGTTCTTGTGCTGCACCGGCAGCAGGTTCAGGTAACCCTGCCGTGCGCGGTCGAAACGATGCCCGGCGGGGCAGGCCACGCCGTTGTCCACCGCGTTCAGCGGTTCGCTGCAGATCGGACAGGCGAGCATCAGGCGAGCAACTTGATCAGGGTCTGGTAGTAGATTTCGGTCAGCACGTCGAGGTCGGCCGCCAGTACACGCTCGTTGACCTGGTGGATCGTCGCGTTGACCGGGCCCAGTTCAACCACTTGGGTGCCCATGGTCGCGATGAAGCGCCCATCTGAAGTGCCGCCGCTGGTGGAGGCTTTGGTGTCACGACCGGTGATGTCCTTGATGCTCGCCGACACCGCGTCGAGCAGCGCGCCCGGCTCAGTGAGGAACGGCAGGCCGGACAGCGCCCAGTCGATGTGCCAGTCCAGGCCATGCTTGTCGAGAATGTCGGCGACGCGCTTTTGCAGGCCTTCGACGGTGGACTCGGTGGAGAAGCGGAAGTTGAATACCGCCACCAGATCACCCGGAATCACGTTGGTCGCACCGGTGCCGGAATTGACGTTGGAGATCTGGAAACTGGTCGGCGGGAAGAAATCGTTGCCGTGGTCCCAGTGCTCGGCGGCAAGTTCGGCGAGCGCCGGGGCGGCGAGGTGGATCGGGTTCTTCGCCAGGTGCGGATACGCCACGTGGCCCTGCACACCGCGCACGGTCAATTTGGCGCCGAGGGAGCCGCGACGGCCGTTCTTGACCACGTCACCCACCAGGGTCGTGCTCGACGGCTCGCCGACGATGCACCAGTCCAGACGTTCCTTGCGGGCGGCAAGGCGCTCGACCACAGCCTTGGTGCCGTGATGGGCCGGGCCTTCTTCGTCGCTGGTGATCAGGAACGCGACCTTGCCCTTGTGATCCGGATAGTCGGCGACGAAACGCTCGGCCGCCACGGTCATGGACGCAAGGCTGCCTTTCATGTCTGCCGCGCCACGGCCACAGAGCATGCCGTGTTCGTCGATCACCGCGTTGAACGGATCGATCTGCCAGGCCGCCACCGGACCGGTCGGCACCACGTCGGTGTGACCGGCGAAGCACAGCACCGGACCGTCATGTTTGCCGTGGGTCGCCCAGAAGTTATCCACATCTTCGATGCGCATCGGCTCCAGCATAAAACCGGCATCGCCCAGGCGCTGCATCATCTGCTTCTGGCAATCGGCGTCGACCGGCGTCACGGATGGACGGCGGATCAGGTCGATGGCGAGTTGAAGTGTCGGCGAAAGGTCGGCGTGGGCCGTCATGTAAGAACTCCGAGGTGCGCACGGTAAACATGTAGGAGCTGCCGAAGCAGCTCCTACCGAGTTTGTTGGCATTGAAAAAGGCGATCATTCTAAAGCAAAACGGCGGCCCGAAGGCCGCCGTTTGACGTTATCTAATAACGGATTACGCCGGTACCGGCGCAGCTTCTACCGAAGGTTTGGGCAGCGACGACAGGAACGCCATGATCAGCGCCGCCAGGTACGGCAGCGACTGCACCAGCAACATGGTCACCCAGAAGCGCATGTCGTTGCTTGGTATACCCTGCACCAGGAAGATCCCCAGTGCCGCGCCCCACAGCAGCAGCATGATGAACAGCTCTTCGCGAGCCTCCGAAATCGCCACCCAGAAGCCGTGGTTATCGGCATTCTTCGGTGTGCGGAAGAACGGAATGCTGCTGGTGAAGAATCCGTACAGCACCGCTTTGGCGATGGTGTGCGACAACGCCAGCCCGGCCAGCGCGGCGCAGAAGGCGTCTTTCAGGTTGACCCCGACCGCGCGGCGGTACAGGAAGATGATCTTGCCCACCTTGAACACGAACAGCGCCAATGGCGGGATCGCGAAAATCAGCAGCGGTGGATCGACCCGTTGCGGCACGATGATCATCGCCGCCGACCACAACAGCGCGCCGACGGTGAAGAAGATGTTCATGCCGTCCGCCACCCACGGCAGCCAGCCTGCGAGGAAGTGGTAACGCTGGCCACGGGTCAGCTCGGTGTCCTTGCCGCGCAGCAGGCTGGCGGTGTGACGCTTGATGATCTGAATCGCGCCATAGGCCCAGCGGAAACGCTGTTTCTTGAAGTCGATAAAGGTATCGGGCATCAGGCCTTTGCCGTAGCTGGTGTGGTAGTACGCCGCCGACAGACCTTTTTCGAACACGCGCAGGCCCAGTTCGGCGTCTTCACAGATACACCAGTCGGCCCAGCCCAGTTCCTCGAGCACCGAGCGCCGGGTCATGGTCATGGTGCCGTGCTGGATGATCGCGTCACGGTCGTTGCGGGTGACCATGCCGATGTGGAAGAAGCCTTTGTATTCCGCGTAGCAGAGCTTCTTGAAGGTGCTTTCGTTCTGGTCGCGGTAATCCTGTGGCGATTGCACCACGGCGATTTTCGGGTCGGCGAAGTGCGGCACCATGTGCTTGAGCCAGTTCGGGTCGACGCAGTAGTCCGAGTCGATCACCGCAATCACTTCGGCATCTTTGGCGGTATGGGGAATCAGGTAATTCAGTGCGCCACCCTTGAAGCCGGCCAACGGTGCGACGTGGAAGAACTTGAAGCGTGGGCCAAGAGTTTCGCAATAATCACGCACCGGTTCCCAGACCGCCGGGTCCTTGGTGTTGTTGTCGATGATCAGGACTTCGAAGTCCGGATAGTCGAGGTTGGCCAGCGCGTTGAGGGTCTGTTTGACCATCTCCGGCGGCTCGTTATAGCAGGGCACGTGAATCGACACCTTCGGTCGGTAGTCTGATTCGCCCACCACGGGCAGGAATTCACGCCGGCGTTTGTGGGTCCAGACCGCTTCGGCCAGTTCATGGGCTTCCGTTAGCAGAACGATAAACACCCCGAGTGCACCGAGGGCGAGGAGGAAGCCTACCGTCAGGCTGAACCAGGTGCTGTATTGCTGGCTGTAGTCGTAACCGATCCATACCAGCACCGAACCGCAGAGGAACGCGATAAAGGTCAGGAAGGTACGACCACGTTGGCGCAGGGCCGAGCCGTCGATCATCAGCAAGGTCAGGGACAGCAGGGCCAACACGGCAGAGCCGATCGCCAGCACACGCCATTGCGGGATCGCGACCACCGGGCCTTCGAAGTTGAATTTCTGCTGGCGCGCGGCGTTGAACACGCCCCAGTACGCGCCTACCGAGCCTTCGTCAGTGGCCTTCCACGGTTGGTCAAATGCTTCGATCACGAAGTAGTTGAAACCCTGGCGGTTAAGCTTGTTGACCAGTGTGCGCAAGTAAATGGCCTGGTCCGCCGGCGACGCATCGGCGCCACCGCGCATACGGCCGTTGCTCGGCCAGCCGACTTCGGAGAGCAGCAACGGTTTTTTCGGGAACATCTTTTTCAGGTCACGGGCGCGGTCGAGAACGAACTGGCCGGCCTTGTCCACAGGGATGAACTCCCAGTAGGGCAGAACGTGAGCTGCGATCAGGTCGACGTGCTTGGCCAGTTCCGGGTGTTCTTCCCAGACGTGCCACTGTTCGGAGGTGGTGACTGGAACCTTAACGGCTGCGCGCACGCGATCCAGGATCACGCTCAGCTCGGCAGCAGTGATTTCCTTGCGGAAGATCGCCTCGTTACCGACCACGACGCGAACCACGCTGCGGGAGGTGTTGGCCAGTTGGATGGCGCGCTGAATCTCGCGCTCGTTGCGCTCCTGGTCCGGGCTGATCCAGATCCCCAGGGTTACCCGCAGGCCGAACTCTTCCGCCAGTTTGGGAATGTCCTCCAGCGTGCCGTCGACCGAGTAGGTCCGGATGTTGTCCGTCAGCTTGCTCATGATCTCCAGGTCGCGACGCATTTCATCGTCGGTCGGATACTGGTCTTTCTGCGGGTACTGGCCTTGTTGAAACGGCGAGTACGAGAAGCCGGAGATCTGTTCAGGCCAGTTGGGGGCGGTGACCGGGCGATTGACCAACGCCCAGAAACCGGTGAACAAGGCGGCGATTGCTAGAACCACTACCAGGTTGAGTCCAAATTTACGCGATGACATAGCTTTTTCGGGTTCCAAAGGCTGTGGAACGAAGGAACGGTTGGCGGCCGGCTGCCAGGTGGCAGGGGCGCGCATCCTACACTGGAGGTTCTCTGACCGTACAGCGAACAGGGAAACGCCCGACATTGGGCAGTCCAGGTCGACTTAAGTTCTTTGACCAGAGCGTTGTAGTCCAATTCCGATCAATTTTTTGTCAATTAAAGCAGTCGACACCGCCGTTCATAGTGCAAAGATGCTCTTGGCCGCCGACAGCCCTATAATGCGCGCCGGTTTTTGGGGTAATGGTCATGAGTACAGAAGATCCGCGGTTTGCTGGTATCGCCCGCTTGTATGGCATTGAAGGCATGGAGCGCTTGCGCGCGGCCCATGTGGCGATCGTCGGCGTCGGTGGTGTCGGTTCCTGGGCGGCGGAAGCGGTTGCCCGGTGTGGCGTGGGCGAGATATCGCTGTTCGACCTGGACGACGTCTGCGTCAGCAACGTCAACCGTCAGCTGCATGCGCTGGACAGCACTGTCGGCAAGCCCAAGGTCGAGGTGATGGCCGAGCGCCTGCGCGGGATCAACCCGGACTGCACGGTGCATGCGGTGGCGGACTTCGTCACCCGCGAAACCATGGCCGAATACATCACGCCGAACATCGACTGCGTGATCGACTGCATCGACAGTGTCAACGCCAAGGCGGCGCTGATTGCCTGGTGCAAGCGGCGCAAGATCCAGATCATCACCACCGGCGGCGCGGGAGGGCAGATCGACCCGACGCTGATCCAGGTCTGCGATCTGAATCGCACGTTCAACGATCCGCTGGCGTCGAAAGTGCGCTCTACATTGCGCCGCGACTATGGCTTCTCCCGTACCGTGACCCGCCACTACAGCGTGCCGTGCGTGTTTTCCACCGAGCAACTGCGCTACCCGAAACCCGATGGCAGCATTTGCCTGCAGAAGAGTTTTGTCGGGGACGGCGTGAAGCTCGACTGCGCCGGGGGCTTTGGCGCGGTGATGATGGTGACGGCGACGTTTGGCATGGTCGCGGCGACCAAGGCTGTGGATAAGATTGTGGCGGGCGTGCGGCGTCCGGCGGATCGGATCAAACCTCAGGTTTAATGGTTGTGGTTCGATCGTTCCCACGCAGAGCGTGGGAACGATCAGTGCGCTAGCTCACGCATCCGCTGCAACACCGCATTCAAGCCATTGCTACGGGACTGGGACAACTGGCGACCCAGCCCCAGCTGACTGAACCAATCCGCCAAATCCACCTGTTGCAACTCAACTGCGGACAACCCGTTGACCCGCGCCAGCAGCAACGCCACCAACCCGCGAATCAATCGCGCATCGCTGCTGGCGCTGAATTGCCAGTGCCCGTCCTGCAACGTGCCGACCAGCCAGACCTGGCTTTCACAGCCATGCACGCGGTTGGCGTCGACTTTATCCACATCGCTCAGCGCAGGCAGACGGTCGCCCCACTGCATCAACAGCCGCGCCCGCTGTTCCCAGCTCGCCGCCTGCTGAAACGTGTCCAGCGCTGTAATGGCATCGACGGGCAAGGTCATCGCAACAACTCCAGGGCCTGATCCAGTGCTTCGAAAAAGCGCTCAAGGTCTTCGGAATTGTTGTACAGCGCCAACGACACCCGAATCGCCCCGGCCAGTTCAAAGCTTTTGAGCAACGGCATGGCGCAATGATGACCGGCGCGCACGGCGATGCCCTGTTCGGTCAGCAAATGCGCCAAATCAGAGTTATGAACACCCTCGACGACAAAACTGGCCAGCGCCAGCTGCGGTTTGCCCAGCAGGCGAATGCCGTTGCGCGCTTCCAGGCCTTTGAGCAGATAGTCATGCAGCGCCGCTTCGTGGGCGGACACGGCGTCTTGATCCAGCCCGGTCAAGTAGTCCAGCGTTGCGCCCAGACCGATCACACTGGCGATCGGCGGCGTACCGGCCTCGAACCCCAGCGGTGCGGACCGAAAGCGAGCATCGTGGTAGTTGGCGTCCAGCACCATTTCCCCGCCGAACTGCCAGGGGCGCAGCTGTTGCAGCGCTTCGTTGCGTCCGAACAGCACGCCCAGGCCATCGGGGCCATAGAGTTTGTGGCTGGAAAACACGTAGAAGTCGCAGCCCAGTGCCTGCACATCGTGCCGACCATGAACCACGCCTTGAGCGCCATCGACCACGGTCAGCGCGTTGTGTGCCTTGGCCATCGCCAACAGCGCGGGCAACGGTTGCCAGGCGCCCAGCACGTTGGACAGCTGGCTGACCGCCAGCAAACGGGTTCGCGGACCGATCAACTGCGCGGCGACATCCAGGTCGATCAAACCGTCGACATTCAGCGGCAGGATCACCAGCTTCAGGTCGCGACGGTGGGCCAGTTGCTGCCACGGCAACAGGTTGGCGTGATGCTCCAGAGCGCTGATGACAATTTCATCGCCTGGATTGAAAAGGTGTTCCAGGCCATAGGCCAGGAGGTTCAGCGCGGAAGTCGCACCGTGGGTAAAGATAATCTGTTCGCAATCGCCGGCATTGAGCCATTGTGCAACTTTGCGGCGGCTGTCCTCGAACGCCTGGGTGGCATGGGCGCCGGGCAAGTGTTGCGCCCGATGCACGTTGGCCGCGCCGTTGGCGTAGTAATGCGCCAGGGCATCCAGCAGGGCTTGAGGTTTTTGCGTGGTGGCGGCGTTGTCCAGATAGGTCTGGTCTTGCCGTTGCAGTGCGGCGATGGCCGGAAAATCGGCGCGCCAGGGAGAAGGAATCATCATGTTGTTCGGCCCTGGTGACATGGGCGGGTGTACGCCTGACCTTGCAGGAGCGAGCGATGCGGCGCTCCTACAAGGTGATCGTTTGACGCTCTGCTTAGTTGTGAGCGTGCAGCGCTTCGTTCAGTTCGATGGCCGACTTGTGGGTTTTGCACTCCACGGCACCGGTTTCCGAATTGCGACGGAACAACAGGTCAGGTTGACCGGCCAATTCACGGGCCTTGACCACTTTGACCAGCTGATTCTTTTCGTCGAGCAGCGCCACCTTGGTACCGGCTGTCACGTACAGGCCCGACTCAACGGTGTTGCGATCGCCCAACGGGATGCCGATACCGGCGTTGGCGCCGATCAGGCAGCCTTCGCCCACCTTGATCACGATGTTGCCGCCACCCGACAGGGTGCCCATGGTCGAGCAGCCGCCGCCCAGGTCCGAACCCTTGCCGACGAACACGCCAGCCGACACGCGGCCTTCGATCATGCCCGGGCCTTCGGTGCCAGCGTTGAAGTTAACGAAACCTTCGTGCATCACGGTGGTGCCTTCGCCCACGTAGGCGCCCAGACGAATACGTGCCGCGTCAGCGATACGCACGCCGGCCGGTACCACGTAGTCGGTCATTTTCGGGAACTTGTCCACCGAGAACACTTCCAGCAGCTCGCCGCGCAAGCGGGCTTCCAGTTGATGCTCGGCCAGTTCGGACAGGTCGATCGCACCCTGGCTGGTCCAGGCCACGTTCGGCAGCAGCGGGAAGATCCCGGCCAGGTTCAGGCCGTGCGGCTTGACCAGGCGGTGGGACAGCAGGTGCAGCTTGAGGTAAGCCTCAGGCGTGGAGCTCAGCTGTGCGTCTTCGGCCAGCAGCGTGGCGACCAGCGGCTTGTGGCTCTCGGCCAGACGGGTCAGCAGCGCAGCTTGTGCAGCGTCGACGCTTTTCAGCGCTTCAGCCAGTTGCGATGCCTGAGCAGTGCTGAAGGCGATGGCCTGATTGCCTTCGGTGTAGCCCAGAACCGGTGCAATGGCAGCGACCAGTTCGGCCGACGGATTGAGCAGTGGCTGCGCGTAAAACACTTCCAGCCATGCGCCTTGACGGTTTTGAGTGCCGACACCAAAGGCCAGGCTGAACAGGGTAGTGGACATGTTGATACCTCTAACAAAATGGAACGGGCTGCCTTACTTGAGTGCGGCCGCGTAGATATCTGGCTTGAAGCCAATCAGGGTTCTGTCACCGAGATCGAGCACCGGGCGCTTGATCATCGAGGGTTGTGCGAGCATCAGTTCGATGGCTTTCGGCTGGTCGAGATCGGCTTTGCGTTCGTCGTCGAGCTTGCGAAAGGTCGTGCCTGCACGGTTCAACACCACTTGCCAGCCGTGCTCCTCGCACCATTGGGTCAGGTGTTCACGGTCGATTCCGACCGCTTTGTAATCATGGAAGTCATAGCCGACAGCGTGTTCATCGAGCCAGGTGCGCGCCTTTTTCATGGTGTCGCAGGCTTTGATGCCGAAAAGGTGCAACGTTTTGCTTGAAACGGTCAAGGAATTGCCCCCTTTGCAGGTGCTGAAAATAAAAGGTGACGGATTATGCCATGACCGGACGGTTTCGCGTCGGCTGTGGTCGGGTTTGTCTTTTTGTCTTGGCAATCGACTGTTCTATGCGACATAGGTGCAACGATCGGCCTGCAGTCTAAGCCGCTAATATGGCACTTCAATGCTGTCGATTGCTCGTGAACCGCGCTTTATGCGCGATTTTGAGTGTACGGCCGTTTACCCGCAGCTTTGAGTAGCTGACGAGCGAGCGCTTGCGTCGAGACCTGACGGTTGAAGCAGCATTGGCTGGGTTTTTTATTGACGGTGTGGATGAAGTATAAGGCTCTACAATGTGTAGCTTTATATTGACTGTCAGAGGCAGCTTATCCACCCCTGACAGTGTTTGGGTTTATCTCCCGCTGTAAATTTCTGTCATCAGCTTTACGTCGTTTGCAGATAAGCGATTGTTACGCGCTATCGCTACACCGTCGAGAGTAAGTTCAGCCTGGATAGGGTAGTGCATGATTGAGGTGCGGTCATAAGGCGATGTTCGGGTTTTTGGTTTTTCCAATTTTTTTAACAGGTTGGAATAGATCTCCTCTCTTGACCATTTTTGTGTTCGGCTCATGAATTCGTAAACGGCAGTTTCGTTCCAGTTAATATTGGCGTCTGGATGTTGATGTTCGTGTTTAAGCCCAAGAGCGTGACCAAACTCATGCAGCACGTTACCGAAGAAAACTTGATTTAGTCCTTGCCATTGCAAATTCATGGTCGGTTCATCTTTCGGTACAAGCAGTGCGTCAGTGCCAACAACGGACCAATTCCCTGAATGGAAGTCGTCAGATATCCGGATATCACCCTCTGAACCTTCGACGAAAAGGATGCGAACGTCAAAGACGGCAGGTATCCATTGGTGGATTGCTCCTTGTGTGGCCTCGATGAACCAACGGTTTGTGCTCAGAAAAGCCACTTTTAGTGTCCGACCTTTTTTCCAGAATTTGGTGTGGTCGCCTACAGCGCGTTTTTGTCGGCCTCCTGGTATTGTCTGGGGCGCGTTCGCTAGGTCTTCATTGATTGCCGCATCATAAGAAGCCTGAATATCATCGGGCTCAATGCACTTGCATAAGTTCATACTCGTCATCCTTGTGAGTGTGTTGTTTGAGGTCTCCGTTATTGGAGATGCATTGGTTTGTTTATCTATGTGATTTTGTTTTGGTCTAATGTTCAGGCGGGTTTTATAGTGTGTGTTGCTTGGTGTCGTCAATTGGCGGGCGAAAGGGATATGTAAGTTTTTTTTGTTGGGGGTGTTGTTGTGTGTGCTGGGTGTGGAGGTGTTATTAAATAAATGGCTTGGTTGATGATGCTCCGCACTACATTGCATAGTGCGGAGCTTTTATGAGTTATTTATTGCGTGTAATAAACGCGCGAATTCGCTCTGCGGCTTCAATGCATTCTGCCAACGGTGCAACCAGCGCCATACGTACTCGGCCTGCTCCGGGGTTTGAGCCGTTCACTTCGCGAGACAGGTAAGACCCTGGTACGACCGTCACGTGTTCCTCGGCAAACAGATCCCGGCAGAACGCCGCGTCGTCGCCATTTACGTTTGGCCACAGATAGAAACCGCCATCCGGGCGCTGCACATCCATCACCGGGCTGAGGATTTCCAATACCGCATCGTATTTCTCACGGTACAGTGCACGGTTGGCCCGCACATGCACTTCGTCGTTCCACGCGGCAACGCTGGCCAGTTGCGTTTGAACCGGCATCGCACAGCCGTGGTAAGTGCGATACAGCAGGAACCCCTTGAGGATGTCTGCATCGCCGGCCACAAAGCCCGAACGCAGGCCTGGCAGGTTGGAACGCTTGGACAGGCTATGAAACACCACGCAACGCTTGAAATCTTTGCGGCCTAGTTCAACGCAGGCGCTGAGCAGGCCGGGTGGCGGGGTCTGCTCATCGAAGTACAGTTCGCTGTAGCACTCGTCAGCGGCGATCACGAAATCGTATTCGTCGGCCAGGGCGATCAGTTTTTTCAGGGTTTCAACCGGGATCAACGCGCCGGTCGGGTTGCCCGGCGAGCACAGGAACAGGATCTGGCAACGCTTCCAGATGTCTGGCGAAACAGCGTCGAAATCCGGGTTGAAGCCGTTTTCGTCAAGGCATGGCAGGTAATGCGGCTTGGCTCCGGCCAGGAACGCCGCGCCTTCGTAGATCTGATAGAACGGGTTCGGGCTGACCACCAGCGCGTCTTCACCACGGTTGACCACGGTCTGGGTGAATGCGAACAACGCTTCGCGGGTGCCGTTGACCGGCAGCACGTTGCGCGCGGGGTCGAGCCAGCCATTTGGAACGCTGAAACGGCGTTCGCACCATGCGGCGATCGCTTCACGCAGGGCCGGGATGCCGAGGGTGGTCGGGTATACGGCCATCTGATCCAGATTGCTTGCCAAGGCTTCGGCGACAAAGCTTGGCGAGCGATGCTTCGGTTCGCCGATGGACAACGCGATGGCGCGTTTGTCCGGGTTTGGCGTGACGCTGCCGAGCAGGGCGCGGAGCTTTTCGAACGGGTAGGGCTGCAACTGGTTCAGAGCGTTGTTCATGGGGGCCTCGTTCAATATGGGAGCGGGCCTGTGTGGCGAGGGAGCTTGCTCCCGTTGGACTGCGCAGCAGTCGCAAGCTTTTGGGGTCGCTTCGCGACCCAGCGGGAGCAAGCTCCCTCGCCACACAAGCCCGCTCCCACAGGGGGATTGGGTTGATTCAGATGCTGATGCGCGAATGTTTGATATCGGGTTCCTGGTTGACGCTCAGCTGTTTGACGATTGCATCCTGCAAGCGGCTGCACAGCAAGGGGTCGGACAGCGGCTGATTGTTGGCGTCGGTGATAAAGAACACGTCTTCCACGCGCTCGCCCAAGGTGGCGATCTTGGCGTTCTGCAGCGACAGGTCGAACTCGAGGAAGATCGTGCCGATCCGCGCCAGTAACCCGGGACGGTCGGGTGCGCTGAGTTCCAGCACGGTCACCGGACGCTGGGCATCGTTGTGGATTGTCACCTGTGGCGCAAAGGTAAAATGTTTGAGCTGACGCGGCACCCGACGCTGGATAATCGTTGGGTAGTTGTCCGGATTGCGCAGGGCTTCGGTCAGGCCTTCGCGGATCTGCTTGACCCGCGCCGGGTTGTCGCCGATCGAGTCGCCATCGGTGTCGAGCACGATATAGGTGTCGAGGGTGAACTGGCTGCTGGAGGTGATGACCCGGGCGTCGTGAATGTTCAGGTTGAGCTGGTCCATCGCCGCCACGGTCACGGCGAAGAAGTCGTGCTGGTCCGGCGCATAAATGAAGATCTGCGTACCGCCCTCGAACTCGCGCTGGGTGGTTTCCTTGATCAGCACCAGCGGGCCGCCGTCGGCCGGCTGCTGCAAGATTGCATCAGTGTGCCAGGCCACGTCGCCGGCGGTGTGACGCAGGAAGTAGTCATCGCCCAGTTGTGCCCACAACTGCTCGACGTCGTCCGGGTCGGTGCCGCCGCGTACCAGAATGTCCAGCGCTGCGCTTTGGGTCTGGCGGATCTGTTCTTCGCGATCCACCGGGTTTTCCAGGCCGCGACGCAAGGCGCGCTTGGTCTCGGTGTAGAGCTGGCGCAACAGGCTCGCGCGCCAGGAGTTCCATAGCGTCGGGTTGGTCGCGTTGATGTCGGCAACGGTCAGCACATACAGATAATCGAGGCGGGTTTCATCGCCGACAATCTGCGCGAAATCGTGGATCACATGCGGGTCGGACAAGTCCTTGCGCTGGGCGGTGGTCGACATCACCAGGTGGTTTTGCACCAGCCAGACGATCAGGCGGCTGTCCCAGATCGGCAACTGATGGCGCTGGCAAAAGGCTTCGGCGTCCACTGCGCCGATTTCCGAGTGGTCGCCATGCCGGCCCTTGCCGATGTCGTGGTACAGGCCGGCCAGGTAAATCAACTCCGGCTTGGGCAGTTTGGCCATGAGCTTGCTGGCCAGCGGGAATTTTTCCGACACCTGGGTGTACTGCAACTTACGCAGGTGCTTGATCAGGTTCAGGGTGTGCGCGTCGACCGTATAGATGTGAAACAGGTCGTGCTGCATCTGCCCGACAATAAAGCCGAACTCCGGCAGATAACGCCCAAGGATCCCGTAACGGTTCATCCGCCGCAGGTTGCGGTGGACGCCGATCTTGCACTTGAACAATTCGATGAACAGGCTGGTATTGCGAATATCGTTGCGGAAGTCGTCGTCGATCAAATGACGGTTCTCGCGCAGCAGGCGGATGGTGTCGGCGCGTACGCCTTTGATCTCCGGCTGCTGGGCCATCAGCACGAAGATTTCGAGCATGGCGAACGGCGTGCGGCGGAACACATTGTTGTTGCGCGCCTCGATGTAGCCGTCGTGCAGCTGGAATCGCGAGTTGATCGGCTGGGGCGGTGCTTCGTCTTCGGGGGCCAGGATCACTTCTTCGAAGTGCTGGATGATCAAGTCGCTGAGCTGGGCAATGCTCATGACCACCCGGTAGTACTGCTGCATGAAGTTTTCGATGGCGTGCTTGGCGTCATTGCCGACGAAACCCAGCAGCCCGGCAATTGTGCGCTGGTGATCGAACAGCAGGCGGTCTTCGGCGCGGCCGGCGAGCATGTGCAGCGCATAACGCACTTTCCACAGGAATTCCTGGGACGAAGCCAGCAGGGCGTTCTCGCTCTCCACCAGGAAACCTTCGCCGGCCAGGGCCCGCAGATTGAGGGTGCCGTACTCACGACGGGCAACCCACAGAATCGTCTGGATATCCCGCAGGCCACCGGGCGAGCCCTTGACGTTGGGTTCCAGGTTGTACTCGGTGTCGTTGTACTTGTGGTGACGGGCTTTCTGTTCGGCGCGCTTGGCCAGGAAGAACTCCTTGCTGGGCCACATGTGTTCTGTGCTGGTCACGTCCAGCATGCGCTGGCGCAGGCGCTCGGGACCGGCAATGGTGCGGCTTTCCATCAGGTTGGTGATCACCGTCAGGTCGGCGCGGGCTTCCTCGGCGCATTCGTCAACCGAGCGAACGCTCTGGCCGACTTCCAGGCCGATGTCCCACAGCAACGTCAGAAAACGCTCGATTGAATCACGGAAAATTTCGTGGTCGGCGCCGCCCAGCAGGATCAGCAGGTCGATGTCAGAGTAGGGGTGCAACTCGCCACGACCGTAGCCGCCGACCGCGACCAGCGCGATGTCGGCTTCGAAGTTCCAGTTGAATTGCTCCCAGGCCTTTTGCAGGATGTTATCGACGAACCAGGCACGATCCTCGATCAGCCGGCGAATCTCCCGGCCGCTGCGAAACCGCTCGTCGAGCACTTCGCGGGCCTGACGGATCGCCTTCTTGAAAGCAGCGATAGGGCTTGCCTTCAGGGCCAGTTCAGCCTGGAACTGGCCGCGGTCGAAGAGTTCGGGATCCACCTGCGGCATCGATTGGCTTTCCTTTCTATAAGGCTGGGAACGGCGCGGGCGGGATCAGGCCGAAACGCGCGGGATGGTATCGTCGCTGCGCAGGGTGAAGATCTCGTAGCCGGTATCGGTCACCAGCAGAGTGTGTTCCCATTGCGCCGACAGCTTGCGGTCCTTGGTGATCGCGGTCCAGCCATCGCCCAGCACCTTGGTGTCGGCCTTGCCCTGGTTGATCATCGGCTCGATGGTGAAGGTCATGCCGGCTTTCAGTTCCATGCCGGTGCCGGCGCGGCCGTAGTGCAGGATCTGCGGTTCTTCGTGGAACACCTTACCGATGCCGTGGCCGCAGAACTCGCGAACCACCGAGAAACCGTTCTTTTCCGCGTGCTTCTGGATCACTTCACCGATATCGCCCAGGCGGCAGCCGGGTTTCACCAGTTCGATGGCCTTGTACATGCATTCCTGTGTCACCTGGGACAGACGCTCGGCCCAGACTGGCACGGTGCCGACGTGGAACATGCGGCTGGTATCGCCGTGGTAGCCGTCCTTGATCACTGTGACGTCGATGTTCAGCGTGTCGCCATCCTTCAACGGCTTCTCGTTCGGGATGCCGTGGCAGACCACGTGGTTGATCGAGGTGCAGATCGACTTCGGAAAGCCCTTGTAGTTGAGCGGGGCAGGAATGGCTTTCTGCTCGTTGACGATGTAGTCGTGGCAGATGCGGTCCAGCTCTTCGGTGGTAACGCCCGGCTTGACATAATCGGCAATCATTTCCAGCACATCGGCGGCCAATTTGCCGGCGATCCGCATTTTTGCGATGTCCTCTGGGGTTTTGAGGGTGACGGTCATACAGGCTCTCTCTGCGCTCAATGGCGCCTTCTAAAACGAAATGGGCATTGCGCGAACGATCGTCGCGGCCCTGAAAAACGCAATTCTACCAGACGATCAGGGCAAATCTGAGCTTCTGTGCATCGCTTCTCTCTATAGGATGGCGCATTCTTGGGGGATTCCAAGGGCGGGATCAAAAGCATTCGCCAGGTTTTCAGAATGCGGGTTCCGTTTTTTCCGGCCTTGTGATATAAAATGCGCCGCTTTCCGGGGTACCCTGAAAAGCTTAAATCCACACACGTGTCGACACGATGACCTGGGTGCCTTCAGCTGATGCTGCTGGTTGGTCATTGGGATACGTGGAGGCCAAACCCGACTTATTAAGGAACTATCATGTCCCAAGTCAACATGCGCGATATGCTGAAGGCCGGTGTGCACTTCGGTCACCAAACCCGTTACTGGAATCCGAAAATGGGTAAGTACATTTTCGGCGCGCGTAACAAGATTCACATCATCAACCTTGAAAAAACCCTGCCAATGTTCAACGAAGCTCTGACTTTCGTAGAGCGTCTGGCCCAGGGCAAAAACAAGATTCTGTTCGTCGGCACCAAGCGTTCCGCTGGCAAGATCGTTGCTGAAGAAGCAGCACGTTGCGGTTCGCCGTACGTCGATCACCGCTGGTTGGGCGGCATGCTGACCAACTTCAAAACCATCCGTGCTTCCATCAAGCGTCTGCGTGACCTTGAAGTGCAAGCTGAAGACGGTACTTTCGCCAAGCTGACCAAGAAAGAAGCGCTGATGCGCACTCGCGATCTTGAGAAGCTGGATCGTTCCCTGGGTGGTATCAAGGACATGGGCGGTCTGCCAGACGCTCTGTTCGTTATCGACGTTGATCACGAGCGCATCGCGATCACCGAAGCCAACAAGCTGGGCATCCCGGTTATCGGCGTAGTCGATACCAACAGCAGCCCGGAAGGCGTTGACTACATCATCCCAGGCAACGATGACGCAATCCGCGCTATCCAGCTGTACATGGGTTCGATGGCTGACGCTGTTATCCGTGGTCGCAACAATGTTGCTGGCGGCACTGTAGAATTCGTAGCTGAAGAAACTCAGGCTGCAGCTGAGTAATTGACGCCCTGGCGTTGACTCAGTAAGCAAAAAGGGGGCTTGGCCCCCTTTTTGCCACCTCGAAAACCATTTGTCGGCGCCCACTGCTTTATCTGTAACGTGCGGCAGCTAACAAGGGTGGTTCGGGAAGAATTGATCGCCCGTTCGATCGGGTGGAATGGTTGAAAACCTATCCAAGAGGAATTTGAAAATGGCAGAGATTACTGCAGCGTTGGTCAAAGAACTGCGCGAGCGTACCGGCGAAGGCATGATGGACTGCAAAAAGGCCTTGACCAAGGCTGGCGGCGACATCGAAAAAGCCATTGATGACATGCGCGCTTCGGGCGCCATCAAGGCTGCCAAGAAAGCCGGCAACGTTGCCGCTGAAGGCGCAATCGCTCTCAAGGAAGACGGTAAATCCGCCGTTCTGCTGGAAGTGAACTCGCAGACCGACTTCCTGGCTCTGCAGGACGACTTCAAGGCATTTGTTGCTGCCAGCATTGAAAAAGCGTTCGCTGACAAACTGACCGATGCTGCTCCGCTGATCGAAGCGCGTGAAGCTGATCGTCTGGTTCTGGTTGGCAAGGTTGGCGAAAACGTCAACATTCGTCGCCTGGCTCGCGTTGAAGGCGATGTTGTTGGTGGCTACCTGCACGGCAACAAGATTGGTGTTGCGGTTGTTCTCAAGGGCGGCGACGTTGAGCTGGCCAAAGACATCGCTATGCACGTAGCGGCTACCAACCCTGAATTCCTGCTGCCGTCGGAAGTTTCCGCTGAAGCGATCGAGCGCGAGAAAGGCGTGTTCCTGACCCTCAACGCTGACAAGATTGCCGGCAAGCCAGAAAACATCGTTGAAAACATGGTCAAAGGCCGTATCAGCAAGTTCCTGGCTGAAGCGAGCCTGGTTGAGCAGGCGTTCGTCAAGAACCCTGAAATCAAGGTCGGCGACCTGGCCAAGAAAGCCGGTGCTGAAATCGTTTCTTTCACCTACTTCAAAGTAGGCGAAGGCATCGAGAAGCCAGTAGACAACTTCGCAGAAGAAGTTGCTGCCCAGCTGGCTGCCAGCAAGCAATAAGACGGTTTTTTAACTGTCGCCCTGAAGAGGCTGCCCGCTTACGCGCGCAGCCTCTTTTCAGATGGGGTTGCCAATTTTATTTGGTTTCCTTTTGGAACTGGCTTACAAAGCCATGTTCCGATGGCGCTGAAGCAGCGCCAAGCTAGAGTGAACGCCAGCTGTAAACAGCTCGCAAAGAATTTTTAAAATACGCCGCAGGAGAGATTCGCAATGGCTCAGCAGGGCAGTGGTTATCAGGCTCGCTATAAACGCATTCTACTCAAGCTTAGCGGCGAGGCCCTGATGGGCTCGGAAGAGTTCGGGATCGATCCGAAAGTTCTGGATCGCATGGCACTGGAAGTTGGCCAACTGGTTGGCATCGGTGTTCAGGTCGGTCTGGTGATCGGCGGGGGTAACCTGTTCCGTGGCGCAGCGCTCAGCGCCGCCGGCATGGATCGGGTCACTGGCGACCACATGGGCATGCTGGCCACTGTGATGAACGCCCTGGCGATGCGCGATGCGCTGGAACGTGCCAATATCTCGGCCATCGTGATGTCGGCCATTTCCATGGTTGGCGTGACCGATCACTATGATCGCCGCAAAGCCATGCGCCACCTGAACTCCAAGGAAGTCGTGATTTTCGCGGCCGGTACTGGCAATCCGTTCTTTACAACGGACTCGGCTGCCTGCCTGCGCGCAATCGAAATCGATGCCGATGTGGTGCTCAAGGCAACGAAGGTTGATGGCGTCTACACCGCTGACCCGTTCAAAGACCCGCATGCCGAGAAGTTCGATCATCTGACCTACGATGAAGTGCTGGATCGCAAGCTGGGTGTGATGGATCTGACGGCCATTTGCCTGTGCCGCGACCACAAGATGCCGCTGCGCGTGTTTAATATGAACAAACCCGGTGCCCTGTTGAATATCGTACATGGCGGCGCTGAAGGAACCCTGATCGAGGAAGTTCAACAATGATCAACGAAATCAAGAAAGACGCTAAAGAGCGCATGCAGAAATCCGTAGAATCGCTGGCGCACAACTTCGGGCGTATCCGTACCGGACAGGCGCACCCAAGCATTCTGGAAGGCGTGATGGTTCCGTACTACGGCGCCGACACTCCGATCAAGCAAGTGGCGAACATCACCGTTAAAGACGCCCGTACCCTGCAAGTCGTTGCCTTCGAGCGCAACATGCTGGGCGCGGTCGACAAGGCTATCGGTAGCGCTGGCCTGAATCTCAACCCGACCAACCTGGGTGAGTTGCTGCTGATCTCCATGCCGGCCCTGACCGAAGAAACCCGCCGGGGCTTCACCAAGCAGGCTCGTGATGTCGCTGAGGATGCCCGTGTTGCCGTGCGCAACATCCGTCGCGATGCAAACAGCTCGCTGAAGGACCTGGTCAAGGAAAAGGAAATCAGCGAAGACGAAGAGCGTCGTGCCACTGGCGAGATCGACGATCTGACCAAGAAATTCGTGGCTGAAATCGACGCTAAGTTGGCGGAGAAAGAAAAAGACCTGATGGCCGTATAAGGGTCGAGTTTTAAATGGACAAGACCAAGCAGACTGCGCCGTCCGCGGTGCCGCGCCATGTCGCGATCATCATGGATGGTAATAATCGTTGGGCGAAAAAACGCTTTATGCCGGGTGTCGCCGGGCATAAAGCGGGTGTGGATGCTGTTCGTGCGGTCATCGAGGTGTGTGCGGAGTCCGGGGTTGAGGTATTGACCCTGTTTGCGTTCTCCAGTGAGAACTGGCAACGCCCGGCCGATGAGGTCAGTGCCTTGATGGATCTGTTCTTCAGGGCGCTGCGTCGCGAGGCCAAGCGCCTGAACGACAACAACATCAGTTTGCGCATCATCGGCGACCGTTCGCGTTTTCATCCAGAGCTTCAAGCTGCCATGCGTGAAGCCGAGGCTATGACTGCCGGCGTCAATCGCTTTATCCTGCAGATCGCCGCCAACTACGGTGGTCAGTGGGACATCGCGCAAGCTGCGCAACGTCTGGCGCGCGAAGTTCAGGCCGGGCATCTGCGCCCTGAAGACATCACTCCCGAGCTGTTGCAAACCTGTCTGGCGACCGGCGATCTGCCGTTGCCGGACTTGTGCATCCGTACCGGTGGCGAGCATCGCATCAGTAACTTCCTGCTGTGGCAACTGGCTTACGCCGAGTTGTACTTCTCCGACCTGTTCTGGCCGGACTTCAAACACGACGCCATGCGCAAGGCGCTGGCTGATTTCGCTTCTCGCCAGCGTCGCTTCGGTAAAACGAGCGAACAGGTCGAGTCTGGAGCCCGGGTTTAATGCTTAAACAACGAATCATCACGGCACTGATTCTGCTGCCGATTGCCCTGTGCGGGTTTTTCCTGCTTGAAGGGTCCGGTTTTGCACTGTTTATCGGGCTGGTGGTGACGCTGGGGGCATGGGAATGGGCGCGCCTGGCGGGTTTCGCTGGCCAGGCGATCCGTGTTGCTTTTGCAGCTGTGGTCGCGCTGATGCTGTTTGTCATGCACATCCTGCCGGGGCTCGCGCCTTGGGTGCTGGGTGCCTCGGTGCTCTGGTGGGGCGTGGCCACCTATCTGGTGCTGACTTATCCGCGGTCCAGCGAACACTGGGCCAGCGCTGCCTGCAAGCTGGCGATCGGTTTGTTGATTCTGTTGCCGGCCTGGCAAGGTCTGATCCTGATCAAGCAGGAACCCTTGGGCAACTGGCTGATCATGGCCGTGATGGTGCTGGTCTGGGGCGCCGATATCGGTGCGTACTTTTCCGGCCGAGCCTTCGGCAAGCGCAAGCTTGCACCACAGGTCAGCCCTGGCAAGAGCTGGGAGGGCGTGTACGGCGGCTTGCTGCTGAGCCTGGTGATCACGGCAATCGTCGGTTTTGCGCGGGACTGGAGTTTCGCTCAGATGCTGATGGGCCTGTTCGGTGCCGCGGTCATCGTGTTCATTTCGGTGGTGGGCGACCTCACCGAAAGTATGTTCAAGCGCCAGTCGGGGATCAAGGACAGCAGTAATCTGCTGCCGGGGCACGGCGGTGTGCTGGACCGCATCGACAGTCTGACAGCGGCGATTCCAGTGTTCGCCGTGCTTCTGTGGATGGCGGCATCGTGAGTCGCCCACAACAGATTACCGTGCTGGGGGCGACCGGCTCGATTGGTCTGAGCACTCTGGACGTCATCGCCCGTCACCCCGAACGCTATCAGGTATTCGCCTTGAGCGGTTTCACTCGTTTGAGTGAGCTGCTGGCGCTGTGCGTGCGTCATGAGCCACGTTTCGCGGTCGTGCCGGAATCTGGCGCTGCCCGAGGCTTGCAGGACGAATTGCATGCGGCTGGCCTGTCGACCCGTGTTCTGGTGGGAGAGGAGGGCTTGTGTCAGATCGCCTCGGATCCGGAAGTCGATGCGGTAATGGCGGCGATCGTCGGGGCGGCGGGTTTGCGTCCGACCCTGGCGGCGGTCGAGGCCGGCAAAAAGATTCTTTTGGCCAATAAAGAAGCGCTGGTGATGTCCGGTGCGCTGTTCATGCAGGCCGTGCGTAAAAGCGGTTCGGTACTGCTGCCGATCGACAGCGAGCACAACGCGATTTTCCAGTGCATGCCGCAGGACTTCTCTCGTGGTTTGGGCGCGGTCGGTGTACGCCGGATTCTACTGACAGCCTCTGGTGGCCCGTTCCGGCAGACGCCCCTGGCCGAACTGGCGCATGTTACCCCCGAGCAAGCGTGTGCTCACCCGAATTGGTCCATGGGGCGCAAGATTTCGGTGGATTCGGCCAGCATGATGAACAAAGGGCTCGAGCTGATCGAGGCCTGCTGGCTGTTCGACGCTACGCCCTCTCAGGTCGAAGTGGTGATTCACCCGCAAAGCGTGATTCATTCGCTGGTCGACTATGTCGATGGTTCGGTGCTGGCGCAGCTGGGTAATCCGGATATGCGCACACCAATTGCCAATGCCCTGGCGTGGCCGGAGCGGATCGACTCGGGCGTTGCGCCGTTGGATCTGTTCGCCATCGCTCGCCTGGATTTCCAGGCACCCGATGAAGAGCGTTTCCCTTGCCTGCGCCTTGCGCGTCAAGCCGCCGAGGCTGGTAACAGCGCGCCGGCCATGCTCAATGCCGCGAATGAAGTGGCTGTGGCGGCCTTTCTCGACGGACGGGTTCGCTATCTGGAAATCGCGAGTATTATCGAGGAAGTATTGAACCTCGAGCCTGTGGTTGCGGTTGATGATCTCGAGGCAGTGTTTACGGCCGATGCGAAAGCACGGGTACTGGCCGGGCAATGGTTGAGTCGTCACGGCCGATAAGTGCTGCAATACGTTGGCCCATGCAGCACCGATAGGATTGCGGAGAAAGTAGATGAGCGCGCTCTATATGATTGTCGGCACCCTGGTAGCGCTGGGCGTGCTGGTCACCTTCCACGAATTCGGCCATTTCTGGGTCGCACGTCGCTGTGGGGTCAAAGTGCTGCGTTTCTCCGTGGGCTTCGGCATGCCGCTGCTGCGCTGGCACGACAGCAAAGGCACTGAATTCGTGGTTGCCGCCATCCCGCTGGGTGGCTACGTGAAAATGCTCGACGAGCGCGAAGGTGAGGTGCCGGCCGATCAGCTCGATCACGCCTTCAATCGCAAGTCCGTCCGTCAGCGCGTTGCTATCGTGGCAGCCGGTCCGATTGCCAACTTTCTATTGGCGATGGTGTTTTTCTGGGCATTGGCAATGCTGGGCAGCGAGCAGGTGCGCCCGGTTATCGGCGCGGTCGAATCCGGCAGTATCGCCTCCAGGGCAGGTTTGAGTCCGGGGCAGGAAATTATTGCCATCGATGGCGAGCCCACTTCCGGCTGGGCTGCGGTGAACCTGCAACTGGTCCGCCGCCTGGGCGAGAGCGGTTCCCTGCAAGTGCTGGTCCGCGACCAGGGCTCCACCGTGGATTCGCCTCGTGAGCTGGTGCTGGACAAGTGGCTCAAGGGGGCTAACGAGCCGGATCCTATTCACTCGCTGGGTATTCGCCCCTGGCGTCCGGCATTGCCGCCGGTGCTGGCCGAAATTGATCCGAAAGGGCCGGCGAAGGCTGCGGGTTTGAAGGCTGGAGACCGCCTGTTGACCTTTGATGGCAAGGCACTGGATGACTGGCAGCAAGTAGTCGACATCGTCCGTTTGCATCCGGATACCAAAATCATGCTGCGCGTTGAGCGCGACGGTGCTCAAATCGACGTCCCTGTGACGCTGGCCGCGCGCGGCGAGAGCAAGGCACCCACCGGCTATCTGGGCGCAGGGGTGAAAGCGGTCGATTGGCCACCAGAGATGATTCGCGAAGTCAGTTACGGTCCGGTGGCCGCGATTGGGGAGGGTGCCCGACGCACCTGGACCATGAGCGTACTGACCCTCGACTCGCTCAAGAAAATGTTGTTCGGCGAGCTCTCGGTAAAAAACTTGAGTGGACCGATAACCATTGCTAAAGTGGCGGGCGCTTCTGCCCAGTCGGGCATCGCTGATTTCCTGAATTTCCTTGCTTATCTGAGTATTAGCCTGGGTGTTCTGAATTTGCTGCCCATTCCTGTACTGGATGGGGGGCATTTGTTGTTTTATCTGATCGAGTGGGCGCGTGGTCGTCCCTTGTCGGATCGGGTGCAAGGTTGGGGGATACAGATCGGTATCAGTTTGGTGGTCGGGGTGATGTTGCTTGCTCTGGTCAATGATCTGGGTCGACTGTAACGCTTCGCTGAATTGCGAATCTGCCGCATTTTGCGGCAGTTTTTATTGCCAGTTGGAATAAGAAAGGACTTCATGAAACGTCTGCTGCTAACTGCGGTTCTCACCGTATTGATGATCGCCGAAGTTCACGCCGAGTCCTTCACTATCTCTGATATTCGCGTCAATGGCCTCCAGCGGGTCTCCGCGGGTAGTGTCTTTGGTGCCTTGCCGTTGAACGTCGGCGAGCAGGCGGATGATCGTCGCCTGGTGGAATCCACTCGTGCGCTGTTCAAAACCGGGTTCTTTCAAGATATCCAGCTGGGCCGTGAAGGCAACGTCCTGGTCATTACTGTAGTCGAGCGTCCGTCGGTCGCCAGTATCGAGATCGAAGGCAACAAGGCGATCTCCACTGAAGACCTGATGAAGGGCCTCAAACAGTCCGGTCTGGCCGAAGGCGAGATCTTCCAGCGCGCGACCCTCGAAGGTGTGCGTAACGAGCTGCAGCGTCAATACGTCGCTCAGGGCCGCTACTCGGCTACCGTCGACACCGAAGTGGTGCCGCAGCCGCGTAACCGCGTTGCCCTGAAGGTCAACATCAACGAAGGTACCGTAGCGGCGATCCAGCACATCAACGTGGTGGGCAACACTGTTTTTCCTGATGAAGACCTGATCGACCTGTTCGAACTCAAGACCAGCAACTGGCTGTCGTTCTTCAAGAACGATGACAAGTACGCTCGTGAAAAGCTCTCCGGTGACCTGGAGCGTCTGCGTTCCTATTACCTGGACCGTGGCTATATCAATATGGATATCGCTTCGACCCAGGTGTCCATCACCCCGGACAAGAAACACGTCTATATCACCGTCAACGTCAACGAAGGCGAGAAGTACACCGTTCGTGACGTGAAACTCAGCGGCGACCTGAAAGTGCCTGAAGACCAGGTCAAGTCCCTGCTGCTGGTTCAGAAAGGCCAGGTGTTCTCGCGCAAGCTGATGACCACCACCTCCGAACTGATTACCCGCCGCCTGGGTAACGAGGGTTACACCTTCGCTAACGTCAACGGCGTGCCTCAGCCTCACGATGAAGACCACACGGTCGATATCACATTCGCTGTCGATCCGGGCAAGCGTGCTTACGTGAACCGCATCAACTTCCGTGGCAACACCAAGTCCGAAGACGAAGTGCTGCGCCGTGAAATGCGTCAGATGGAAGGCGGCTGGGCTTCGACCTACCTGATCGACCAATCCAAGACCCGCCTGGAACGTCTGGGCTTCTTCAAGGAAGTCAACGTCGAGACGCCGGCCGTGCCGGGTGTCGATGATCAGGTTGACGTGAACTACAGCGTTGAAGAGCAGGCTTCCGGTTCGATTACCGCCAGCGTTGGTTTCGCCCAGAGCGCCGGTCTGATCCTTGGTGGTTCGATCACTCAGAACAACTTCCTGGGTACCGGTAACAAGGTCAGCATCGGCTTGACTCGCAGTCAGTATCAAAGCCGTTATAACTTCGGTTATGTCGACCCCTACTGGACAGCTGACGGTGTGAGCCTGGGTTACAACGCTTTCTATCGTACGACCGACTACAAAGACCTCGATGTCAACGTAGCCAGCTACGCCGTAGACAGCCTGGGCGCAGGTGTCAACGTTGGTTATCCGATCAGCGAGACTTCGCGTCTGACGTTTGGTTTGTCTGCACAACAAGACAAGATCAAGACGGGTCTTTACACCGTCGACGAAATCTTCGACTTCGTTAACAAGGAAGGTGATCAGTACCTCAACTTCAAGGCATCGGCCGGTTGGTCTGAATCCACCTTGAACAAAGGGGTACTGGCGACCCGTGGTCACTCCCAGAGCTTGACTGCGGAAGCCACGACACCGGGCAGCGACTTGTCGTTCTTCAAGCTCGATTATCGCGGTCAATTGTTCCAGCCGTTGTCTGAAAACTACACCATGCGCCTCCACACCGAGCTGGGCTATGGCGATGGTTATGGTTCGACCGACGGCTTGCCGTTCTATGAAAACTATTACGCCGGTGGTTTCAACTCGGTTCGTGGCTTCAAGGACAGCACCCTGGGGCCTCGTAGTACGCCGAGCCGGGGCGTGAACCCGGGCACCGCAACCGACCCGGACCAGGATCCACTGCCGTTTGGTGGTAACGTCCTGATTCAGGGTGGTGTAGAAGTTCTATTCCCTATGCCGTTCGTGAAAGATCAGCGTTCCTTGCGCACTTCGGTATTCTGGGACGTGGGTAATGTGTTCGATTCGACTTGCAAGCAGAGCACCAACGCCGATGGTTCCAAGTCCAACACTCAGTGTAACGACGTCAGCCTGAGCAACATGGCCAGTTCGGTGGGTGTCGGTGTGACATGGGTTACCGCCCTTGGTCCGTTGAGCTTCGCCTTGGCGATGCCAGTCAAAAAACCGGACAGCAATGCCGAGACTCAAGTGTTCCAATTCTCCCTCGGCCAGACGTTCTAAGCGTCTGACCCAAGATAATGACAATGGATTTTGTAGGAGTGCATCGTGCGTAAGTTGACTCAATTGGTTCTCCTGGCGACCGTGCTGGTTGCAGGTCCGGCTTTTGCCGACATGAAAATCGCCGTTCTGAACTATCAGATGGCACTGCTGGAATCCGATGCGGCGAAGAAATACGCCGTGGATGCCGAGAAAAAATTCGGCCCGCAACTGACCAAGCTCAAGAGCCTGGAAAGCAGCGCCAAGGGTATCCAGGACCGTCTGATGGCCGGTGGCGACAAGATGCAGCAAGGCGAGCGTGAACGTCTGGAGCTCGAGTTCAAGCAAAAGGCCCGTGATTTCCAGTTCCAGTCCAAGGAGCTGAACGAAGCCAAAGCCGTTGCCGACCGTGAAATGCTGAAGCAGCTCAAGCCGAAACTGGACAGCGCTGTGGAAGAAGTCATCAAGAAAGGTGCTTATGACCTGGTCTTCGAGCGTGGCGCAGTGATTGATGTCAAGCCTCAGTACGACATCACTCGCCAGGTTATCGAGCGCATGAATCAGCTGAAGTAACCCATGACAGCGACTATAAAGCTCGGCCAGTTGGCCGAGTTCCTCGGCGCCACCTTACGTGGCGACCCGGAGAAAGAAATTACTGGGCTGGCCACTTTGCAAGAGGCTGGCCCAGCTCAGTTGAGCTTTCTGGCAAATCCTCAATACCGTAAATACCTGGCTGACAGTCAGGCCGCAGCCGTGCTGCTGAAGGCCGCTGACGCTGAAGGTTTTGTCGGTGATGCGCTGGTGGTGGCTGATCCATATCTGTCTTATGCGCGCATTTCCCACCTGTTCGATCCCAAGCCCAAGGCGCCGGCCGGTATTCATCCGACAGCGGTAGTGGCAGCGGATGCGGTGGTCGATCCTGCGGCGAGCATCGGTGCCTTTGCGGTCATCGAAAGTGCAGCGCGCATTGGCGCCGGTGTGACCGTTGGTGCGCATTGCTTCATCGGTGCACGCTGCGAAATTGGCGAGGGCGGCTGGTTGGCCCCGCGCGTCACGCTGTATCACGACGTGCGCATCGGCAAACGGGTGGTGATTCAATCCGGTGCCGTGCTCGGTGGTGAAGGCTTCGGTTTTGCCAACGAGAAAGGTATCTGGCAGAAAATTGCCCAGATCGGCGGCGTCTCGATCGGAGACGACGTGGAAATAGGCGTTAATACCGCTATCGATCGTGGCGCGCTGGCCGATACCGTCATTGGTAATGGTGTGAAGCTCGACAATCAGATTCAGATTGCCCACAACGTCCAGGTTGGTGACCACACGGCCATGGCCGCGTGCGTGGGAATTTCCGGCAGCACCAAAATCGGCAAGCATTGCATGCTCGCCGGTGGCGTAGGGCTGGTGGGGCATATCGACATTTGCGACAACGTTTTCCTGACCGGGATGACCATGGTGACCCACTCGATTACCGAGCCGGGCTCCTATTCTTCCGGTACGGCGATGCAACCGGCAGCCGAATGGCGCAAAAGCGCGGCACGTATCCGTCAGCTCGATGACATCGCGCGACGTCTGCGACAGCTGGAAAAGCGTGTAGGGGACGTGACCCCTGACGGTAATGCTTCATCAGATGGCTGATACCATTTCCATATCAAGTGTGCACAGCCGCTAGACTGCCTCCCTTGATTTGCTAGAGGAGTGCGCGTCAGTCGCGCGCTCCCAATCTTTACATAGGCTTCCCCCCGAAATGATGGACATCAACGAGATTCGCGAATACCTGCCTCACCGTTACCCGTTCCTGCTGGTGGACCGGGTGGTGGATCTGGATGTGGAAGGCAAGCGCATTCGCGCCTACAAGAATGTCAGCATCAACGAGCCGTTCTTCAATGGTCACTTCCCTGCGCATCCAATCATGCCGGGTGTACTGATCATCGAAGCGATGGCTCAGGCTGCCGGGATCCTTGGTTTCAAAATGCTCGACGTGAAACCGGCCGATGGCACGCTTTACTACTTCGTCGGCTCCGACAAACTGCGCTTCCGTCAGCCGGTGCTGCCGGGCGATCAATTGATCCTTGAAGCCAAGTTCATCAGTTGCAAGCGTCAGATCTGGAAGTTCGAATGCCAGGCTTCGGTCGATGGCAAGCCAGTCTGCTCCGCTGAAATCATCTGTGCGGAACGCAAACTATGAGTTTGATTGACCCTCGCGCAATCATCGATCCGACGGCCATCCTGGCCGACGACGTCGAAGTCGGCCCTTGGTCGATTGTCGGCGCAGGTGTGGAAATCGGCGAGGGGACAGTGATCGGGCCGCATGTGATTCTCAAGGGCCCGACCCGAATCGGTAAGCACAACCGCATCTACCAGTTTTCTTCGGTAGGTGAGGACACGCCCGATCTGAAATACAAGGGCGAGGAAACCCGTCTGGTCATCGGTGACCACAACGTCATCCGTGAAGGCGTGACGATTCACCGCGGGACCATTCAGGACCGTTCGGAAACGACCCTGGGCGATCACAATCTGATCATGGCCTATGCCCACATCGGTCACGACAGCGTTATCGGCAATCATTGCATCCTGGTCAACAACACCGCGTTGGCAGGGCATGTGCACGTTGAAGACTGGGCGATCCTGTCCGGCTTCACTCTGGTTCACCAGTATTGCCACATCGGCGCCCACAGCTTTTCCGGCATGGGCACTGCCATTGGCAAAGACGTTCCTGCGTACGTCACGGTATTCGGCAACCCCGCTGAAGCTCGCAGCATGAACTTCGAAGGCATGCGCCGTCGCGGCTTCAGCGAAGAGGCGATCCACGCGCTGCGTCGTGCCTACAAGGTGGTTTACCGCCAGGGCCTGACAGTCGAGCAAGCGCTCGCCGAGCTGGCCGAACCCTCGCTGCAGTTCCCGGAAGTCGCGGTGTTCCGTGATTCCATCCAGTCTTCGACCCGCGGCATCACCCGCTAATCATGGCCAATCTGCGTATTGCGCTGGTGGCGGGTGAGGCTTCCGGTGACATTCTGGGTGCGGGTCTCATGCGTGCGCTCAAGGCACAGCATCCGGCGGTCGAGTTCATTGGTGTCGGCGGTCCGCTGATGCAGGCCGAAGGCCTGACCTCGTATTTCCCGATGGAACGCCTTTCTGTCATGGGGCTGGTGGAAGTGCTGGGCCGTTTGCGCGAGCTGTTGGCCCGTCGCAAGAAACTGGTTGCGGACCTGATCGCCGCGAAGCCGGACGTGTTCATCGGTATCGATGCCCCGGACTTCAACCTCAATATCGAACTCAAGCTGCGTCAGGCCGGGATCAAGACCGTGCATTACGTCAGCCCGTCGGTCTGGGCCTGGCGACAGAAGCGGGTGCTGAAGATTCGCGAAGGTTGCGACCTGATGCTGACGCTGTTCCCGTTCGAAGCTAAATTTTATGAAGAGAAGGGCGTGCCGGTACGGTTTGTCGGGCATTCCCTGGCCGATGCGATCCCGCTTGAGGCCGATCGCACCGCCGCGCGGGCCGAACTCGGTTTGCCGGAAGGGCCGTTGGTTGCCCTGATGCCGGGTAGTCGTGGCGGTGAAGTCGGGCGCCTCGGTGCGTTGTTCCTCGACACCGCCCAGCGCCTGCGGGCCATGCGTCCGGGCGTGCGATTCGTCATGCCGTGCGCCAGTCCGGAGCGCCGGGCCCAGTTGGAAGAGTTGCTGGCTGGTCGCGATCTGCCGCTGACCTTGCTCGACGGCAAATCCCATCTGGCGCTGGCGGCGTGCGACGCGGTGTTGATCGCTTCGGGCACCGCGACCCTGGAAGCATTGCTGTACAAGCGGCCGATGGTGGTCGCTTATCGCCTGGCACCGCTGACGTTCTGGATTCTCAAACGGATGGTGAAGAGTCCCTACGTCTCGTTGCCGAATTTGCTGGCCCAGCGCCTGCTGGTGCCAGAGTTGTTGCAGGACGATGCGACAGTCGAAGCCCTGGCCCAGACTCTGTCGCCGCTGATCGAAGGTGGCGAGGAGCAGACCCGAGGCTTTGACGAAATCCACCGAACCCTGCGACTGGACGCCTCCAATCAGGCAGCGGACGCGGTACTGAACCTGATTGGCAGAGCATAATGAGCAAAGCAAGCAAGCAGCTGGGCCTGGATTTTATGCTGGTCGATGAAGTTGAAGATCTGGTGGCAGGTGTCGATGAAGTCGGTCGCGGCCCGCTGTGCGGTGCCGTGGTGACCGCCGCGGTGATCCTTGATCCGAGCCGGCCGATTCTCGGCCTCAACGATTCGAAGAAACTCACCGAAGCCCGCCGTGAAAAACTCTACGACGAAATCTGCGAAAAAGCCCTGAGCTGGTGCATTGCTCGCGCCGAAGTCGAAGAAATTGACGAGTTGAACATCCTTCATGCCACCATGCTGGCCATGCAGCGCGCGGTCGAAGGCCTGCACATTCAGCCGAAGCTGGCGATGATCGACGGCAACCGTTGCCCGAAACTCTCGATGCGCGCCGAAGCGGTGGTGCAAGGCGACAGCAAAGTGCCGGCCATCGCTGCGGCGTCAATTCTGGCCAAGGTCAGCCGTGATCGTGAAATGGCGGCGTTCGAACTGATTTACCCGGGTTACGGCATCGGTGGCCACAAAGGCTACCCGACGCCCGTTCATCTGGAGGCGCTGACGCGTCTGGGGCCGACACCGATTCACCGCCGCTCGTTCGCCCCGGTACGCCTGGCGTATGAAGCGCGGGAAAACCTGATCGAGGGTTAGTCGCAGGCTGATGTTTTACTCAAGGCCCGGTACAATCCGGGCCTTGTTGTCTTCACGTTTCTAGTTTCTAGACAGGATCACTATGCCGGCTTCATTCGTTCATCTACGCCTGCACACTGAATATTCCCTGGTCGACGGTCTGGTGCGGATCAAACCGCTGGTCAAGACCCTGGTCGGCATGAACATGCCTGCCGTGGCGGTCACTGACCAGAACAACATGTGTTCCCTGGTCAAATTCTATAAAGCCGCCATGGGCGCCGGGATCAAGCCGATTTGTGGCGCCGACCTGTGGCTGTCGAACAAGGATCCGGACAACCCCTTGAGCCGGATCAGCCTGCTGGCGATGAACGCCACAGGTTATCGCAACCTCACCGAACTGATCTCCCGTGGTTTCATCGACGGCCAGCGCAATGGTTCGATCATCATCGAGCGCGAGTGGGTGGCCGAAGCCAGCGAAGGCTTGATCATGCTGTCGGCGGCGAAAGAGGGCGAAATCGGCCTGGCGATGCTCGGCGGCAACCCGGACGAAGCCGAAACCCTGGCTCGCGAGTGGATGGCGGTGTTCCCGGATCGTTTCTATCTGGAAGTCCAGCGCACCAACCGCCCCAACGACGAAGAACAACTGCACGGCGCCGTGGCCCTGGCCGAGAAAATCGGCGCGCCGCTGGTGGCGACCAACGACGTGCGCTTCATCAAGCAGGAAGACTTCGAAGCCCACGAAACCCGCGTTTGCATCGGTGAAGGCCGCGCCCTCGACGATCCGCGGCGTTCGAAGAATTACAGCGATCAGCAATACCTCAAAAGCGCCGAGGAAATGGCCGAGCTGTTCAGCGACCTGCCTGAGGCGCTGGAGAACACAGTCGAGATCGCCAAGCGCTGCAACATCGAAGTGAAGCTGGGCAAGCACTTCCTGCCCAACTTCCCGATTCCCGATGGCATGACCATCGACGAATATTTCCGCAAGGTTTCCTTCGACGGTCTGGAAGAACGCCTCAGCGTTCTGCTGCCCAAGGACACCACCGAAGACTACGAAGCCAAGCGCCAAGTCTATGTCGACCGGCTGAATTTCGAGCTGGATATCATTATCCAGATGGGCTTCCCCGGTTACTTCCTGATCGTGATGGACTTTATCCAGTGGGCCAAGAACAACGGCGTACCGGTGGGGCCTGGCCGTGGGTCGGGTGCCGGGTCGCTGGTGGCCTATGTGCAGAAGATCACTGACCTTGACCCGCTGGAATATGACCTGCTGTTCGAACGTTTCCTTAACCCGGAACGGGTTTCCATGCCCGACTTCGACGTCGACTTCTGCATGGACGGTCGCGACCGCGTGATCGATTACGTGGCCGAGAAATACGGCCGTAACGCGGTAAGCCAGATCATCACCTTCGGTTCCATGGCGGCCAAGGCTGTGGTCCGTGACGTGGCGCGGGTGCAGGGCAAGTCCTACGGACTGGCGGATCGTCTGTCGAAGATGATTCCGTTCGAAGTCGGCATGACCCTGGAAAAAGCCTACGAACAGGAAGAAATCCTGCGCGACTTCATCAAGGTCGATGAAGAAGCCGCGGAAATCTGGGAAATGGCGCGCAAGCTCGAAGGCGTTGTGCGTAACGTCGGTAAACACGCCGGTGGCGTGGTGATTGCGCCGACCAAGCTGACCGACTTCTCGCCGATCTATTGCGACGAAGCGGGCGACGGTCTGGTAACCCAGTTCGACAAGGATGACGTTGAGGCTGCCGGTCTGGTGAAGTTCGACTTCCTGGGGCTTCGGACCCTGACGATCATCGACTGGGCGCTGAAAACCATCAACCGCGACCGCGCCAAGGTCAACGAACCGCCGCTGGACATCGCGTTCATCCCGCTGGATGACAAGCCGACTTACACGCTGCTGCAAAAAGCCGAAACCACCGCGGTGTTCCAGCTCGAATCGCGCGGCATGAAAGAGCTGATCAAAAAGCTCAAGCCCGACTGCCTGGAAGACTTGATCGCACTGGTGGCCCTGTTCCGTCCGGGCCCGCTGCAATCGGGCATGGTGGACGACTTCATCAACCGTAAGCACGGTCGCGCCGAACTCGCGTACCCGCACTCGGACTACCAGTACGACGGCCTCAAGCCGGTATTGGCGCCGACTTACGGCATCATCCTGTATCAGGAACAGGTGATGCAGATTGCCCAGGTCATGGCCGGTTACACCCTCGGCGGCGCGGACATGCTGCGTCGAGCCATGGGTAAGAAAAAACCCGAAGAAATGGCCAAGCAGCGCGGCGGTTTCATTGAAGGTTGCGCCACCAACAATATCGACGCTGACCTTGCCGGTAACATTTTCGACCTGGTAGAAAAATTCGCCGGTTACGGTTTCAACAAATCCCACTCCGCTGCCTACGGCCTGGTGTCGTACCAGACCGCGTGGCTGAAAGCCCACTATCCGGCGCCGTTCATGGCCGCGGTACTGTCGGCGGATATGCACAACACCGACAAGGTCGTGACCTTGATCGAAGAAGTGCGGACCATGAAGCTGCGCCTCGACGCGCCAGACGTGAACACCTCGGAGTTCAAGTTCACGGTGAACGACGAAGGCCGCATCATTTACGGTCTGGGCGCGATCAAGGGCGTGGGCGAAGGCCCGGTCGAAGCGATTACCGAGGCGCGGCAAGACGGGCCGTTCAAGGACCTGTTCGATTTTTGCGCGCGGGTCGACCTCAAGCGTATCAACAAACGCACCCTCGACGGCTTGATCCGCAGTGGTGCCCTGGACCGCCTAGGCCCGTATTTCCACGATGAGCAGAAAGCCTATCAGGCCAACATCGACCGCAACCGCGCGGTGTTGTTGACGGCCATGGAAGAGGCGATCAAGGCGGCCGAACAAACCGCTCGTACCCACGACAGTGGGCATGCCGATCTGTTTGGCGGTCTGTTCGTTGAAGAAGATGCCGACGTCTACGCCAATCACCGCAAGGCCAAGGAGCTGACCCTCAAGGAACGCCTGAAAGGCGAGAAAGATACCTTGGGCCTGTACCTCACCGGCCACCCGATCGACGAATACGAGGGCGAGATCCGTCGCTTCGCCCGTCAGCGCATCATCGACCTGAAGCCGGCTCGCGACACGCAAACGGTCGCGGGCATGATCATCGCCCTGCGAGTGATGAAGAACAAAAAGGGCGACAAGATGGGCTTCATCACCCTCGACGACCGCTCCGGGCGGATCGAAGCCTCGTTGTTCGCCGATGCGTTCCATTCCGCACAGTCGTTGTTGCAGACCGATGCGATGGTGGTGGTCGAAGGCGAAGTCAGCAACGACGACTTCTCCGGTGGCCTGCGGTTGCGGGTCAAGCGGGTGATGAGCATGGAAGATGCGCGCACCAACCTGGCCGAAAGCCTGCGCCTGAAGTTGCATGCAAAGGATCTCAAGGGCGATCAGCTACGCTGGTTGGGCGAGTTGTTGAAGCGTCATCGCGGTGCGTGCCCGATCACCATGGACTACACCAGCCCCGATGCGAAGGCCTTGTTGCAGTTTGGCGAGACCTGGCGGATCGACCCGGCGGATGCCTTGATTCAAGCCCTGCGTGACCAGTTCGGGCGAGACAACGTCTTCCTCCAATACCGTTGACGGTCAGGCGCCATTCCTTACCATGGGAACGCGCCTGATCCCGACCCGAATTTTTAATCTCGACCTGAACGCGCCTGTCCCTTAAGGTAGGGCGCGAATAGACAACCGGCCGGCCCAAGCTCTCTTGGACGCGACCCTAGACGGACGCCTATGAACCCGAATTTTCTAGATTTCGAACAGCCGATCGCCGACCTGCAAGCCAAGATCGAAGAGTTGCGCTTGGTCGGTAATGACAATTCGCTGAATATCGGCGATGAGATCTCCCGCCTACAGGACAAGAGCAGCACGCTGACCGAAGATATCTTCGGCAAGCTGACCAGCTGGCAGATCGCGCGTCTGGCGCGTCACCCGAAACGTCCGTACACCCTGGACTACATCGAACACATCTTCACCGAGTTCGATGAGTTGCACGGCGACCGTCACTTCTCCGACGACGCTGCCATCGTTGGCGGTGTTGCCCGTCTGGACGACCAACCGGTGATGGTTATCGGTCACCAGAAAGGTCGCGAAGTGCGCGAGAAGGTTCGCCGCAACTTCGGCATGCCGCGCCCTGAGGGCTACCGCAAGGCGTGCCGCCTGATGGAAATGGCCGAGCGTTTCAAAATGCCGATCCTGACCTTCATCGACACCCCGGGCGCTTACCCTGGCATCGACGCCGAAGAGCGCAACCAGAGCGAAGCGATTGCCTGGAACCTGCGCGTCATGGCTCGCCTGAAAACCCCAATCATCGCCACCGTGATCGGTGAGGGTGGTTCCGGTGGTGCGCTGGCCATTGGCGTCTGCGATCAGCTGAACATGCTGCAATATTCGACCTACGCGGTGATTTCGCCGGAAGGTTGCGCCTCGATTCTGTGGAAAACTTCCGAGAAAGCCCCGGATGCCGCTGAAGCGATGGGCATCACTGCCGAGCGTCTGAAGGGCCTGGGCATCGTCGATAAAGTGATCGGCGAGCCGTTGGGCGGCGCTCATCGTGATCCGGCGGCTGCCGCTGCCTCGATCCGCGCCGAGCTGAGCTCGCAACTGGCGATGTTGAAGAAGTTCGACAACGACGCGCTGCTGGCCCGTCGTTACGAGCGTCTGATGAGCTACGGTCTCTGATCTGATCGCGCTTTAGCCTTGTGGGAAGAGCCGGGCGACGTTCGTCTGCTCGCGATTGCGGTATAACAATCAACAAATATGTTGAATGTTAAGCAGCCTTCGCGAGCAGGCTCGCTCCCACAATGGGTCTATGTGAAGCGACTGACGTCTATGAGCCCTAAGAAGATTGATCTGCCAGCCAGGCTTCTCCATGGGCTGGTTCCGTGGCGTAACGCCATAACCTGGCGCATCGCCTTCTCCGGTGGTCTCGATTCCACCGTCCTGCTGCACGTTCTCGCACACCTCGCAAAAACCGAATCCTTGCCGGCGTTGACCGCCATTCACGTCCACCACGGCCTGCAGGCTGCGGCTGATGCGTGGCCGGAACATTGTCAGTCGGTCTGTGATGCGTTGGGTGTACCGCTGGAGGTTGTGCGTGTTCAGGTTGAGCGCGGCGCGAGCCTCGAGCGTGCGGCGCGGGATGCGCGTTACGGCGCCTTCATCGCGGCGACTCACGCCGGTGAAGTACTGCTCACAGGTCAGCACCGTGACGATCAAGCGGAAACCCTGTTGTTTCGGCTGATGCGCGGGGCAGGGGTGAGAGGTTTGTCGGGGATGCCGAGTGAGCGTCCTTTGGGGTGTGGGCATCTGCTGCGACCACTGCTTGATGTCACTCGCGCCGAGCTTGAGGCCTACGCCACTGAATATCAGCTGAACTGGATCGAAGATCCGTCGAATCAGGACCGGCAGTTCTCGCGCAATTACCTGCGTCATCAGGTGTTTCCCGTGTTGACCGCGCGCTGGCCGCAAGCAGTGGCGACCATGGCTCGCAGCGCTGCGCATCTGAGTGAGGCGCAGGGGTTGCTCGACGATCTGGCGCAAATTGATCTGGCCCAGGCCGGCACCGACAGTGATTTCGATTGGCTGGGGTTGCCGTCGCTGGAGCTGGCGCCCCTGGAAAAGCTCTCTGATGCACGCCAGCGCAATGCGCTGAGTCATTGGCTCAAACCGCTGACGTCTTTGCCGGACAGTGACCATTGGTCGGGTTGGCAGGATTTGCGCGATGCGACTGGCGATGCGCGTCCGGTCTGGCGATTGGCGGCGGGCGAACTGCATCGCGCTGGTGGGCGTCTCTGGTGGTTGTCAGGTGGATGGTTGCGCACTCCGCCATCCCCGGTGTCCTGGGCTGACCCCGCGGTATTGCTGGCGTTACCGGATAATGGCGTGCTCACACTCACCGGCCAGATCCCCGATGGCCCGTTGCAGATCCGCTATCGTGAGGGCGGCGAAGTCATGAATTTGCCCGATCGCGGTCACCGTGACTTGAAGCGTTTGCTCAACGAAAGGGGCGTGCCGGGCTTCGCCCGTGGCAGATTGCCGCTGGTCTACAGGGGCCAGCAATTGCTGGCGGTGGCGAACCTGCGGGGGCTGAATGGCAGTGAGCGCAGTGGCTGGTATTTGCATTGGCAGCCGCCGATCGAAGATCAAGGTTTGAGCTGAAAGGGGCTTTCCGGTAGACTACGCTCCCTTCTTGATACAACTTCTGTGGATTCGCCTGAATCGCAGCAGTTGCCGATTACCAAGCAGTCTTTGCTGGGCGATTCCAAAAAATGTGTAGCGAGCAACCTACCGGTGTTTCATCTTCCGGTCTGTCCCAACGCGGCGGTTTTTTTGAAAGGTGCACTGTGATTAATGCAGGTGATCGGGGGCTTCGGCCTTCCTTCGCTTTCCCCGGCGGCTCGGACCGCTTTAACGCAGACTTCTAGGGTTTTTCATGACGCGCTACATATTCGTCACGGGCGGTGTTGTTTCTTCATTGGGGAAAGGCATTGCCTCGGCTTCATTGGCGGCCATCCTGGAGGCGCGGGGACTTAAGGTCACCATGCTGAAGCTGGACCCGTACATCAACGTTGACCCGGGCACCATGAGCCCGTTCCAGCACGGTGAAGTGTTCGTCACCCACGACGGCGCCGAGACCGACCTGGACCTGGGCCACTACGAGCGGTTCATCCGCACGACCATGACCCAGAACAACAACTTCACCACTGGCCGTGTCTACGAACACGTCCTGCGCAAAGAGCGCCGTGGTGATTACCTGGGCGCAACCATTCAGGTGATCCCGCACATCACCGACGAAATCAAGCGCCGGATCATCAAGGGCGCTGGCGATGCCGACGTGGCCATGGTCGAGATCGGTGGCACCGTGGGTGACATCGAGTCGCAACCGTTCCTCGAGGCGATCCGTCAATTGCGTTTCGAAGTCGGCGCCAAGCGCGCGATGCTGATGCACCTGACACTGGTGCCGTACATCGCCACTGCCGGCGAAACCAAAACCAAGCCAACCCAGCACTCGGTCAAGGAACTGCGTTCCATTGGCCTGCAGCCTGACGTGCTGGTGTGCCGCTCCGATCACCCGATCGACATTTCTTCGCGTCGCAAGATCGCGCAGTTCACCAACGTTGAAGAGCGTGCGGTGATTGCGCTGGAAGACGCTGACACCATCTACAAGATCCCGGGCATTCTGCACTCCCAGGGCCTGGATGATTTCGTCGTCGAGCGTTTCGGCCTGCAATGCGACAGCGCCGATCTGTCCGAGTGGGAAGCGGTGGTTGATGCCAAGCTGAACCCGGAACACGAAGTCACCATCGCCATGGTCGGCAAGTACATGGAACTGCTGGACGCCTACAAGTCGCTGATCGAAGCGATGAGTCACGCCGGCATCAGCAACCGCACCAAGGTCAACCTGCGCTACATCGATTCCGAAGACATCGAAAACCAGGGCACCGCGCTGCTGGAAGGCGTCGACGCGATTCTGGTACCGGGCGGCTTCGGTCTGCGTGGTGTTGAAGGCAAGATCACTGCCGTTCAATACGCTCGCGAAAACAAGGTTCCATACCTGGGTATCTGCCTGGGCATGCAAGTGGCCGTTATCGAGTTCGCTCGTAACGTAATGGGCTGGAAAGATGCCAACTCCACTGAGTTCGATCGTACCAGCGGTCACCCGGTGGTGGGTCTGATCACCGAGTGGGAAGATGCCACCGGCGCCGTCGAAATCCGTACCGAATCGTCCGATCTGGGTGGCACCATGCGCCTTGGCGCTCAGGACTGCCTGCTTGAGCCAGGTTCCCTGGTGCACGATTGCTACGCCAAGGATGTGATCGTCGAGCGTCACCGTCATCGCTACGAAGTGAACAACAACCTGCTGCCGCAAATCATCGAGGCCGGCCTGAAAATCTCCGGTCGTTCCGGTGATGGCGCGCTGGTTGAAGTGGTTGAAGCACCGGATCACCCATGGTTCGTCGCTTGCCAGTTCCACCCAGAGTTCACCTCGACGCCACGCGACGGTCACCCGTTGTTCAGCGGTTTCGTTAAAGCCGCTTTGGCTCAACACCAGAAGAAGGCGTAATCCTGATGGCGCAGAAGATCATCCGCGTAGGCGATATCGAGATTGCCAACGACAAGCCAATGGTGCTGTTCGGTGGCATGAACGTGCTGGAAAGCCGTGACATGGCGATGCAGGTCTGCGAAGAGTACGTAAAGGTCACCGAAAAACTCGGTATCCCTTACGTGTTCAAGGCCAGTTTCGACAAGGCGAACCGTTCTTCTGTGACCTCTTACCGTGGCCCCGGGCTGGAAGAGGGCATGCGGATTTTCCAGGACATCAAGCAAGCCTTTGGCGTACCGATCATCACCGACGTCCACGAGCCTGATCAGGCCGCGGTCGTCGCTGAAGTCTGCGACATCATCCAGTTGCCGGCCTTCCTGTCGCGCCAGACCGACCTCGTGGTCGCGATGGCCAAGACCGGCGCGGTGATCAACATCAAGAAAGCCCAGTTCCTCGCGCCTCAGGAAATGAAACACATCCTGAACAAGTGCGTGGAAGCCGGTAACGATCAGTTGATTCTCTGCGAGCGTGGTTCGAGCTTCGGCTACAACAATCTCGTGGTCGACATGCTCGGCTTCGGCATCATGAAGCAGTTCGAATATCCGGTGTTCTTCGACGTGACCCACGCGTTGCAAATGCCCGGCGGTCGCTCCGATTCCGCCGGTGGTCGTCGTGCCCAGGTCACTGACCTGGCCAAGGCCGGCATGAGCCAGTCGCTGGCCGGGCTGTTCCTCGAAGCCCACCCGGACCCGGACAACGCCAAATGCGACGGCCCTTGCGCCCTGCGTCTGGACAAACTGGAGCCATTCCTGGCCCAGCTCAAAGCACTGGACGAACTGGTGAAGAGTTTTCCGACGGTAGAAACCGCGTAAACCTCAATTCTCCGGTAAAGTACCGCACAGTTTAAATGCTCAGGCCCTCGGGCTTGAGCCTTATCGTCCGCAAGCCTGCCCGCTGTCTGTCACTTGCCGACGATAAAAGATTTCCTTCAGCTGCGTCGTTTTCGTCAACTTTGGAGTGTTTACAACAATGGCAAAAATCGTCGACATCAAAGGTCGTGAAGTTCTCGACTCCCGTGGCAATCCCACTGTGGAAGCAGACGTGCTTCTCGATAACGGCATCATCGGCAGCGCATGCGCGCCATCCGGTGCTTCCACTGGCTCGCGTGAAGCGCTCGAGCTGCGTGATGGCGACAAGAGCCGTTATCTGGGTAAAGGCGTGCTCAAGGCCGTAGCCAACATCAACGGTCCGATCCGCGACCTGTTGCTGGGCAAAGACCCAAGCGACCAGAAAGCGCTGGATCACGCGATGATCAAGCTCGATGGCACTGAGAACAAAGCGACCCTGGGCGCCAACGCGATCCTCGCCGTTTCCCTGGCCGCGGCCAAGGCAGCAGCACAGGACCAGGACCTGCCGCTGTACGCTCACATTGCCAACCTGAACGGTACCCCGGGTGTTTACTCGATGCCGGTTCCGATGATGAACATCATCAACGGTGGCGAGCACGCCGATAACAACGTCGACATCCAGGAATTCATGGTTCAGCCGGTTGGCGCCAAGTCTTTCTCGGAAGGTCTGCGCATGGGCACCGAGATTTTCCATCACCTCAAAGCCGTTCTGAAGGCCCGTGGCCTGAGCACTGCCGTCGGTGATGAAGGTGGTTTTGCGCCGAACCTGGCTTCCAACGAAGACGCTTTGAAAGTGATCTCCGAAGCCGTGGCCAACGCCGGTTACAAGCTGGGCACCGACGTGACCCTGGCCCTGGACTGCGCGGCCAGCGAATTCTATGAAGATGGCAAGTACAACCTGTCCGGCGAAGGCCAGGTGTTCACTGCTGAAGGTTTCGCCGACTACCTGAAAGGTCTGACCGAGCGTTACCCGATCATCTCCATCGAAGACGGTCTGGACGAGTCCGACTGGGCTGGCTGGAAAATCCTCACCGACAAGATTGGCGAGAAGACTCAGCTGGTAGGCGACGACCTGTTCGTGACCAACACCAAGATCCTGAAAGAAGGCATCGACAAAAAGATCGCCAACTCGATCCTGATCAAGTTCAACCAGATCGGCACCCTGACCGAAACCCTGGAAGCCATCCAGATGGCCAAGGCCGCTGGTTACACCGCCGTGATCTCGCACCGCTCCGGCGAAACCGAAGATTCGACCATTGCCGACCTGGCCGTGGGCACCTCGGCTGGCCAGATCAAGACCGGTTCGCTGTGCCGTTCCGACCGCGTTTCCAAGTACAACCAACTGCTGCGTATCGAAGAGCAGTTGAATGGCAAAGCCAAGTACAACGGCCGCAGCGAATTCCGCGGCTGAGTGGTAAACGATAAAAAGACACCGGATTGTGTCGGAAAAATCGCGACAGCGACGGATTTGCCACTAATCTGATGCCTTAAGAGCACAAGCCTGGTTCTTCCAGGCTTCGTGCTATCAGAAGCTTCAAAGTTTGGCATGGCTGTCTTTTTTCACTGGATACCTGATATTCGATGCGCAGTCCCAATTGGTTGTTCCTCGTCTTGCTCTTGCTGCTGGCCGGCCTGCAGTATCGCCTGTGGGTGGGTAATGGCAGTCTGGCGCAAGTGGCCGAGCTGAAGCAGCAGATTGCGGATCAACACGCCGAGAACGAGGCGTTGCTGGAGCGCAATCGGGTGATGGACGCCGAAGTCAGTGAGTTGAAAAAGGGCATGGAGACCGTTGAAGAACGGGCTCGCCATGAGTTGGGCATGGTCAAGGATGGTGAAACCCTTTACCAGTTGGCCCAATGATTGAGTCGTTACCGGCCTTCTGGGCCGTGATTCCTGCCGCGGGCGTCGGTGCCCGTATGGCCGCGGACCGTCCCAAGCAATACTTGCAACTGGGCGGGCGCACTATTCTCGAACACAGCCTTGGCTGTTTCCTCGATCATCCTGCCCTGAAGGGGTTGGTGGTCAGTCTTGCCATCGACGATCCTTACTGGCCGAATCTGGCCTGTGCTGCCGATCCGCGTATTCAGCGGGTTGAAGGCGGCGCCGAGCGTTCCGGATCAGTGCTCAACGCCTTGCTGCATCTGCATGCCCAGGGCGCTGACGATGAGGATTGGGTGTTGGTTCACGATGCCGCGCGACCGAATCTGGCGCGCCATGATCTTGATAAATTGCTCAGTGAACTGGCTGACGACCCGGTGGGCGGCCTATTGGCGGTGCCTGCGCGCGACACCCTCAAACGGGTCGACAAGCACGGGCGTGTGCTGGAAACAGTGGATCGCAGTGTGATCTGGCAGGCTTATACACCGCAGATGTTTCGCCTTGGAGCATTGCATCGGGCGTTGGCGGACAGCCTGGTGGCGGATGCTGTCATCACCGATGAAGCCTCGGCGATGGAGTGGGCAGGTATGGCACCCCGTTTGATCGAAGGTCGATCCGACAACATCAAAGTCACTCGCCCCGAAGACCTTGAGTGGTTGCGCCAGCGCTGGGCGAACCGCCGTTAAAAGATCGCCGCCTATGCAGGCTGTGATCTTTTCTCTTAAACCCGATATTCCGGCCGTTCGGCCAACCCTTCCTTCAAATAATCCACTAACTTGCGTACTTTCGGTGACAGATGCCGCTGCTGTGGATAAAGCGCCCAAACCGCTGTGTTCGGCGGTTGGTGGGCTTCCAGCAGCGAGATCAATTCGCCGTTTTTCAGGTGCTCCAGCACGTAGTAATCCGGCAGCTGACACAATCCAACCCCTTGTAGCGCGGCATCCAGCACCGCCTGCCCACTGTTGCAGCGCCAGTTTCCCTGTACTCGCTGGGAAAATTCCCGCCCGTTCTGTTCCAGTTGCCAGATATCCGAGCTGCCGATGAGGCAGTTATGGCGACTCAGTTCCGACAAACTGTGTGGGCGACCATACCGTTCCAAGTAGGACGGCGAGGCGCACAGATACATGCGCCGTGGTGCCAAACGAGTCGCGACCAATCTTGAATCCTGCAGGCGGCCGAGGCGGATGGCCAGGTCCAGCCCTTCGTGCACCAGATCGAGCGGGCGGTTGCTCAGTTCGATGTCGACACGCAGTTGCGGATACAGCCCCATGAAACGAGTCACCAGCGGCACAATGAATCGTTCGCCGTAGGCCACGGCACAGGTCATGCGCAGCATGCCCTTGGGTTCGCTGGTCAGGTCGCCGACAGCGCGCAACGCTTCTTCGCGGCCGTCCTGCAACCGTTGGCAATGTTGCAGAAAGGTTTGCCCGGCTTCGGTCAGCGTGACCCGGCGGGTGCTGCGATAGAGCAAGCGGGTTTGCAGTCGCTCTTCCAGTCGTACGATTTGGCGACTGATGTGGGAGGAAGACACCCCAAGGCGTTCAGCCGCGGCGGTGAATTGGTTGCACTCTGCGACGGCGACGAACTCGTCGATGCCTTCCCAGCGGTTTTCGGACATCAGGATTATCCCTGCATGGCAATAATGTTTTGCTTTTGTCCCGATTATTCATCGTATGCCGCTGTATTACACTCCCTGTCTCGTTTTTATTCACTGGAGAGTCAGCATGATCAAGTCGCGCGCCGCCGTTGCCTTCGAGGCCAAGAAGCCCCTCGAGATCGTTGAAGTCGATGTCGCCATGCCCAAGGCGGGCGAAGTCCTGCTGCGCGTCGTCGCTTCCGGTGTCTGCCATACCGATGCCTACACCCTCTCGGGCGCGGACCCGGAAGGTATCTTTCCGTCGATCCTGGGCCACGAAGGTGGCGCGGTGGTCGAAGCGATCGGCGAGGGTGTGACCTCGGTTGCGGTGGGCGATCATGTGATCCCGCTGTACACCCCGGAATGTGGCAAGTGCAAATTCTGTCTGTCGGGCAAAACCAACCTCTGCCAGGCGATTCGTGCAACCCAGGGTAAAGGCCTGATGCCGGACGGCACTTCGCGCTTCTCCTACAAGGGCGAAACGATTTTCCACTACATGGGCACCTCGACGTTTTCCGAGTACACCGTGCTGCCGGAAATCTCTGTCGCCAAAATTCCTAAAGAAGCACCGCTGGAAAAAGTCTGCCTGCTGGGCTGTGGCGTCACCACCGGCATCGGTGCGGTGATCAACACTGCCAAGGTCAAACCGGGTGACACCGTTGCCATCTTCGGCCTGGGTGGCATCGGACTGTCTGCCGTGATCGGCGCGGTCAAAGCCAAGGCTGGCCGGATCATCGCCATTGACATCAACCCGGCCAAGTTCGAAATCGCCAGGCAATTGGGCGCCACGGACTGCGTGAATCCGAAAGACTTCGATCGTCCGATTCAGGAAGTGATCGTCGACATGACCGATGGCGGCGTCGACTTCTCGTTCGAATGCATCGGCAACGTGCAGTTGATGCGTGCCGCACTTGAGTGCTGCCACAAAGGTTGGGGCGAGTCGGTCATCATCGGTGTGGCCGGCGCAGGCCAGGAAATCTCCACCCGTCCATTCCAGTTGGTCACCGGTCGCGTCTGGCGCGGTTCGGCGTTCGGTGGCGTGCGTGGCCGTACCGAGTTGCCAAGCTATGTCGAAATGGCCCAGACCGGCGAGATCCCGCTGGATACCTTCATCACCCACACCATGGGCCTGGAAGATATCAACAAGGCGTTTGACTTGATGCATGAAGGCAAAAGCATCCGTAGCGTCATTCATTTCTGAGGTCGCTTATGAGCCTGGAAAATATCTCCTGCCAGAAAAGCTTCGGCGGCTGGCACAAGCGCTACCGGCACCGCTCCGACGTGCTCGGTTGCGACATGGTGTTTGCCGTGTACCTGCCGCCGCAAGCGGAGCAGGGCGGTAAACTACCAGTGTTGTACTGGTTGTCTGGCCTGACCTGTACCGACGAGAACTTCATGCAGAAGGCCGGTGCCATGCGCATGGCTGCCGAGCTGGGGCTGATTATCGTCGCACCGGACACCAGCCCACGCGGTCCCGAAGTGCCGGGCGATCCGGATGGTGCCTGGGACTTCGGTCTCGGTGCCGGTTTTTATCTGAATGCCACGCAGGAACCGTGGTCGCGGCACTATCGGATGCATGACTATGTCGTGCAGGAATTGCCGGCATTGGTTGAGGCGCATTTCCCGGCATCGGAAAAGCGTGGCATCAGCGGTCACTCCATGGGTGGTCACGGTGCGCTGGTCTGCGCCTTGCGCAATCCGGGGCGTTACCAGTCGGTGTCGGCGTTCTCGCCGATCAACAATCCGATCGATTGCCCATGGGGGCAGAAAGCCTTTTCCCGCTACTTGGGTGAAGACCGGTCGAAATGGCGCGAGTGGGATGCCTGTGCATTGATCGCCGAAGCCGACGAGAAACTGCCGCTGCTGGTGGATCAGGGTGATCGCGACGATTTCCTCGCCACCCAGCTCAAGCCAGAAGCCCTGCAACAGGCGGCGAAACTTGCCGGTCATCCGCTGACGTTGCGTTTGCAACCCGGCTACGACCACAGTTATTTCTTCATCGCCAGTTTCATCGACGATCACTTGCAGCATCACGCGCGCGCTCTAAGCGCCTAATGTCTGACAAAGCAGGTAGAATCACGCCCTGACAAAAATCGGGGCGTTTTTTTATGCGTATTGGCCACGGCTATGATGTGCACCGTTTCGGTGAAGGCGATTTCATCACGCTGGGCGGTGTGCGGATTGCACACAGCTTCGGGCTGCTTGCCCATTCCGACGGTGATGTCCTGCTGCACGCCTTGAGCGATGCGTTGCTCGGCGCTGCCGCGCTGGGTGATATCGGCAAGCATTTTCCGGACACCGATCCGCAATTCAAGGGCGCCGACAGCCGCGCGCTGTTGCGTCATGTCGTCGCACTGATCCACGCCAAGGGCTGGAAAGTCGGCAACGTCGATAACACCATCGTCGCCCAGGCCCCGAAAATGGCCCCGCATATCGAATCGATGCGCGCGCTGATTGCCGCGGATCTTCAAGTTGAGTTGGATCAAGTGAACGTGAAAGCTACCACCACCGAAAAGCTTGGCTTTGTCGGTCGCGAAGAAGGTATTGCCGTGCACTCCGTTGCCTTGTTGCTGCGCGCATGAACGAGGCGCAATTGCTCGGCCCACGGGCCTACGGTGACGCTCTCGGCAGCGCGGTGCTGAAAGCCACGGCGGAAGATTTCCAGGTTGATGAAGTCCTCGATATTCCCCTGAGCGGCGACGGCGAACACCTATGGATCTGGGTGGAAAAGCGCGGTCTGAATACCGAAGAAGCGGCACGGCGGATTGCCAAGGCTGCGGGCGTGCCATTGCGTACCGTCAGCTACGCGGGCCTCAAGGACCGTCAGGCGTTGACTCGCCAGTGGTTCAGCGTGCAACTGCCCGGCAAGGCTGATCCGGATCTGTCGGCAGCGGAAAACGACACGCTGAAGATTCTCAAGACCGGTCGGCACAGACGCAAGCTGCAACGCGGTGCCCATTCGGCCAACGGCTTCACGTTGCGCCTGACTCAATTCGCTGGCGACAAGGCCGCGATCGAAGAGCGTCTGCAACTGATCGCCAGGCAAGGTATTCCCAATTATTTCGGCGCCCAGCGTTTCGGGCATGACGGCGGCAACGTCGTCGACGCCCGTGCCTGGGCTGCGCGCAAAGCCCTGCCGGAACAACGCAATGTGCGTTCGCGCCTGCTCTCCACTGCGCGTAGCTTTCTGTTTAATCAGGTGCTGGCGGCACGCGTCGCCGATGGTACCTGGCAGCGTGCTCAGGTCGGCGATCTGCTGGCGTTCACTGACAGCCGCAGTTTCTTCCCGGCAGGTGAAGCCGAGTGCAGTGACCCGCGTCTGGCGATTCTCGACTTGCACCCGACCGGTCCGCAGTGGGGCGAAGGTGACTCGCCGGCGTCGGGGGCTGTCCATGAACTGGAGCAGGCAATCGCCGCGCGCGAAGCGGATCTGCGCGATTGGTTGATTAACGCCGGTATGAGCCACGAACGTCGCATCCTGCGGCTGCCCATTGGCGGGTTGACGTGGCATTATCCCGAGCCTGACATTCTGCAACTGGAATTCGTCCTCCCGGCCGGATGCTTCGCCACCGTATTGGTGCGTGAACTCGTCGATCTGGTGCCGGTGGGGCAGACGGACAGCCCATGCGTATTCTGATTTCTAACGACGATGGGGTAACCGCACCCGGTCTCGCCGCGCTTTATGCTGCGCTGGCGGATTACACCGAATGCGTGGTTATCGCCCCGGACCAGGACAAAAGCGGCGCCAGCAGCTCGCTGACGCTCGACCGTCCGTTGCACCCGCATACCTTGGCCAATGGCTTTATCAGCCTCAACGGTACGCCTACCGATTGCGTGCACCTGGGCCTTAACGGCTTGCTGGAGTTTGAACCGGACATGGTGGTTTCCGGTATTAACCTGGGTGCGAACCTGGGGGACGACGTGCTGTATTCCGGTACTGTGGCGGCGGCCCTTGAGGGACGTTTCCTGGAGCGTCCTTCGTTTGCCTTTTCGTTTGTCTCACGGCAAGTGGAGAACCTTCCCACGGCGGCCTATTTTGCGCGCAAACTGGTAGAGGCCCACGCGGACCTCGATCTGCCACCGCGCACGGTACTGAACGTGAACATTCCCAACTTGCCGCTGGAGCATATCCGCGGTATCCAGCTGACCCGCCTGGGCCATCGCGCCCGCGCCGCTGCGCCGATAAAAGTGGTCGATCCGCGTGGTAAATCCGGTTACTGGATCGCTGCGGCGGGTGACGCCGAAGATGGCGGCCCGGGCACTGATTTCCATGCGGTGATGCAAGGCTATGTTTCAATCACGCCACTGCAACTGGATCGCACCTTTAATGATGCCTTCAGAAGTCTCGATGGCTGGCTGGAGGGGCTGCGCTAATGGCTCGTGAACAAGACGATATTCTGCACCGCGGCATCGGGATGACCTCCCAGCGGACCCGTGAGCGTCTGATTCAGCGCCTCTATGAAGAAGGGGTGTCCAACGCCAAGGTGCTGGAAGTCATCCGCCGCACACCGCGTCACCTGTTCGTCGATGAGGCGCTGGCCCACCGCGCTTATGAAGATACGGCGCTACCGATTGGCCATAACCAGACCATCTCCCAGCCTTATATGGTGGCGCGCATGAGCGAGCTGCTGCTGGAAGCCGGCCCGTTGGACAAGGTGCTGGAAATCGGTACTGGTTCGGGTTACCAGACAGCGGTGCTGTCGCAACTGGTCGAGCGGGTTTTTTCCGTCGAGCGCATCAAGGTTCTGCAAGATCGAGCCAAGGAGCGCCTGGTGGAGCTGAACCTGCGCAATGTGGTATTTCGCTGGGGCGATGGCTGGGAAGGCTGGCCGGCGCTGGCGCCGTACAACGGTATCATTGTGACCGCCGTGGCCACCGACGTGCCTCAGGCGCTGCTCGATCAATTGGCACCGGGCGGGCGATTGGTGATTCCGGTCGGTTCTGGTGAAGTTCAACAATTGATGCTGATCATCCGTGAAGAACAGGGCTTTTCCAGGCGTGTTCTGGGGGCAGTGCGCTTTGTGCCACTACTCAACGGGCCGCTGGCCTGAGCATTTGTTTCAACGTGCTGAATTCTCTTCGATTGCCCGGGTCTTACAGCGGCATCGATGGGTTAAACAGAATTCATCATCAGGCAGCAAACGTGTGCGTGAAGCGAATCCGCTTCATTAAAGGTAAAGCCTGTTCGGCCCGTTATACTTGCGACATTTCGTGCCGAAACACGGCAATTCATATTTTCAGCCACCACAAAGGGAGCGGCGGGTGAGTCTCACAGTCGTTGCGCAGCGAATGGGTATAACGAGCTTTCAGCGTCTGGTGACTGGTCTTGTCTTGAGTACCTTGCTGGTCGGTTGCTCCAGCACCAAATCGAGTAGCGCGGGAGTTGTCGATCGCAACAACGCGGTCGCCCAGCGTCCGGCCGTAACCACCGGCCAGTACATTGTTCGACCCAAGGACACGTTGTTTTCCATCGCCTTTCGCTACGGCTGGGACTACAAAGCCCTCGCGGCAAGGAACAACATTCCTACGCCTTACACGATCCATCCGGGTCAGACGATTCGCTTCGACGGTCGCAATGATTCAACGCCGGCAGCGGTGGTGAGTTCGTCCAGTTCCTCGCCTTCGTCGTCGAGCAAAACCACGGTAATTCGGCGTCAGGCAAATGGCACAACGACCAGTACAACGGTGCTCGCACCGTCCGTCGCCAGCAAACCGGCACCCGCTCCACTGCCTCCTGCCGGTCCGGCCCCGACGGGCTGGGGGTGGCCTTCTAATGGCATTCTGATTGGAAAATTCTCTTCAAACGGTAGTTTGAATAAAGGAATTGATATCGCCGGAGATTTGGGACAGCCTGTTTTAGCTGCGTCTGATGGGACGGTGGTATACGCCGGGAGTGGCTTAAGGGGCTACGGCGAATTAGTCATCATCAAACACAGCGATACCTACGTCAGTGCCTACGGTCACAACCGCAGGCTGTTGGTTCGGGAGGGGCAGCAGGTCAAAGTCGGACAGACAATTGCCGAAATGGGGTCAACGGGTACAGACCGGGTGAAACTGCATTTTGAGATTCGCCGACAAGGTAAACCTGTAGATCCGCTGCAGTTCCTGCCACGTCGTTGATTTGTTAGCCAAGCCTGTTCCGTCACGTAGAGGGAACAGGCTCCAGCGTTGCCAGGGATCAAGGCGCCGCTTGAGCTTGAGGTCGAACTCACCAAAGGACTATAACAATGGCTCTCAGTAAAGAAGTGCCGGAGTTTGACATCGACGATGAGGTTCTCCTTATGGAGACCGGCATCGCAATGGATTCGATGTCGAATGATGAAGGGGATGCACCACCTTCCGTTCGTGCCAAATCCAGACACTCCGCTTCGTTAAAGCAACACAAGTACATCGACTACACCCGGGCACTCGATGCCACGCAGCTGTACCTCAATGAAATCGGCTTTTCCCCATTGCTCTCCCCGGAAGAAGAAGTTCATTTTGCACGCCTGTCGCAAAGTGGTGATCCGGCCGGACGCAAGCGCATGATTGAAAGCAACCTGCGGCTGGTGGTGAAAATCGCCCGGCGTTACGTCAATCGTGGGCTGTCGCTGCTGGACCTGATCGAAGAGGGTAACCTCGGCCTGATCCGGGCAGTGGAAAAGTTCGATCCAGAACGCGGCTTCCGCTTTTCGACCTACGCCACCTGGTGGATTCGTCAGACCATCGAACGCGCGATCATGAATCAGACCCGGACCATCCGGCTACCTATTCATGTGGTCAAAGAGCTCAACGTGTACTTGCGGGCTGCACGGGAGCTGACTCAAAAGCTCGACCATGAACCCTCACCCGAAGAAATTGCCAACCTGCTGGAGAAACCGGTAGGCGAGGTCAAGCGCATGCTTGGCCTGAACGAGCGGGTTTCTTCGGTCGACGTCTCGCTGGGTCCGGATTCGGATAAAACCCTGCTGGACACCCTGACCGACGACCGCCCGACCGATCCATGTGAACTGTTGCAGGATGACGACCTGTCGCAGAGCATCGATCAATGGCTTTCGGAGCTGACCGACAAGCAACGCGAGGTGGTCGTACGCCGCTTCGGCTTGCGAGGTCACGAGAGCAGTACGCTTGAAGATGTCGGCCTGGAAATCGGCCTTACCCGGGAGCGGGTCAGGCAAATCCAGGTTGAAGGCCTCAAGCGTCTTCGGGAGATTCTCGAGAAAAACGGCCTGTCGAGTGAGTCGCTGTTCCAATAAGCCATTCGCTCAACCGTCAACCAAAAGCCCCGACTGGTTCGGGGCTTTTTGTTGTCGGCAAGATGAGAGAGGCGCGTTGGTATTGGCGCCACCTCAGGTTTGTAGTCTCGTGGTGTAAGTCTTTGCTTACTCTTTCGTAAGTGTTCATTATTTTTACACCCTGGTAGTTGTCTATTCGAAGGATGCTGTATTTATAAGTTATTGATTTATATGATTATTTTATTGAGTTAACAGCATATTACAGATGATTTCAGTCATGGAGGCCGATTGCTCTTGGTGGGGAATCCTCTAGTATTTGAACTGTGTCGACGGATAGACACGCCCTTCAAGGAAGAGGGGAACGGACATCGCAGGATGCGATTCATCAGGACGATGAAAAGGAACACATGGAATAGGGAAAAAATGTGGGCGGGTCAAACCGCCCCTTTTTTTGCCTGCAGAAAAGCAAAAAGGCCCGCAAGGGGCCTTTTCGGGAACGCGAGGGAAATCAGCGTTCGAGGTGTTCGATCTTGCCTGGCTTGCCATCCCATTCAGCGGAATCGGGCAATGGATCTTTCCGTTCAGTGATGTTTGGCCATACCTCGGCCAATTCCATGTTCAGCTGAATGAAGTTTTCCATGCCGGCGGGAACTTCATCTTCAGAGAAGATGGCCACGGCAGGGCATTCTGGTTCGCACAGTGCGCAGTCGATGCACTCATCCGGGTGAATCACCAGGAAGTTCGGGCCTTCGTAAAAGCAGTCCACCGGACAGACTTCTACGCAGTCGGTGTACTTGCACTTGATGCAGTTGTCGGTGACGACGAAGGTCATTTCTAATTTTCTCCTCAGGCGGCGGCAGCGGAGCCCCTTCAGGACGGGGTCGCCAGGTTCGGGAGCGATAGTCTGCAGGCCAGGCTATGAGCCTGCAGCATCCCAAACCGCGCGAGATTCTAACAGCTTGCAGGCAAGTGCGTTAGATCCGTGTCTTTAATGTATAGAGCATTTCCAAAGCCCTGCGTGGTGTCAGGTCATCCAGATCAAGTTTGGCCAGTTCATCCAGCACCGGATGCGGCAGGCTGGCGAACATGTCGCTCTGTTGCGGCGCAACGGATTTGCCTTTGGCCGGCGTCGGCACTTCATGGGGCAGCGCCGTGGATTCCAGCCGGCTCAAGTGTTCACGGGCACGCACGATCACTTCGCTCGGCACCCCGGCCAACTGTGCAACCGCCAGGCCATAGCTCTGGCTGGCAGGCCCAGGCAGCACGTGGTGCAGGAACACGATGCGTTCGTTGTGCTCGGTGGCATTGAGGTGCACGTTGGCTACTAGCGGCTGGGCTTCCGGCAGCACCGTCAGCTCGAAATAGTGAGTGGCGAACAGTGTATAGGCCCGCAGTTGTGCCAGACGCTCGGCCGCGGCCCACGCCAGGGACAGGCCGTCGAAGGTGCTGGTACCGCGACCGACTTCGTCCATCAGCACCAGGCTGCGCTCGGTGGCGTTGTGCAGGATGTTCGCGGTTTCGCTCATTTCGACCATGAAGGTCGAACGCCCGCCCGCCAGGTCGTCGCTGGAACCGATCCGGGTGAAGATCCGGTCGACCAGGGACAATTCGCAACTGGCCGCCGGCACGAAGCTACCGATGTGCGCCAGCAGCACGATCAACGCGGTCTGGCGCATGTAGGTGGATTTACCGCCCATGTTCGGACCGGTGATCACCAGCATGCGGGTGCTGTCATCGAGGCTCAGGTCGTTGGCCACGAATGGTGTGGTGAGTACTTGCTCGACCACCGGGTGACGACCCTGGCTGATGCGCATGCATGGCTCGCTGACGAAGCGCGGGCAGTTCAGGTCCAGATTCAGTGCACGCTCGGCGAGGTTGCTCAGTACGTCCAGTTCGGCCAGTGCGGCGGCTGTGTCTTGCAGGGGCGGCAACTGGGCGATCAGGTCTTCGAGCAGTGCTTCGTAGAGCATCTTCTCGCGCGCCAGGGCGCGGCTCTTGGCTGACAGCGCCTTGTCTTCGAACGCTTTCAGTTCCGGGGTGATGAAGCGCTCGGCACCCTTGAGGGTCTGGCGACGGATATAGTCTGCCGGTGCCGATTCGGCCTGCTTGCTCGGCAACTCAATGAAGTAACCGTGAATGCGGTTGTAACCCACTTTCAGGTTGGCCAGGCCGGTGCGGGCCTTCTCCCGGGCTTCCAGATCGATCAGGAACTGCCCGGCGTTTTCGCTGAGCGATTGCAGCTCGTCGAGTTCGCTGTCGTAACCGGTTTTCAACACGCCGCCGTCACGGATCACCGCTGGCGGGTTGTCGATGATGGCTTTTTCCAGCAGCGCCGCGAGTTCTGGATAGGTGCTGGTGGTCGTCGCCAATTGCATGATGTGCGGAGCTTCAAGCTCGGCCATCGCCACCTGCAACTCTGGCAGTGCGCCGAGGGCATCGCGCAGACGCGCCAAGTCACGAGGGCGGGCATTACGCAGGCCGATCCGCGCCAGAATCCGCTCGATGTCACCGATTTCCTTGAGCTGCGGCTGCAGTTTCTCGAAACGATAACGGTCCAGCAGGCAGGTGATCGACGTCTGGCGTGCCAGTAGTACCGTCAAATCCCGCAGCGGACGGTTCAGCCAGCGGGTCAGCAAACGGCTGCCCATGGCGGTCTGGCAGCGGTCGACCACCGATTGCAACGTGTTGTCGCGACCACCGGCCAGGTTGGTATCCAGTTCCAGGTTGCGCCGGCTGGCGCCGTCCAGCACCACGGTGTCGTCCAGGCGTTCATGACGCAGGCTGCGCAAGTGAGGCAGGGCAGTGCGCTGGGTTTCCTTGGCGTAACTGAGCAGGCAGCCAGCAGCGCCGATGGCCAGGGTCAGGTTCTCGCAGCCGAAACCTTTCAGGTCCTGGGTGGAGAACTGCTGGCAAAGACTTTTCAACGCCGAGTCGCGCTCGAAATCCCACGGCGCACGGCGACGAACCCCACGGCGTTTTTCCGCCGGCAAATCCTTCGGCCAGTCATCCGGGATCATCAGCTCAACCGGGTTGACCCGCTCCAGTTCCGCCAGCAGGTTTTCCCAGCCCTTGATCTCCAGCACCGTGAAGTTGCCGCTGGTGATGTCCAGCACCGCCAGACCGAACAGACGCTCGTCCCCCAGCACCGCTGCGATCAGGTTGTCCCGACGCTCATCCAGCAGCGCTTCATCGCTGACCGTGCCGGGCGTGATGATCCGCACCACCTGACGATCCACCGGCCCTTTGCTGGTGGCCGGGTCGCCGACCTGCTCGCAGATCACCACCGATTCGCCAAGCTTCACCAGTTTCGCCAGGTAACCTTCCGCAGCGTGGTAAGGAATCCCACACATCGGAATCGCCTGACCCGCCGATTGCCCACGAGCCGTCAGGGTGATGTCCAGCAGCTTGGCGGCCTTCTTCGCGTCTTCATAGAAGATCTCGTAGAAGTCGCCCATGCGATAGAACATCAGCTGGTCGGGGTGCTGGTTCTTCAGGCGCCAGTATTGCTGCATCATTGGCGTGTGGGAGGACAGATCGGAGACGGCTTTATTCATCGGATATAGGCAAATTCGTTGAAAGGTGTGGGGCAAAGGAGGGGCATCGGCCCGGCTTTTCCGCGATGGGCGCAAGGTTACCATGGGCGGTCCGCCCGACGCAGGCATGAAAGCCTCAAGGCTATTTTTCGTGGGTCTATGCACAAATTATGCAATTTGGCATTTGTCTTCCGAAAAAAGATCAAGCACTATTCGCGTTATGCAAAAACGCAATGTTTCTACCGTCTTAAGAGCGCTGCTCGATCAGCACGGGATCTCCCCCACGGAGCTTCACCGTCGCACCGGCGTGCCTCAATCCACTCTCTCGCGCATCCTCAGCGGGAAAATCGTCGATCCTTCGGATAAACATATCTCGAAGATTGCCGAATACTTTGCTGTGAGCACCGATCAATTGCGGGGCCGCGCGGATGTCGCGCCGGCCGCCAGCGCCGGGCGCGATCAATTGCATTCGGAACTCAAGGACATAAGCCTGTGGGACGACGATACGCCTGTCGATGACGACGAGGTGTCTGTCCCCTTTCTTCGCGAGGTTGAATTGGCTGCTGGATCAGGAAGATTCGTCATCGAAGAGAGCGAGCGCTCTAGCCTGCGCTTCGGCAAGCGTAGCTTGCGCCACAACGGTGTGCAGTTCGACCAGGCCAAATGCGTGACCGTGCGTGGCAACAGCATGTTGCCGGTACTGCGCGACGGCGCCACGGTGGGGGTGAATGCCGGTAAATGCGGGATTGGCGACATCATCGACGGCGACCTGTACGCCATCAACCACAACGGCCAGTTACGGGTGAAACAGCTTTATCGCCTGCCGACCGGGATTCGCCTGCGCAGCTTCAATCGCGATGAGCATCCGGACGAGGACTACAGCTTCCAGGAAATCCAGGAAGAGCAAATCGTCATCCTTGGTCACGTCTTCTGGTGGGGCATGTACGCCCGCTAACCTCACCGCTGTCAGATAAAACCCGTCGCCCGACGGGTTTTTTTTCGCCTGCCGAAAACCGCCAACGCCTTTGTCTGTGGGGCTTTCATGCGTCTGTGCATTTTAAGCGCATAAATAAATGCATTTATGCATTGACTGTATATGCATCCATGCATATTCTTTGTCTCAAGCCGCTCAACAAAGCGGCTCGAAACGAAGCTCTTTAGTTCCATCACAAAGGCAGCGATGAACCGGCCTCAACGGTTCAGAGGGTTGGCAACTGACCCGGGTGTGCAGCGTAAAGCACCAGAAGCAGTTATCCGGCGGGCAGGGACCGCGGTCGGAAAAACAATTTGAATGGACTCGTACCGCGCCAGTAGCGCCGAAAAGTCAGCTTCCTTTTTGACACAGGATTAAAGGAAGGCGAAGGAGCGCATTACTGAAAAGCCCGGAATGCTCCGGGCTTTTTGGAATGCCTACCTCAAGAGACATCGATTGAATCCAACACACATCACTCATCAATTACCCCAGGAGGCGGGACATGACAAACGAGCAACAAGCGTTGCTGGACATGCCGATCTGGCTCGTCATCCTCCTCGCCGTAGCGGGCGGGGTGTCCGGCGAAATGTGGCGCGCCGACAAGGAGGGCGCCCGTGGCTGGTCACTGCTGCGGCGCCTGGCCTTGCGGTCCGGGGCCTGCATGATCTGTGGCGTCTCGGCGATCATGCTGTTGTACGCCGCGGGCCTGTCGATCTGGGCCGCCGGCGCCTTTGGCTGCCTGACGGCGATGGCCGGGGCGGACGTGGCCATCGGACTTTACGAACGTTGGGCCGCCAAGCGGATTGGCGTTTGTGAAGTGCCACCGCGCGATTCTCACCCGGATCAACAGTGAACCGGCGTCGCTGATCTTCGTATTGCCATAGGAATAGGAGGCCATTGATGCCCGCTGTCATCGAAAAACCGTCGCAGCTGTTTTCTGCCATTGCCGAGACGTTGCGTATCGCCATTCCCGGCTTGAAGGTCGGGAGTCATCAAGACTTTGATGGCACTGTCGATTTGCCCTGGGTGTTGATCGCCATCGAACGCGATGCGCCGGGCATCCGTGCCAACGACGGACGTATCGCTCATGTCCTGACGGTTTCCTTGCAAGCCGTGTTGCCCGGCGCAGGGTTGGCGGCGTGCGATCTGGCCAGTGAGTTGAAAAGTCTGGTCGTCGATAACCGCTGGAAACTGCCGGGCGAGCAATGCGATCTGCCGATGAACATTGATGGCATCCCGTCCACGTTCATCAGCGATGCACGGGAGTACACCGCCTGGACCGTTTCATTTACCCAAACCCTGTACCTCGGCCCGACGCTGCTCGAAGACCCGTTGGGCATCCCGAAATTTGCCCGTACCTGGGAGGTGTCGAACATCGACGACCCGGGTCAATACACCGCACTCGAGGGCTGACCCATGTTTGATGCGCTGTTACGTATGCAACTGGGGCCGATCATCGAGCGTTTGGCCGAGATGGAAACCGAGCTCGAAGACTTGCACCGGCGTGCTGACAGTTTCTGTCGCATCGGCGTGTGTCAGGAAGTCGATGCGGCCAGCAATACCTGCAAGGTCCGTCATGGGGAACTGCTCACCCCGGCGATCCGGTTTTTCAACCCAAGCGCCGGGGCACAGAGCGAGTCGCGGATTCCTTCCGTGGGTGAGCAGTGTTTGCTGCTGAACCACGGCGGTGGCGAGGGCGGCGGGCAGTCGGTGGCGTTGTTCGGTCTCAACGGCGGTCAGTTCCCGCCCGTCTCGACACAGGCATCGTTGACGCGTCGCCTTTATCAGGACGGCACGGAAAACGGTTACGACCACGCCAGTCATGTCCTGCACTGGAAGAACGGCCCGGCGGCGTTCACCGGTTCCCGTGAATCCCTCGAGTTGAACATCGGCCCGGCGAGGCTGGCGATGAGGCCTGAGGCCATCGAATTGCAACTGGGCGCCGTCGGCCTGCGGCTCGACGCTTCCGGTGTGCATCTGAGCGGCCCGTTGGTGGATCACCAGGGTCGCGTCATCAGTACTGCATAAAGAGCTTCCCATGATCGGAATCGATAGAAACACCGGCGCAACGGTCGACGACTGGCTGCAGTTCGTGCAGCGCGCCACCCGGGCGCTGACCACGCCGTTGGGCACGCGTCAGAAGCGCCCTTTGTATGGTTGCGCACTCACTGAGTTGCTGGGGCAGAACCTCGGCGACGACCTGCTGATTCTCGCCCAGAGCCATGCCGCCCAAGCGTTTTACAACAAGTACAACGGCATCGACGATTTCGAGCCGCAGGTCATTGTGGCCAGCCGCTACGGTGCCGGGTTGTTGTTGCGTTTCGCCGGCACCTGGAAAAACCGCCAACAGACCTTCGAGGTGGTGGCATGAGTATGTTGATACCTGGCCAGAACCAGTTGGCCGAACCGGCAATCGTCACGGTCGAAGCGTTCGAGGATCTGCTCGCGGAGTTCAAGACCTTCGTTGTCGAGTACGTCGGCGCCCGTTCCCCCGAGAGCGCGGCCAAGCTTGCGGTCAGCCTGGAAAACGAAAGCGAGTTGCTGACCCTGGCACTTGAGGCGTTTTGTGTACGGTTGCAAACCCATGAACGCAAATACAACGCCCGTATCAAGCAGATGCTGGCGTGGTGGGCCACTGGGACCAACCTCGATGCGCGCCTCGCGGACATGGGGCTTGAGCGCCAGTTGCTGGACCCGGGCGACCCGGCGGCGTTCCCGCCGATCAATCCGGTCTACGAGAGCGACGACGACGCCCGGTTGCGTTATTACCTGGCGCCCCATGCACCGGCGGCCGGCTCACGCATGCAGTATCGGCGCGAGATCTTCACCCTTGGCGAACGGCCTGCCGTGAAGGTGGAAACCACCGCGGCGGGTGTGGTGACGGTCACTTACACCTTCGACCCGGACGGCTATGTCGCGCAGGTCAAGGACGGCAACGGGCGCCGGACCGCGCCAGGCGAAGTCACGGTTACGGTGCTTTCCCGAGAGGGCGATGGCACGCCGTCCGAAGCGCTGCTTGACGGTGTTCGCCAGCATTTCGCCCGGCCTGATGTCCGGCCCGAAACGGACCTGGTCACCGTGCAGGGCGCGCAAATCAAGAACTACAAAATCCGGGTGATCGCGAAGATCAACCCGGGCCCCGATTCAGGGCTGACCAAGGTTGCCGCGCAACAGCAGCTGCAGGCGTATGCCGATGCCTGTCATCGCCTGGAAGGGCGAGTGGACCCGAGCTGGATCGACTACACGCTGCACAGCGCCGGGGCGGTTCAACTGCAAATCCTTGAGCCGGTAGCGCCGATTGTGACGAGCGCTTTTCAAGCGCCGTATTGCACGGGCGTCGAGGTCGAGGTGGATACGTTATGAGTGACGACACACCTCGCCCGAGCCTGTTGCCGGCCAACAGCTCACCGCTGGAAAGGGCGCTTGATCTCGGTTTCGCCCGGTTGCTTGAGCGCATCGACCGGCCGTTCCCCGAACTGATGAACCCCGCCAAAACACCGCTGGCGTTCCTGCCGTACCTGGGCGCGGATCGCGGGGTCAGCGAATGGAGCACCGAGGCGACCGAGGCGGAAAAACGCCTGACGGTGGAACTGGCCTGGCCCACCGCACGGCAGGCCGGGACGCGAAAAGCACTGGAAAACGCGGCCAAGGGATTGCAATTGATGCCTGAGGTGCGCGCCTGGTACGAACAAACACCACCCGGCCCGCCTTACAGCTTTTCCGTCAGGGCCTTCACCGAACAGCCCTACAGCGAAGAAATCGACGCCCGTCTCGACCGACGCCTGGCCGATGCCAAAAGCGAACGCGACACCTTGAAGGTTTCCGTCGGCTTGAGCGCATTCGGCAGTCATGTCATCGGCGCCGCCACCGTATGCGGCGAGCTGACCACGGTTTATCCGATCGTCATCGAAGGGCTTGAAGCCTCGGGTCAGGCCTTCATGGCCGCTGGGCTCTACACCGTCGAAACCTCCACTATTTATCCTCAGGGGTCCTAAATGGCCGACTATTACACCCTGCTCACCAATGCGGGGATCGCCTACGAAACCGCCTGCAAGGCAGCGGGCACACCGATCAAGCTGTCGCAGATTTCCGTCGGCGACGGCGGCGGCGCGGTTTACAACCCGGCCGCGACCGCCACGGCACTGAAACGCGAAGTGTGGCGCGGGCCACTCAATGCACTGTTCCAGGATGAGAAGAATCCGAGCTGGTTGCTGGCTGAAGTGACTATCCCGCCTGAAGTGGGCGGCTGGTATGTGCGTGAGGCTGGGATCTGGACTGATACCGGGATCCTTTACGCCATCGTCAAGTATCCGGAATCGTTCAAGCCGGTGCTGGCGACTTCGGGCTCGGGGAAAGAGTTCTACATTCGTTCGATTTTCGAGACCAGTAATGCGGCGTTGGTGACGTTGTTGATTGACGACACGGTGGTAAAAGCCACTCGTGCGTGGGTTATGAGTTACCTCGCCGAAGAGCTCGGCAAACTCGACGGCAAGCAATCGGTGCGGGTTGCCGCCACGGCTAACGTGGTGTTGAACGGTGCTCAGCAGATTGATGGTGTTGCATTGGTCGCGGGTGATCGTGTGCTATTGCCTTATCAGACGTTGGCCAAAGATAGCGGCATCTGGGTTGTGTCCAATAACGGTTGGTCGCGGGCCTTAGATGCCAATACCAGCGCCAAGGTATCGCCCGGCCTGACGGTCATGGTCGAAGAAGGGGTCGCGAATGGCGACTCTCTGTGGCACCTGACAACCAACGGCCCCATCACTCTGGGTACTACCGCACTGACCTTCGAAATGCTCGTGGGCAGGACAGGCATTCAGCCTGGTAGCTATCGGGGGCTGACCGTTGATAAGTACGGTCGGGCCATTGCGGGGGACAACCCGACCACGGTGGCAGGTTACGGACTGACAGACGTTTACACCAAGGCGCAGGTCGAGGCGTTTGCACTTGGCGTGGCGGGTGATCGTGTGGGGGAGGTCACGCACTTCGCCATGGCAACGCCGCCTGCCGGCTTTTTGAAACGCAATGGGGCAGCTGTATCGCGAACGACCTATGCCGCGCTGTTTGCCAGGATCGGCACACTGTACGGGGCGGGGGATGGTTCTACGACGTTCAACCTGCCGGACTCTCGTGCTCATTTCGATCGAGGGTTCGATGACGGGCGAAACGTCGATTCGGGTCGTATTCTCGGCAGCGCCCAGACGAGTCAGAACGCCGCTCACGTGCACACCGGCAGTGCGGCCGTAGCCGGGAGTCATACACACTCGATTTGGATAAACCTGGATCGTGGGCCGGGCACCGACGGCAATGCGGTGTGGGGTGACGAGCCCTACTACGGGTCTGCGGGGACAACGACCAGTGCCGCCGGTGATCACACGCACGCGATCACCATTGCCAGTTCCGGTGGCACTGAAGCCAGGCCACTGAACACGGCTTTTCTCGCCTGTATCAAATATTAATCAGAACCACATTGGAGTTTTTGAGAATGTCAGACGAACGCATGGCCGTTGAAGGCGAGGTGTCCTGGTGGCTCGCCGATGAGGTCGCACCACCGACGATCTGTAATGTGCACCCCGTTACCGGTGAGTTCATCGGCGCGGGGGTAGCAGACCCGAGTCCTCTGGAACCTTTTACCTGGTTGATCCCCGCGCATGCTTATCAGTGTGAGCCGCCAACGCTGGAGCCTGGTCATACAGCGGTCAAGGTTTCAGGCGACGGGTGGAAAATTGTTGCGGACTACCGTGGAACGACGGTCTACAGCACCGAGACCGGTGAGGCGCAAGTCTGGGAGGCGTTGGGTGACTTGCCCGAAGGTTATACACGTGAAGCTCCAGCGACCCAGTTCGATAAGTGGCAGGACGATCAATGGGTCGTCGATGAGGTCGCAACTACAGACGCCCTGAAAAAGAAAGCCGCCAGGAAGAAAGCGCTCCTGACGCAGTTCAGCACAAACATGATTGCCACATTGCAAAACGCAGTGGATTTGGATATTGCCACTGAAACCGAGATCGCGGATCTGCGCTCCTGGAAAATCTACGGCGTTGAACTCAATCGTGTCGATATCGTTGGAGGGGCACCCCAAGACAGTGAATGGCCGACCAGCCCGAACGATGCTTTGGCGGCTGCCTGGCTGGTAGCTCAGGGTTTCGACGACCCACCCATGGAGACCTTCAGCCTTTCCGAGTAACGCCCCGAACCACCGGGGCGTTTTCTTTTCCGCCCAACACCCAACAACACCCGACAGCCCCTTCCTCAAAAGGGGCTTTTTCGTTTCTGGAGAACCTCAAATGGCACTACGCCAAACCTACACCGTGCTCGTCCCATTCCCCACCGGAGGTGGCCACTGGTCGAGCGTCGGTCAAGAACTCGACCTGCTCGATGTGGAAGCCAGTGCGCTGCGCAGCGCTGGTCGTCTGGAGCTGAAAAAAACCGAGGCCGTCGAGTCGGCCTCTACATCCACCCCGGCCAAAAAGGCCGCTGCCAAGAAGGCTGAATAACCATGGCTGAGGTTTTGAACTTCGAGCACAACGGCATTACCGTCAATGCCACTGAATCCCCCGAGGCCATGGGTGGCCTGGGTGACAACGTCATCGGTCTGGTCGGCACTGCGCCGAAAGCGGATCTGCTGATTCCGCGTAACGCCCCGTTCCGCATCAACAGCTTCACCACCCAGGCACTGTTGGACCCGACCGGTACCGAGTCGGGCACGCTGTTTCACGCGGTGTTCCAGATCCTGAAAGTGGTCAAGGTGCCGGTCTACGTGGTCATCGTCGAAGCGGGCGCGACCCCGGCCGACACCGTGAACAACGTGATCGGCGGCATCGAGCCAGTGACCGGTCGCAAACTGGGCCTGGCCGCGCTTGGCGGTGTACCGGAAGACCTGACGATTATCGGTGCGCCGGGTTTCACCGGCACCAAAGCAGTGGCCAGTGAGTTCGCCTCGTTCGGCAAACGCATCAAGGCTCGCGTGGTACTCGACGGCAAGGATGCCGCAGTCGCCGATCAAGTGACTTACAGCCAGGAGCTGGGCGGCGCGGACCTCGGTTTCGACCGCTGCCTGCTGGTGCACAACATGCCGTCGGTGTACTCCAAGGCCGCGAAGAAAAACGTGTTCCTGGCGCCATCGAGCCTGGCCATCGCCGCGCTGGCCAAGGTCAAGCAATGGGAGAGCCCGGGCAACCAGGTGACCTACGCCGAAGACGTTTCGCGAGTCGTGGAATACAACATCCTCGACACCTCCACCGAAGGCGATCTGCTCAACCGTTACGGTATCAGCTACTACGCCCGGACCATCCTCGGCGGCTTCTCGCTGCTGGGTAACCGCTCCGTCACCGGCAAGTTCATCAGCTACGTGGGCCTTGAAGATGCGATCAGCCGCAAGCTGGTGAAGGCCGGTCAGAAGGCCATGGCCAAGAACCTGACCAAGTCGTTCATGGATCAGGAGGTCAAGCGCATCAACGACTGGCTGCAAACCCTGGTCGCCGACGAAACCATCCCGGGCGGCAGTGTGTACCTGCACCCTGAGTTGAACAGCGTCGAGAAGTACAAAAACGGTACCTGGTACGTGGTCATCGACTACGGCCGCTACGCGCCGAACGAACACATGATTTATCAACTCAACGCCCGCGATGAAATCATCGAGCAGTTCCTGGAGGACGTTCTCTAATGTTTACCAACCGCGTAAGACAGGCCATCGCGGCCACCCTGCAAGGCCTGCCGTTGTCGGCGACCGTGGAAGAGTTCACCCCGCCGAAGATCGAATTCGACATGGAAAACATGGTCGGCGGCCGCTTCGTCGTCGAGGAGATGGCCAAGAGCGCCAAGGCCCTGGGCGCCAAGTTGATCCTGCAGGGCGCCGGTCCCGAAGTGATGCTGGCGCTGGGCGTGAAGCTGGGCGACGACATCCTGCTGAACGTGCGTGAAGCCGGTCAGGATCAGGACGGTAACACCTGGTTCACCTACCACACCGTCGGCGGCAAGCTGAAGGTCCTCGAAGAAGCCATCGTGAAAATGGGTGAAAAGCCCAAGACCACCCTCGAGCTGTCCTGCCGCACCTACAACCGCCTGGAAAACGGCGTTCCGGTGATCGATGTCGACGTGCGCACCCAGAAGTTCGTGCTCAACGGCGTCGACATCCTCGGTGATGCCCGCCGCGCCGTGTTGCTGCCGTAACACCAAGGCCAACCAAGGCGCACAACCTGTGGGAGCGGGCAGGCTCGCTCCCACAAGGATTGTGGCGAACAGTTTCCTGTGCAGCACCCTTTCATGAATCACCAAGGAATTACTTACATGTCCTGGATGCCTCCCAAGCATGTCCTGTTGTCGCCGATTACCGGTGATGACGGAGCCGAGATCGAGCAGATCCAACTCAAACCGTTGTACTACGCCGCGCAGAAAGAGGCCCTGGCCCGTGCCGGCGATGATGAGGACGATCAGTTCTTCGAGCTGGCCAAGTTGGCCACGGGGTTGTCGGTCAAGGAACTGGACCAGCTCAAACGCCCGGACTACGTGAGCATCGCGCAGTACGTGCATGAGATGTCGACTCGCCCTGCTTCGTACTTTCTGGAACAGCAAGCGCAGGGCGAACAATCGGTAGACCCCGATCAAGTGCAACTGCTGCAACCACTCAACGTGGCGGGCCGCAGCATGACCTCGCTGACCCTGGAAATGCCGGTGCTGCGCGCGACCAAAGCGATGAAGAAACTGAAAACGGCCAAAGAACGCGCCGAGTTCATCACCGCCCATTGCACCGGGCTGATGCTGCCCGATCTGGACCTGCTGACCGTGCCCGACTGGACACAGCTTCAGGTACGCATCGACGATTTTTTAAACAAACCGGCGGACTTCTTTCGGAGCGCGACATCGAAGTAATCCTCGATGTGGTGCCGCTCATTTACTCGGTAAGTGAGGCGGAAATTCTGGAGTGGGACGCCGGCAAGGCCTTGCGCCGCTACGACATTGCGATCACTCGCCTTGGCGTGAAACAGGAGTAGAGCAGGATGGCAGGCAGTAAGTATTCGCTGTCCGGTGCGGCAAGCATCGAATTGCCGCAACTGGGCAGCGCCTCTGAAACGTCGGGCCTGAACCTGGCCCTGACCACGGCCAGCCTCGACATCCGTCTGCTGGTGTCGGAACAGGTAAAACTTCGCGAAGCACTGGCGTTGCTGAACATTGCTCTGTCGTCGCAGCAGTCGCTGCTCAAGGCGACTGCTTCGGTGCCTGCGGCAAGCAGTGAGCCAAAGTCCAAGTTAAAGGCTGAGGTTGATCAGCGCACGCCACCGGATTTGCTCAAGTCGGCGATGGCGACCGAGTTGGCGATGGTTGAGCTCAACCAGGTGCTGAAACTGGACAACGTCCAGTTGCAGAAACTGTCGCAGGCCAATCTGAAAATGGCCACTGACAAGCAGGTTGCTCCGAGCGGAGCAACGGCGGTTCAACTGGCCCAGGTCGAGTTGGCGGCGGCGAAGGCAGGTATCGGGGACGGGCTCGACCCGGCTAAAAAGCAGGACGAACTGCTGAACTTCACCCGAGATAGCGCGGTGACGGCGTCGGCGTTCAATCTCGACGTCAAGGCCGCCAGCGAGATGCTGTTGGGCTGGCGCACCTCAATGAAGCTGGATCGCGGACAAAGCCTGAGTCTGGCGGATGCAACCAACCATCTCGGCAACAGCGGTCTGAATGTCAAAGCGGCAGACATCGGTTCTGTCGTGCAACGCAGTGGCGAGGCGGGCATCGCCGCGGGAATGACGCCGGAACAGATGGCGGCGCTCGCGGCGGCGTTCTTGAACAGCGGCGCGGACAAGTCCGGTGCCGGTGAGGCTTTGAAAGGCTTCACCACGGTTTTGGCCAAGGGGGGCGCGGCTTCACCGGAACAGCGCAAGGCCTGGTCTGATCTGGACGGCAAATTCAATCCCGGGATGTTGGCTGATGGCCTGCGCAAGGACGCACCGGGAACGATCAACCTGGTGCTTGAAGCGCTGAAGAAAAAACCAGCAGAAGAACAGCAGTCACTGACCAAGACATTGTTCGGTGATAACGCGGCGATTCTTGAACTGCTGAAAAAACCGGAAGACGTTCAAAAGGCGTTTTTACTGGTGTCCGAGCGGACATCCGACGGGACGTTGCCGAAATTCAACGGCTCCGTAGCGAAATCCGCCGAGGCGCTGGGTGAAACCTCGCAAGGGCGCTGGAATGCGCTGGATGCGAGTAAGAACCGGATGTTTGCGGCGGGCGGCAATGCCCTGGCGCCGTTGACTGATGGTTTGATGGTGTCGCTCGGTGCATTGGCCGATGGCTTGAGCGGGGTTGCTGAAGCACAACCGAAAGCTACTGCAGGATTACTGGTGCTCGCGGGAGCCATTGCGTTGGCGCGTGGTGCTGAAATCAAGGTTGCGATGGCCTCGGCCATCACCGCCGCGGCGACAAAACTTCTGGTTCTGGCAGGTGCGCGACCGATTCCCGAAACGGGGGATCTGACAGCCGATGCCAAGGCACGCGGTGGTAAGGGCAAAAAGCAATCCCGAGGCGCAAGGGCCGGAAAAAGCGCAGCTCCTGGAAAAGCAGCGATCAAGCCCATCCCAAAAAGCGCTACCAAACTGCCACGTATGTCGACCGGGAGTCGCTTGCTGGGTGCCGCCAGAATGGGCTCGGCAGTCACCAGACGGGTCGCGCCGCTGATGCTGCTCAGTGCTGGTTACGATGCCGTCAAAGGCTTGCAGGCGGGTGATACCAAAGCGGTCGGCGGGGCGCTGGGCTCAGCCGGTGGTGGGCTCGCCGGCACTTATGCCGGTGCTGCTGCCGGCGCCATGATTGGCAGTGTGGTGCCTGTTCTGGGCACGGCGGTCGGTGGCGTAATCGGTGGTTTGTTGGGGGGAATGGCGGGCAGTTGGGGAGGGGAATGGCTGGGTGAGAAACTCGCTACACCCGCCGACAAGCTCGCCGCTCCAGATCAGGTCAGCAAAGACCTGACCAACGCCCAGACGAGTAATCAGCAGAACACGGTTAACGCGAACATCTATATCAATGGCCAGGATCAGGCTAGCGCCAGTCAATTGGCGAACCTGGTTGTGCAACAGATCACGGGCCAATTCGGACTCATGACCATGCCCAACTCACTCGCCATGCGAAGTGATGCGGCCCTGACTGACGGAGGTACGTGATGCGTCAGCAAATGGCACTCGGCAGTTTCATTTTCGGCCTGTCCAGAAACTTCGCTTACCACACCCTGCTGCACACCTCGGACGGCGGCTGGAAAAGCATCGACATCCTCACCAGCAAACCCAAATCCAGTCAGGTCGGCCAAGGCCTGCAAGGGCTGACGATAACAGGCAAGTCGATGTACGCGACCGCCATGGATCGGCTCGATGAGTTGCGTGCCTTGCAGGCGCTGCGCATCCCTTTGCCCTTGGTTGACGGCATCGGCCGCAACTGGGGCCTGTGGCAGATCAACAAGGTGTCGGAAACCCAAAACAACATCCTTGATGACGGCACCGCGATGGTGGTCGATTGGATTATCGAGTTGACGGAGTTCGCCAATGCGTAGGGTTCGAAGTATCGCCGGTGATTCGGTGAATCTGTTGCTGTACCGCGAGCTTGAGCGTTGTGACGATGCCACCGAGGAAGTGCTTTGGCGTCTTAATCCGGAGCTTGCCGAATGGGGGTCGATATTGCCGGCGGGTGTGTGGGTTGTGCTGCCGGAAGTGGATTCGAAACCCGTCGCACCCACACCGGTTTCGGCCTGGGATTAAGGAGGCAGCATGTCACTGGGTTTCACGCCTGCGGTAGAAATTTACGGCGCAAACGCTGCGCTGCTCAACGAACGATTGCTCAGTTGGACGCACATCGACGCAGCGGGGATCGAGTCCGATCAACTGACGCTCGTGATCAGTCTGGATGGGCTTGAAGGGTTGCCCAGCCTGGGCGGGAAAATCGGTCTGCGGGTCGGTTATCTGGAGTCGGGGCTGGTGGATAAAGGCGAGTTCGTCATTACCCGACGCACGCCGACGCTGTTCCCTCTGCGTCTGACGCTGGTGGCCACGGCGGCGCCGTTCAGTGCGGCGGATCAGACCGGGTTCAAACAGCGCCGATCGGTCAGCCATGGTCCGACGACCTTGGGTGCGCTGTTTCGTCAGTTGACGTCCAGGCACGGGTTTTCCCCTCGTGTGGCCCCGGACCTGTCACTGATAAAAATCGCGCACATCGACCAGTCCAACGAAACCGACATGGGTTTTCTGACGCGATTGGCCTACCTGCATGACGCCGTCGCCAAACCGGTCAACGAGCTGTATGTGCTGGCACGGCGCGGTCAGGCGAAATCGTTATCGGGCAAAGTTCTGCCGACCATAAAGCTGTCGGTGACGAGCAACAATCGCCCAGGGGATCACGCCTTTATCTCCGCCGTTCTGGATGAAACCGCCCGGGCGAAATACCAGGGCTGCAAGACCAGTTGGTGGGACGCGGCGGCCGGCAAAGTGCGTGTCGAGGAGAGTGGCATCGCACCGTTCAAGACCCTCCGCCAGCGTTTTCAGAGCGCAGACGATGCCCGGGCCGCCGCCGAAGGCGAGACCCGCCGGATGATGCGCGAAGCACTCAAGGTGACGATCGAATGCCCTGGCAATCCGGGGTTGTCCGCTGAAGGGGTCGTGCTGCTGGACCCCACCTGGCCGGATTTCATGCGCGGGCGTTGGTCGATCGACAAGGTCACCGCCACCGGCGACCGGGAAAAAAGCTATCGCTGCAAGATTGACGCGACCTGCCTGGACGCCAAGGCATAGCACAGTCCGAAATCACCCCGACCCGTAGCAGCTGGCGAAGCCTGCGTTCGGCGCCCCTGGTGTCGTAATCATTTGGGAGTACGCATAATGAGAACTTATGCAAACATTGACGAAGGTGTGGTTCAGTATCTACTGGATACGGATGGTGACATTACCGATATGTTCCATTCGGACATGATTTGGGTTGACGTTAGCAGTGTCTCCACGTCACCCGCCGAAGGATGGACTGCCGTCGAAGCGGATGGCATCTGGAGCTTCGCGGCGCCAGTTCCGCCCGTGCCGACGGATGCCGATTTGAAGGCGAAGGCCATGGCTCGGCGTGATGCGCTTCTGTCTGCGGCCGGTGAAGCTACAGCAGTCATGGTTGATGCCTATATTGCCGGCTTGCTGGATGCGGCTGATACGGCGACCTTCAAGACCTTTGCCGCGTATAAGCTGGCTTTGAACAAGATCGACCAGCAACCCGGTTACCCGGACACCATTGAGTGGCCGGCCTCTCCATAACCGCCCTCTGCGATTCCGATACCCGCCAAGTGCGGGCTTTTTTTCGCCTGGAGATTACTGATGACTGCAACCGAAAAAGACCGCGATATTCTCGCCCGCACCTTGTAGGGCGAGGCCCGCGGCGAGAGCCTGGCCGGCCTGCAGGCCTGCGCCTGGACCATCCGCAACCGGGTGGACGACGGTAAGGCCAAGTCCTGGTGGGGCGAAGGCTACGCCGGCGTGTGCCAGAAGCCTTGGCAGTTCAGCTGCTGGAACGCCAACGACCCGAACGCGCCCTACCTCACCGGGGCCAAGCCGATTCCGCGGGCGAGTACAAGCGCGCGCAGGCGATGGCCGGGGCAGACGTTGCCATTGGCTTTTATGAACGCTGGGCGGCTAAACGGATTGGCGTTTGCGAAGTGCCGGCTCGAATGGCTGGTAGTTGGCAAGTTGATATATTGAAGTCACACAGGCATGAACTAAAAGGCGACATGTTGGGTGTTCCCTCAGGTGCCGGATCAGTCGCTCCCGATGCTCTATTCAATCAAGTTCCGAGCTGTCTTGGTTTTACCGAAGTTACCCAAGTTACCGTAGTTACCGGAGGTATAGAAGCGCGTTCACGAAATGTCGCCTACCCAGGCGGAATAAAATTCATCTGAAATTAACGCTCGTCTGCGTTTTTAATGGATGCTCAAGATTTTTCAATAGAGGTGTTTATGGTTTATTACTATGTTTCTGAAACAACGAAGGAACTCGTCGGTCCGGTGGAGTTGCCGGTGATCCCCGGTGTGGGCGTTGTCCTGCCAGGCAATGCCATAGAGTTGCCGGAAGCATTACCGGCCGCCGAAACTGGCTATGTCTGGGTTTGGCGTAACGGTGCCGCGTCGCAACTGATCGATTTGCGCAACCGCGAGGCGTATCGCAAAGACACAGGTGGCGTTGAAATCTGGTTCGAGTTGGGCCCGTTGCCTGACTATCTGACCCTCAAGCCTCGTCCCGGCGAATATTATTTTTGGTTGAATGATGACTGGGTGCTGGACTTGGCTGCCGAACTAACAGGCAAAACCGCTCAAGCCAACGCCCAGCGAGACAGTCGTCTGTTTCAGATTGTTATTCGCGTCGCGCCGCTGCAATACGCTTATGAACTAGGTGAGGCCACCAGTGTTCAACTGGCCACTCTGCAAGAGTGGAAACGCTATGCGCTCAAGTTGATGGACATTGAACAGCAACCGGACTTCCCGATGATCATTGACTGGCCGGCTTCACCTGTCAGTGGCGTAACCGTATAAACCCTGAAACTTATTGATAACTGGAAGTGCAGTCGTGTGTTATCAGCACACGGCTGCCTGCAAAATACCAACGGAAGGACATACCGTGGACTATCCCAATAGTGTCCCCAGCGCCAGTTTGGTGGACGTCAAGTTTGTCGATGGAAACCCGATCACGGGGACTCCGGGTTCTTTGATCCCTGCCAGCTGCGGCAACGGTGTCACTCTGGAGTTGTTGAAAGTCATCGAGGCTGCCGGTATCAAACCGTCAGAGGCGAGTAACGATCAACTGCTGACGGCGTTGCGCAGTAACAAGCTGTTTGTGACCGCGCCACAGTTCGAGACAAGTACGCTTCGTCCTTCTCCGGCGTCTATGGCAACGTCGGTTACCAGAAGTATCCCAGTGGAAGCATTGAACAATGGGGCGTCGGCACCACGGATGCCAATGGCGATGTCTACATCACCTTCCCGATCTCGTTTCCGACGGCTTTTTCTTCGCTCGTGGCCACCCATGTGGGCGGCGATGGTGCGATGGTCATCCTGGTCGGGGGACCGGTACCAAACAGGGCTGCCGGCTGAAAGCCCGGAATTTTTTCGATCAGGTACAGGCGGGATTGGCCGCAAGGGTCGTTCTTTCCTGTCAGCGAGCAACGACCCAGTACGCCACTTTGGCTGGCTGGATATCTTTGACACGAACCAGACACGCGTCAGGGCCTAGGGCTATATGACAGTTACGCAGCAACAACTACAGATCGTTATGCCCAACGCCCGCTCCCAAGCGGGCGTTTTCATTTCCGCCCTCAACACCGCCATGTCCCACCGCAACATCAACACCCCGAAACGCATCGCTGCCTTCCTCGCGCAAGTCGGTCACGAATCGGGGCAGCTGCAGTACGTGCGTGAACTGGGGAGCACTCAATACCTGAGCAAATACGACACTGGCACCCTGGCCGCCCGTTTGGGCAACACTCCGGAACCCGACGGCGACGGTCAAAAGTACCGTGGCCGAGGCTTGATTCAGATCACCGGGCGTAACAACTACTGTCAATGCAGCATCGGCCTGTTTGGCGATGAACGTTTGTTGGCGTTACCTGAATTGCTGGAGCAGCCTCAGTGGGCAGCCGAGTCAGCGGCATGGTTTTGGGAACAAAACGGCCTGAATGAATTGGCCGATCGCGACCAGTTCAACAGCATCACTCGCCGTATCAACGGCGGGCTGAACGGGTTGCAGGATCGCCTGGAAATCTGGGCGCGGGCGAGGGCGGTGCTATGCCAGTCTTCGGTCTGAACGGCTGGCGATTGATCGGTCTGCTGGTGCTGGCCGGTTGTTCGGCGGCGCTGGCCTGGCAGTTTCAGGATTGGCGCTACGGCCGGCAACTGGCGGAACAGGCCAGGGTGCACGCCGAGAGCCTTAATCAACTGACTCTGGCGACCGCCACCGAGCAACAGGCCGAACAAAACAGGCGTCTGGCCCTGAAGCAGCGACTGTCAGCCAGTGAACAAACCCATTATCGAGCGCTTAGCGATGCCGAACGTGATCAAGGTCGCCTGCGCGATCGTCTTGCCACTGCTGATGTGCGCCTGTCAGTCCTCCTCGATGCCCATGACGCTGCCTCAACCTGTGCAGTGCCAGCTGCCTCCGGCACCGGCGGCGTGGATCATGGCGCCGCGAGAGCCCGACTTGACCCGGCGCATGCTCAACGAATTATCGCCATCACCGACGCCGGTGACAGCGGATTGATTGCCTTGCAGGCCTGTCAGGCCTATGTCAGGGCTCTGGCTCACTAACATTTTGATCGATCCTGAACCTTGCAAGTGCGATTCGCTCGTGTACGGTAGGCCTCATTCCGCTCGATCAGGAGAGAGCCGTGAAAGAGATCACTCATCTGGCCGATCTACTCGGCAGACGCTTGCAGCTTCTCAATGCCCACGTCACTGCCGCCGAGTCCTGCACCGGCGGTGGGATCAGCGAGGCGATCACCCGCATTCCGGGGAGCTCGGCGTGGTTCGAGGCCGGTTATGTTACCTACTCAAACCGTCAGAAAACCCAGCAATTGAATGTTCCGGCCGAGTTGTTTTCAACCGTCGGGGCGGTCAGTCGCGAGGTGGTCGAGGCCATGGTCCGGGGTGCACAGGAAAAAAGCCGGGCGCGTTTTGCCGTGGCGGTCAGCGGTGTGGCGGGGCCGGATGGCGGTTCGCCGAACAAGCCCGTGGGCACGGTGTGGCTGGCCTGGGGCGTCGGTGAGCAGGTGTTCAGCGAGGTCCAGCACTTTGCCGGTAACCGCGACGAGGTCCGCCGACAAACGGTGAAGGCCGCGCTAGAGGGGCTGCTGCGGCATACCGCTGGAGAAATCTCAAATCAGGGGTAGGCGATCCTGAAACGCTGTGGAATAATACTGGCTACTTATACAGGTGTTGGCCGTCAGGCCTTATTGATTACGTGAGGACTTTAATGGACGACAACAAGAAGAAAGCCTTGGCTGCGGCCCTGGGTCAGATCGAACGTCAATTCGGCAAGGGTGCCGTAATGCGTATGGGCGATCAGGACCGTCAGGCGATCCCGGCCATTTCCACTGGCTCTCTGGGTCTGGACATCGCGCTCGGCATTGGCGGCCTGCCAAAAGGCCGTATCGTTGAAATCTACGGTCCTGAATCCTCCGGTAAAACCACCCTGACATTGTCGGTGATCGCCCAGGCTCAAAAAGCCGGCGCGACCTGCGCATTCGTCGACGCCGAACACGCTCTCGACCCTGAGTACGCCGGCAAACTGGGCGTCAACGTCGACGACCTGCTGGTTTCCCAGCCGGACACCGGCGAGCAGGCCCTGGAAATCACCGACATGCTGGTGCGTTCCAACGCCGTTGACGTGATCATCGTCGACTCCGTGGCCGCTCTGGTGCCAAAGGCTGAAATCGAAGGCGAAATGGGCGACATGCACGTGGGCCTGCAAGCCCGTCTGATGTCCCAGGCGCTGCGTAAAATCACCGGTAACATCAAGAACGCCAACTGCCTGGTGATCTTCATCAACCAGATCCGCATGAAAATCGGCGTGATGTTCGGCAGCCCGGAAACCACCACCGGTGGTAACGCGCTGAAGTTCTACGCATCGGTTCGTCTGGACATCCGTCGTACTGGCGCGGTGAAAGAAGGTGATGAAGTCGTCGGTAGTGAAACCCGCGTCAAAGTCGTGAAGAACAAGGTGGCTTCGCCGTTCCGTCAGGCCGAGTTCCAGATTCTTTACGGCAAGGGCATCTACCTCAACGGTGAGATGATCGACCTGGGTGTGCTGCACGGTTTCGTCGAGAAGTCCGGTGCCTGGTATGCCTACAACGGCACCAAGATCGGTCAGGGCAAGGCCAACTCGGCCAAGTTCCTGGCAGACAATCCGGAAATCGCCGCGACTCTCGAGAAGCAGCTGCGCGACAAGCTGCTGACCCCGGCACCGGACGTCAAGGCTTCGGCCGTCAGAGAGACCGAAGACGACCTGGCTGACGCTGATATCTGATCGATCCGATGACCGCCGTACTCGATACACTCGTCGCGGTTCGGCGAACCGCAATGGACCTGCTCGCGCGACGCGAGCACGGTCGAGTCGAGCTGACGCGTAAACTGCGTCAGCGCGGCGCCCCCCCTGAAATGATCGACACAGCACTTGACCGCTTGACGGAAGAGGGGCTGTTGTCCGAATCCCGCTACCTCGAAAGCTTCGTTTCCTATCGTGCCCGTTCCGGTTATGGCCCTTTGCGAATTCGCGAAGAGCTGAGCCAGCGCGGCCTGCAACGTACCGACATTGAGCTCGCCTTGCGCGAGAGTGGTATCGATTGGCAGGAACAACTGGAAGACACCTGGCGGCGCAAATTTTCCGGGCATTTACCGATAGACGCTCGGGAGCGTGCCAAACAGGGCAGGTTCCTGAGTTATCGGGGATACTCCATGGAAATGATCAGCCGCTTGTTCAGCGGCCGAGGGATGGACGATTGACTGAAACGGCTCGCTATTTCGATAGCGGGCCGTTTTTTTGCATCACGTTACCTTGGACGGTTGCCGTATGCGTTGTTGCGCCTGGGGTTTGGACTGGGTCCAGTTTTCCGGCAGGTTGATGTAATCCACCAATTCCCGCAGACGGCCATGATCACGAGCGTTGAAGGTGAAGGACAAGCGCGCCAGATGGCTGAACTGCGCTTCGTCGTGCTCCTCGCCACTGTAGGCATGCTGATGGAAATGATCGCTCAGGCACAGGTCGGCGAATGCCTCCTGCATGTGTTCAAGCGCCCGGTCGCTGAGTGTGTGGTTCATGCGAATCACGAACTGATGCTTGAGCCAGCGGCTGGAGTGGAAATTGCTGTAGAACTGGTTGATCTGCTCGACGGCCTCTTCGGCGCTATAGACCAGGCTCAGCAGCTTCATGTCGGTCGGCAGGATGTAGCGATTTTCCTCCAGTTGATGGTGAATGAAGTCCAGCGCGCCTTGCCAGAACTTGCCGCCCGGCGCATCCAGTAGCACGACAGGCACCAGCGGGCTTTTACCGGTCTGGATCAGGGTCAGTACTTCCAGCGCTTCATCCAGCGTGCCAAATCCCCCTGGGCACAGGACCAGCGCGTCGGCTTCCTTGACGAAGAACAGCTTGCGGGTAAAGAAAAAGTGGAAGGGCAGCAAGTTGGCGGTGCCATTGACCGTGGGGTTGGCATGCTGCTCGAAGGGCAGGGTGATATTGAATCCCAGGCTGTGTTCCAGGCCGGCACCTTCATGGGCTGCCGCCATGATGCCGCCGCCGGCGCCGGTGATGACCATCATGTCCGAGCGCGCCAGAGCGGCTCCCAGTTCTCGGGCCAGGCCATAAAGCGGGTGTTCTATCGGCGTGCGGGCCGAGCCGAAAACGGTGACTTTACGTCGACCCTTGAACTGCTCCAGCACACGAAAAGCATGCTCGAGTTCACGCAGGGTTTGCAGGGTGATCTTGGCATTCCAGCGGTTGTGATCTTCCTGGGCCATGCGTAGCACGGTCAGGATCATGTCGCGGTAAATCGGGATGTTGGGGCTGTTGGGTGAAACCAGGTTGAGTTGTTCTTCGACCTTGCTGGTGAGGTCGTGGCCGCTTTCTTGAAAATGACGGCTCAGTAGGTCATTCGGTTGGTAAGGCATTCAACTTCTCCTTCTGCACAGAACCCTCGGCCCCGACAAAACAATTGTCGGCGCCGCGACACCCCTTGTGTCGCTGTCTGCCCAAGCCCATGCCTGGGCGCTCTACTTGACTCGGTTGCAATCGAGCCATCCATACGGGCTCTGCTTATCCCTTGAATGAAAGAAACGTTCGCACAATAAGACACCGTAATGGGCAGCCCCTTTTCTGCCCTTAAAAAAACAACATGAACACTTTGAATTTAGACCCTCGCAACGATTTTCGCTGGCTTGATCATTGCGCCGCAAAGTCTTTCCTGGCAACCGCTTATTGACGATTTACAAGGTGCTTTCACCGCTCGTCTGAACGCAAGCCGCATGTCTCGCGCTCTGATTTACTAAGTTACAGGCGTGACACGACAACTTTGCGTCAACGGCAGGACGCGACGTTCAAGCAATTCAGGGATTTATCGCGTGATCAACGGCGATCAATGCATGCAGGGAGGCGGGAAACCATGCCCAGAGTGACTCTGGAGATCGATGCGCAACTGTATCGATTGCTGAAAGCATCGGCCGAGACCCATCATTTGAGTCTCGAAGAAGAGTGCTGTCGACGTCTGGAGGGTGGGGAGCGACGTTCGCGTTACTTGCAGGCGCTGTTGGCAGAGCTGCGCGCCGAGGATGAACAGCGGCGCGCCAATGCCAGGTAATTATTTCTTCTTCGCGGGAGTCTCTTTCGGGCAGTCCGAGTCCTGGAAGCTGGCGGAGCCGACCGGACGGTTGGTCTTCACCTCGGTGAAGTCGTAACGCATGATCGCGCCCTTGGCCATCAGCTTGCGGAACCCTGGGTTTCTGCATACGGAGGCGCCAAGCTGGAAGTACACCGCTTTGGGATCGGCGCGCATTTTTTCGGCGTGGCTGCTTTGCACGCTCAAGTGGTTGATCAGCACTTTTCCTTCGGCAGTGTAGCCCTGATCAAGAATGTCTTCGTTGATCGCCCGTGGAGTGCCAACGCTGCTTTGTACGGCGACGTTTCGCAGCTCTCTGTTGAGATTCTGCTCACTCAAGGATGCAGCCTGAGCGCTAAAGGACGACGCCAGCAAAATGGCAGCGGTGGGAACGATAAGGCGCAGCATGAAACTCTCCTGGTTCAGTGACTGGTGGTTCGACCAGGCACATGACTGTGCGTTCAGTGGCGGCGAATTATAGGGGAGGAGGTCTGAGCGGTACAGGCTTGCACCGGCTGCTCTGATAAACTGCCGCGACTTTTTTGCCCTTGCGAGTGTTTTTCGTGTCGATTTTCCATCCACTACGGTGCTGCCTGCGATGAACCCTGTCACCCCGCGCTTTGCCGCAAACGCCGTCGCCCGCTTGCGCGATCAGCGAGAGGAGGAGGGCATCAAGCCGATTCAGGCCCGTGGCTGGAGAGCGCCGCGATGCCGTGATTGCCGCGTGATTGAAAGTCATTGCCTGTGTGCCTGGCGCCCGTCGGTCGAGGCCCGCTCGGGCGTGTGCCTGATCATGACCAACAAAGAAGTATTCAAGCCAAGTAACACCGGTTGGCTGATCGCTGATGTGGTGCGCGACAATCATGCATTCATCTGGTCGCGTACCGAGACTGATGAGCAACTGCTGGCGCTGTTGGCCGATCCGCAATGGCAACCGTACCTGGTGTTTCCGGGCGAATACGTCGAACCCGAGCGAGTTACCCACAGTGTCGCGGTCGATAGCACCAAGCGCCCGCTGTTCATTCTGCTGGACGCCACCTGGACCGAAGCCCGGAAGATCTTTCGCAAGAGCCCGTATTTTGATCGCTTGCCGATCTTGAGCCTGCTGCCCGAAAAACTGTCACGTTATCGACTGCGCCGCTCCACCCGTAGTGAACATTTATGCACCGCTGAAGTGGCTGCACTGTGTCTCGATCTGGCCGGTGATACCGAGGCTGCGTCAGCGCTGGACGCTTATTTTGACGTGTTCAGTCAGCATTATCTGGATGCGAAAAAACAGCTGGACATGAACCTCGCCACACCGGCCCACGCCGAGCTGATGCGGTTTGTTCATAACGACGTCCCCGCCATGTTCTGATTGTCGCCCATACTGCAAAGAACTGTACCGGTTATGTATCTTGACCACCCCGGTTTCGCTGGGCATGCTTGGCGCCGATTGGGGCGCGGCCATCGTTTGATACGCCGTATTTTTACGTGAATAGCCATGTGATTGGCGTTGAACGTGCCCTGTTGGTGCATCTGCGTGGCTGCACCTGGAGTTGTTTGAAAAACAGGATCATTTGAAAAATGGCCACATACGAAATCCTGATTGCCGATGACCACCCTCTTTTTCGTAGTGCCTTGCATCAAGCATTGACCCTGGGCCTGGGCCCGGATGTCCGGCTGGTGGAAGTGGCGAGCATTGCCGAGCTGGAAAGTCGTCTGACCGAAAAGGCCGATTGGGACCTGGTGTTGCTGGACCTGAACATGCCAGGGGCCTACGGTTTTTCCGGGCTGGTGCTGTTGCGCGGTCAGTACCCGCAGATTCCAGTGGTGATGGTGTCGGCGCAGGAAGAAGCGTCGATCATGGTGAAGTCCCGTGAATTCGGCGCCAGCGGTTTCATTCCCAAGTCCAGTGACTTGAGTGTCATTCAAAAAGCCGTACGCGCGGTGCTCGATGGTGATGTTTTCTGGCCGCCCCAGGCCTTCGAAGCCGTCAGCGTTTCCGACGAAGCCAAGGCTGCCAGTGAAGGCCTGGCCAGCCTGACGCCCCAGCAGTTCCGGGTGTTGACCATGGTCTGTGAAGGTTTGCTGAACAAGCAGATTGCTTACGAATTGAGCGTTTCCGAAGCGACGATCAAGGCCCACGTCACCGCGATTTTCCGTAAGCTGAATGTACGGACCCGGACTCAGGCGGCGCTGCTCTTGCAACAACTTGAGTCAATTTCGAGCCACTAAGGTGTTATGTATTCACGCTTTTTTGACTTTGCTTAATCTAGCTTTCCCACTCCTTTTTGGTCAGTTGCTTACTCTATGTCACCTTTCAAAGGCCAGACCGGCCTAAAACGCATCCTCAACGCCTCCGGCTATTCCTTTGACGGCCTGCGCGCGGCCTTCACTGGCGAGGCGGCCTTCCGGCAACTGGTGTTGCTCAATGCCATCCTGATTCCGCTGTCGTTCTTCCTGAATGTCAGCCGTGTCGAGCAGGCGCTGCTGATTGCAGTCTGCCTGTTGGCGCTGATCGTCGAATTGCTCAACTCGGCGGTCGAAGCGGCCATCGACCGCATTTCCCTGGAGCGGCACCCACTGTCCAAGAACGCCAAGGACATGGGCAGCGCCGCTCAACTCGTAGCGTTGAGCATGATCGCGCTGGTGTGGGCGGTGATCCTGCTTTAAGCGATGGCAGGCAGAACGATCTCGTCGCTGCGCTGAACCCCGGCGGTGAAGGCGCGGCACAGTTCGAGGAACTCGCGCATCGCCGAGGTCTGATATTTCTGTTTGTGCCAGATGAAATAGAACTGCCGCGCCAGGTCCAGATCCGGTGTTTCTACCGGCACCAGGCTGCCACGGCGGAACGCATCGCGCAGCGCCAGGCGCGAAATGCAGCCAATCCCCAAACCCGATTCCACCGCGCGCTTGATCGCTTCGGTGTGTTCCAGTTCCAGGCGAATGTTCAGCGCGCTGCGGTGGTGACGCATGGCCTGGTCAAAGGTCAGCCGCGTGCCCGAGCCTTGTTCTCGGAGAATCCACGCCTCATGACTCAGCTCCTCCATGGTGGCAATACCGCGCTGAGCCAGCGGATGCTGGGGCGCGCAGAACACCACCAGTTCATCTTCGACCCAGCTCTGCACTTCGATGTCCGGATGGCTGCAGTCGCCTTCGATTAGACCCAGATCAATTTCATAGTGAGCCACCTGTTGCACGATGTTGGCGGTGTTCTGCACATGCAGCTTCACCTGGCTTTCCGGATGGCGCTGCATGAAGCTGCCGATCAGCAGGGTGGCCAGGTAATTGCCGATGGTCAGGGTCGCGCCGACCGCCAGGGAGCCGAAACCGGACTTGCCGTTGAGCAAGTCTTCGATTTCCTTGGCCTGATCGAGCAGGGCCACCGCTTGCGGCAATAGCTGTTTGCCGAGGGCGTTGAGGCTCAGCCGTTTGCCGGCGCGATCGAACAGCTGACAGCTGCACTGGCGCTCCAGCTCGGTGATCGAGGTGCTCGCCGCCGATTGCGAGAGGTTGAGCAGGCCCGCGGCACGGGATACGCTTTCCTGCTGGGCGACGGCGACGAATACTTGAAGTTGACGGAGAGTAAATCGCATATCGATATAACCGATAACCCTTATCTTAATAATCCATTTAACAGATATTGTCGCTGCCATTAGAATGCGATGCAATTGTGCACATCATTGGCGCAGGCAAAATCTCCAGGAGTCCCACGTACATGAGCAACATGAACCACGAGCGTGTCCTCAGTGTTCATCACTGGAACGACACTCTGTTCAGCTTCAAGTGCACCCGCGATCCGGGCCTGCGCTTCGAGAACGGTCAGTTCGTGATGATCGGCCTGCAACAGCCCAACGGCCGGCCGCTCATGCGCGCTTACTCGATTGCCAGCCCGAACTGGGAAGAGCATCTCGAGTTCTTCAGCATCAAAGTGCCTGATGGCCCGCTGACTTCCCAGTTGCAGCATCTGAAGGAAGGCGACGAGATCATCATCAGCAAGAAGCCTACCGGCACCCTGGTGCTGGATGACTTGAAGCCTGGCAAGCATTTGTACCTGCTCAGCACCGGTACCGGTCTGGCGCCGTTCATGAGCGTCATCCAGGACCCCGAAACCTACGAGCGTTTCGAAAAGGTGATCCTGTGCCACGGCGTGCGTTACGTCAACGAAGTCGCTTACCGCGAATTCATCACCGAGCACCTGCCGCAGAACGAGTTCTTCGGTGAGGCCCTGCGTGACAAGTTGATCTACTACCCGACCGTGACCCGCGAGCCGTTCGAAAACGAAGGCCGCCTGACCGACCTGATGCGCAGCGGCAAGCTGTTCAGCGACATCGGCCTGCCGCCGATCAACCCGCAGGACGACCGCGCCATGCTGTGCGGCAGCCCGAGCATGCTCGACGAGACCAGCGAAGTGTTGAACAGCTTCGGCCTGACTGTTTCGCCGCGGATGCGCGAGCCGGGTGATTACCTGATCGAGCGTGCGTTCGTCGAGAAGTGACCGAAGGTCACTTGTAGGAGCCGGCTTGCTGGCGATGGCAAACTTCAAAGCGCTATCGCCAGCAAGCCGGCTCCTACATTCAATGGCGTAGTGCACAGAAAAGCCCGCATGACCTGAGAAGGTCATGCGGGCTTTTTCGTTTCCGGGGTTCAGGCTTTTGCGGGAATGACTTCCAGGACGCGGATCACGCCCGTCTCAGGATAATGCCAGCGCACATCCAGATCCCAGAACTGCGCGCCGTATTCGCGCTCAGGCGTAGGAATCTGGTACGCCGGGCGTGGGTCTTGTGTCAGGCATTGCTCGATCAACTCGACCAGAGGTTCGCCAAGCCGCTGAGCGTGGCCGTGGGCCTGTTGCAGGGCCGAGTCCGTCCACTGCACGGGAATCAGCAGCGGCGGGGCGCTGGCGATGTCGTTGGACGCCGTGTCGATGATGTCGGCGTAGGGCACGTAAGGTTTGATGTCGAGAACTGGCGTGCCGTCCAGCAAGTCGATGCCGGAGATCCACAGTCGATTGGCTTCGACCTTGTCCAGTTTGACCACCGACTGGCCGATGCCGTTAGGACGATGCGTCGCGCGGGTGGCGAACACGCCCATGGATTTGTTACCGCCCAGACGCGGAGGGCGGACTTTGAGGCGTGGCTTTTCTTCCAGCGCTTGATGGAACAGGAACAGCAGCCACACATGGCTGACCTGCTCCAGCCCCTGCACCGCATCACCCTGATCAAACGGCGCCACCAGCTCCAGTACGCCCCGAGCGGCCGGGGCCAGTTGCGGTTGACGCGGAATGGCGAACTTCTCCTTGAAGCAGGAGCGCACGAAGCCGATGGGGGAAACGCTGTAGGTCATGGTCTGGGGTCGAGGCCGGGATTAGGGCGGCATGATAACCCGAGCGGCCTCGAGATCGGTGCTGCCTATTACTCCGTCATCGCGGGCAAGCCACGCTCCCACAAGGTTCTCGAGTGAACGCAAATGTTGTGTACGGCATAAAACCTGTGGGAGCGTGGCTTGCCCGCGATAGCCGCGCCGCCGATCTAGAGACTAAACCCGCCATCCAAAGGAATGACATTCCCGGTCATATACGCCCCGGCCGTACTCGCCAGGCTAATCGCCAGCGCCGCCATTTCTTCCTCCCGGCCCCAGCGCTTCATCGGAATCAACGCCGTGTCCTCGGCCAGCGCCTGCTCATCGTTGCCGATGTGCTGAGTCATCTTGCTCGGGAAACGTCCCGGTGCGATTACGTTGACGTTGATGTGCTGGCTCACCAACTCTCGCGCCAGAATCCGCGACAGTTGATGCAGGGCGGCTTTGCTCGGGCCGTAGGCATACGCCTGTTCGCCGAAGGAAGAAATCCCGGCCACCGAGCCAATGTTGATGATCCGTGCCGGATTCGCCGCCGAACCGGCCTTGCGCAGCAGCGGTAGAAATTGCTGGATGCAGTTGAACACCGAGGTGACGTTGAGCTGCATGACTTTTTCCCAGCCCTTGACCGGGTAACTCTCCAGCGGCGCACCCCAGGTGGTACCGGCATTGTTCACCAGAATATCCAGCTGACCGATCTGTTCGCTCAATTGCGCGGCCAGTTGCTGAACGCCTTCTTCATGCGCCAGGTTGGTGGCCACGGCGTGGCAAATCCCGAAGGCACTCAGCTCATCGGCAGTTTGCTGACAGGCTTCGGCATCCCGGGCGCACACGTACACGATGGCGCCGGCCTCGACATAAGCCTTGGCGATCATTTTGCCGATACCGCGGGTGCCGCCGGTCACCAGAGCGGTGCGGCCTTGCAGAGAGAAGTAGGGATGCATGGCGAGTCCTGAGAGCTGAGGGTCAATACACCCTAGTCTTCAGCCGCCGGAAGCGGAGCCACTATTTTTGCGCGGAATGAACATCTATACAGATTGGTCTGCGACCGCGCTTGTAGGAGCCGGGGGGGGGGGGGGGGGGGGGGGGGGGGGGGGGGGGGGGGGGGGGGGGGGGGGGA
>NZ_JBWKWT010000003.1:311999-322684 GCF_059422365.1 Pseudomonas sp. GW821-FHT01E10
CACCCCCCCCCCCCCCTCCCCCCCCCCCCCCCCCCCCCCCCCCCCCCCCCCCCCCCCCGGCTCCTACAGGGCGCGCGGCGCGATTTACTGCGGGCGCACGCGCAGGGTCAGGCCCTTGAGGAAGTTGCGCAGCAATTGATCGCCGCACGGGCGGTAGTTAGTGTGGCCGAACTTGCGGAACAGCGCGCTCAGCTCAGGCTTGGACACCGGGAACTCGGCGGCCTTGAGGATGGCGTGCATGTCGTCTTCCTTCAGTTCGAAGGCGACGCGCAACTTCTTCAGGATGATGTTGTTGGTCACCGGCACTTCGATCGGCTGCGGCGGACGGCTTTCGTCCTTGCCACGCTTGAAGATCACCAGGCCATCGAGGAAATGCGCCATGACTTCGTCCGGGCAGCGTACGAAACCTTCCTCGTCTTCTTCTTTCTTGTCGAGGTATGTCACCAGGTCTTCCAGAGTGACGTCCATGCCGCCGAGCTTGATGATCTCGATGACTTTCTTGTCGCTGATGTCGAGCATGTAGCGCACGCTGCGCAGTACGTCGTTATGAATCATGTGTGCAGTCCTGATATTTCGCTGTGGGCGCCGCATGAAGCTGCGGCGCCGAAATGTATGGCGGCGGGAAAAGCCTTAGAACTTCTCTTTGCCGGACAGGTAGCGCCATTGCCCCACGGGCACTTTGCCGATGGACACACCGCCGATGCGGATGCGGCGGATGGCGACGACCTTGAGGCCGACGGCCTGGCAGAACAGGGCGATCACGCCCGGTTGTGGGTTTTTCATGGCAAAGCGCAGACGGTTTTCGTTCTGCCAGCTGGCCTTGACCGGCGGCAGTTCCTTGCCCTTGTACGTCAGGCCGTGGTTCAGGCGGTTGAGGCCGTGAGCCACCATGTCGCCTTCGACCTCGACCACATATTCCTGCTCGATCTTGCTGGCATCGGCGGTGAGTTTGCGCAGAATCTTCCAGTCCTGGGTGAACACCAGCAGACCGCTGGCGTTGGCCTGCAGGTCGGCGCTGGCGGTCAGGCGCAGAAAGTGACCCTTGAGCGGACGTTTGCCGTAGCGGTGTTCTTCGCTCAGGGTCGCGGCGCTGAGGGTCGCCATGGCGCTGTCCGCGTCCATGCCCGCCGGGACGTTCATCAGGATGGTCACCGGCTCCGGCGCAGTGGCCTTGGCCTCTGGGTCGAGCTCGACTTTCTGGGTGTCGACCTTGAACTGCGGCTCGTCGATGACTTCACCGTCGACGGTGACCCAGCCGCCCTCGATGAACAGCTCAGCCTCCCGACGGGAGCAGCCGACGAGTTCGATGAGGCGTTTGGAGAGACGAATCGGGTCAGTCATGACAGGGCCGTAACAAAAAAGGGGTGGGCATTGTACCTGCCTGGCGCCGGTTAATCGCGGGTCCATTTGCCTCATGTGTTTTTAATGTGGGAGCGAGCAAGCCCGTTCCCACATGGCGCCATGGTGTGTCAGCCATTGCGCGCCAGTTGCTGGCCCTGGCGTAAACGCATGTGCAGCAACGGGTAAGGCTGGCCCATGCCGTCATGCTCCGAACGACCAATCACCTCGAAGCCCTGCTTGAAATAAAAACCCAGGGCCTGTGGGTTCTGCTCATTGACGTCCAGCTCATCGGCGTTCAGGTGTTCCAGGGCATAGCGCAGTAATTGCTTGCCCAGGCCTTGGCCACGGTGATCCGGATCGATGAACAGCATTTCGATCTTGCCCGCTGCCACGCCGGCGAACCCGGTGATGCGCTGGCGCGAGTCTTTGGTGCAGATCAGCATGACGGCGTCGAGGTAGCGGGTCAGGACCAGGTTCTTCAGCAGTTCGATGTAGCTGTCGGGCAGAAAGTCATGGGTAGCGCGCACCGAGGCTTCCCACACGCGGGTGAGTTCTTCGTAGTCGCTCTGTTTCGGTGTGTAAATGACCGAATGTTGGCGCATGGCCGCTTGCTCCTTCTGTTAAGAGCCGTTCCCGTAAGGCTGCGAGTTTTTTCTCCCACAAAACGATAGACGTAAAAAAGCCCCGCATCTCGTCAAGAGAGCAGGGCTTTTCGTATTTTTTGCGTTTAGATCTGTTCTGCCCACAGGTCGTATTCGTCGGCGTCAGTCACTTTGCACCAGACCTTGTCGCCCGGCTTCAGGTTGCTGCCGTTGTCGATGAACACGTTGCCGTCGATTTCCGGGGCATCGAAGAAGCAGCGGCCAACCGCGCCTTGCTCGTCGACTTCGTCCACCAGCACTTCGATCTCACGGCCGATGCGCATTTGCAGGCGTGCCGAGCTGATGGCCTGCTGGTGCGCCATGAAGCGATCCCAGCGGTCTTGCTTGACGTCGTCCGGAACGATCTCCAGGTCCAGATCGTTGGCCGGTGCGCCTTCGACCGGCGAGTACTGGAAGCAGCCGACGCGGTCCAGCTGGGCTTCGGTCAGCCAGTTCAACAGGTACTGGAAGTCTTCTTCGGTTTCGCCGGGGAAGCCGACGATGAAGGTCGAACGGATGATCAGGTCCGGGCAGATTTCGCGCCAGTTCTTGATGCGCGCCAGGGTCTTGTCTTCGAAGGCCGGGCGTTTCATGGCTTTGAGGACTTTCGGGCTGGCGTGCTGGAACGGGATGTCCAGGTACGGCAGGATTTTCCCGGCGGCCATCAGCGGGATCAGCTCGTCGACGTGCGGGTACGGATAAACGTAGTGCAGGCGAACCCAGACGCCGAGGGTGCTCAGGGCTTCGCAGAGTTCGGTCATGCGGGTTTTCACCGGCGCGCCGTTCCAGAAACCGGTGCGGTATTTCACGTCGACGCCATAGGCGCTGGTGTCCTGGGAAATCACCAGCAGCTCTTTGACGCCGGACTTGACCAGGCGCTGGGCCTCGTCGAGCACGTCACCGACCGGGCGGCTGACCAGTTTGCCGCGCATCGACGGGATGATGCAGAAGCTGCAGCTGTGGTTGCAGCCTTCGGAAATCTTCAGGTAGGCGTAGTGGCGCGGGGTCAGTTTGATCCCTTGCGGCGGCACCAGGTCGATCAGCGGGTTGTGATCCTGACGCGGCGGCACGACGTCGTGCACGGCGTTGACCACTTGCTCGTACTGCTGCGGACCGGTCACGGCCAGCACACTCGGGTGCACGTTACGGATATTGCCTTCTTCGACGCCCATGCAGCCGGTCACGATGACCTTGCCGTTTTCCTTGATGGCTTCGCCGATCACTTCCAGGGACTCAGCCTTGGCCGAGTCGATGAAGCCGCAGGTATTGACCACCACGACGTCGGCGTCCTGATAAGTGGACACAACGTCATAGCCTTCCATGCGCAGCTGGGTAAGGATGCGCTCGGAGTCGACCAGTGCTTTCGGGCAACCCAGGGATACGAAGCCAACCTTTGGATTGGCCGGCGCAGGAGTGGTGGACATGTCTAACCTCGGTATTTGTGACGCCTCCAGCCGATGACGGCAAGGCGACAGACGGGCGCTATGTTGCACCCTCTGGTCAAAAAGTGCGCAATTCTAACGATGGGCGGCGCACTTGACCAGCTTTATGCAGGGAAATACGACGAGTGCTGCGCTATGCTTCGCGCCTTTACGCTTTACCGATTTTTTACAGTCAATAAATCGTCTGTAACAACAAGTAAAACAGTGCATGCTGCACCACAAATCATAGTGCTTCTTTGAAGAAGCCCGGATCTGAGTAGTAGGAGTGATGGATGGGGCAGGCAAGTAGTCAGGCGATAGCCGGCGGACATTCGGCGGCGAAGCCGATCAGCATGCTGGTTGCGGCGGTCGGAGTGGTTTATGGCGACATCGGCACGAGCCCGTTGTACACCCTAAAAGAAGTGTTTTCCGGTGGCTATGGCGTGCCCGTCAACCATGACGGCGTGCTGGGCATTCTGGCGCTGATCTTCTGGTCGCTGATCTGGGTCGTGTCGATCAAATACATGATGTTCGTGCTGCGTGCCGACAACCAGGGCGAAGGCGGGATCATGGCCTTGACCGCGCTGGCACGACGAGCGGCGGGGGGGCATGCAAAATTGCGCACGCTGCTGGTGGTCTGCGGGCTGATCGGCACGGCGCTGTTCTACGGCGACAGCATGATCACCCCGGCGATTTCCGTTCTTTCGGCGATCGAAGGGCTGGGGCTGGCCTTCGAAGGCATCGACCATTGGGTGGTGCCGTTGTCGTTGATCGTGCTGGTGGCGCTGTTTCTGATCCAGCGTCATGGTACGGCCCGGATCGGCATTCTGTTCGGGCCGATCATGGTCACCTGGTTTCTGGTACTCGGCGCGCTGGGCGTGTACGGCATCAACCAACACCCGGAAGTGTTGCAGGCGATAAACCCGGTCTGGGGCGTACGCTTCTTCATGGACCATCCAGGCATGGGGATCACGATTCTTGGTGCCGTGGTGCTGGCGTTGACCGGTGCCGAGGCGCTGTACGCGGACATGGGCCACTTCGGGCGCAAGCCGATCGCTCGGGCCTGGTTCATCCTGGTGTTGCCCGCACTGGTGCTGAACTACTTCGGTCAGGGCGCATTGCTGCTCGGTGATCCGGAAGCGGCCCGCAACCCGTTCTATCTGCTGGCGCCAAGCTGGGCGCTGATCCCGTTGGTCGCGTTGTCGACCATGGCCACGGTGATTGCCTCGCAAGCGGTCATCTCCGGTGCATTCTCCCTGACCCGCCAGGCGATCCAGCTCGGCTACATTCCGCGCATGCGCATTCAGCACACCTCCAGTGCCGAACAAGGGCAGATTTATATCGGCGCGGTGAACTGGGCGCTAATGGTCGGCGTGATCCTGCTGGTACTGGGCTTCGAGTCCTCCGGCGCCCTGGCCTCGGCCTACGGCGTGGCGGTGACCGGGACCATGTTGATGACCACGATTCTGGTGTCGGCGGTGATGCTGCTGCTGTGGAAGTGGCCACCGGTTCTTGCGGTCCCGGTGTTGCTCGGCTTTCTGTTGGTGGACGGTCTGTACTTCGCCGCCAACGTGCCAAAAATCGTTCAGGGTGGCGCGTTCCCGGTGATCGCCGGTATCGCACTGTTCGTCCTGATGACCACCTGGAAACGCGGCAAGCAACTGCTGGTGGATCGCCTGGACGAAGGCGGGCTGCCGCTGCCGATCTTTATCAGCAGTATCCGTGTGCAACCGCCACATCGGGTCCAGGGCACCGCTGTGTTCCTTACCGCTCGCCCGGATGCCGTGCCCCACGCGCTGTTGCACAATCTGCTGCATAACCAGGTGCTGCACGAGCAAGTGGTGTTGCTGACAGTGGTGTACGAAGACATCCCGCGCGTCCCGCCGCAACGACGTTTCGAGGTCGATTCTTACGGCGAAGGCTTCTTCAGGGTCATCCTGCACTTCGGTTTCACCGACGAGCCGGACGTGCCGCAAGCACTGAAGCTGTGTCATCTCGATAACCTGGACTTCAGCCCGATGCGCACCACGTACTTCCTCAGCCGCGAGACAGTCATCGCCTCCAAGCTCGAAGGCATGGCCCGCTGGCGCGAGGCGTTGTTCGCCTTCATGCTGAAAAACGCCAATGGCAACCTGCGTTTCTTCAATCTGCCGCTGAACCGGGTGATTGAACTAGGTACCCAGGTCGAGATGTAAGCCCCCATGAAAAAGCCCCCGTTGCCATGAAGGTAGCGGGGGCTTTTTTGTGTCTGTGCCTTTACTTGCTTTCAGGCAATTCTTCTTCAGATTCGGTCTTTGTTCGGGCGGGTCGCGGTGTCAGCACCTTCACCACATCATCAATCACCGCCTTACTCATCGCCGTCAAATAATGCGCGGCCCAGGCGTGGCGGTCGGTGTCTTTTGCGTAGGCTGCATCCTCGGTAAATGATCTGGCGAGGAACAGCAGGTCGGAGGCTTGTGACAATGCATCAACGATGGGGACGCCGGCGCGGACGTTGAATAGCGCCTGATCCGAGCAGTAGATGAGAGGGGTGAAGCCGAGGGTTTTTAGTTCTGAAATCGCGGAAACATCAATTTTAGTCATAGTCAAAAATCCTAGTTGAGGAGCTGACTCATTCGTTTCCAAGCGAATGGGTGACAGCTGTACGCAGGTTGGAAACCGGGAACTAGGAAACCGGCACGCCCGAGGGCGTCCCACGCACAGCTGCCATAACTCATGATCACAAAAAACGCATGCAATCATGAAGGGGCGCTGTTGCGGCTAGTATCCGACGGGTTTCCAAGCCCGATCGCTGAATGGTCAGCGACGTCCGAGAGTATCCCGTCGAAGAAAAACGCAACAAGACGGCAAAGTGCCCAAAAAGAAAGATTCGGAGTTTGCCTACAAGGTCTGCGGGCGTCATCCGATATTGTGACACCTTCTGTAAACGAGACTAAACATGTCCCCATTTATCTGAGTTCAGCGCAGCCCCCTGTGGTGCGGTTAAATTGCGTGCTAATGAAAAAGCCCCCGCAACCATAAGGTGTCGGGGGCTTTTTTGTGTACGGGGACTCAGATCACTCCTGAGCCGCCGTCTCCTTCGCTTGACGCTTCACGATGGCATCCACCAATCGCTGCGCCAACGCCGGGTAGTTCTCGTCGAAGTGATGGCCGCCAGGCAGTTTCATCGCTTCGCCCACGGCGGTCTTGTCGGTGCAGCCGCTCTCGTCGACTTCTTCCTCTCCGTAGATGCACACCACTTTCGCCGGCGGCAGCTTGGCCATTTCCGGGCCGGTGGCGGCTTCTTTGCCGGCGTTGCCGAGCCAGCCTTCGACTTCGATCTCGAAGCTGCCGGTGCGGGCGAAGGCCAGCAGGATGATTGCGTCGACCCGCTGCTGTTCGGCTTCCGGCAGGCGGTTGTAGATGGCTGGCAGAACGTCGGCGCCGAATGAGTAGCCGGTCAGGATGAAGCGCTTGGTGCCCCATTTCTGCCGGTAGTGCTGCATCAGTTCGGTCAGGTCCAGGGCGCTTTGTTCCGGGCTCTTGTGCTGCCAGTAGTAGCGCAGGGTGTCGATGCCGACCACTGGGTAGCCGATCTTGGCCATCTCGCCGGCCACGTCGCGGTCCAGGTCGCGCCAGCCGCCGTCGCCGGAGAGGAATAGGGTCACGGTGTCCTTGGCTTGGCCGGCTGGCACTTCGACCACCGGAATCTGCAGGCCGCCAGCGGCTTTATCGCCACCGACGAGGGTTTTGCGCAGTTCGTTGTTCAGCACTTGCGGCAGGTTGATGTCGTAGTCGCTGATACTGGTTTCGGCGTTGGGCTGGTCACGCACGAAGCCGGCGCTGGTGTCGTCCGGGTTGTCGTTCCAGGCCACCAGCCAGTGACCGTGGGCGGCACTTTTTGGCAGCAGATGAGTGCAGCCAGGTTTTTCCAGGGCCAGGTCAACCGAAATGGCCTGGGCCTTGTCGTCCTTCTGCTCGGCCAGCCAGCGCCACGCCAGCACGGCGCCAGGGCCGATGCCGCTGACCAGGGTTGCCGGGCCTTTGAGCTCTCTGAGGCCTGCCTGCAGAGCGCGACTTTGCTGGATGCAGTCCTTGGGCAGGATCACCTGGACGATCTGCGCCGAGCCGCTGCGGCTCAGGGTCATCAATTGTTTATCGCTGAGCTTCTGCTCTTCATTGACCGCCACCAGCACCTGCGCGCGCGGCGTGGTGCCGGGGATGACGCGGGTCATCGCGGCGCCATCGGCTGGCGTCAGCAGTTCGAGGGTCGGTTCGGGTGCCGGGCGTTTCAGGTACCAGTAACCGCTACCGACAATCAGGGCCAGCACTACCAGTGTGGCCAGTACGTACCGCAGGGAGCGTTGAATCATCAGCGTTTCACCAATCCAGTCAAGCCGCCCGCAATCAGGGCGGCAGTGTCGGCCAGGGCCACCAGCGGATCGAGTCCGGCGGGCACGGCCATATAACGGGGTTCCCAGTCAGGCTGGAACTTGTCTTTGAAGCGGCGCAAACCTTGGAAGTTATACAGCTGCTCACCACGGCGGAACACCATCGAGCCCAAGCGCTGGGTCAGTGGTGCGCCGCGCCGGGGTTGCAACCCCGACAATGGCACCATGCCCAGGCTGAAGCGCGCGTATCCATGATTTTTATAATGTTGAATCAGGCCGACCATCATGAATTCCATGGTCAGCTTAGGGGCGTCGGGGTGTGCGCGCATCAGGTCGAGGCTGGCCAGTTCATGACCGTAGGTCTCGAGCAGGTTGGCGAACGCCACCGGGCGCCCTTCGAAACGAATCACCGCGACACGGAAGTGCTTGAGGTAGTCATCGCTGAAACGCCCAAGCGAGAAGCCTTTCTCGCGCACATTCTTGCCGGTCAGCCAGGCATCGGAAATCACCTTGAGCTCGTCCATCGGCGCTTGCCCCGGCTCATGGATCTCCAGCGAAAGGCCGTCACGGGTGCCACGGTTCCAGGTGTAGCGCAGGTCCTTCATCTCTTTGCCTTTGGCTTCGAGATCGAAACGCTTGAGGTCGACCCGGGCTTCTTCGCCGAGCTTGATCGCGGTCAGGCCGATGTCCATGTAGTACGGCAGGTTCTCGGCACGCACTTGATAAAACACAGGGCGAGCGTGATGGATATCGCACAGGTCACGGAACTGCCAGATCATTTCCGCCCGTTGCTGGGTCGGGCCGATCGGGTCATACAGCGCTACCAGGCTGCGGCCACGGCGGGCGTACATCAGGAACGCTTCGTCGTTGGGGTGAAACAGCAGCGCCTTGTCACCGGTCAGGGCCAGGCCGCCATCCGGTTGGGAGGAGGCCATGAGGATATTAGCCGCGCGCTCCAGTTCATCGGAGGTTGGCAGGTGGATTATCGGACGCGCGGTACGCAGCAGCCACGTCAGGGACACCACCACCAGCAGCACCGCGGCACCCAGCAACGAACGCAAACCTCGCGGGGCGTCGGCGTCGAGGGTGAACTGCCACCAGAGTTGATGGCTGTACGGAACGTCCTGATAGGCGAACAGCAGCAACCAGATCGATGCGCCGAGTACGCAAAGACTCGACACCAGATACAGCGGCGAAAACGGCAGCTCGGTCAGGCGGCTGGGACGGTAAAACGAACGCCGGAAAACCCCCAGCAAACTTGCTGTCAGGGTCATCAGGCTGGCTTCTTCCCAATCGAAGCCTTTGAGCAGAGAGAGCACGGCGCCGACCAACAACAGAATGGTGGTCAGCATCCACGCGGCCGACAGGCGGCGACGCAAGCCCTGAGCCAGCAGCAGGCAGAGCACGCCCACCAGGCTGGCGCCGAAGTGCGAGGCGTCGACCAGTCGATGCGGGATCAGAAAGCCGATGTGTTCAAGGCGCGTATCGATCTCCGGCGTTACGCCAGAGAACAGCAACACCACGCCGGACAGGAACACCAGCACCGCCAGAATCGGCGCGGCCAGGCCTGAGGCGGCGCGTAGCGTCTGGCGTGTCTGAAACAGGCGCTGGCCTTCGTTGATCAGCAGCAGTACGCAAGCCACCAGCAGCGGCAAGATCACGTAGATCAGGCGGTAGAGCAGCAGGGCGGCAGCCAGTGGCGCGGCACCGAGCTTGTCGGCGAAGGCCGCCAGCAAAATCGCTTCGAACACCCCGACACCGCCGGGTACATGACTGAGCACGCCAGCGGCCAGGGCCAATAGATAGACCAGCAGGAACGCACCGAAGGGTGGTGCTTCGGGCAGCAACAGATAGAGCACTGTCGCGGCGGCGGCCACGTCCAGGGCGGTGATGACCAGTTGCAGGAAGGTCAGGCGGCGGCCCGGCAGGCGCAAGGTGCGGCGGCCGACCTTGACCAGCAGGTTGTCCGGGTAAGGCTGTTCCGGCAAACGACGGCGGTAGATACCGATCGCCAGTACCGTGGCGAGCAGCAGCACGGCCCCTGCAATCGCACCCAGCAACGTCTCGGAGAAACCCAGGGCCAGCGAGGCGGCGGGCAGGTTGCTGAGGGTGGCGAGGGCGGCCAGGGGCGGGAGGGCGCAGCCGAGCGAGAGGCTGGCAAACAGCGTCATGTGCGCGACTTCCGAAGCCCCCACGCCATGCCGTGCATATAGACGGTAGCGAACCGAGCCCCCCGACAGCAGCGACAGACCGATGGCATTGCCGATGGCGAAGGCGGTGAAGCCCCCCAGCGCCACGACTCGCGGCGCCAGTGTCACGCCGGCATAACGGCTGGCCGACCATTCGTAACCCAGCAGAATGATGAAGCCGACGACGGTCGCGCCTAACGCTCCCAGCAAGGCCGGTCTCGGCACTTCCAGGATCGAGTCGTGCAGCGCGTACAGATCGAGTTCGCTCAGCAGGTGACGACAGGCAATCAGCGCGATGGCGAACAGCAGCAAAGTGACCGCCAGACCGATGGGTTGACGGTATTTGCTGATTCGATCCAGCAAGCGCAGACGCTCAGCTTTGATCGGTTGTGTCGCTGTGACGGTGTCTTGTGGATCAGACGAGTTGGCGCGCATCAATCACCTCTTGGATTGTGCGCGACAGGATGGGGGTATCCAGCCAAGTTACCAATCCCTGTAGAAAAAAATAATCACAAATATTAACGCGTCTCACCGGGTATCGGCGATGGCGCATCACCAGTCGTCGAGGGTTTTCCTTGCGGTTCAGCCTAGGTCTGAACTCACAGTCTGGCGACCCTGAACGGCTCACTGCACAGTGACAGATCATTGTTGCGAAAGGACTTTTTCAACAGATACAAAAAAGGCCACTCTTTCGAGTAGCCTTTTTTGATGTTTGGTTGCGGG